>CAZEAC010000144.1:0-2948 GCA_964510065.1 uncultured Bdellovibrionales bacterium | reverse complement strand
ACTCTGTTAACGAAATAACTTATCATTAGTCTCGGTCCTCACTCGGTGCGCTCTGAGTCTCTGTGGTTTATTTTTCTTTATAAAACCACAGAGGCTCAGAGGACACCGAGGCAGAGAAAAGTGAGAAGATTTCGTTAACAGAGTACTAGCCTTGAATTCTCCAGAAAGCAGCGAGAAAAATAAAGGATTATTTACCTGTATTCTTTTCTGAATCCTTCTCTGAAAAGAAAAGGCCGGTGTCTCTGAGAAATTGCATATGACGAAGCACTTACCCTGAGTCAGCCTTGATATGTAAGTATCTCCTTGACATATGACACTTCTGCGTTACTCTCGGAACAGTGCCTAGGTAGCAGCTCCATGACTTACCTAAAACTAATGTTTGTCAATTCAACCGCGCCTCAATTGATCGAGACGCGGTTTTTTCATCCCTTGGCGGGGCGGGAAATTCGCGCCGTGAGAGGGAAGACAGGCGGCGCATTTCAGAACGTCGGATCATTTCAGTGGTCAGTCGGCGTCAAAGCCATCATCACTCTCCTCGCGACCTGTGCCGCAGAAGCACGAAAGTCTAATTCTAACCGAGTAGTGCAGTTATTGGGAGAAGGTGCTTCGCACGCCGCTTCGCTTGATTATTCACTATCAAAAAACACTGCGTGGCTTTGTGAAATGTTCGGCAGCGACTCCGCCGGCTTTCCGCTCGCACGGCGCCTAATCGTACGTAGCAATTCCGAACGTCGAAGACCGGGACCTGTCATTATTTCTCTCAACCATCACTTTCTTCCTCCTCGCGCAATATCGGTTTTCATTGACGAGATCGAAATCAATGACGAGCAGGAGATTGGCAACATCGCTGCGAGCTTTTCAGCACATAAAGATATTCGATTTGATGCGATTACGTTGACCTCTGAAAGCGCAAATTGCTCGTTTGAACGAGCTGCAACTGTCGAAGGGTCAATTAGAAATAATCTCGTTAACAGTACATCAGCTTCAGCTTTTCTCTCCGATTCAAAAAGTGAAAACGGTGTGGCGCTTACAAGGAGTCTCGCGACACCTCAGGTGCTCCCGCCCGCGTATCAAAAGATCTTAGATTCATTTGTCGCCGAGCAAGATTCCTTAACTTGCGTTCCAAGCGTGTTCATTCATTCGCCGACACGCGAACGGCTCCGCGAGCTATTTCAAAGAGAAATACTATCGAGTCTGGTCACCACGAATATTTTTTCTTCGACCTATTTACGTCAGAAAGTAAATGATGTGTTTCTCGATAGATCCTTCTGCGCGCTTGCCGGAAAAAATCGAACGATTACCTCGGATATTGATCTACAGCTTGCGTCCTCCGGTCGTCTCGGAAGCGCGTCCGATCGAGTCGAGCGTGACCGCGTGCTTAAAGACAGGTCCATCTGCATAGCCTTTCCGCCCCCGCATATTAGCGCGCTTGCGATACTGTTGGTGTTAAAATACGTCAAAGGCTTCAATCTTGAATTCGATTTCGGCTTCGCGCATAGCGGCGAAATCGTTGAGCGCATCTGCTCAAAATCGTTTCGGAAGTATCCTGATTTTTGCATGCTTAGCATCGCCTCCGCAGGAAGCTTATTGGGCGCCAAGAACGGTACAAGCTACCGCCCTGTTATGTTAATGCCGGATATAAGTCACCGCGTTGTAAAGTCCGGCAGTGAGGGCTCTCAGGCGACGAAGAATCCCGCAACCAGTTATGCCTATTTGCTCGGGATGCCCTCCACCACTGCTTTTCTTTTTAACAAGTTGGTCACCTCCGGCTTGGTAAATCCCAAAAAGGTCGAATCAGTTCACCTTGAGCCATTTGAAACTCCAGATGCTCTTGCGCAAGCGGGTGAATCATTTCGGGCGATAATGTGGTTTCCCTGCACTGAATTCAATCGGCTCTTCAATAACTGCTCGTTCGATACTCAGACCGCCAAAATAAATCCAAATAAGGAAATTATTCTGTTTGGCAGTGAGGTGATGTGGGCCGATCCAAATATAATACGATCATTTGACATTGCGATTCGCGATGCTTGGCTAGATTTGAGCGAAGGCGGGACGCTATTCGACCTCATTATAGAAATGATCTTTGCGTATCGCCCCTATTTGAATCTTCTTGGAAGATATTGCGGGCTCAATACCATTTCGCGTTTACGCCGGCTCAATGAGACTGGGAATACCGAGAGAGCGTACTCGACTAAAGATATGTTTCCGGCAGTTTCAAAAATCGCCGGTAATTTCTGAATTGAATTTAAAGGTGTGTGACCGCCTTCAAACGCTACAAAAAACCGCCCCTAGAAAGGAGACTCTAGAGAAGATCACTGGGGGAGGCCAGACAAGCCGGCGCTCCCCCATTCTCGCTACTTGCCAATCGGCACCACGCTCACCGAAGCTGCAACCGGAACCGCTTCGCGCTTTTCCGCTTTTAGCTCGCGCATACCCTCGGAGACTTTGCTCCAACTATAGAGGCCAATGCCCACGAGGAACGCAGCAACGACGAACACAGCAGCCAACGCGAGATAGAACAGGAGCGCCGAAACAATATACGAGCGAAGCACGTATAAACCGACACCGCCTGCTGCTACGCTGACAAGTAGTCCAACCACACCGCCGAGTGTTTTTTTCATTGTAGGGTTGAGGTTACCTTCAAGAAACCAAACCGACGAAGGCGTCACACCTCGCGGACGAGCATAGCGTAGATCATCGCGAGATGCACCTAGCCTACTCAAATTTTTAAGTATCTATAAGTAAGAATTGGTATGCTTAAGGTAACTAGGGAACCTCTGAAAAACTAGGCGTTTTGGATTTGCTGGAATTTCGGATGAGATTTGCGAGAAAACATGCCGGGAAAAACGCAGGAATAGCAGGGCTATTTCGAGTATTTTCCCGGCATGTTTTCTCGCAAAGATCGCCGAAAGGCCGGCAAAGACGAAATGCATAGTTTTTCAGAGGTT
>CAZEAC010000143.1:0-3036 GCA_964510065.1 uncultured Bdellovibrionales bacterium | reverse complement strand
CATGCCGGGAAAAACGCAGGAATAGCAGGGCTATTTCGAGTATTTTCCCGGCATGGTTTCTCGCAAAGATCGCCGAAATGCCAGCGAAGACGAAATGCATAGTTTTCAGAGGTTCCTTAGGATATTCCCCCGATTCTCTGAAGCGTGCCGAACTCTTCGAGCTCACAGCTCGAAGTTTCACCCTCATGGACACAGCTAAACTCTATATCCGAGTGCACGTCGAGAGTACCCTCCGATGGCGTTAGTGTGGTTGCCTGCAACGTGCGCACGCAACTGGTTTCGCCCAAGTCGTCGAAGACACTCCATTGTTCCGCGTCGAGGCGGTCAAAGGTTACACTACTTGCTCCGAATGGTACTCTTGCGAGTTCGCTCTTGAACGCTCCGTGAGAAGTAAGAAACACCTCTGAAACAATTAAGTCTGTCTGCCCTGATGTACTAGACTCGCTAATATCAATCGCAGGAACGTTAAGGCTTGCTCCTAACTGAAGACATCTTTCACTACTTTTTCTGTTACGCAGCCTCAAAGTCGTCTCGCCGCTGAAATCGCCAACTTCCAGCAATTCGTCTCCTCCTCCGGAACTGCCGCAGCCCAAGACAAAGATGACGCCGAGAAACACAAGGGCTCCCAGTATATACCTTTTCATAATGCTCTTCCTATCTTGAGTCTTGCTACGCGGTCGCCGTTCTATAAGCCGATCCAGTGTAGGTTACATCGCAGTTCTTTACGCTCGTGCCGCGAGTACAGGTGATGGTTGAGTGCCGAGTCACGAAACCAGCAGTATTGTTTACAAAGTCTACCGACTCGTAGCTAAAATCGATCGTTTCAATACAGACATAGCCGCTTAAGAAACCTGGAAGTTCATGCGCCTCTCCCGTAGCGCTAAAGGCATGTCCTTCACCATTTTCATCGACCTCTCCGACGCCAACATAGGTATCGCTGCCATCGTTCAATACAATATCAAGAATCAAATTTCCCAAAGAATCTTCACTGCTATCTTGCTCAACATTATGCAAGGTCGAGATGTACTTAAACTCCTCAGGAATCGCTCGCGGACAGCTATTGCTTACAAGCGATACTCCTCCGGACCAAGCACCCGAGTAGTTTGGAACCTTATGTCCAGCACTGCCGCCACCACCACACGAAATTAATAGAAGAGATATAATGACCAGGAATTTGCGCTTCATACACACACCTCTTTAAAAGCCTTTATTATTGACAAATATCAAAAGGTGTGCAAAATGTCCACCATGGATTTAACAAAAGTTCTCACTTTTCTGCTGCTCCTGGTGCTAAGCCTTTGTGGTTGCGGTGGCGGATCATCCGGGACCGCGATTGGACCAGGCGGCGGCGAAGCGAAGACTTTTTCTGGTGTCGTTATTGGTACGGATGGAACCGAAGTCGGTTTCACCGTGGTTAAACTTCTCAATACCGATGAAATTGTAGTCGCCGATGAGGCCGGCGCATTCGAACTTAACTCGGCAGAATTCCAGGGTGGCCAGGCGATTTTAGAGGTCACGACTCCGCGTGGAATCTCAACCGAGATAGCCGTTCCGGCCTCGACGAATGGCCAGTCGACCGTGGAGCTTTCTATTGTGATCGACCAATCCTCGGTAACTGCAGCATTACTCGACCAAACACTGCGCGCTAAAGTCGTGCGTAACTGCAGCCCATTCTTTTTAAACACTCGCACGATTCGGCAGACAGCTCCCCTACCGGAGGACATTGTTTGTACCCTCGAAGTCCAGATCAAAGAGAGCGGACTTCCAGTAAGCGGCGCAATTTTTGAGCTTGAGCATCGCGGCTGTGACGTCAATGCGCCCTGGAATTTTAGCGGCCGCGCCTCGACCGGCGAAAGTGGGCCTGGCACCGGCGAAATTGAATTTGTGTTTCATAACGATCAGCGCCACTGCGTCTATCGAGTCCGTGGGCCGATCGCTCCGGGAACCGTGGCAGTTTCCACGCAAATACACACTTTAAGAAAACAGGAATTTGACGACTAATTCTTAACGGAGATCCAGCTCGTGAGCACTGCCCCGTCGCCACGTGAGATTTTTCGAGAATGCCTTATAGGGCTTCTCTACCCGGTAATTCGCTTTGCCGTCAGACACGCATTGAAGTTTCAAGATGTGGTCGAATGTTTACGGATTGTCTTCCTTAAAATCGCCAAGGAAGAGCTTCACAGCCTCGACGAGAAACTCACCGTAAGCAAACTAAGCGTCATGACAGGCATTCAGCGTCGCGAAATCAAGAGCCTTATCGAGATCGATGCACCAATTCGCCGCGATGCTGACGTAGTGACACGTATTATTGGGCTTTGGCAAAGCAGCGCTCGCTACAAAGACAAAGCCGGACGGCCAAGGATTCTCGATTTTACGGGAAGAAAGGGTGAATTCGCCTCACTTGTCGCCGAGATAAGCACCGACCTCAACCCCTATACCATCGCTTTCGAACTTGAGCGCGCGGAAATAGCTCAACAAACCGAGCGCGGACTGAAACTTTTGAAACCGGGCTATCAGCCACGAGAGAACTTTAACGAGGCGATTGGCCTGCTCAGCGAAGATGCAAGCGACCTTCAATCTGCAGTCATTGAAAACCTAATTGATGCAAAAGATCCACCGAACCTGCATGTAAAAACCCAGTACGATAATATTCCCTGCTCGAAGGAGCGCGAAATTCGTGATTGGTTTCTAAAGAAAGGTGCGGAGCTGCATGATGAAGCACGCCGATATCTTGCCGCACTAGACCGCGATATCACGCCTTGCAGATCTGCCTCAAGCAAATTAGAAGATCCGATTCGCGCAGTAATCGGCTCGTTTAGCTACACTGCTCGAACTACCAAGCGAGGTTGAGCAAGTTCGCCTCAAGCTCCAACAGGCCCGCCTCTCACTAAATCGCATTTCCCGAAAAATTTCCCGTCGGCAGACCAGTCTTCGCCCCGTAATTTCGACATGTGACATCGCCGAAACGAAATAACTTGCCCTTAGCCCGGACTTCTCACGGGTTTCGTCGCGAGGAGGCGTAAATTGGCGAATGAC
>CAZEAC010000142.1:0-3512 GCA_964510065.1 uncultured Bdellovibrionales bacterium | reverse complement strand
AAGGGCGCACGCTAGTACCCTGCTAACGAAGTAACCTTTCCTTCACTCTGCTCCATCTCTGTGCTCTCTGTCTCTGTGCTCTCTGTGGTTTATTTACTTCAAAAAAACCACAGAGTCACGGAGAGCACAGAGAGGAAAAGAGTCGGAAAACTTCGCTTACAGTGTATCCGGCCCTAATCTCTTTTTAGCTCTTCGATCCTCATAATCTGATCAAGGACATCTGGGTTCGCAAGCGCATCGCGGTTTAATACTGGAGTCCCGTCGATGATATCTTTTACCGCCTTCTCCACGTTCTTTCCGCTGCGCGTACGGGGCAGGTCACTAATCTGGATGATCATCTTAGGCACATGAAAGGGTGAAGTACCTTTGCGAACAGCGCTTCGAATCTTTTCTCGAAGGGCGTCATCCAGAACAATGCCAGCTTGAAGCACCACAAACAGGACAATTCGAACGTCTCCCTTCCACGTCTGACCGACCGCCAAGGATTCGCGAATCTCATTGACCGTTTCGACCTGACGATATATCTCCGCCGTTCCGATTCGAACACCGCCCGGCTTCAACGTGGTGTCGGATCTACCGTACACAACCACTCCGCCATGCTCATTCAGCAGCGCATAATCACCATGGTGCCATACATTCGGATATTTTTCGAAATATGCTGCGTGATAACGCCGGCCATCAGAATCATTCCAGAACTCCCGCGGCATTGATGGAAATGAGTTACAGCAAACAAGTTCGCCCTTTTCACCGATTAAAGAGCGGCCACCTTCGTCGAATACCTGCACATCCAGCCCAAGGCTTCGAACCTGAAGCTCTCCACGATATACCGGTGAAATCGGCGACCCCAAAGCAAAACAGCCAATGATATCGGTTCCTCCTGAAATTGAAGAGAGACATACGTCTGATTTAATTTCGCGATATACATATTCGAAACCCGAATCAAGGAGCGGTGAACCCGTTGAAAGGAAGGTTCGAAGTTTTGAAAGTTTGTGTGACTTGCCCGGGGCGAGACCGTCCTTCTCAATAATCGAGAGAAATTTTGCGTTAGTCCCAAAGACTGCAGTTTCTGCACTATCGGTCAGGTCGAAAAGGATCTGTCCGTTTCGCGCGAGAGGATCTCCGTCGTAAAGCACAAGCGAAGCGCCTGACGCAAGCGCACTCATAAGCCAATTCCACATCATCCAGCTACAGCTGGTCTGATAAAAAACCGGATCTCCCTGCCTAATGTCAGTGTGAAGCTGGTGCTCTTTCAGATGCTCAAGCAATGTTCCCGCAACGCTGTGAACGATGCACTTTGGCGCTCCGGTAGTACCCGACGAATATAAAATTGCCAGCGGCGCGTCGGCAGGAAGCTGCGCGAAATTATACTGTGCTTCCGATGACTGAAGAATTTCCGACCAAGTCGAGTCACTGGCAATTTGCCCGGGTTCGCCGCCATAGGGCACGAGCACTATCTCCTCAAGGCTCGGAATCGCCTCGCGAAGCGCCTGTGCTTTTGCGGCGCATTCAATCCACTTTCCTCGGAAAAAGTATCCTTGAGTGAGAAACAGCACACGAGGACTAATCTGGGAGAATCGAGAGATAATTGCTTCAGTTCCAAAGTCAGGAGACACTGCAGACCACACCGCGCCACAACCACTTACTCCAAGCATCGCAATTAATGCCTCAGGCGCGTTTGGCAAGACCGCGACAATACGATCGCCAACCGTGACTCCGCGCGAGACGAGCCAGCGCGAAACGGCTTTACTACGCCGGGCCAACTCTCTATAGGAAAGTTCAATCGTTACTTTCTCTTCTCCCCAAAAAAGCACAGCTCGTGAATCATCATCTCGGCGCAGCAGGTTTTCAGCGAAGTTAAGCCGCGCACCTTCAAACCAACGCGCCGCATAGATCTCCTCGCCCGGCGTAAAATTCTTTTTCGGCTGAACCGAAGCTTTTACATCACAAAAGGTCCATACCAGCCCCCAAAACCGATCAAGGTTCTTTAGGGAAAACGCGTAAAGATCAGAATACTCTTCAATTGAAGTCCCACACTCTTTGTTGCATTGCTCTATGAAGCGCGAAAGCCGTGCGCTTTTTTTTCGAACTACATCCGGCTCCCAGAGCTTTACCGACATCAGGCCTCGCGTAGTTTCAAAAGTCGTAGCGCACGAGAAAAATTCGGGTAAGCCGCAACATTCAAGACCAGCCCTATAATCATCGAAGGCAGCACCAACGCCGCCTCGGCGCTAAGAATCGCGCCAACTGCTCCACTTAACACTAGCAGATCGCTTATAAGGAGTGTCGAAACGATGGTACAATCGTAGCACAACCGAAAATCAGACAACGAACCTCGCGACTGCGCGAACAACTGCCGAATGCCAAACGGCGTACTTGCAAAAAAGGCCGCCACAGCACCGACCATACTAAGCAAAAGAGCCGCCGAAAAACAGTGGGTAGAATCAATGCTAGTAAAAATGAGCGGAAGCGATTCAATCGGCACAAAAAGCGGTGAAAGCATTTCAATAAACAGCGAGATTGTTGACGCGATCCAAAAAAAACGCATCATGGTGCCAATTAGTCGTCAAATAAAGTTCTAGCCGCTTGAAGAATTTCGCGCGCGCTCACTGCACCGCACACACTCTTCGAGGCGGCATCTATAACTGGTAGCGCGTCTAGCTCAGAGCGCAAAAAATAATCGATGGCCACGACAATCTCGGTATCAACATTGAGAAGAGGTGCCTCCCGATCCATTAGCTCACTGACCTTGCGATTAGAAAAAGCCGCGAGCAGTTCAGAGTCTACACCGCGCCTAAAAATCGGCAGGAGCTCTTTCTCAATTGCACGCAAGCTAATTACCCCGACACATTTTCCCGATCTTGTCACCGCTATCATACGCGCTTCTTTCTCGCCACGTAAGCGAAGCGCTTCGACCACTGGGCGGTCCTGCTCTATCGAGGATACCCGCGGGTTCATAATCTCTTCTATGCGCATTGGATCTGCTACACCTTGGGCAGGGTCTTACCCGTACCCTTAAGCACTGATTCGATCTTTTCGGCCAAGACCTGTGAGGTAAACGGTTTGACTATATAATCGGTCACTCCTGCCTTTACCGCTTCTACAATATTTTCCCGATAAGCCTCTGCAGTAAGCATGAGAAAAGGAACCGCCTTGAGCTTCTCATCCCCCCGAACCTCACGGAGCAGGGCTAGCCCGGACATGCGCGGCATATTCCAATCGCAGATAATAAGACCGACTTTCTCTTCACGAAGTAGCTGAAGCGCCATTGCACCATCTTCGGCGGCAAGAATGTTCACAAACCCGAGCTGGCGCAGGATTGACTTGACCATATCGCGGGTGAGCGCATAATCATCGACCACAAGTACCTTCGTGGCACCATCAACATCTTTAAGAATCATGGGCCTATATTCCCCTGTTCACATATAACAGTCAAAGGGGATTCCTCGCCTAAGGAACTTCTGAAAAACTATGCATTCCGTCTTCGCCGGCCTTTTGGCGATTTTTGCGAGAAA
>CAZEAC010000141.1:0-4541 GCA_964510065.1 uncultured Bdellovibrionales bacterium | reverse complement strand
CCCTGCTGCGATGAGTGATCTGCCCGTAACTCCTGCGGCATCCTCGTCGCGAGTGCTCGACAGCCTGATAGGCTGCCTGTAGGCCAATTCCGTCGAAAAGCCTCGTCGTTCGCCACGTTACACTTCCTCGCGACGAAACCTGTGAGAAGTCCAGGCTAGCTTTGTCGGATTCCTTCGGATTTACAGGCATTTCACTCATCTCGCGACGAACTCCCGGGAGAGTAGGGTTAAGGCCAAAGATTACACCGACTGTGAAAAAATTCCAGAATTTGCTACTCGATATTTAGGCAAATAGGCGTCAAATACCATGGCAATATTTCGCGCAAAGAGTCTTCCTATCTCTGTAACTTCAAAGTGCGAAAGCGAGAGGGTGATAAGCCCTTGTTGTACGAAATCTAAGAGTGCACGACGGGTAGACGCAAAATACTCCCAAAAATCAATTTTCCAATGCCGTTCGAGTTCATCAATATCCACTCCGTTTCCACAAAGAATTTTCTCAATTATTTCGCTGCGCAGCTGATCATCTCGAGTTCGCACAACTCCCCGTTCAACTGAGAGCCCCAGTTCATTGACCTGGCGCTGATAGACCGCAAGATCCTTGCTGTTTTGCGCAAATGCTCCGGGGATGCTCGAGACGGCACTAGCGCCGCATCCGATGACCCATGCGTCTTTATGCGTGCTAAATCCCATGAAGTTTCGATTGAGTGTGCCGTGCTCCATGGCTAATGCAAGCGAATCTTCCGGAAGCGCGAAGTGATCCATGCCGATGGATTTGTAGCCTGCGTTCAGAAACGACTCGATGCCTGCGGTTAACAACGCAATCCTCGCTTGAGCATTGGGAAGCAGCATCGGATCAAAGCTCGCCTGAGCCTTGCTCTTCCAGGTCACGTGCGCATATCCAAAAAGTGAAATTCGATCTGGACGGAGTCGCTTCACCATCGCAAGAGTCTTGCCAAAACTTTCAAGCGTTTGCCCGGGGAGCCCGTAAATAAGATCAATACCGATGCTTGAGAAACCCAACTCTCGCGCTGAGGTGATAAGTGATTCGGCCATAGTATAGGGCTGGATTCTATTCACAATGCGCTGTACCGCAGAGTCGAAATCTTGCACTCCAAAGCTGAGGCGCGTGAATCCAATTTCGCGAAGTGTTACGAGCTGTTCAAAACTCGTCGTGCGCGGGTCAAGTTCGATCGATACATCCGCGTCCGGGGCGAAATTCGGGAAGCGCTCTCGACAGTAGCCATATAATTCTGTTATCTCGGTGCAGGTGAGGTAGTTAGGTGTACCTCCTCCCCAATGCAGCTGTTCGACTTCGAGTCCAAACGGCAAAAGCGTCGCATAACAATCTATCTCCTTTCGCAGTGCCGCCAAATACGGCGCGACGATGGCGCGGTTTTTAGTTACTACCTTGTTACACGCGCAGAAAAAACAAAGCGTTCGGCAAAAGGGAATGTGAAAATAGAGCGCAAGTGCCGGATTCCGATCGCCTCTCGACGCGAGATCACTCTGCAAGGCCGATTTCCACTCCCGGTCATGAAATGTAGGCTGAAATTCAACCGCGGTCGGATAACTAGTATAACGCGGGCATTGAATCCCCGCGTATTTTGCAATCAGGTCCTGAAGCGGAACGCTCATATCATCTCCGGCACGCGGCGTTAATTAACCACAACCTCCCTGTGTGCCGCAATTTAGACACACATAGCAGCTTCCCTGTCGCACCATAAGGCTTGAGCCACAGGCCGTACAGGGAGGCGAATCTTCAAATTGCACAATTGAAGCAAAATTCTCCGCAGCCGAATTAGGTGCTGACTTTTTATCTTTGGCACCCGCCTCGCCTCGAAGAGTCTCACCAAGATGTGCGCCGCCATCGATGTTTGAGATCAGCCCCGCGCGCTTACGCTCCTCCGCGTTCAGGAATCTGTTCGCCAACCATTTAAATACGTAATCTACGATTGAACTCGCCGACGGAATTTCAGAATTACCGGTAAAGCCCGCCGGCTCAAAGCGCATGTGCGTAAATTTACGAACCAATGCCGGCAACGGAACCCCATATTGCAGGGCGAGTGAGATTGATGTCGCAAAAGCATCCATCACGCCCGAAAGTGTCGAGCCTTCTTTCGCCACGGTCAGAAAGATTTCTCCGGGAGCTCCATCTTCATAGAGTCCCACGGTTATATAGCCCTCAAGTCCCGCCACCGAGAACTTATGCGTAAGTGCCTTTCGTTCGGAGGGAAGTTTTCTCCGCAGCGGCCGTTCTGTTTCCTTTGCCGCAGAGAGTGCCTGTTTCCCTACGTTAAGCGGTTGCAGCCGCTTTGAGCCGTCTCGGTAGAGAGCTACCGCTTTTATTCCGAGCTTCCACGCCTCGATAAAGATCTGCATGATCTCCTCTACCGAGCAATCATGCGAAAGATTGACCGTCTTTGAAATTGCTCCGGAGAGGAACGGCTGTACCGACGCCATCATTTTTAGGTGGCCCTGATAGTGAACAGAGCGGCTACCATGCGCCGGCTTGAGTGCGCAATCGAATACCGCAAGATCGGACGCTTTAAGATGCGGGGCTCCTTCAATAGTGTCGTGAGTGTCAATGAAACTCAGAATGTCGTTACATTGCTCGGGAGAATACCCCTGCGCGCGAAGTGCGGGCTCAACGCTTTGATTTACCAATTTTAGTAAACCTCCGCCGACAAGCTTTTTATATTTTACTAAGGCAATGTCGGGCTCTATCCCGGTCGTGTCACAGTCCATCATAAAAGAGATAGTTCCCGTGGGCGCGAGGACTGTTGTTTGCGCATTTCTAAAGCCGCTGATGCTTCCCTCTTTTTCCACGTCATCCCACACTTCGCCTATCGCCTGGTGAAACTTTTTTGGTAATATCGAAAAATCATAAGAAGCGAGTGCCTGATGATGTTTGCTCATTACCTCAAGCATTGCTTTTCGATTCTTGCGAAACCCTACAAATGGGCCTTTATGAGCCGCAAGCCGCGCGCTAGTTCTATAGGCTTCACCGGTGAGCATTGCCGTTATTGCGGCGGCCCAGGTTCTCCCCGCGTCGGAGTCATAGGGAATCCCTTGGCGCATGAGAAGCGCGCCTAAGTTACTGTAGCCGAGTCCGAGCTGCCGATACTGCCGCGCGCCCTTCTCGATTTCCGGAGTGGGATACGAAGAATTATCGATGAGAATATCCTGCGCCGTAATAAGGAGTCGGATCACATGCGCAAACTTTTCGGGATTAAATTCACCTTTTTCGTCAATGAACTTCAGCAGATTAATGCTTGAGAGATTGCAGGCGGAATTATCTAGGTGCATGTACTCGCTGCAAGGATTACTGGCGTTAATGCGGCCGGAATTTGGACAGGTGTGCCAACGATTTATGGTGCTGTCGAATTGCATTCCGGGATCACCGCAAAGGTGCGCGCTCTCGGCGATTTTGCATAAAATTTCTCGTGCCTTAAGCTCCTCGCAAGGAGCGCCGTCAAAGATCCTTTGAGTAAAATAGGTGCGGCCTTCTGCCGCCGCGTTCATAAATTCGTCACTGGCACGAACACTTATATTTGAGTTCTGAAACATTACCGAGTCGTAGGCTCCGCCCGGCGCTCCGATACGAGCTTCATATCCGGCTTCCATAAGCGCCCACGCCTTCTGCTCCTCTTTTTTCTTACATTCGATAAATTCAATAATATCGGGATGTGTGACGTCGAGGATCTGCATCTTTGCCGCGCGCCGAGTCTTACCGCCGCTTTTTATGGTATTTGCCCAAGCGTCATAGCCGCGCATAAACGAGACGGGACCAGAAGGGTTGCCGCCGTTACTGAGCCGTTCCTTGCTCGAGCGAATTTTAGAGAGGTTCGATCCGGCGCCTGAGCCGAACTTAAAAAGTTTCACCTCGGTCGCTTGGAGTTCAATCAAAGATTCAATTGAATCCTCCACCGAAAGTATAAAGCAGGCGCTGCACTGCGGTTTCTCATGGACGCCGACATTGAACCATACCGGAGAATTGAACGCGGCCATTTGGTGCAGGAGCGCGTAACTCAGTTCAGCGGCAAAAATATCAGCTTGTTCCGCGTTTTCGAAGTATTCCTGTGAAATTCCCCAGGTACGAATACAGGCAACGACGCGTGAAATAAGCTGCTTGACGCTTCGCTCACGCCGAGCTTCCACCACAGAACCGGCGAAATAGCGCGACGCCACGATGGATACCGCTGTTTGACTCCACTCGATCGGGCATTCCACCGCTTGTTGGTAGAAGATTCGCTCTCCTGCCTGGTTCTCAATTGACACCTCCCTTGTCTCCCAACGCACACTTGAGAAGGGATCTTCCGCCGCGTTGGTGAACAACCTTGACCAATAAAAACTCTTTTTAGCGCAGCCGGCGTTATCCGACGAGGTAAAGGTTTCTTGATTTGTATTTTCCATAGCTACCGTTTTTAATTGTCTATGTTAATAATGGATAGCTATATCTCCTATAGGGCAGTGTGTAAATGCATTAAATATACTAACTCTAAAAAAATATATCATCCATTTAGATTCCTTAAGTAGCCGAC
>CAZEAC010000140.1:0-4630 GCA_964510065.1 uncultured Bdellovibrionales bacterium | reverse complement strand
ATAACGAGCAACTCAATTACAAAATGCCAGGTGGAGCCTGCTTTCGTTGAAAACAGAGGACGCGCTTTACGTGCGCGGCTTAAACGAAACCGCATCGGGTGCAGGCGCAATCGCCTCTCGCGAGTAGCTTTGTAGCCACTCGCAGACGTTCGTGAATTCGACTCATTGTATTTTTTACAATCGGGATGGGTAAGGTTTACTTATTCAAGGTACGGTAGCGAAGCGCTCCGTGCGCTAAATGCTCAGAAATAGTGCTTTTCTTTTCCGAGTAATTTCCCTTGTGGCGGCCCCAATTTTGCATTTACCAAGTTTTACAAGGAGCAATCTCATGACGCAGCGAGTTTTATTTGTAGATGATGATAGGAATATTCTCAGCTCAATGAAAAGGCATCTCCGAAGTGAATATACCATCGAGACGGCACTTGGAGCGCATGACGCCTTGACGCTTCTCGATCGCGGCGAGCGTTTCGCAGTGGTGGTCTCGGATATGCGCATGCCAGAGATCGATGGTGTCGAGTTCTTGAAAAGGGTCGCTAAAATCTGCCCGCTTACAGTGCGAGTAATGCTCACCGGGAATGTTGACCAGGATACCGCAGTTCGCGCGGTTAATGAGGGCAGTGTGTATCGATTCGTGAACAAACCCTGCAACTCGGCAGACTTCGCGAAAGTTCTCCGCGAAGGAATTTCGCAATATCTTATCCTTAGCGCAGAGCGAGAGCTGCTGCAGAATACCCTCAGTGGAACTATAAAATTGCTGACGGACTTAATGTCGATGGTAGATCCGCAGCGCTTCGAAGGAACTCTCAACGCGCGCGAAATAATTCAGAAGCTCTGTCGAGAGCTGCGTATTGAAAACGCATGGGAACTTGAGCTTGCCTGTATGCTTGGTCGTTTAGGTGAGATCACCTTGCCAAGCTCGATACAAGAAAAAATTCGCTCACAAAGTGCATTGAGCCAAGAAGAATCAAAATTGGCGAGGGAAGCTCCCGAGTGTGCAGCGTCGCTACTCCAGAACATTCCACGACTCGATGGGGTCGCCACGATCGTTAGGGATTTTTCAGCACCAGAATCCAAGCAGAGTAGTGAGTCGGTTCAGCTCATTTCAATCGCGCGACAATTTGCCCAACAACGCACTCTCGGAAAGAGTGAGAAGGATTCACTTGCAGCGACGCGTTCGACGTGTTGCTGGTGTCGAGCACCTCTCCTTGACGCCCTCGAGAAGGTCGTCGGCGGTACGAACTCCCCGTCGGCCGATGGAGTGGAGGCGATTCAGTTGACGGTTCGGGAGCTTGTTCCAGGTCATCGACTCCTATCCGCGATCGAGACGAGTGATGGCGTACTGCTCGTGGCACCGGGGACAGAACTCACTGGTCCGCTCATTACAAGAGTACGCAACTATCAGAAGCTTGTTGGGATAAAGGAGCCAATCCAGATTTTCGGGCGTGTGGCTCCGGTTTTAAATTAATGTCTATGAAGCAAAATAAAACTACATGTAGCGTTCTCTTTGTCGATGATGATCAGAATCTTTTGCAGGCTATTTCTCGCGCATTACGCGGCCAGCCCTATCAAGTTATGTCGTGCGAATCGGGTGAAAAAGCTCTGGATTTGATGCACACAAAGTCGGTTGATGTGATAGTGAGCGACCAGCATATGCCGAAAATGCAGGGGACTGAGCTGCTGAAAGAAGTTTGTCGGAGGTATCCTACGACTGTTCGAATGATGCTTACGGGTAAAGCGCAGTTCGAAGTCGCGATGAATGCAATTAACGTAGGAGAAATATATCGCTTCTTCCTTAAGCCATTCAATATTGTTGAGCTTGGGATAGCACTGCAAAATGCAATCGAATACCGCGGGCTACTCCTTCACAGCCGACGTCTCCTTACTATTGCAAAAGCACAATCCCAACAGCTTCAAGAGTTGGAGTCACAGTACCCCGGGATTACGAACGTTCGTCGTGATAGCAGCGGTTATATTGTGAGTGATGAGCCGCTTGATTCACTCGAGAAGGCGCTTCGCGAGTTTGAGCATCAAAGCCTTCGTCTCGAAACTAAAAGCAACAATGGAGGGCCGGATGAAAGGTGAAATCTTTAACATATTTGAACAGTTTATTACCGATAATTTTAGCGCAGATACGTTTGATAGCATACATGACGATGCGAAATCTAAACTAGTCACCCAAGAGCCCTTTGTCGGTCCAGGAACTTATCCCGACGCGGATTTCTTCGCTCTTGTGGTGAGCGCAGTTGCGATACTAAAACTCCAACTTGGCAGCGCAGTGAAAGCCTTTGGAAAATATTGTTTTCCAAGACTTGCCAGTAAAGTTCAGGAGCATATCGCAAATGTTCGTCGCCCCGCCGAGTTATTAACAATTCTCGACGGGCTGATTCACGTAGAAGTTCGCAAGTTATATGCCGGCGCCCGCCCGCCACGCTTTACTGTGCTCGCGAGTCAAGGAGATTACATTAAAGTCCGCTACCAATCGTCGCGTAAACTGTATGATTTTGTTGAGGGGATAATCGAAGGGGCAGCTAATTTCTACGGCTTCGAGGCGAGTATCGTTCGCCAACTTATCGACGCCGATTCTGGGACCTGTGATTTCGAAATTACCTTTAGAAAGAGGAGCTAGCGTGACTCACAATGAAGCGCAATTCGAGAGAAGATTTAAGCGAGAACGCGAACGGGTCCTCATTCTTGAGAGGATGGTGGAAGAGAAGACGCGTGAATTATTCGTAGAGCATGAAAAGCTTAAGGAGCTGAATCGCTATCTTAACGGCGTCTTGGAGACCACCATGAGCGCCTTGCTTAAAGTTGATCAAGAGTACACGATTTGCGAGCTTAACGGAGCGTTTCTTAAATTAGTCGGCTATGAGCGAGATGAAGATGTCGTAGGAAAGTTTCTTCCGCAGATTATTCCGGTGAGCGATCTGCTTAAGTTGCCGAACCTCTATGAGAAAGGGAGAGAAGACTCGGTTCGCTTCGAAACTCTTGTAAAAACTGCCAATGGAAAGCAAGTCCCGACTCTTGTCTCCGCCTCGCGCATGATGCGCGGAGAGAAATGCGAGTTGGTGCTTTTTCTTCATGATATCTCAGAGATGAAATCGTTGGAGTCGCAAGTGCACCAGGCTCAGAAGCTCGAATCAATTGGCCAACTCGCTGCGGGGATAGCGCATGAGATTAACACCCCGATTCAGTATATCCGTGACAATACTAGCTTCTTTAAGCGAGAATTTTTGAAGCTAAGTGCCCTGCTCGGAGAGTGTGTTTCTATAATTGTGCGAAAGAACGACGGAGAGATCACTTCGCAGGATAGAGAAGGACTCCGAGCGATGTTCGAGGAATGCGAGGTCGAGTATCTCATTGAGGAAATACCACTGGCGCTTGATCAAACGCTTGAAGGGGCAGAGAGCGTTGCGAGGATTGTGCAGGCAATGAAGCATTTTTCACACCCCGGGTCCGGAGAAAAATTGTTGAGCGATCTGAATGTGGGGATTGAGAATACGGTCATGGTCTCAAGAAATGAATGGAAGTATGTCGCTGATGTTGAAATGGATCTCGAGACGAATTTACGACCGGTGTGCTGTTTTCCGGCGGAAATTAATCAAGTGCTTCTGAATTTATTGGTAAATGCAGCACACGCGATTGCCGAAGCCAACAACAATGGAAGAGATAGCAAAGGGAAGATTCTTATTTCGTCCAAGGCAGGAGAACAAGGTGTTGTTATCAGCGTACGAGATACCGGGCGGGGAATTTCGAAGAAAAACCAGCCGAGAATATTTGAGCCGTTTTTTACTACGAAGACCGTAGGCAAGGGTACCGGTCAGGGCCTGTCGCTTTCATATTCAATTATAGTCAAACGGCACGGTGGCAAAATGTGGTTTACTACAAAAGAAGGAGAGGGGACCACATTTTATGTTAGTCTGCCCTACGGCATGGATAGCTGCACGACGACGTAAGCGCTGCTCTAAGTGTACTCGCTATCCTTAATGAGTAGTTAGCAGTGGTGGTACATGCTCATTAAGTGTGGGTGTGCCACACTACGCTACCACTGACAAACCGACACTGCCATTTGCGGCTGCCTGGGCTATTAATCCATTGTAGGTCTGAGCCTTCGCCGCGCTTTCGACGTCACCGTCTAGCCCAAGCTTCTTGCGCATGTCCGACTCGAACGCCTTAAGTTTATCTTCAATCAGGACCTTAGTCTGTTCGATCCCGCTTTGCACTCCTTCGACGTCGAATGCGCCAATTCCTTTGAGTGTCGAGTATGCATCGTCGTAACCCGCGCTTATACCAGCTCGTGCCTTCTCCATAAAGCTTGTAAGAAGCTCTTCGCTCTCCATCTCGGGATGTTGCTTGGCGTATGCCTGAAAGAGACCTGTAACGCCGCGGACTATGTTGTCAGCGGTCTTTTCAGGAGTATGATCTTCTGGCTTAAGCGAACCTACACCTTCGGGAAGAGAGTCTTTGAGAAGCTGATTAAGCTTCTCAAGGATCTGTTTCGAAGTAAGCGAAAGCCCCGCAGGAAGCTTATTGAGCTGCACTGTGGCGGCATCGGAGCCGATATTTGGCCCGTTTTCTGCTTGCATTTCCGCGACTTCCTGCGGGTCGCCTACTATTGCGATTGTTGATTTTG
>CAZEAC010000139.1:0-4673 GCA_964510065.1 uncultured Bdellovibrionales bacterium | reverse complement strand
AGTAGTATGAGGCTCTGAATATGGGTAGTAGTTTGCTCACAAGTAAATTCCGTATCTTAGTGATGAAGTTATCTGCCCCTACACACAATTTGTCGTCGGAGGGTAGCTCACCTCGGCTGAGTGATATAAATGATGGTTGTACGGGGCAGTTACTCGAAATCCCGAAAATGATTCGAAGTAACATAGATAAGTACCTGTCGGCACGAGTGTTACGGTAGTAGTAAAGTAACGCACGCCATTATTATCGAGTTTAAGCGGGATAGGTTCACCTGAGCTCGGCGTCAGCTCAAGAAGCAGATCGGCATCGCGAACCGGCTTGCCTCCGGAGGTGACGGCGATTCTTACTTCACAGGTTTTCACGGTACTGCTGAGAACCGCAGCTGCACAATCTCCGGTGAACTCAAAGGTCGTCGTGGGACAGTATCCCCCTGCAGGAAGCTTTTCGTCTGTGCTCCGAACAATAGCGACCGAGTCATAGTCACTTCTATTGCCGTCAATGACTACAGATACAATACTTCCGTTGTTAAAAAAGAATAGTGGAAGAAAGATCGGACCATAGTTAAAGGTAACATTTCGATAATTCGGGATCGCACAGGTGAGCGTTGACGAATCGATCAATGAATTGTTAAGCAGCTGATAGTTGTACTGCGCCTGCCCAGAAGTTCGGCTATCGATCATTGCGCGCACCTCCGGAGTAAGTGGCACATTTTTCATGAGTCGACGTGCCTGAGCCCCTACCCGTGGACGACGTTTGGCGGGTTTTCCATTTGCTTGAATCCATCTACCAGAGCTAAGAAGAAGCGTCCCATCCTCCTCAATTCCTACTATTTTTGAGTTCTGCCTGAGGCCTGGCGGTGTTTTCACGCCATTGGCGAGATCAAAAGTAAAATTGGTATTGTGGGCGAGAAAAGTCTCGCCATCGTCAAGAGAAAAAGTACCGGCGAGCTTCCCATGCTCATTCAAAGATAGGGTCATATCATAAGGAATTTTGACAGTATCATCCTCATATGCCGGCCCGAAGTCATACACATGGTGAACATTGGTGCCGTCGAAATAGAGGATTGCGGCGCGATATTGAGGAACGACATTTCTATCAATTTGCCAGGTTTGGAACCACGCTGCCTCTCCACGATTGTTAAGTACCATCGGATTTTGGTAGCCCACGAAGGATTCTCCCGCAGTGGAGTCGTCAATGTCAGTTGGCAAAGCTGTCAGTGTTTGATTGGCGAAGAAAAAGGGGCGCTCGCCCAAAATATCGTCTGTTATGAATCCAAAAACGACGCGACGGTTGTTGATAGTGTGTGGGGTGAAGCCCTGCGGCAGGGTAATCTCTTCGATATGTCGACCCGCGTTATTGATGAAAGTCGCCCTTGTGGTTGACAGTACATCGGACACTAGCGCAATGCGTCGATTAGGGCTTATGCGAACTTCCTTACCCGGAACGTGTTTAAGCTCTAAAGGATCAGCGCCTACACACTGGGCACTACATACAAGAAAGATAATACTTCGAATAAGGGAAATGATCGACTTAGGCATAAACTCTCCTTTGGCTTACAATGTGTATTATACACACCCATAAGGTCGGTGTCAAATCGTTACTTTCTTCTGCGACAGTGCCGGCACAGATACGCGGAATATTCTTAGGTTTGAAAAATTCCCGCGCGTTGGTGAAGTTCGCTAATCGATGGGCCTTACAAAATATAAAAGAATATGATGATTAGTAATTAACAAACTCAGCAGCCAGAAGCACTTCCTGCTAAGCGCTCGCATCTATGCGCCGATCCGCTTCCTCCAGGAGCCGCTCCAACTGACGCCGCTCGAGCACCACTCCGTGATGTAAGGTAGTAGAATGCTCCCGCATGTCGCCTTTTTTGTCGGCTTTACACTGCTCGTATTTCACGTTGAGATAGGCGCTTTGACGGCACTTTTCGCATACCTTGGCTTCCAAGACGACACGTGGCGCATATGGTATGTGATCACTTAAACTCTGCGGCATCGGCGCAACGAGCTCGTCAACGCACGAGGCATATTGAATCTTGGTCAAGACTTCGGAGTCCACCACAACTTTTTCACGCAGTAGCAGTTCCGTATCGATCCACAAATCACATCTCTCGCAATAGGTGGTCCTTGCAACACCCCCCCCCGCTACCGCACCAAAACCAATTACCACAATTGCCTCAATGAACCAGATACCATAGACCAGCGCACCCTGTATCGGGAACGAAGCCGAGTTACCTCCCTTCGAGATCTTCCACCCCGTTGCCGCGCGCATCGCGAGCGCGTCGAGTAATGAGATATTCTGCGCCATGGCACTTCGAGCTTCACTGCTGAGATCGGCTATTTCTTGTCTCTTGTTCAGCTCCAAAGTTACATCAGTCCTAACTTTATGAGCGGCTTGGAAATAGCTTGCAACAAGGAAACTAAAAGCAAGAGCACTGCCGAGCGCGCATCCCACGGCAGGGTTACGACATCTTGCAATCCTGAGAATGACAATGGCTATGGCGGCGAGCACTATCGCCGCGCCTAAGGCCACACACGCGTCAAAATAGACGATCGGAATAAAATCCAAAAGCATCTGATAGAGCATGCCAAGGATCGAAGAAAGAAGAATTCCGGGAATTATAAACGCGAGGATTAAGTTCTTCCCGAGTTTTCCAGAGGGTTTGTAATAGGATAACATTGGGTGACCATGTCGAAAATAGAATCAAAACGCTCCTTTAAAAGATCGGCGGGTCCGATAAAAAAATTAAGCGGATAATACCGCTGAAGAACTGCCGGTACTACACGTAGCAAGATGCTCGCTGCGGCAACACTCATAATCGAAGGGCGAAGATAAAGGCCGTAGATCGCCTAAATGCGCCACCTGCAGACTAGAATCTCAGTCCCTGGCTTCAAGTCGCGCGAAAAAAACTAAAAGTCAGCGTGGGTCGCCACAAGGCGACCATGTGCCATCGGGCCCCTTCACTTCGACGCGTCGACGCACCGAAAAATCATCATGTGAAAAATTACCAAGGTCGTCATAACCAGGCCCCTTCTTGTACTTGGCGCGAAGCTCCCGAGCAGTGCCGGTAAAAACTACCTCGTCTTTTCCGGGAGTGGCGCCCGTGGTCGTATACTGTTCAAAAACCCTATACACAGGCTCTTCAATCCGAATGCTCGCCGAGCTTCGCGCCGGACGATCAAAGATAGGAGTCCTAAAATTCTCAGGGGTAAGCCAAAACTTGGCTTTTAGACCCTTTTCGCCCTGCTCAACTCGCAACAGAACTTCGGTGCCGACCGCCGGAACGGCAGCTCGCGTTTGTCTCATTTTATATCCCTCGCTGGTATCAAAATAGGTGACATGCGCCGCCGCATGTACGAACACCTGACCTTGAGGCGTGTTCAAGAAACAGAAGCCTTTATCGGGAAAAGACTTAGTCACGAAGCCATAGGTTAGCCCAGAAGATTTTAATACGCTCTCGGAAATCGAGCTTTCGGAAATGGAGGGCTCGCGCTGAAGGCTTTTAGCATGAGCATTAACCGCCTCAGCAATCAATGCGCCCGCAGCCTTGGCAACATTAAAAACTTCTTTGAAAAATCCAACCTCTTCATCCGCTAAGCCAGGAACGTTACTGCAACCTCGTAGAAATTCGCCAAGTGCCTTATTTGCCTGAACTGCAGCGTCGGTCGCGCCCTTGTGCAACGGCGCGATCTCGCGAGTGTCTCGATTCATTATAAAAGCATCTTTTTTAGCCTGAAATTCTAGTAGACGATCAACAACAGCTGCAAAGGACTGGCGCAAAGTCACAATAGCTTCAACACTCGCTTCCGAAATTCCATTTTCGCTTACTCTACTATCAGCATCACTAAAAGCGTTATCGAGGTCGGCACGAAGTGCCATCCCGCCATTATCTTGAGGTGTTGGGCTTAAAAAAGAGGCCTGCTGGAACGCAACATTTGGGAACATACGTGCGAATTTCTGAGCCGGAGTAGCATCCATGGAAGTTTACCAAAAATGAATTAATCCTTCTAAGTTATGGCGATAGATTATCGCCTGGTGACATCAAGACTAACTATTGCGCGGGCGCTTTTCTGGCCAAAGCGACGGGGTAAGGTGGCGAATACTCTCAGAATCTGTCGCGCTGAGCACTACTGCTCGCCACTAGATTCCTTGGCTTTTGGAATTAGCACCAAATGAATTGCATTTTGGAGCCAAGGAATCTAGCCGGCCAGGATGGCCGGACAGGCGCGGCAGCGCCTGGAGCGACGCGGAGTTTCGCGCCTTTCCTGCGCGAAACGTAGCTTGGAGCGGGTTCGACGGAGGGCAGGAGCCCGCAGTCGAACCAAACACCACAGACTAGCGAGGATTCGCGGCACTGCTGTTAGAACTTGGCTCGATGGTCTGAGGCGAAGCCTCGCTAGTACTCTGGAACATAAGTTGAACCCGAGGCGCTGAACGCGCCGAATTTCCTTGAGTAATTTGAAAGAATAGCCGGGGTAAACGAACCCGCTTCCTGCTACGCGTGACGCCCCTTGGGAAAAGGGCTATTCGAGTTCGCCCTCACAAGCGCGCATCTTTCAATTGAATAATTGGCGAGGCGCGGGAATACGATCTTGCGCGTAACTGGAGAGCGTTGCGTGCCGCGAAGCGCGGGTGATCCTCTCCACTTTCTTAGCTGGTGAGGGGGTGGGGG
>CAZEAC010000138.1:0-5262 GCA_964510065.1 uncultured Bdellovibrionales bacterium | reverse complement strand
GTCGCTGAATAGTTTCCTGGTATTTCTCACGAAGTAGGCCGGCTCCGGAGGGGAACTCCGGAGGGGAACTCCGGAGGGGAAAGCGCTCGCAGATTCGAGGCGTACCCCAAGCGGGGATGTGACGAGCAAAGCTTCCGCTCCTCGCGAAAAGCGACTAAAGTAATACTGAGGTTGGTGGCCCGGCCATCTCGCAAACGTTATAGGGTCACGAGCTAGGAGAAGAAATGCCAGTCATTAATATTGAGTTCGACGATTCCAAGTTGAGTGATGAAGAAGCGCATTCGCTCGCTGTCGCAGCGCAGGAGATTGTGTCTGAAGTTACAAAAATTGAAGATGTCTTCGTGTATTGCAACAGCGCTCGAATCAAAGTGCGCGTTGCTCCTATCGAAGTATTCGTCAACATGAGCGCTCACAAAATTCCGAGCGTTGAAGGAATGCTAAGTGAGTTCAAGGCAAGGTTCGTGACATGGAAAAAGGAAGTGCAGTTCAAGCACCCGATAAATTTAACACTGACTCCAATGCCTTGGAAGTTTGAGACTGGAATTTAGAATGCCCCTATAACCCACATTAACTGCGGAACAGGCAAGCAACTAATGTCGAATTGAACAGTTGTGGCTGCCCGCAGTAATGGACATTATCCGTCATATGAGTAAACCGGTAATTAGGGAGGCTACGTTAGAGGATCTAAAAGGATATCACGCCTGCCTATCTCGTGTTGCCCTTGAAAGGAAATACATCGGCTTTCTTGAAGCACCCCCGGTGGAAAAGTCTAAACAGTGGATGGAATCCGTTCTTCGTTCTGGTTGTCCTTTTCTCGTTGTCGAATCTTTAGGTGAAATTGTTGGCTGGTGCGATGTAGGCCGTAACGATCGCCAAGGCTTTACCCATCTTGGCGAACTTGGAATGGGTCTCGACTCGAATTTTCGAGGCCAAGGACTTGGTGCTGAGCTCCTCCGAACTGCAGTAGGCCACGCTCGCAGAGTCGGACTCGAGAAGCTGGAACTGGAAGTTTTTGCGTCTAATGTGGCAGCGCGCAAACTTTATGAGAAGCTTGGTTTCAGTGTTGATGGAGTTAGGGTTAAAGCTCGCAAACTTGGCGAAGAATATACCGATGTAGTTTGTATGTCGTTGTTTTTAGCCGATAGCCACCATTAGATACGGACTTTCGCCGCACCGCACGTATGGAGTAAACTCCAACTCAAACGTATAATTAGAGTACTTAATGGAGCAGTGAAAACCGCGTTCATCTCCCTATCGTTCCTACCAATATGACAGAAAATATGAACCCATTGCGAGGAACCCTATTCATTCGAGTAGTCGGGATTGCTGGGGCCTCAGTAGGACTCGCCGTTTTAGTGGCTTATCTTCTCGCGCGTATTACAGGTGAGGTCGTAGCACAGGAGGAATGGGCACTTTTAAAATCTAATCATGGGCCGTGGCATTATGATTGGGGATGGGTCTTTCTTCCGGCACTCCTAATGTCGTTTTTCGCTGGAGTTACGGTCACTATTGGGAGTTTTTTACTGGCGATTTCTAATCGAAGTTTCTTACCTCTGCGTTCTGGAGCTATCTTCGCGATTCTTAATGTTGCAGTCTTCCTTGTCGTGTCTAGAGTTGTGTATTGGGCATTTGACTAGAGGAGCGATAACAGTCACTAGGACGGGACGCGTCTTCCCCTCTCGTAACTCGGGAAAATAGTTGAATGATATGAGACAGGTGCCGCGCCTATCGCGTGAGCAAGATGCCCAGTATGCCTGCCACAGAACTCATTCCCTTAAATAAGGACTGGAATGCTAAACCAAACGCAGCGCAGCCAAAGGAATCATCTCGGCCGCGCCCACACTTTTTAGGGCTTGGGCGTCGGAGTCGGTGTTGGGGCCACCGGTGGCGGCGGAGGTTGACACTGCGTCCAAATTCCGTCGCTTTGCCCCGTATACTGGCGGTACATCGCGGAATACTCGGCGCTACTGATAGTGCCATCATTATTGAGATCTGAAAGAGAGCAGTCTCTGAAAACTCCCACCGGAGCGGGTCTCCTGTAGTAGCAGTCACGTGCAGTAGTCATATCACTCTGATCCTGGAACAGCCTGCCGTCGTGATTATGATCGCCTTTGACAAAATGCGGAATTAAGATCGCTGGCCGAAATCCGCTCGGATCATTCATCCAGGGGGAGCTTAACCATCCCCAGTTCACCACCATTTCGGCTTTATCGTTCATTCCAAGTATTTCGCTTACAATGGCCTGCTCGATAGATGGGGGATTGGCGACAGTCCCACCAAACTCACCCGAGAAAGCAAGCTTTCCCTGAAAGCCTCGAAGCTGTCCCTCATTCATCGCGAAAAGCGCCGCACCAGCCGCTGACATCATCATTCCAGGATCATAGCGTGCGGCGACATCACCCGCATTATTAAGATGAGTTCCTCGAACGGGATAGAGCTCACTTCGAAGCGTTGCGGGTGTTATCTGATTGGTGAGGCCTGAGGTATTATAAAGGATTGGATAGATTACATTCGAGCCGGTGGTCCCAGTCGTCGAGGGAATGCGCCTTGTAATAAGAACTTTACCAGAATCGTTAACGTCATTAGCACTTCCTGAACTCTCACATCCAGAGCCTACGGGTGGAATACGCTGGCTGCTCCCAACACCGCTGCTATTCACGGTATAAAGCGCCGGCACAATGTCCGAAGTAGAGGCACCTTGGATAAAATATTCTCCGGCACCTGACCTGTTGTTGTTAATCGCCTGAATTGTTCCTCCCGGACTCGGGACAGTAAAGTTAGTCGGAGCGCCACCCAAAAGAAGATTGCGCATAAAAGGTTGTGAAAGTCCCACGATGAAGCTTCCACCACTTACTACTGCAGAGTTGTTTAAATCAGTCAAATAGCTTTGGACTTGGCTCGATGTCAGCGGGAAAAACGGTTCGGGCAATCTCCATCCATCGACCGCACGCAGAAATACCATATCCATGTAATGAGTGCGAACCGACCCTGAAACTATCGGCTTATAATACGCTAAAAGCAGATCTCCCGAATCGTTTAGTTTGACGACCTCGGCGCCAGACGCGCCCGGGGGAAGCGCGATGTGGGTTGTTATTCCGCCACGACGCACATAGGGCCGCGCAAGTTCAGGAGCATAACGCGGAGTCGATCCGATGAAGTAAGGACTCGACGTATCAAAGCTATAAAGCGTGTACCCGCCAGCGATATCACGTCGGTTGTTAATCGCTTTGGCGCGGAAGATTACGCTCGCCGGAAAAGTTTGATCGCTGAATAAACTATAGAGGTCAACGATTTCGAATTTCACGAAATCAGCTTTGTCCTGCGCCACAACATTGGTGTTCAAAGCGAAAGCAATCACAAGCGCACAGAAGATCACTACAATATTAGTCCTATTAAGTTGTTGTGTCATAAAGCTCCCCAGTCAGAATCCCAGACGGTGTACCCACTAAGCATAGATTAAGTCGGCGTACGCCAGAGTAATCTTAAGGTAGGACAGGTCGCCGATATCAGAACATCTATTATACTGTAACTTAAATAACTTATCCTTAGTCTCGATCCTCACTCGGTGCACTCCAAGTCTCTGTGGTTTATTGTACCCTCAAAAAAACCACATAGGCACTGAGAATACAGAGCCAGGAAAGGAGAGTATTTCGGTCACTGTGTCCTAGCGAGGCTTCGCCTCAGACCATCAAGCCAAATTTCAAGCGCAGTGCCGCGAATCCTCGCTGGCCTGTGTTGTCTGGTCCGACTTCGGGCTCCTGCCCTCCGTCGACGCCGCTTTCTGTTTTGAAGCTACTATCAACCGATGCGGCACCAGGCGCAGTTCGGATTTTGCTTGTGCAGTAGATTTAAGCGCAGAAAGAATCTGCGAGGCGTCGAGATCAAGAATTTCTTCGCGTTCTAAATTTTCCAGCGCCCCCGCCACCAGAGGACGGGTCTCCAGGTATAGGATATCGAAGCCCGCCGCCGGAAGGAGCGATTCCCACTCCTTCGCATCGAAGCACCCCACTCGCTTTGGACAATTTTTCTGAAAAATATGTACCTCGCCACCAGCCCGGCATGCTCTTCCCAACTGCTGGCTCACTGCTTCAACGCTGTCGCCGTTTAGCCGGTAAAGGTCGGGAAGCAATACAAGATCCAGATCGGACCTTGTGCGAAGTGCTTCGCTAAGCGGCTCGCTCGCTACCGCGACATTTTTTAGCGGACATGCTTTTAAAAAATGGCCTAGACATTTGGAAATAAATGGATCGCTGTCGTTTAATGCAAATTGCATATTCGAAAAACGGGCGATCTCTTTAATATTAGCGAGAACTCCCAGCCCCGCGCCTCCAATCAACACCTTTGCTCCGGGGGAAAGCCGTTGCAAAAATTGCAAAGTGTCATGCTCAACAACTACGAGGTCGCCTCCGGGTTCTCTCAGCATACTTACGGGGTGCCTCACACCAAAGGTTGGTGCATGCCCGCCGAGATACTGCAATGCCAGCGTCAAGCCAAGAAACTCCGCGCAAATCCCCAGTGCATGCTGCGGCGACTTTGACCAGAATCGTGATGCCTCTTGAAGCATCTGGAAATATTCGAGAGTGACGTTTGGTGCGGCCGTCAAAATCTGATTTTTAAGGCGCGCACTATCAATACCTCTCGGAAGCATGCGATCGACAATAGCCGCGTGGATCATATGCGCAAAAAAGACTGGGTTGTCGTGAAAGGTGCAAATTTCCGTTTCTGGATCGGCCACGGGAAACCGCGCACGCGCTTCTCGCGGCAGATTGAGCTCTCTAATTTTTGTAAGAAGTGGAGGAAATGCGGTATAGAGCTCGCGTGAAGCACCGTTCGCAATCGTGAGCGCCAGATCCCAGCCACAAAGATAGATATGCCTATTTCGAGAAACACTGCCAGCAAGAGCCGAGCGAAGCTCGCGCTCCAAGACTTGTAGCCGCTCCTCAATGCTGCGAATGTTCGCACGAGGAATACTCTGTTCACGAAAGGGCCGATCTGGTTCTCGATGAGGACCGGCTGGTGGTGTTAAATCTGGCATACAACAGTATGCAGTATTGCCGGAATCGCGGAAATTACGCAAAGCTATCGAGCCATCACTCGCGCGCACGCCGGAATGTTCTTTATAACATTTTGAAATTTCAACGTTTTTCATTTCAACGCGAACGATAGAAGGAGCGAAGGTAATCATTTGAATTCCTTCGCTCCTTCCATCCTTGTATGTTGCGACTTAAGGGGCAGTAAGTAAATCAAACCTACTGTAAAAAG
>CAZEAC010000137.1:0-5824 GCA_964510065.1 uncultured Bdellovibrionales bacterium | reverse complement strand
AACCACAGAGTCACAGAGGGCACAGAGGTAGGAGAAGTCAGAAGATTTAATCTACAGAGTACTGGGCTAACTCTTCTGCGCATTTCCAAGGCATTTCTCAAGCCCAGCCTTGCCGACAGGGCTTTCAAGGAAGTCATCGACGATCTTCCCTACATGCTCTTCATATTGAGCTTCAGAAGTGGTGACCGAATTATACTTGGTCGGAATAAGGTGTTCACCCTCTAAGATATCTGTATAACATTGGCAGTAAGACTGGGCCCACGGAGCTGATTTCGCTCCACGAACGCAACTTGCGACAAATTCCTGCTTGAATTCTGAAGGCCACGACTCGTACTTGGAGGCTTCAATTTCCGCCTGGGCTATTCCGGTGCCCACCCCGAAGCCAATTCCAAGCTTCAAAAGGACTTTGAGCCCGACAACGCCAAGAACTGCTAAACCACCTATAGCTTTTGATTTCATAGCTTCCCCTTACTTCAACAACACAATGTTCGCATCCAAGCAGTTCGTCTTGATTTTTAAACTACTTAACAATGGGTGGCGGGAAAAAGACTCTGTTCAAATAGAGGTTTAGCTCTTATCCCGCGCGGCTCCTGTGTGTAATCTAGCTTCTGTCCATTTGATAAAAGAATGGCAGAAACTATCCGCCGTAGCCCGCGTAACTACTCGAGAATGCTGGCATGCCACGCGAAGGCGGATCTAAAAAGGTGGCATTCTGGGACAGATACTAATCTAGATAACATAAGAACCGCGGAGGGCGCGGAGTTCAGGAGTAAGCCCGCGCCAACAATATGAGCGAACTCGCCAAGTTCAGCTTACACTTATAGACACACCAGCCGACCCCTCATAATGTATTCCTATGCGCCACCTTGTAACTATTTACGCCATATTAATTGGCCTTAGCTTTTGGGGTTACCCAACGCACGACCCTGATCTTGGCTGGCACCTTTTTGGAGGCGCGTATGTCTCCACGCATCACTGGGTCCCAATTTCAGATCCAGTAAATTCCTTTAACCAGTTCTGGTTTGATTACCATTGGGCGGGACAGCTACTTTTCTATGAAGTGTTCAGCTTAGGCGGATACGACGGGTTACGACTCTTCCTTGGTACGCTGATGGCAGTTTTCGCACTCGTCATTCTCGATCTGATCTGCATACTCACCAAGAATCGCGCCTCTGCGTTAAGTGAAGCATTATATCTTTCTTTTGCAATTGGGCTTCTTGCGCCTATTACCTCGGTTCGTCCTCAAATGTTAGCCCTACTTGGGATCGCTGTCGCGCTTCGTTTGCTCCTGCTTCGACGGTCCTCACGCTACGAGGTCACGATGCTCTTCCTGATTGCAGCAATCCTTGCCAATATTCATGTGTATTGGATCTTTGTCCCGACCCTCTACGGCCTTTTTCGCGTGTTACCACGACTCTACCGAAAAAGAGCCAAAAGCTCGCTGCATAGTTACTGCGGATTTACAATTCTTCTTCTCGCTGGATTCGTATCCCCCTATACTTATCAGGCACTTTTAGAAGAAAGTTCATACCCGTGGCAGGCATGGGGCAATTATTATCTACTACTCGATTATCTACTGGGCTCAAGCGAGCTCAAGTCGATGATTCATGAGTTTAAGGGTGCGCTTGAAGCGGCCGCGCCACTGCCACTGTTGATTATTTTTTACTGTGTTTTGGTATTTCGTCGCGTACGCGCCAAGCGGGTATTCGTAACTCTTCCGCGCTCGGTATTAGGGGTTGGCACCCTTCTTCTTGCGCTCCGCGCCGTCAAATTCGCTGGACTTTTTTCGATCTGCGGACTTCCGTTGCTTGTGCGAAGCACCCACGCGCTTAGAATCCGCGTCGATAAAAAGGCGGAGCAAGCGCTCTTGGGTTCTTCCAGCATCCTACTTGGTTTACTACTGATGGCCGGATGGAGCTGCATTTTCTTATCTCCAATTATATACGAGAACCAACGCTACATGGATGAGAATCTTCCGATAGCTGCATGCTCCAAGATTCCGCACCTCAATCCTACGCGCGCCCCCGGACGAGACCACCTCCGAGTGCTTACCTATTTCGATTATGGCGGTTGGTGCCGCTGGGCAGCCTATCAAGCCGATCCTACATTCGACATGCGCGTAACAACCGACGGTCGAACACAGCTTGTGCCGGTCGATCACTACCTGCGCTCATTCGACTTATATAGGCTGAATAACGATTGGTCGAAAACATTAATTCTGTGGAACCCTGACCTTGCACTTGTCGAGAAAGGGAAGGCGCTAGGCGAATTCCTCTCGCGTGCGCCACACCTCTGGAAGATGGTGCACGAAGACACTTACTTCGCGCTTCTGGAACCGGTGAAACGTCCAGTCCTCGCGGCACAGTGAGCAATTGTTACTTAAGCTATCTTACGCAGCCTTAAGCCCCGATTTTCTATCAGTGCTTATCGTCAGCGCATCATCCTTAAGGTCAACAAGTATTCTTGAGTTATCCTTAATCTCGTCAGCGATTAGTGCACGACCAATCTTGGTTTCTAGCTCGCGGCTTAAATACCTCTTTAGCGGACGCGCTCCGTAGACCGGGTCGTAACCGGCCTTTGCCACAAATTCCTTCGCTGCAGAAGTCATCTCAAGATCAATCTGCCGCTCGGCAAGCCGGCTCCGTACCTTGGAAAGGAGCAGATCGACAATCTTTGTAATCTCGCCAAGAGTGAGCGGCTTGAAGAGCACGATTTCATCGATTCGGTTGAGGAATTCCGGTCTAAAATGTGACCTAAGATCCTTCATTACCGAGTCTCGCGCTGATTCGCGGATCTGTCCATCGGTGCCGATCCCCTCGAGAAGATAAGGCGATCCAACGTTGGAAGTGAGGATTATCACCGTATTCTTGAAATCAACTGTCCTGCCCTGCGAATCGGTAACGCGGCCATCATCCAAGATCTGAAGTAACACATTAAAAACATCTTGATGGGCCTTCTCAATCTCGTCAAACAGCACGACTGAATAGGGCTTTCTTCGCACTGCTTCGCTGAGCTGTCCTCCTTCCTCGTAGCCAACATAGCCTGGAGGTGCGCCGATCAACCTCGACACAGAGAACTTCTCCATGTATTCACTCATATCGATTCTCACGAGGTTGTCCTCGGAATCAAAAAGAGTCTCAGCGAGCGCCCGCGCAAGCTCGGTCTTCCCTACTCCGGTTGGGCCAAGAAATATAAATGAACCGATCGGGCGCTTCGGATCTTTAATTCCAGCGCGAGCTCGAATCACGGCGTCGGCAACATACTTCACTGCCTCATCCTGACCGATCACCCGGTTATGCAAAATTCCTTCAAGCTTAAGCAGCTTCTCCTTCTCGCCCTCGACAAGTCGCGTCACCGGGATTCCGGTCCAGCGCGCAACGATAGAAGCAATCTCATTATCCGTAACCTCTTCACGAAGAAGGCGCGGAGCTCCATCTTTTGAGAGGTTCTGCTCGTCGGCTTTGAGCTTGGCTTCAAGCGCGGGAATCTTCCCATGCTTCAGTTCAGCAGCCTTATTAAGATCATATTCGCGCTCGGCCTTTTCCGCCTCTCGACGAAGCTTCTCTATCTCTTCGCGAAGCGCCTGCAATCCATGAATTGCCCGTTTCTCGTTATCCCACTGCGCGCGCATCGTCGAAACGCGCTCTTTGTGTTCGGCAAGCTCTTTCCCGAGCTCTTTAAGTCTAAGCTTACTGGCCTCATCTTTTTCTTTCTTAAGTGCGGCCTCCTCGATTTCCATCTGAGTGACTCGCCTTGAAACTTCGTCAAGTTCGGAGGGCATCGAGTCGATCTCGGTTCGAATGGTCGCGCACGCCTCGTCAACAAGATCGATCGCTTTGTCCGGAAGAAAACGATCAGAAATATAGCGATGCGAAAGTGTCGCCGCGGCAACTAGAGCATTGTCTTGGATCTTGACGCCATGATGCACTTCGAAGCGTTCTTTGATACCGCGGAGAATTGATATTGTATCTTCCACGTTAGGCTGATCAACCTGCACGGGCTGAAAACGCCTCTCTAGGGCCGCATCCTTCTCCAAATATTTTCGATACTCGTCAAGCGTGGTTGCTCCGATACAATGAAGCTCGCCACGCGCAAGCATCGGCTTAAGCATATTTCCGGCATCCATTGAACCTTCTGCCTTGCCAGCCCCAACAATGGTATGGAGCTCATCGATAAAGAGAATAATTCTTCCCCCTGACTCTTTAACCTCATGAAGAACTGCCTTCAGTCGCTCTTCGAATTCGCCGCGATATTTCGCGCCAGCGACAAGTGAGCCCATATCGAGGGCAAAGACCGTCTTATCTTTAAGCCCTTCTGGAACGTCGCCACGCACGATTCGCTGTGCAAGACCTTCGACGATTGCAGTTTTGCCAACACCCGGTTCGCCGATGAGCACCGGATTGTTTTTAGTTTTCCTTGAGAGAATCCGTATTACTCGGCGAATTTCAGAATCGCGGCCGATGACGGGATCGAGCTTGCCTTTGTGAGCCTCGGCTACAAGATCCCGACCATATTTTTCAAGTGCTTCATAGGTTGCTTCAGGATTTGCGCTTACCACACGTTGCGTTCCACGAAGCGCGGTCAAAGTAGACAGCACTTTCTCACGAGTAAGATGAAACGTATGAAAAACTCTGGATGCCGCAGTTTTTCCACCTTCATCAAGCATCGCCAACAAACAGTGCTCGACCGAGATATACTCATCTTTAAGGCGCTTTGCTTCTTCATCGGCTTTGGCCATGACTTTATGCAAACGTGAGGTGACGTATACTTTTCCTGCTTCCGATCCTGGCCCGGAAACCGAAGGCTTTTTATCGAGCTCCGCGCTGATCGCGTCGGCAAAAGAGGTCGGTTCTATTGATAACTTTTGTAGAAGCCTTGGGATTAGCCCATCTTGCTGTTTAACCAGACTGAAAAGAAGGTGTTCGACATCTACCTCTTGATGTCCACGTTTCGCCGCAAGAAGCTGCGCTTCCTGAAATCCTTCGACGCTTTTTTGGGTAAATTTATTGAGGTCCATACCTTACCTTTCCTTATTTTCGGGGGTTAAAATGCGACACCTTAGAAAGCTCCTCTAAAAGCTCACGCTCTCGTGGTTGCAATACAGTTGGGGCCACTATCCTGAGTTCAGCAAGCAGATCTCCTCGATTCTTGTCGCGCTTCATAAGGCCCTTTCCTGTAACTTTTAGCTTTCTCCCCGATTGCGATCCGGCTGGAACAGCAACCCGAATTTCGCCCTCGACAGTCTGTATCGGTATTTTTCCGCCCAAACTTGCCTCCCAGGGAGAGATATTTACTACTGTGTGTAGATCATAACCATCAACTCTGAATTTTTCATGCGGTTGAAGCTCAACCCGTAAAAAAAGATCACCTGAGTTTGCACCCTGGCCGGCAAGTCTAATTCTTGATCCTACGGTCGTTCCGGCGGGAATCGTAACTTCATAGTTCTTAACGGCCCGACGCACCGTGTTTCCCTCTGGAATCACGCTTTCAAGGGCAATACTCTTCTTCCCACCAAAGTAGATTTCAGAGACACTAAGTGGAAGCCGTGCTTCCTGCGCCTGGGCTTCATAGTGTGGTTCATGCGCTCCCGAAAAATCAAAACTCTGTCCAAATCCTGAGCCCGACCCGCCAAACAGCGCCTCGAAAAAATCGCTAAATCCTCCGAAACCACCAAACGGAGATCCACCCTTTCCAAACTCAAATTGAAAATTCTCAAAGCCTGGAGGCGGGCGAAAATCCTGGCCCGCTTTCCAATTTGCACCAAGCGCGTCGTACCGTTTTCTTTTGTCCGGATCGCTTAAGACTTCATTAGCTTCATTAATCG
>CAZEAC010000136.1:0-6176 GCA_964510065.1 uncultured Bdellovibrionales bacterium | reverse complement strand
TACTCGGTTTTAATGAGTAATTACTTAACGATACTCGGCGTTGAGTATAGCGAGAACGTTATTAACGCGCACCAAAAATCGTGCGGCAAAGAGGCCACGAAGTGCAATATAGGAACCGCAGAACCGTGATTTAGAAATTTTACCGGACGATCGCCAAGGGCTATTCTGTTACCGAGGAACCGTCATGCCAAAGCACACGAGTGCTATTTTTTCGTGAAATTACCGAGATCGGGATAATCTTGGTAAGCCTTGGGCGGCTGTGCAACACTTCGGAAACAGGTCTCGGCTTGAGTCGCGGGAGCTCTATATGCGGAACAATCCGGTAGCTACCGACACCCTCTTTCCTTCGTAGTGCTTTACGCCTTGCCATACAAATACTCCGATACTTTACCTTAGTGAGATTCGCTTCCGTTTAAGATCCGTGGCACATCAAGTGGCCCTGGATATGATATCACATTGCGTCGCCTATTCTGATAAAATTGATAACTTGTAATCAGGCAGTGCGCCGCATAGGGAATGCCGTTGACGTGGCAAATTTCATCACCGTAGTAAGTTGGAATCGGCCGTTCAACAATTCGCAGCCCACGCTCTGCAAGCGCCAGGATAATTTGCGTATCAAAATGCCAGCTATTGGTGAAAGATTCAAAAGGAACCTTCCTCAACGCGGCGGTAGAATAAAGCCTGTAGCCGGAGTGATACTCGCTCAGACTTAGGCCGGTCATCTTGTTCTGAAGATAGGTCAGGACCTTATTACCGAAAAATTTGTAAAGTGGCATTCCGCCCTTGAGCGCTGCACCACGGGTCGACATACGTGAGCCAAATACCATATCGGCTTCACCTTTAATCAGCGGCTCTAACAGAATCGGAAGAGCTTCGGGGGCATACTGACCATCCCCATGAACCAACGCGACAATATCGAGGCCCCTTTCAATGGCATAGCGATAGCCCACTTTCTGATTACCGCCGTAACCCTGATTCTTCTCGTTACGGTGCACGGTAAGCTTGTCTATATTGTGGTGATACTTATAGCCTAACGCAGAATAGTAGCCGTTATCACGACTCGCATCATCTATCACGAAGATCTCATCGACGGTGTCATAGACCTCCTTTGGCACTCTGTTGAGTGTCTTCACAAGGTGATTCACCGCATTATAAGCGATAATAAATATGCCGATTTTAGGCTTGGTCATAGGCTCCCAGTACTATTTTGCCCAGAAGATCATATCCCGCAACGCCTGTAATTTCGACGTTTCGAATCGATCCTACTATGTTATGTGTCAAATTCTCCGTAACGTCTCCTTCAATTTCATTGACCAAAACTTCCCCATCCACCTCGGGAGCCTGGAAACGGGTCCGTCCCGTCAACAAAAGGTCGGTATCCTGGTGCGTACCTTCAATAAGCACTGGAAAGCGCTTACCGATAAGTCCCTGCAATTTCGAAGAGACCACCCGCTGCTGGGCGCGCATCAGTCGGCCTCGGCGCTCCTTCATAACTACCTCAGGTACCTGGCCTGACATAGCATATGCCGGAGTTCCCTCCTCCGCCGAGTAGGTAAATACACCGACATTGGTAAAATGACCTTCGCTTATAAAAGACTCCAGATCTTCAATATCCTGTTCTGTTTCTCCAGGAAATCCAACAATAAAGGTCGTCCGAATGGTCAGCTCCGGTGTTTCACTCCTAATCATTTCGACCAATCGGCGCGGAGAAAATTTTCCCAAGGGCCGCTTCATTTCGCGAAGCACAGCTTCGCTTGAATGTTGAAGCGGGATATCAAGATACTCACATACGCTCGGAAGGTCGACTAGGGCGCGCAAAAGGTCGCGATGCACTCCCAGAGGATACGCATACAAAATCCGCAACCAGGGGACCGATTGAATTGCATCAAGACGCCGTAGAAGAGAAACGACATCGACGCCCTTAAGATCGTCGCCATATGCCGTGAGATCTTGAGCCACGAGATTCACTTCTTTTACTCCCTGCGCACCGAGCTGCGAAACCTCGCTTACAAGCGAATCAACCGTGCGGCTACGCATCTTGCCGCGAATTCCCGGAATAATACAAAAAGTACAGGGACGATTGCAGCCCTCGGAAACTTTCACATATGCGCTATGCCCGCGGCTTGAAATTTGCCGAGGCGTTGCTTCGTCATACAGAAAATAGGGACGACCGGAACGTTGCAGGAGCGCATGGAACTGCTCACTTTCAGCACTTCGAGCGGCATCTCCAACACGGGTAATATCTTCCAGAGTTAAAAAAATATCGACCTCTGGAAGGGTTTTACTAAGCTCTTCGCGGTAGCGTTCAACCGCACAGCCGGCAACAATAAGTTTGCGGAGACTACCTTTCTCTTTGTAATCAGCAACATCAAGAATGCAATCAATGCTCTCTTTCACCGCGCTCTGCAGAAAGCCGCAGGTGTTTACAATTGCGACATCAGCTTTTGAAACATCGCCCACTATTTCGTAGCCGCTATTTCGAAGCACCCCAAGCATCACTTCTGAATCGACCTGATTTTTCGCGCAGCCAAGAGTCACCACCGCGGCGCGGCCAATAAAATTCTGGGCCGCGACAGCATCGCCGGCATCAAGCACGTTGAGTGCCACGTGAGAGTGCTGACACGAACTCTCGTTACCAATAATTGAGAGAGAATTATTCATCGGGAAAAATCTGTAATGGTCAGGCAAGACTAGCACAACTGCAAAAACTATCCAACTAGAGCTAGTGATATCACAGACTTAGCATTGATTAACATCGGCGCCGCGAAGACCCGCGGTAAGATACATCGTTTTCACGCGTGGTCACACAGCTAAGCGTTTAGATTCCCTACTCCATAGCCTTTAGTAGCGCAATGAAAGAGCATCCACCGTGTTCGGGTGATGATTAGCCGCGCAGCGAATGGCGCCGATCGGGAAGCTGAGTGGACAACCCTTCGGCAAAGGTCGAAAACTTATGAACGGAAAATACCGGGATAGTCTTTACACTCTCAATTTCATTTCCAAAGCGATCAAAAAGCTCCCGCGAGAGCTCCGAAAGCTCGGAAGGAGACGAAATCTCAACGCCGAGCTCGAAATCCCAGGCACCGAGGAACTCACCAAGGTTTGCAATATGTGGATGCTTTTCACAGAACGCAAATAGTCGATCAGCGATGTTACCAATGACCCCACGAAGGATAATTTGCAATTTGTAGCGCTGAATCCCAAGCAGATTCGGATTCATTCGCCAAAGATAGCCAACTATCACCCTTTTTTCCTCGAGCGCCGCGACTCGCCTTTCCAGCGTGCTCGCCGAAATCTTCAATGTGCCAGCGAGTGCGCGAAGTGACTCATAGTCGCCGCTGGAAATACTCTTTAAAATCAGGCTATCCATCGCATCGAGCTGCACATTCGGTCTATTTGCGCCATAGCAAAGTATCGGTCCGCCAAGCCGCCCTAAATATTTTCGACCAAATGCACTAAAACGAAGCATCGTCGCAAAGCTCTTGCTATGCAGAGGGTCACCAAACTTCTTAGAGACGGCGACAAGAAAGCTTTGCGCCTGTGCGATATGCGTCGCGCCGACCTCGATGCCATAATGGTAATCACCGCCCACTTCGGAAAGCCACATTACTCTGGCTTCGTCGCGCAGCGTCTGCAAGATCTTCTCGCGATGCTGCTTCCTCATCGCCGAAAGGACACAGTAGACTACATACTCGGTAATACCGAACGCAGCTGGGTCAATAACCGGCACACGCCCGACAAGCACGCCGCGAGCCTTAAGCTGATGCACGTGATGCCGCAATACATGTTCACGAAGCCCAGTAATTTTGCGAAGTTCAGGCACGCTCGCACGCGCGCGATGCTCGATGGCAGAAAGCACGCACTGATCTTTCTCACTAAGTCGCAATAACGGACGAGCACGCATAAGGCCAGTTTCTAAATATATCTCTCATTATACTGCAATCTATAGATCCATTGTAACGCATTTTAACATATTTTGGCGAAACTTATTAAGTTTATCCTATATGTTCACCATGCCAAGCGCGCCAATGAAGGATGGCTCGGCATACGGCACGTTGTAAGAAAGGATACGAGGTATGAGTAACACCACCCTATTTTCTACGAGAAAGACACCTACTACGCTGCCTGCGACGGATACCCTTAACAACGAGAATGTGCCGGCCTACGAGTTTCGAGCCGAACATGCGCTCGCGCAGTACGCGCTGACTGGAACATTGCATAATACCTTCTATGCCCGCGCCGATATCCAACTAGAGAGAATACTTGCCTTAAGCAAACAGGTTTCGACGACATACCTAGCCGATCTCGCGCTGCACGCGCGCACCCGCGGCTTTATGAAGGATTGCCCGGCGTTACTCCTCGCGATAGTGGCGAAACGCTCAACAAGCGAGCTCGAGCGGGTTTTCTTTCAGGTAATCGACAACGTCAAAATGCTCCGAAACTTTGTGCAGATAATACGCTCCGGTCAGGTGGGAAGCCGCTCATTTGGAAGCGCCACGAAAAAGCTCATCGAGCGCTGGCTGGTTATGCGCAGTAGCGAAGCGCTATTTCGACAGTCCGCCGGTAATAAGCCCTCGTTCGTCGATGTGATTCGAATGATCCACCCGAAACCAGAAACACCGGAGCGAAACGCCTTCTACGGATACCTCCTCGGAAAACCGTATCAACACAGGCATCTGCCAAAGCTAGTTCGCGAGTATGAGAGCTTCAAGGCTGGCAAGCGCAAACAACCCCCGGCGATCGATTTTCAACTCTTAAGCCATCTCAAACTTGACGAATCGCAGTGGCAAGGGATTGCCAAAAACGCTGGATGGCAAACTACTCGAATGAATCTTAACACCTTCCTTCGCCATGGAGTTTTCAATGACCGCGGCCTGGTACATATAATCGCTAATAGACTCCGAGATCCCGAGCTGATTGCTCACGCCAAGGTATTTCCCTATCAGCTGATGGCAACCTATAAAAGCGCGGACAGCAGCCTGCCCCACGAAGTGCAAGACGCCCTACATGACGCACTTGAGTTAAGCCTGCAGAATCTTCCAAAGCTTCCTGGAAAAGTTGTCGTGTGCACTGACATTTCTGGATCAATGCAAGATCCGATAACGGGTTACCGCAAAGGCTCAACATCGAAGATACGCTGTGTTGATGTCGCGGCACTGGTCAGCGCCGCGATTCTTAGGCTTAACCCCGACGCGCAGATCATTCCGTTTGAAGAAAAGGTGCAATCAGTTCGGCTGGAGCCCCGAGATTCTGTTTTTACAAACGCCGACAGGCTCGCAGCACTGCCAAGTGGCGGGACTAATTGTAGCGCCGCGCTTACGTATCTTAATCAGAATAACATCAATGCCGACCTCGTTATATTTCTTTCCGACAACGAATCCTGGGTTGATGCACGGGATGCGAAAGGCACTGAGATGCTTTTGCAGTGGAACACTCTTTCGCGACGCTGCCCAAAAGCAAAACTTGTGTGTATCGATCTGACTCCAAACGAGACCTCGCAAGTCCCGAACAGACAAGACATCCTTAATATCGGCGGCTTTTCAGACAATGTTTTTAAAGTAATTGACGCATTTGCACGTAGCGCACGCGGTGCTGACTGGGTATCGCAAATTCAACAGCAAAGCGACTCCGAATCGGAGGAAGTGTGCGACGCATAACATCAGATTTCGTGTGGCTCGGAAACGAGACAAGAGGATTTAGGCGAAGCTCCACTCGAGCTTGGCCAGGTTTTGAGAAACGAATGCATCTGGGGACTACAACCACAACTATGTTGTCTCCGAAACAACTTGGCGTTTCTCTTATAATGGCGTTGGGGATGGGAAGTTGCATGCGCATAGGACTACAACACTCTCGTTGTCTTGTGCATCCTTTGGCAGCTTCCTTCCCCTTCGTCAATTTAGAAAGGTAGCGTTCTCCGAGCCACACTCTCTCCTATGGACTTGCCTGAGCACGCCTATCGACTATATCGGTACCGTTCGGCACGTGTAGCTCAAAATCAGAATCTTTGAGCGCAATTTCCGCGTTAAGATGTTTGAAGACAATTGCCGTAATATTGCCATTACCGTCGTCGACATACCCGCCCATCGGTAGAAAACTTGTTTCGCCTATAAGCAGACGTAGCTCACGAACTCCTTTGGCGCTATTTTTGGGCTGCATAAAAACAACGAATCCGTCAT
>CAZEAC010000135.1:0-6617 GCA_964510065.1 uncultured Bdellovibrionales bacterium | reverse complement strand
GATCGCCGAAAGGCCAGCGAAGACGAAATGCATAGTTTTTCAGAGGTTCCTTAGCATTCAGATTACGGCTGACAGAAATTATAGCTAAAATTAACCGAGCAAACCTGACGTGCACGTTCACAGGTCACCCGAACCAATGAGTAGTTACGAACATTCCGATGCCCTACGATCTGAGAACAGCTAATCACAACCTTGCCTGAATACGGTAGACGTCCCGTCTGCGCGCGAGGCTACTCCGATCAAAGTCATTTTTATCTCCCTCACAGCGGTTCGAAACTTATTCTGTTCACACTTCCTGACCATTATTTGAACATTTATATATTAATTACCCATTTTCTATTAATTTGAGCGAAAACCTATTCATGCTGAAGCTGCGCTGAAAACGCTGCGGCCTTCAAAGCTCTTTGAAAAATCAGGATTGGGTAGATCGATTCACTTCCGGCCTTCAATTCACCGCCCACTGCAGAGCGGCGACGAGAGGGCCGTGGAGCAACTAACGGTTTTCTGTGGTTTCACCTAGAGGTTTACCACTCAACAAAGAGTTGCAATCGAAAGTACCAACACACCATGAACAAGACAGCTGCGGTTAATGCAAGCGGGGTTGACCTGCTTATTTCGTTTGACACGACCGGTTCGATGGCATCCTGCATCGAAGAGGTGAAAGAGAAAGTCGAGCTTCTGGTCCGGCGCATGTTCTCGAAGGTTCCGGATCTGCGCGTGGGCGTGATTGCCCACGGTGACTACTGTGACGCGGGCAGTACCTACGTCACTCAGATGATCGACCTCACTTCCGACACCAGCCGGCTTGCGCGCTGGATTGAAAAGGTCGGCCGCACCTGCGGCGGTGACGCCGAGGAGTGCTACGAGGAGGTGCTGCGGAAAGCTCGCGGCGCCACCTGGAAAGCCGACAAACAGCGCGTTCTCGTGCTCATCGGCGACGATGTGCCGCACGCGCCAAGCTACCGGCTGAACAAGGACCGGCTTGATTGGCGAAACGAAGCGGCAATGCTTCGCGAGTCCAATATCCAGGTCTATGCGGTGCAGTGCTTGAACCGGACTCACGCCACCTCGTTTTACCGCGAGTTGGCAGAGATTACCGGCGGCCTGCACCTGAAGCTGGATCAGTTCCGCTTCATCGAAACACTGCTTCTGGGCATCGCCTTTAAGCAGGAGTCGCAGGATGTGTTTCAGGCCTACGAGAAAGAGGTCTTCTCGCAGGGCAAGGTCGGATATGGGCTCGAAGATATCTTCGACACCCTCGCCGGCCGCGCGAAACGCGTCCGTAAGAGCCGCGCCGACCGGCTTACTCCGGTTGACCCGGCGACCTTCCAGGTCTTCAACGTCAAGCGTGACGAGGCGATTCGCGACTTCGTGGAGCGCCGCGGCATTGACTTTGAAAAGGGTCGCGGCTTTTATCCGCTGACCGAGCGCACCGAACTGATTCAGGAGAACAAGGAGGTGATCCTTGAAGACCTGGGCAGCGCGGAACTTTTCACCGGCACGCAGGCTCGCGAGATGATTCGGCTGCCGTACGGGGTCCGTGGAGAGGTCCGGGCAAATCCCCTTCCGGGATTCCGGGTCTGGGTCCAGTCGACATCGGTCAATCGCAAACTGCGTGCCGGGACGACCTTCATGTATCGTGTGAAGGAGGCCTAAGGCCATTGCTACACAGCGCCTGGATCTCGCTGCCGCGAGATCCAGGCCTGCACACAACCGCGAGTGGAGATAAGGGTTTTATGTTGCTCCGCGGTTCTTTCCCCTTTTTAAAGTACTGCGTATGTTCGCGTTATCTTTGCACTTATGCAGTGTAAACAAAATAACTTATCCCCGCTCTCGGCTCTCCCTCGGTAATCTCTGTGCCTCTGTGGTTTATCTTTCGTAAAAAAAACCACAGGCACAGAGATCACCGAGGGAGAGAAAGGTGAGAAGATTTCGTTTGAGGTACTAGAAGTGCTCCCTGTAGAAAAAAAGGTCAATATTTCTGCACTATCAGCCGATTTCAGAATTAGTAAGCGAGCAACCCGCTTGTATCGGGCTGTTTTTAGGGGAGGTAGTATGCTGCGCTTGGTCTTCGTTTTTGTGTCTGTAATTGCGGTTTCTAGGTGGTTTTATTCGGAAACAGAGCTGCTTGCTCCCCGTCTTGTGCCGCCACTGAATTTCATCCTGAACAAAATATCAATTCCGACCCATGATAAATGGTCGAGGCAATCCGTCGATAGAGCGATTGATTTTATAGCCGCTCTGACACAAAGCGAAAAGACGGACCAGAACAAGTAACTTTGTTCTACAGGTAGTCCGAATAGCTCCACTCTCTGCTCAAGATAATCCTCGATTCTCACGATTTTAAGCTTTGAGCGATTTTCTCAGGGGAGTAAAGTGTCATGGGCGTTATCGCCGGAATCTTAGGGGTGACTATCTGTGTGCTCGTCGGCTTCATCGGTCCGGGCGGCCCGCTTCCTGTGCTATTTCAACCGTTCGAACTTCTCGTTATCGGCGGCTCCGCGTTTTGTACTCTGTTTACCGGAAATCCTGGAACGGTACTAAAGGCTTTCGTGCCAGCGGTAATTGGCGCAATTAAAGGCTCAGGCGTTAATGCTCAGAAGTACAAGGAGCTTCTCGGCCTTATGGGCAGCATCTTCGATACAATGCGTAAAGACGGCGTGCTCGGCATCGAAGGCGATCTTTCAAACCCGCATGAAAGCGCACGCTTTAAACGTTATCCTCTCGTATCGCACGATCATCATCTGATGGAGACTCTCACCGGGGCACTCCGGCTCTTTGTCGACGGCGTCGTGAACGCATTCGACCTGGAGAGGCTGCTCGACACTGAAATCGAAACGCACCACGAAGAGGCCGCAATCCTTCCTCTGGTCATGGCGAAAACCGCTGACGCATTTCCGGGACTAGGAATCGTGGCCGCGGTTTTGGGCGTTATCATCACCATGCAACACCTTGATGCGCCGCCGACAGTTATCGGTCATCACGTCGCCGCCGCGCTCGTCGGAACAATGTTGGGAATTCTCCTGGCCTACGGCTATTTCGGGCCACTCGCCGCCAAGATGGAGCATAATGTGCGCGAGCAGACGGGAATTCTAAAATGCGTACAGGCCGGGCTTGTGTCATTTGCCGGTGGTGCACCACCACAAGTCGCACTCGAGTTCGCACGAAAAACGATCCCCTCAAGCATGCGTCCAACCGCTGAACAGCTTGAAGAGATCATGAAAGAAGCGAAGAAAGGCGCCTGATGGCCGACGAAAAACCGATCATTGTCGTCAAGAAAAAAGGCGGCCATGGTGGCCACCACGGTGGTGCCTGGAAGGTTGCTTACGCGGACTTCGTAACCGCTATGATGGCCTTTTTCATGGTGATGTGGCTCGTCAATAGCGCCTCGGCTCCAACGAAGCAGGCAATTGCCTCTTATTTTCGGAAACCGGGACTGTTCTCTGAAGGCTCCGGCACACCGTTGCAAATAGGTGGGGCAGGAATACTTCCTGACGCGGCTCCACCGCTTCCCGAAGAAAAAAAAGTCCGTCCACAATATGGTCTCGAGATGATGCAGAAAAAATCTGGTGCCGAAGATGAAAAGGACAAAAAGCGCATCACCACTCGTGGCGATACCGGCAAAGGCACCGGCGACGAAGCAAACCCAACTGAAAAGGCGTTGATTGAGACCTCTGAAGACCTACCCAAAGATGGTCAGGTAATGATGATTCAACAGCAACAGCAGGCCCAACAGATGGCTGAAGTTGCCGGAAAAATCGAGAAAGAGATTGCCGAAAGCAAAGAGTTTAAAGAGCTCATCGGCATCGTCGATGTACGCATGGAGGCCGACGGTCTCAACATCGAAATTATGGACACGGCAAAAACCTCCATGTTCCTGAGCGGCAGCGCAAGCATTACTCCCCAAGCCGAATTGCCTATACGAAAAATTGCCGACCTTATTAAACGGCTGCCAAACAGCCTCGACATCATCGGTCACACCGACGCAATGCCATTTTCAAAACGTCCTGACGGCTACAGCAATTGGGAGCTCTCTTCTGATCGCGCAAATGCAGCGCGCAGGATGCTAATAAACGCGGGAATTGCTCCTGAGCGTATCGCCAACGTCGCTGGCCGTGCCGATCGCGAGCTTAAGTACCCGAAGACTCCAGAAGCTGCTGGCAATCGCCGCATTCTTTTAAAGATGCGATTTAAGACCTTGCCGCAAAAGACCCTGCCAAGCGATCCCTACGCAATTGATCGCTTCCGTTCGATTGAAGATGGTTTCAACAAGGATCTAAAAGCGGCGGAAGATGCAAAGGAAGCCGCAAAGACTCTTGAGGAGAAAAGGAAAGAAGACGAACGGAATGCAAAGGCCGCCGAGGCAAGTGCCGCCGCCGGAAGGAAAGTGACACTTCTTCCCGAGGAGCGCTCCCGCGAGGAAAGTAAATACCCTCCGCCAAGCCTCATATTCGGAGACAATCCGGTGGTTGGACCACCTGACCGAATTTCCAATTTTTGATAGTATAGTATTTATTGCTTAAATCGATGAGGATTAAGTATGCCAACATTAATTGTCGTCCTTGCACTTCTTGCGGTTGTCGCTTTTGTCGTAATTGGAACTTACAACGGCCTGGTTCAAAAGCGTGTCGCTTGTGAAAACGCTTGGTCACAAATCGACGTACAACTAAAAAGACGTCACGACCTTATCCCAAACCTCGTCGAAACGGTCAAAGGATATGCCACCCATGAAAAGGATACTTTGGAGCGGGTTATCAAAGCGCGTAATGCTGCAGTGCAAGCTGCGCAAAGCGGCGTCAAAGAGCAGGTTGCAGCGGAAAACGTACTTTCCGGCGCGTTGCGGCAGCTGTTCGCACTCACGGAGAACTATCCAGACCTCAAGGCCAACGAGAATTTCTTGAAGCTTCAGGAAGAGGTAACCTCGACTGAGAATCGGATCTCCTTTGCGCGCCAACACTATAATGACACTGTGGCAGTCTTTAACACCTCGATTGCCCAGGTTCCGGGCAATTTGGTGGCAGGCTTCGGTGGCTTCACCAGGAAGGAGTTCTACGAAGTTGATCCGTCTGAAAAAGCAGCAATTCAGCAGGCGCCATCAATCTCGTTTTCTTAGCACTTCAAGGCTCCTGACGGCGGCACGATGAGCCTCACTTTTGAAACTCTTATCCAGCATAATAAGAGCGTCTCACGATGGCTTGTAGTGGCAATATGCCTCGTCCTCGCGCTTATCGGAGGCATCGTCTCACTTGGTCTCTTCGGGCCGCTCATTCGCGGTGGAGATCTTCCCTCACGACTAATTTCCTCGATATTTATCCACGGAGCGATGGCAGGAGTGGCGCTAGCTCTAATAGGATCAATTGTTTCCTACTACTGCGGCAGCTTTATTGTCTCGCTCGTCAACAACAGTAAGCCTATTGAGCACTGCGAAGATCCCGAGCTCTTCAACGTTGTCGAAGAGATGGCAATTGCCGCGGGCCTACCGATGCCTCGGATTCATATCATTTTTGACGAATCGCCGAATGCGTTCGCTACCGGGCGTGATCCAAAGCACGCAATAATCGGCATTACTACTGGGCTTCGCCGCAAGCTCAGCCGCGACGAACTTCAAGCAGTTATCGCCCATGAAATGGCTCACATTAAAAACTATGATATTCGTTTAATGATGTTAGTAGGAGTATATGCTGGCATTATCGTTCTTATCTCCGATTTTTTCTGCCGAAGTTTCCTCCACGGATTTCGCCTTCGTGGTCGAACGACAAGGAGCGGCCCAAGTGCGTCTGATTACTCAGTGCATCCGGTGATTGGCCTTTTGATGGTGCTTGTCGCGTTACTTTTCGCATGGATGGCGCCGTTTCTTGCCAAGATTTTGCAACTCGCAATTTCGCGAGAGCGCGAATACTTGGCCGACGCGACCGCGATAAAGTTTTGCAGAAATCCGCTCGCATTGGCTTCCGCGCTCAAAAAAATCGCGACCGATCCCGATGAACTAGAGCTCGACAACCGCGCCACCGAACATATGTTTATCATTAATCCCGATCCAAAACGGAGACTGCAGAGGGCAGATCGCGATTCAGTGTGGTCGACGCATCCACCGCTTATTAAGCGGATTCAAAGGCTTCATCAACTCGCATAACTCTTTTCTTGAGACATTGCTTCTTCACACGGGCTGCCGTACCCTCCAAGTATGCCAAGCCGTTTGATTGCGTTGGGTTCACTATGTATGGCGCTCGCCGTTGCGGCGGGAGCGTTTGGCGCGCATGGACTAAAGCAGAGCCTAAGTCCCTACTCCATGGAAATATATGAAAAGGCGGTGCTCTATCATTTTATACATGCAATCGGCCTGCTGCTACTCGGACTCGTTGCCGACCGAGACAGGATCGCTAAGAAAATCGCCTCGATAATCGGCTGGTTGCTCTTTTTCGGAATTCTTCTTTTCAGCGGCTCACTCTACGCACTCGCGATTACTGATATAAAGATTCTCGGTGCAATTACACCATTCGGCGGCACTGCCTTTATAATTGCGTGGGTACTTTTTGCGTATGGCTCTCTGCAGAAGGATAAATAACGCGAAGAGGCTGTGTTAGAAGTCAAGTGGCTGATTGCAAATCAGCCTGGAA
>CAZEAC010000134.1:0-6683 GCA_964510065.1 uncultured Bdellovibrionales bacterium | reverse complement strand
TTTTCCCGGCATGTTTTCTCGCAAATCTCATCCAAAATTCCAGCAAATCCAAAACACCTAGTTTTTCAGAGGTTCCCTAGCTGCTGCTCCTCGAAATATGACGCCATTCAAGCAGCGCTTTCAGTGCAATGGTTGTGAGCGCTAGGATTACAAGCAAAGACGCCAGGGCAAATGCCGCGGTAAACTGATATTCGTTGTAAAGGACCTCTACTTCAAGCGGCATGGTATGAGTCTCTCCACGAATATGCCCCGAAATCACCGAGACCGCACCGAATTCGCCCATCGCGCGCGCGTTGCAAAGTATTATTCCGTAAAGCAACGCCCATGCAATATTTGGAAGCGTCACCGCGAGAAACATCCTCACTCCAGATGCGCCTAACGTAAGCGCGGCTTCCTCTTCGCTCGCGCCCTGTTCTTGCATCAAAGGAATGAGCTCTCGCGCGATAAACGGAAGGGTGACAAAGAGTGTCGCAAGCACCATTCCCGGCACCGCGAAAATTACATTTATTTTGAGCGACGTTAACACCGCACCGAACGGCCCATGAATCCCGAAGAGCAGCACAAAAATAAGTCCGGCGATAACCGGTGATACCGCGAGCGGCGCATCGATGAGGGTCATCAGGAGCCCGCGTCCCTTAAAACGGAATCGGGTAATAAGCCACGCCGCAGCAATCCCAAATAAGAGATTGAGCGGTACTACAATCACTGACACCAGCAATGTCAATCGAACCGAAGCGATTACATCGGGATCGGCGAGAACTTTCAAATAATTTGAGACTCCAGCGCCGAACGCATTTACAAGGACCGCGACGAGGGGGAGGACAAGTACCGAGCCGAAAAAAAGCAGCCCTAGTGATAGAAGGAGGTAGCGAATCCAAGTGGGATCGTTGTAAATTGCCGGGTTCTCGCCCTGCATTATGCGGCCCTCCTCGTTCCCGCGCGCAGGCTGGCGATGTTAGTAATCAGCATTATAGAGAAAGAAAATAGCAACATCAGCGCGGCGAGTGAAGATGCACCAATGTAGTCGAAGCCTTCAAGCCGAGTCATTATCAGTAGTGGAATTATCTCAGTTCTTAACGGCATATTCCCGGATATAAAAACTACGGAACCATACTCGCCAAGGGCCCGCGCAAAGGCAAGCGAAGAGCCTGTGAGGATCGTCGGCCATAGCATCGGAATCACCACGCGAAAGAGCGTGGTAAGCCGGCCCGCACCCATGGTCGCCGACGCCTCCTCGATTTCTGGCTCAAGATCTGAGAGCACAGGCTGAACCGAGCGCACCACAAAAGGAAGACTCACAAATACCATTGCCAATAGAACACCGAGCTTCGTGAAAGCAACTTCAACACCGACAGAAGACAACATTCGTCCCAAAAATGAAGTCGGCGCATACACTGCGGTGAGCGCGATTCCCGCAACTGCCGTGGGAAGCGCAAATGGGAGATCGATCAAGGCGTCAACGAGCCGCTTGAAGGGAAAACGGTAGCGCACGAGTATCCAGGCTAGAACGGATCCGAATAGGGCATTGATAAAAGCCGCAGTAAGCGCCGCTCCGGCACTTAGAAGAAACGCCGAGAGCACTCGCTGGGAAAGCACGCTCTTAAGAATATCATCCCACGTTGCACCGCTCAATTTCACAAAGATCATCGAAAGGGGCAAAATTACCAGTAACGCGACATAAAGTAGCGTTATTCCAAGGGCAATACCGAATCCCGGGAGTGGACTACGTCTCATCACCTACCCTTTTCATAAATTTTATCGAAAACGCCGCCATCTTTGAAGTGAAGCTTCTGAACTGTGTCCCATCCTCCAAACTCTTCATCGATCGTAACCCTCTCAAGACTTGGAAACGCTCCCGCGTGGCGTTTCATTATTTCGGGATTTTGCGGCCGGAAATAATGCTTGGCGACAATGTCCTGGCCTTCATCGGTGTAGAGAAATTCTAAATAGGCCTGAGCAAGATCTCGAGTACCTCGCGCGTCGACCACGCTATCAATAAGCGCAACAGGCGGCTCAGCAAGTACACTCACAGAAGGAACAACAATTTCAAAGCGCTCCTTACCAAAAAGTTCGAGCGCGAGGAACGCTTCATTCTCCCAGCTCAGGAGCACATCACCAATTCCACGCTGCGCGAAAGTTGTTGTCGCGGCACGGGCCCCGGTATCTAATACTGGAACCTGTGCATAAAGTCTTCGTACAAATTCCTCGGCGCAGGCCTCATCGCCTTTACATTTGCGGCGTGCATACGCCAGTGCCGCGAGATAATTCCAGCGCGCACCACCGGAACTTTTGGGACTAGGAGTAACGACAGAGATACCGGGTGCCAACAGATCGTCCCAATCTCGAATCTGATGTTGAATGCCCTTTCGAACAAGAAAAACAATTGTCGACGTATAAGGCGCGCTGCGGTAAGGAAGTCTTTGCGCCCAATTTTCTGGAAGAAGTGCAGACTTCTTCGAAATCTGATCAATGTCAAACGAAAGCGCAAGCGTGACCACGTCGGCAGGGAGTCCCTCAATAACCGAACGTGCCTGTTTTCCGGAACCACCATGTGACTGGCGGACAGTTATGCTTTCGTGATGTTGATCGAACCAGCGCTTCTCGAAAACCGAATTTATCTCGCGAAAGAACTCCCGTGTTGGATCATACGAGGCGTTCAGAAGGGTACGCCTCTTTCCTGTTGAAGAAGCATTGGGCGAAGGCTCACGAGACGACAAATCACACTGACAGAGAGCAATTAACCATAGTGCGAGGAAGAGCGCGCGCATGTATGTTTGCACTATAGCCTGCTATGAAATTTAAAGTCACCATTTTGCCGCCTTGGAAGCGGCTAAAGAAGTATCTGATAGCAATCCTGGTCATTACTTTGATCAAGATTCCATGGGTTTGGATTGCGCGCGAGGATGGCTCCGCGGTGCTTTCAGGCGCTACCCTCTCCGATATTCTTTCAAGAAGGCGTTATCTTATCGGCAAAGTACACACTCAAGTCATGGGCACTTCACAGATGCCGATTCATCTCGGAAGTCAATTTAAAGGGGAGTGGGCCGTTGGCACCTATTCAATGCTCGCCGCAGCGCTCACTAACATTGTGTTTCTATCTCCTGAAACACGCTTGGAGTCACTTGCAGTGGTTGACGACCTCATCGAAAGGCTTCTTAAACCTGAATTAAAGGAGTTTGACATCGATCGCTGGGCGGAGGATCCGCTCGACACCCTCGACAACAACAAAGGTCATATCGGGTACCTGGGGCACTTAAATTGGATGCTCAGCGCCCACTACTTTCTCGGCGGAGATATGCGATACGACGCGCGCTTTCGCGATGTCTCTGAAGCGCTTGTGCGCAAACTTCGCGCCAGCCCAAGGCTTTGTCTTGAGACGTATCCGGACGAATACTATGTCATGGATAATGTCGTCGTGATTGCGTCCATTGCTAATTTTTCGAAACTCCATAATGGGCGCCTCGCCGACCTGGCAACAGACTGGGTGCAGAACGCGAGTCGTACACTTTTGCATAAAGAACTTGGCTTGCTGCCCTTTCATCTCGACGAACATTGTAATGGCATGGAAGTGGTGCGCGGTTCTGGAATAGGATGGAATTCTTACTATCTACCATTCATCGATCAAGATTTTGCAGCTGATCAGTATGAAAAGCTAAAGAAGCATTTACTTCAAACACGGCTCATTACCGGCATTCGCGAATATCCGCGTGGGACGTTCGGAGTTGGCGATGTGGACTCCGGACCGGTGCTGCTTGGATTTAGCCCCTCGGGAACTGGCTTTAGTATCGGTGGGACGGTACATGCAGGTGATTCGGAATTACTCACGAAGCTGCTCCTGACCAGTGAAATTGTCGGGTCCACAATCGGCGAAAACGAGCGTCGCTATTTGTTCGCGCCGCTTGTCGGTGATGCGATTATGCTTGCGATGAAGACGGCAAGAGTGTGGGATTCACGATTTGTGCGCGTTCAGTAGTATTTGGTGGCGCTCCTTTACAAAAAGGTAAGCTTTACCGTATTGTTTTATTTTGCTACGCACTATGAAAATTCCTGGTTACTTACTTTTCGCGCTTTTCATTATCTCGTTTACCGGTTGCGATAAAAGCAAACCCGTACCGCAACATCCAAATGTAATTTTGATGGTATTGGACACGCTTCGCGCTGATCATCTTGGCGTGTATGGCTATGGCCGCGACACTTCGCCGGAACTTGATACCTTCGCCAGGGAGAACAAGTATTTCGAATATGCGGTTACCGCGGCGCCTTGGACTCCAGCATCTTTGGCGACTATGTTCACTGGCCTCGAGCCGATATCACACGGCATGATGCCGCCCAATGACCGCTCTGAAGCGAAAGAGAATTCGGCGCGACTGCATCCGAACTTTGACACGATTGCGGAGCTTTTTGGTGCTCACGGTTACAACACCGTCGGGGTTACCCCAAATCCCTGGATAACTAAGAGCTTCGGGTATGACCAGGGTTTTAAGGCATATCACTTTTTACTTCGCGCTCCAGCCGATGTCATAACTTCCAATGCCATAGAAGCACTTGATAGTCTCAAAGACTCAAAACAGCCGTTTTTCCTATATCTGCATTATCTTGACCCTCACGATCCCTATGATCCACCGGGTGAATTCGCGACGATGTATCCGGGGGCGCTTCCCGGAGCTTTTTCGTACTCTGAGAAAATGGCCAAATTTATCGGACTGTATGACGGCGAAATTCGGTTTATGGATCGAGAGGTTGGAAGATTTTTTAAATACCTCAAAGAGAGAAAGCTTTGGGAAAATCTGGCGTTGATAGTCTTAGGTGATCACGGCGAGCAGTTTATGGAGCGGGGCGACCACAGCCATGGATTTAAGCTTTACAATGAAGAATTGCGAGTGCCGCTCATGGTCAAGGCTCCTGCGGCTTATGAAGTGAAAGGGAAATTTAAGGAAACGGTTAGTACCGTCGACGTGTTTCCGACGCTTCTTGAATTTGGCCAGATTCCCTTCTCACAGCCGCTCCCCGGTCTATCGCTCCTTAACGACAAAGCACTCATGGCGAGAAAGAGCGTTTTTTCTGAAATACGTCGCAAATATTCACAAAAGTCGGTGATTACCCTTGACGGGAAGAAACTTATTATGGAGGTACCGCTCGCCGAAGACAGTGCCGAGCTTGCGGTTTCTCTCGAGCGCTGGAAAAATCCGAGCCTTGTAGGGATATTTGATATGAAAAGCGATCCAAGCGAAAGGACAGTGCTGGATGACAGCGCACTCTATGCCACGATGCGTGAAGATCTCGAAACGCACATGCAGGCAGCTGTAAAGCGCCGAGTAACTGGAGAAAATGTTCCTGCCGAAGTAAGCGATGAAACGCTCGATCAGCTAAAGTCGCTAGGCTATCTCCAGTAAGGATTTGGGTAGAGTGGGATTTCGACTGTCGAGACTAATACTGCTTGTAATGCTGGCCTCGGCGCTTTTTTCCGCAAATGTGCAAAGCGCACCATCGACAATTCGGATTAAGGTTGGAGTGTCCACGTCGTTGACCGGCGAGACTTCAGCAATGGGCTTAGACATTAGCGAAGCGCTTCAGTTCTCGAATGATTACTTTTTTCGCGGACGCTATGAACTCGAACTTCAGGACGATAAATGTGATAAGGCGACCGCGATAACCGTTGCCAAAAAGCTCACCGATGTTGATCGCGTTCAGTATGTGCTTGGACTTCTTTGCAACGGCGCACTACTTGCCGCGGCCCCTGTTTATAACCGTGCGGGGACTGTGGTCATCACCGCAGGCGCTACCAGTGGTGACCAAGCAAGAATTGGAGCAAAGATTTTTAGACCTTATCCGGCGGATCATCTCGCGGTCGAGCCGATTGCCCGTTATGTAATCACCAAACATAAAAGATTGGGAATTATTACTCAGATCGATGAGTACGCGGCGCTTATGGAGCGAAGCTTGCTGGCCCGGCTCCAAGGCAGCGCCGTCAAAGCGATTGTCGAACAGACTGTGCCGACAAATACGGATTTTCGTCCGCTTCTCTTGAGGCTGAAGCAAGAGAACATCGACGGACTATTTCTCAATGCGATGGCCGAACCGGGATATATAGAAATGGTGAAGCAGACCAAGCAGCTCGGACTTACTTGGCAGCTTTACGCAAACCTTTTGCCATCGAGTGATGTGGTTCGGAGTTCACTCGGGACTCTCGATGAGAGTGTGATCTTCTCGGATCTTCCCATTGAAGTGGCATCGCTCAGTCCGGAGAAGAAAAAGATCTGGGATGCATTTACTGCGAAGTATGGCGCGCGCCGAAGTTCGATTGCGATAAATATGTTGGCGATTGACTCGTTACGCATGTTGGACGAAGCAATTGCCAGTGGCGAGCCAGTAGCCGATTATCTCAAAAAAATCCGCTTTGAAGGGCTTTTCGGATCTATCTCGTTCGACGCTAATGGAGCGGTCACCGGCATTGACTATTCACTCCGAAAATTAAGCGCCGGCACTCTTTCACCAATAATCCCCTAAAATCCCCTTACTCGTGGCCTTATCTGGAAGGATACCTGGATGGATACCTGGACACCCAAACCCCCAGGCCGAAAGAGCTCACCGAAGCCGGCGTGCTAGTTCTTGTTCGTTTGAATCTAGAAGTGGAGTAAGTGCCTTCGAGTGGCAGTATTGTGTTGAGGAGGCGAGCGAGCGGC
>CAZEAC010000133.1:0-6751 GCA_964510065.1 uncultured Bdellovibrionales bacterium | reverse complement strand
GGCACTCTATAGAACGTACGCAGAGAAAGTCACCGTCTCATTCGGCCACACCATTGCCGGCGAGGTGCTCGACAATGTTTCGGAAGACGCGATACTTTCCGAACTCGATACTGGGTCAGTTCGTTTGAGTTATGTAAACGCTTCGCTGCAAATCGACGAACGCGATAACCCAGTGCTTCCCGAGCGCGGCTACAATTTCCGTTCGACGATGCGTCACTCGGCGGAGGCGATCGGTTCCGAAGCTGACTACCTCTCGCTCGACTCAAAATTCTCGGTCATAATGCCGCTTCCGATTGTCGCCAACAAACTGAGCCTCGCCTGGAGTCTCAGCGGAGGCCTTGCCAGAGGCTTTGCCAACACCGATGAGCTCCCGATTTCGCAAAGGTTTTATCTCGGAGGTCGAAATACGGTACGGGGATTTCGTGAAAATTCTCTTGGCCCGCGCGGAGAGGAAGGTTCGATTCTTGGAGGCGATCGATTTGTCGCACTGAATTTGGAGCTGCGCTACCGCGTGATCGAAGACCTTTCAGTGCATACTTTCTTTGACGCAGGAAATGTTTTCTTAAGTAGTCTCGACAACTCGTACACTGATTACCGCGAAAGTATCGGTATTGGATTCCGTTATCTTTCGCCAGTCGGACCGCTTGGATTCGATGTCGGTCATCCGCTGGACGAAAGGAGCGGTGAGCCCTCAGTGCGAGTTCATTTTGATATCGGGTCTAACTTTTAGAACTTTGCCTGCCAAGAAGAGGTTTGGCGGTAGTTACTCATTACCTTCGAATCGAAATTACACATTGCCCCCGGGTATTCCTTCCCCCACTCTAGGACCTCTGTGTCTCTGTGGTTTTTAAAGTATTTAGACCACAGAGACACAGAGGTCACAGAGTGCGGGAAGAGCTCCCCAGACTCAATGAATAGGTACTTCGAATCAAGCTAACCTTTTAAAACTATTGAACAAACCATTCTGCTAGGTTTGGGTGTCCAAAATTCTCTTTAATGCTCCTTACATTTGAGTAGTGCCCAATTGCCGCTACAATAATGCTGATGGTACCGCTTAGTCCAAAAAGGAGCACTTCTTCTCCTCGTGCCTTAGGCGCAAGTTTGGTTCTCGCTGCGAGCTTACCGGCTCTTTCCGTAAGTTCCGCGCCTCAAAAGCCCGCCGTTACAAAAAGTAATTCACCCGCACCAACGACGCTGATGCTAAAGTCGGCTGCTCCTGCCAAGACTACTCAAAGCGTGGTTAAGGTAATTCCACCACCGAATGCGTCGCCAACCCCTGGTTCTCCACTGGTCGTTACCCAGCGCGTCGTCTTCCTCGTACGCGATAGGGGTAGCTGGCGCACTCTCAATAGACTGCCTTCAGAGCTTATTGAAAAGCCGGCGCCTACTAATTCTGCGCCGGAAGGAACTCTTGACTGGTTTGACAGAAAATTTAGCGGCGCCACTTCGTGGATGGCGAATCTCCTTGAGATCGGAACCGGTCTCGCTGTAGCCGCTGCCGGGTATCTTGGCCTCAAGAGTTATCGTGCAAATCCACAATGTATTATTACTGAATCACTTCTGATTAATGACGCTCCGCCGGCAAAGAATAGACGATCCCCACCTTTCCTCCACGTCCCCAATAAGCGAGTCTCCGAGATGTTTCCTGATTGGTTTGAACGTTTCATTGTTGACGCGGCGACAAAAAAAGCTACGGAAAGATTTCCACTTGTATATATCAATCCCGAGAAAAACCCTGAAATTGCTTCTCGTTTTCGCGACGACTTTTTCGCAAAAGATGCGCTTGAAGTAATGGCTGAAGTCGGACAGGGTCGCCAGCCAAAGGCCGATGTGGATTCTTGGCACCTCGTCGTGGTGGCGCGAAAGTCCTACGAAGGTGACACACCAGTTATCCGCCGCGATTTCTTCTCGTTCGCGTACATGGTGAGGATGTTAGAGAATCCGATTCCTTTCTTCTCTCGGCTAAAGGGAGAAAACAAGCGTCGTATAATGTATCACCTCGAAGAAGCAGCACTCGTCGCCTACCTTGAACCAAGAGTCGCGCGGCGCGCCATTCGCGAAGAGGCTCGACTGAATGAGGAGCCGCTTGATGCTAAGACATTTCGAGCACGGTACCGCACCATAGTGAGAAACAGCCGGGCACTACTTCGGCTACTCCTCATCTCGTCCGAAGGCTCCATAAACGTCTTGGACCAAGCGGTGCGCGAACAAAGCTTGCAATCACTTGAGAAGATCGGCTCAATTGCAGAAGTGAATACGATTATCGAAGAGCGAATGAAACCGAATACGATTGCACAACGCTGTGCTGAACCATTACTGCACTACTTTTGGCGAAGAAACACTGTAAAAGACGAGTGGCTTGCCTCGCGAGTGCGTCCAAAAGATCTAGGGCTTTTCCATTTTTTCGGCATTGCCGAAATGGTAAGCACGCACGATACAAAATCGCAGCCGAAGGACACCGCATAAGAGTGCGCGCACTACCCTACCCGAATCCTTACGACATTGGACGTTTTTGCGCGCTGCGTAAAGCGCTCGAATGAAATTCGCACCTGCGATACTCGCGCCGCATATCTCCATGGGATTTTACCGCGAACCACCGCAACGTCACTGTTGCTAATAGTACCCGCGGCGGAGAATCGTAAGATCGTTGCGCCAACAAAGCGCGGTCTCTCAATTTCGCCCAATTCCGGATCCACTTCTTCGCTACTGACATACGCATTTACCAACCACACGGCGCGTTTCGCGGCGATTCGAAAAAACATTAAGTTGACAGTGTGATAGCTACCCCGCGAATCCGCAAGCGAAAGCGTTGTTGAAAAGGCCGCCAGCTGCAAAAGGTCTTCATACGTCGTGGTAGTACCGTTAGGTGCCTTGCCAGCACGAACCGCCGCGGGAATTATCTCTCGAGATATCCCAATAGTCGAAGCATCAAGATTTCCGCGAAGAGTCGCCCGCGATGTAACATCTGCGGCAACTATAGGCGCCGGTGACACAACAAAAAGCGCGGCGAGCACACAAATCCGACCGGAGTTCGCCGCGAGACGGACAAGACGCTGAGAAACGACAAGGAATCCGCCACGAAGCCTGGTTGTTGCAAAATTTAGGAGCCTGCGCCACGAATAATTCAAGCTAAGACAGGTAGTGGCGGCGAAGGCTTCGGCCCCTACGGATTGTGTGCGCCACTGATTCGTGGCGCACACTCCTAGGTAAGACTTCCGGGCGAGGACCGATACCGTGCGGATCATAGTAAAAACGAGATAATCAATTACACTGATACGATGCGCCAAGTCTTTGATGTGCTTCATAGACGGTTTAGTGTGAGCTCATCTCAGGAAAAGTCTTATATTTCAAATACTGAAAAGTTGGCGCGACTTCAAAAGTCCTAATGACGTCACCGACTTCGAAAAGGAGCTCCTGATTAAAAAACTCATTTCGGCGCCCTGCATTACTTCAACACCGATTTCAAACGGCCACTCTCCGAAGCATTCAGTAAGGAAGACTACATTGAAGGTGCGCCGACAAAAACTGAGAATTCGCTTGCGCACATCTCCACTGCAGAAACAGACGGAATAGGCATGTGTTTCTTCGAATGCACCTGGGGAGTCACGCTTGGGGCGCGAGCAATTGCGCTAACCAATTGAAAACTCAGCCATTATTCGCCAATCGTTTAGTACTTTGCTCATTACAGATCCGCCTTCACCTGCCATAACGTAAGGTGGAGGAAATCACACGGTGAAGTGGATAGCGAAGGGCGATAAAATTGTCGCGGCAGCACACGAGCAGACGCCCGCAAAGAAGAGATCCACAATCAAAGACAAGGTCCTAAAATACACCTGTCTCGGCCTCGGCTCGCTCTTTACACTTCACGGCTTCGAATATGCTCGACTCAAAAACAAGCCGCCGGAACCGATTATTCGAAGTGCCGGCGCAGCACGAGTATTTAATGCCGCAGCGAATCTCGGAACAAGCATCGATACAACACGCCTGGCCGGCGAACTTGAAAAGCTTTGCCGTGAATTCGCAAAAAGCGATCGAATCGCCGGACAGCTTATCCGTGAAGGCTTCGCGGTCAAACTTGTCGACTGCAACACTCATGAGCGAACCCCCGGACTTTCCTGTTCCAGCATCGGAACAAATATCTTTCAAATTGACTCGGCGCTTGCGCCAAGGTTGCTGCATGCTGTTTATGCGAAAGACAATCTGAAGCTCGATCTGAATGGACGGACCAGAGTTTTCGCGGCGCATATATTTCCATTGATCGTCAGCGCCAAGTATCAACAGGAGACACTTTACGAACTTAGAAAATTGGGAATCTCAAGTTATTTTATTGGATCTTCGGAGCTTGTCGCTGCTGCGCTGGTGCGCGAGGATGCCGCGGCGGCGTTGGCACATAAAAATTTAGATTCACACGAACGAATGCATGCCTGCCTCCATGCGCGCGCTAATTGTGAATGGTTGCGTGGATTGCCGGAAGCCGCGGGGTCAGTAAGGGATCCCGAAGCGCTTTCCCGACTTCTCCAACAGCAATGGAAGTTCGTGCAAGGAGCAACATTTGCGTCAACGCCACTTAACCCCGAGCAATCAGTGCATCTGCTCGCGCTTTGGAACAATATCTCCACGCGCTTGAACAATTTCACGCAGCCCGAGTTTCCGCTCAAAGGCTCCGCCGCGCTCCATTCAATGATCTCAACGCACCTTTCCGAGGCGCAAAAGCTTGCCAGCGGCGCCCAACGCCTACTCCTTGAGGGAAAATGCGAAAGCGCTTTTCGCTACGCGCGCGGCGAGGCTTCTACTGATAATGTTCGATTTCAATTTATTTCATGCTACGCCGTTCAATCTGAAGATCGGCTCGCACTTGCGCTAAGCGAAACCGCGCGCGCGGTAAGCGCAGCCAATAGTGTTCCATGCAAGCTCCCGGTTCTAGGGGAGCAGCTTCTCGAGCAGGGCCTTATTCGAATCGAAGAGATACTTGCGAACCGAGTCTCAGCCAGCTCGGGAACGCTTCGAGCTACCAATTGGGGAAGTATAGATATTCTCATTCATCTCTGCGCGGGCAGCGCTTCGGTGCTGCGCAACGTGTCAGAGAAGGAAAAGCTGAGCCACCAAGGAAGGACCCGTCTCACGAGAGCGCTCGAATCACTGGTCTTTGCTGGGCTCAATTCTCTTAACCTCAAAGCTACCGACAACTATGAACGGCGCTACAATCTCATTCCGGGCGTTTTTGCGGCGCTCGACATTCTCGAAAGAAATGGTCTAAGTAAGCCGGAATTCCTCAAAAGCTGTTCAAAAGCTTTAGAGCATCATAGCGAGCTCGACCTCGAAAAGGAGCTCCGCGACGCTCTCGGTCCGCGCTTTGAACGACTCGCACCGGCAATTTCCATGCTCAACGCTCGGGAACGTGGCTGGCTCTCGGTATGGTGTAATGGCGGCACGCTCAACGATTGGCTACCGACAATTTGCCAGCCACACACAATGGCGCTGCCGAGTGTGGGTCAGCAAATCACTTCGCCCCCTTTCTTGGCGCTTACCGTAGAAGCTCAGTGCGCTGCCCTTCGGTCGCTTTGTTCGCAGGTAGATGGGCTGCCACGAAGAAGGGTAATGATGACCGATCCATGTCTCGCGCTTCGGCCAATAAGCATGGAGTGTGCAATTGAATTGACCGAGCTTCTCTCCTGCATCAAAGATCTGACTGCCAAACAGGCATCACTCTTTGTAGAAGCTTTTTACCTTGTTCCTCAACGCGAGCGCTTCTCTCTCGAGAAGGTAAGCTCGAGCAATTTCTCAGTGGTGGATAATCAGCTGCTCTATCTCCTCGGAAGTTCTGCTCGCTCGTGTGGTCCGATGCGCGAGGCGCTTCGTTACTTGTCCAGCACTCGAACAGATTACCGTGATCCCGAAACTGCCGCCTTTTTACGCGACAAGCTAACAAGAGCCTTTCCGAATATTGCGTGGGCTGAAAATGTATCCGTACTAACGGCAAGTGGCACGCACCAACTCGCCTGGTCGTCAGTATACGACAATAGAGTGTTGGCTCAGCTCAAGCCCGGCCGCACCCTCATCGACGCGCAGCACGTTGCACAGCAAGAATTGAAAGATTATGGTGTCGTGGTAACTCATCCTGTGCGTTGGGCGACCTGGGGTACCTCGCGAGTGCTCGAAGGCAAGCTTGGTGCCATCTCGCTCGATATTGGAAACCATCTTCAAAATCCACAGCTACACTATGGCCAAGTGCTTCCGAAAGATGGCCCGCGCTATGCGCTCATATTGTATGGTGACAATTACCTGCGTGACCTATGGATGAACTTCGCTCGCGAAGCAGGCAAATGGAATCGCACACTGGCTCAAAGTTACGGATGCAAAAGCACGGAACGCCGGGTTGAATCGGATAGTCAGCTCGAAGCGGAGTTTAAAGCATTTTGCGCGCAGAATATAGTCGGTCAGGACGTCGCGATTATTGTAATCGGTCACGGCGGAAGCAGTCCAGGCATTACTCCAGGTCCCCACTTTCAAACCTCAGGGAGCGCGGAGCAGGGATCTGTTTCTCTTAAGAACAAGTACAATCTTTCCGAGGCTGTCCTTAAGTCGATGGTCAACCGGCACCTCGCCCCTTTTGCCCGCTCAGTCACGGTTTGTGTTACCGCCTGCCATTCGGGTAGCTTCGAAGAGTAACTTGTGTGAGTCCTACAACTAAGGAATCTCTGAAAAACTATGCATTTCGTCTTCGCTGGCCTTTCGGCGATCTTTGCGAGAA
>CAZEAC010000132.1:0-7094 GCA_964510065.1 uncultured Bdellovibrionales bacterium | reverse complement strand
GCAAAGATCGCCGAAAGGCCAGCAAAGACGAAATGCATAGTTTTTCAGAGGTTCCTTAGCTTTGGGCAATCGTTAATTTCCGCCCTCAATATTAAATCGGAAGATGTATGGGATTAGTTAACTCTTTTAAGTACTGAAAATAAGAGCAACTTCAAGCATTTATAACAATATCTCATGAAAAATTCAGAACATGAGTTTGCTTATTTTTTAGATCCGCAATGTCCCACATCGCGTCTAATTAGTATTGATATCGCGAACTTCGCTCTAAATCCTTGTCTTTGTTAAAAAAGTGGGATAGTAGTCGAGAAAGCACGCGCAAGTATCAGGAATAAACTCGTTTTTCTGATTAGCGACAGAATATTATGGGAAACTCACGTTACTGTTTAACCAAAGCCGATCTTGCAGATGCGATCTATGCAACTCTGCCCTTCGATAAGCAGAAGGCCGCTCAAATAATCGAGGACTATATTGAGATCATCAAAGATGCTCTCGAGAAAGAGGGAAAGGTTATGCTCTCTGGTTTCGGATCATACGAAGTTAAGTACAAGCCACCACGACGTGGGCGGAATCCGCAAACCGGCAACTCGATAATTCTTCGTGCGCGTAAGGTAGTTAAATTTAAGCCAAGTCAGCTACTTCGTAAGGCGATCAATGGTCAGCCAATTAGCGAAGGCGATGCTGACGATATGGATTAAATCCAGCGCCGTTACATTTTCCGTACTTAGTCACTACTCTTTGGGCTGCTTCTCTCGGGCCCCCGATTATTCTAAATCGTGCAGGAACGGTACTTACTCATTAAGTGTAGAGAGTTTAGTTTTTCCCTCACTCGGTGACCTCTGTGTCTCTGTGGTTTCAATACTTAAAAAGCCACAGAGACAAAAACCACAGAGACACAGAGTTAAGGAAAGATAGCGGCCACTACTCCGCCCTAGGGACGACCCCGTCCTCTTCAGGCGAAAAAAGAAGTGGCGGATTTCGGACCTGCATTCCGACCTGCTTTAAACGAAGCCAAATATCACGGGCGAGCTCTTTATTCTCATTATCGAGCCAATCATACACATTCGGCTGGCTCATGACATAACGCATTGCGGAGAGTGCATATATTGGTGCAAGAGTCTGCTCGCCTAGACGATCACGAATTCCCAATAAGAAGCTCTTAAGGTCTCCCTTGGAAGCGAGCTTGTCGAGGGTCTCAATCTGCTCATCTTCTTTTGCAACCTTTGTTTTAGTGTCCTTTGCTTCCTTCTTACTTTTCATACCTATTTCCTCAAAATCTTCTCTATTTGTTTGCTAACTATAACCAGCCCTACATCGGCTTTTCAACGGATTATCCCTTCTTTTCCTCGCATACCTGACTTACGACACATGTTATTCGCTCAAGCGCGTCTTTTCTCGACATTCTCTGAAATTCGGCATCCTGCTCAAATCGCCTAATCGAGTCGCGAAGCACCTCACTCAATATATCAAGCGGCGCCACGCTCTCACACTTTTCTGATGCTTCCAAAGGCGCTCCCGACTCGCCCGCAACAGCTGAGACTTGGCGTGATTTTGTTTGAGCACGACGCTCAATGACTAACCGCGCAAGCAGATCTTGCACTCTCTTAGTAAAGAGGGGAAAAACCACCGGCAGCTCCCAAACTTCCCGGTAGAGCGCGAGCTCATCGGCGGAAAGTTCGCGATCATCTTCCGACGCCAACAATACTATGGTGGCGTCTGCCTCTTTCGCGTCCCGTGCAAACTCTAGCCCGGCTTGGGCATCACCATTTAACGCACGACGGCTTAAAATAACATGCGGCTTGCGAAGCCCTGTAACAACTCGCGCTTCCTGGTACGAGCGCGAGATCTCAATCGGTAAATTAACTAGACGAAGCGAGTGACTCACGTCATTTATTGTTTCTTCGTCGGTCTCTACAAGTAATATCGGATTCATGTCGCGATCACCGATCGATCGGAATCAGTTCAATAGCCTGGCTGTAACGGCCTGGAGTGCTCTGAGGATCAATGAGCAAAGGATCTTTAATCACCACCGCGCGTGTCATTACGCGACGCGGTTCTAAGCCATTCGCAATAAGGCAATCGCCAATTTCACGGGAACGCCTCTCCGCAACTCGCTGTGCGTGTGAATTATCCGGCCCCGCCGATTTGACATATGCCGCCACCACCAATCTGGACCATGGCACGCGATGTTTATTGAGTAGCGCCAGCTCGCGCACCAAGCCTCTAGCACCCGGTCGAAGCTCGACTGAATCACCATCGAAAAAAATATCTGCAGGGAAGATATCTCGTGTTGGATGAAGCTCCATTCGCGTCTTGTAGTGCTCGACAAGTTGCTCCTGAGCAAAAGCACGCGCACGTTCAGAATTTTTCTCCGCAGCGAAATTTATTAGCTGCTCCTCTTCGCTATCACGAACAGCCCCCTCAATACCCCCTGCTACTGCACCAACCCCAGCACCAACAAGCGCCCCCGGCCCAGTGCCCGCACCAACTTGGAATCCAGTGACTGCGCCAGCGCCAGCTCCGGTTAAAGCCCCCTCAGCTGTGCCTGCAAACTGTTTGTCAGGACCTTTATAGGGACCGGCACAGCCACTACCGACTAAAGCACTGCCGACTAAAGCACTGCCAATGACGCTGCTACTTATAAGTGCTCGGCCTACCACGAATCCGCGCCTGCTTGTCCGACTGCTACTCATTGACTGCTTCCTGGAAAATTACCTGATTAAGCGTGAACCGATGCAGAAACGAATCGGGATTCTCGCGAATTTTCTGAAGGTTACTATAAGCCCTTTTATCTCCTACAACAACCAGGATGAATTCATCCGGATTCCAACGTGTTTGAGCAACTGTTTGCAAGTCAGCAGTACTAAGTGCGGCTATCTTTGAGAGGTGCTGTCCATCATAATTGTCTGGATAACTCAAAATATCCATTAGCGCTTTCCGCTCGACAACTTTCGCTGGGGAAGAAAACTTAAAAACAAACGAATTTGAAATGCCCAAAATGACACGACGAAGCTCTTCGTCAGTCACGGGTGCCTTTTGCATGTCGCGAAGCACTTCGATCGAAGCTTCTATCGCCTGCCCCGTCGAATCAACTTTGGTCTGAAGGCCAAGATAATTGCTGCCTTCAACCAATCCGGGGGAGATCCCTCCTGAGACTCCGTACGCAAAGCCAAGTTCAGTCCGCACTCGCTTAAAGAGTCGCGAGCCAAATCCTCCGCCAAAAAGATCATTAAAACCTTCTATTGCAGGATAATCAGGCGTTAACCGCGCGACGCCACGCTGCCCCATCAAGATGGTCGCCTGCTCACCGGGAAACTCCACATAATAAACCCCGGGCTTCGCTCGGTAGTTAATTGGCGGAGCAACCCGCTTCCCAGGCTTCGTTTGATCAGTCCAATCACCGAAATATTTATTCACTACTCGCGCAACTTCGGCGCGAGTGACGTTTCCAGTAACCGCAAAGAGCGCCTCACGCGGCGAAATAAATTGTCGATGCAGCGCAAATAAATCTTCACGGGTAAGTGCCTTTATGTCCTTAGTCCGCGCAACTTTTCCATAGACGCTATTGCCATACAGCAGCTGTGCAAACGCGATCCCGGCGATAGTTTCAGAATCGTCACCGCGCCGACGAATACTCTCCAAGGCTTTGCCGCGCCAAAGTTCAAATCGATCGCTATCGAAACGAGGGCGGCGCACAACATCGGCAAAGATCCCAAATACTTTTTCGAAGTCAGCGCTTAGCGCCGAGAATCCAATTCTCCCATATTCGGGGCCGACCGCACTGGCCACAGCCGCGGATAACTCCTCCAGCTCCCTATCCAATTCAGCCGCAGTGCGCGACCCCGCACCACCATCGCGCATTTGGTCGCCAAGCGCGCCAGTTCCACCAAGCATATGTGCAGGCTCCCAATATGAGCCACCACGGGTGTACAGGGCCCCCTGCACAAGGGGAAGCTCAGAGTCGGCGAGAAATAGAATAGTCATGCCATTCGGCAGACTCCACCTCTCCGGTTGCGCCGGCTTAAAGTTGATAGAATCTGCGGAAACCGTCACCTCACGAAACTGCTTCGGTGTAGACGGGGCACAGCCATTTATTACAACAGCGGCAATGAGCACGGTAATGACGTGGAGCGTCTTCATTTCGATCCTCGCTTGGTATGAATAGTGGCTACAATTCTTGATCGCGGCACCAGATACTTCGCGGCAACACGCTCAATATCTTTCAATTCTACCTTCATTGCCTTTTCGTACCATGAAATTAGCTCTGACCAATCATTATAGAGTAGCTCAGACGAGCCGAAGTCGAGCGCCAACGAGGTATTCGCCTGAAGGTGTCCTAGGTATTCCTTTGCGGTTGCACGTTTTGCGATCTGCATCGCCTGCGCGGTGATACCGCTTTGCTTAAACTGCTCTATGACCTGATCAAATTCTGCTTGAAGCTGCTCAGGCGTATGCGGGGCCCGAGGCATCAGCGAGAAAATCATCAAGTTGGGATACGCCGTACCCGGCTCCTCAGAATAGCCAACATCGATCGCGACCTGGCGTTTTAGCACAAGCTCAGTATAGAGCGGGGAGACCTTACTGCCTCCGAGCATTTCTAACATCATTGAAAGTGGCGGGTCATCAAGGTTAGGGTAGTTCGGCTTATGGTACGCCACCATGAGATATGGCGAGACATGGCTTTCAAGAGTTAAACTTTTTTGCCCCTCCTGCTTTGGTTCTACAGCCGTGGAATGATCCACCGAAGGTCCTTTTGGAATTTTTCCAAAATAACGCTCTATGATCTGCAGGTCACTTTCCGGATTTACGTCCCCTACTATACTTACCACCATATTTGAAGGGACATAATAACGCCTGCGAAAATCTTCGAGCTGATTAGCGGTGAGCCGTGAAATATCCGAGGCATAGCCTATAACAGGGTAACGATAGGGATGCAGAGTGAAGGCGCTTCCCAGGAGTAGCTCATAGAGCTTCCCCTGCGGATCATCTTCATAACGCATACGCCGCTCTTCCATTACCACATCACGCTCTTGGTAAAACTGGCGCATTACCGGATGCAGCAACCGCTCGGACTCGATCCAGCACCAAAACTCAAACGCGCTTCGCGGCATCTCCACAAAATACTTAGTAAATTCCTTGTCGGTCGTGGCATTTAGTCCAACACCTCCGAACTTGTCATAGTACTGATCGAACTCGCCAACTTCCCAGTTACTCTTAAGCTCGGCATAGATGGCAGCGAGCGCCGTCTGATCCTCCGCGCTCAGCGTTTCGCCACGCGAACGTTTCTGTTCAAGCACTTCGATTTGTTCAAGCAATACTCTTTCGCGCGATCGATTCTTTACGCCGATCGATTCAGTACCCTTGAATGCCATGTGCTCAAAGAGATGAGATATTCCAGTAAGTCCCGGATATTCATCAACACCCCCTACTCGCACGACTACCGAGCCGGCAAAAACTGGCGCTGTTCCGCGTCGATACAGCACGACCCGAAGGCCGTTGTCTAAGGTAAATTTACGCACTTTTCCGCGTAGCTCGCGAAGCGCTGCGCCTGACTCGTCGCTCTGCGCTCGTGCACTCGCTGTGATAAGTATTACTGCGCCACACACAAGGGCGCATATCGAACGAAATGTATGTATCATGGGCATAAGCCTATATAATCGATAGGCTACTGCGCAAGCGGGAGCATCAACCGCACGATCGAGCCGCCACCCTCTCGGCGCTCGAAATCAATCTTGCCCTTATTAATTGCCAAATAGCGCGATGAAATTGCCAATCCAAGGCCGCCGCCTTGCTGTTCAAGCCTATCGCGGTCGAGCTGTCCGAAAATATCGGTCGCCTCCTTGAGCCGCGAGAGATCTATTCCCAAGCCACGATCGCGAATTTCAATGACGCCGTGGCTATCTTCGCTGTAGAGCATAATCTCAACTAACTTCGAATCAGGACTAAATTTCAGTGCATTTGAAAGAACTCTTCCGATCACATCAAAGAGCTGAACGTCATATACCATGACTTTGGTGCCTTTGCTGCGATCACTCACGGTGACTTGCCCCTTCATTTCATCGATAAGATCCTGCTGTTGGCGCAGCGCCTGAGTCACCGTCGCCGCGAGCGGAACCGCGCGCACTTTCGACTCATACACTCGCGTCGCAATGCCAGCCTCAATTTGCTGCATTACCATAAAGTCGCTTACCAGCTTTTCGAGGCGCAATCCTCCGCGACGGATCGCCTCAAGCAGCCCCTCCATCTTTTTGACGTCGAGATTATCCTGCTGATCAATAAGCAGCTCAGTTCCAGTATTTATTGCAACAAGCGGCGTGCGAAACTCATGCGACAGAGTGTGCAGAACCTTTTTTCGATATGAGTCGTAGCGTTCTTCAGAGAGGTTTTTAAGGTAATGCGAGCGAAGAATCTTGCCCTTCACAATACTTAAGAGGTCCTGTGGCTCGAATGGCTTCAAGAGATATTCATCGGCGCCTGACTCGTGGCCCTTTTCGATTTCTCCGCGGTCATTAAGCGCAGTGAGAAACACAAACGGAATATGTGCGAACTCCTGCCTGCTTCTAATTGCCTGGTGCAGCGCGTAGCCATCCATTTTTGGCATCATTACGTCACAGATAATCAGATCGATGCTTTTCTTGTCGAGAAGCTCCAATGCTTCGGAGCCGTGTGAGGAGGTAAAAACATGGTAGTTCTTCGAGAGCAAAAGGCTCTTTACCACATTCACAATGAGTGGATTGTCGTCGACGACAAGTATTGATGCCTGAGAATTTGCCACACACCACCTACAGGGATACCTTTCTCCCTACTAGTACGATATCGACGAAAGGACAGTCTGGCTTAACCACAGTTATAGGCCCCAAGCGATGGAATTTACTAAAGAGATTCGGTATATTAGCATGGGCGAGGGTAATTACTCATTAGCCCGGACTTCTCACGGGTTTCGTCGCGAGGAGGCGTAAATTGGCGAATGACGAAGCTTTTCGACGAAATTCGACCGGAGGCAGCCTATCAGGCTGTCGAGGACGAATTTCTAGAAAGGCGCAGTCAGTCGGCAAGTTACGTCTCCGCAGTAGAAACCCGTGAGAAGTCCGGGTTAG
>CAZEAC010000131.1:0-7160 GCA_964510065.1 uncultured Bdellovibrionales bacterium | reverse complement strand
GGGGTTGCAGATTGCGTGGATGCGTTAATCCCAACAATTACGCCTTCGCGAGCAAAGATAAGATTTACTAAGAAAAAAGCAAACATAACGCTTGGTAACCGCGCCGGGGTGACATTTGAAGTGATGTATGCGGTCATAAAAAGCGGTGCAAAGCTAAAAAAATTGAAATTCAAGAAGAAGATTCTGACTACGAATCAGTTCTCGCTTAAGCTTCCGCCGCGCGGAAAGACTTTAGTGGTAAAATATCGCTACCTTGTAACCGGTGGCACGCTCTCATCTGAAATAAGTCCAATTTCCAAGAAGTCGCGGCGTTGAGAAGAATTTTCGCGGCAGTTGCGATCTTCTTGCTCGTGGCGCTGGGGATCTATTCTCGCGTGATTGGTCTAGGTGCGAAGCCGTTGCAATTTGACGAAGCCGTCAATTGGCACCTCGCAAAGACCTACGCACTGAGCGGGCAGGTGCCTTATGACCCTCAGCATTTCCATGGCCCGCTTTTTTTTAGAATTGTCGCCACGGTTGGTCTGGATTCCGAATTCGAGCTTAGGCTGCCTTCAGTCGCCGCAGGGCTGCTTTTGCTTTTGGTTTGCGTGGGTGTTGCCTGGAAGCGGGCTGGCTTGGGCGCAGCCGCTTCGGCCGCCGCGCTCATTGCATTGGATCCGTTAATTGTTTTTTACAATCGAACTGCGATTCACGAAAGCGTCTTTGCCTTTCTGTCGCTTCTGTGCACTTTTTTGTTTTGGTACCTGATGAGCGTGCGAACTTGGAAGTGGGCACTGCTTACTGGCTTGGTTTGTGGATTGCTGGCGGCGACGAAGGAGACTTTTGTTATTAGCGTGCTCTCCTCAATTTTGCCGCTGCTCTATATGTATCGCTCGAAATTGCGGGTACCTGTGCGTTGTTTGCTGATCTTATTTGTGGGGGCTTTTATAAGCACGTTCGTTGCCTTCGATTCATTTACCATACCCTTCGAGTTACTTTCAGGAGTTTGGAATTGGTCAAAGACGGGCTTGTCTGACAGCACTCAATTCCAGCCCTGGTGGTTCTACTTTGAGCGAGTCGCGGCAAGCAGTCCGCTCGTCGTGTTTGCCCTGTTTGCGCTCGTTTCAAAGGATACTTTTTCGAAATATCTTAGCGTGCAGGGCATAATCGCGTTTTTTCTTTACTCGCTAATTCCTTACAAGACACCATGGCTTTTGATGTCAGTAATAGCGCCTCTCGGCTTAGCAGCGGCACTTCAAATGCGAACAGTATCCTCGGCGTTTCAATGTTCTGCAATAATGCTCTGCCTGAATTTCATGCCTTCAACGACAGCTTATTTGCAGCTTAATGACACTTCGCCAGATGTTCGCCAGCTTGCGAGTGAGATCGAGACACACTGTGCTGAATTTGATGGCACCTGCGAGGTATTCATCGGTGCGAAATGGTACTGGCCGCTGCCATTCTATCTTCGTAGCTTGCAGGGAAAAGTTTATTACGCTGATGGCCCTCGAGCGATTCCGCTAGAAAAGTTTGATGTAATTGTACTTCCCGTAGATGCGCGTGACGTGAGTGGGTGGTCGAGGAAGGACTTCAGGCTTTCCCGTGTACAGAGAGTCGGCATTTTTTGGCGAACGAAGGATTTATGAATAGTGCGAGGAGACAATGAGCGCCCGCTCAATCCATCATAGCGTGGTGCCAGCAGATCGCGCGGAGAGTGAGCAGTACGGCATCGTCTACGACGTCGAGGGCGATCTTATTACGCACCTCTTTTTTTGATTCAAGACCAGAGGCCTGTCCAACAAATTGAACGGCGGTGCGAACCAGACTCAAAAATGACTCTCGTGCGATTAGTCTGGTGAGCGCAATCTTAGCGAAGCGTGTTGTCGATGGCAGCGCGTTACTATGTGGTAGTACGCATTGCCGGGTTAGCTCGAGCAGCATTTTCACCTCTTTGTCAGTGAAGTTTGGATTCTTCCCGACTTCGGTGTGTAAGGCCAGAATTTGCAGCGTATGAAAGCGAATGTTTTTTGAGATCTGGCCGTCCATATCGAACTCAACTACTTTGTTCATAAGGGCAAGCAGATCACTTGAAGCATTATTTAATCGGTCGGCGAGGGGAGTGTCGGTGGGGCGATAATCTTCGAGCCAATTGGGAAGATCGTACAGAATTCTGCCTGACCGAATGAGCGCGACTTCGTGTGGTCGGACAAACGCAAGTGTTGGGTGTAAGTAAGGCATGGGCACCGGCTTTAAGAGCGCTTCGCGCACACTAAATGGGAAGGGCGTACGAGGCGAAAGGTCAAGTGGTACCGATAGGCTATCGCGCGAGGCCTTAATCGCGTCAATCATGCACTTTGCCCAGCGGTGTTCATACGTCGATATCTTGCTATGAACATTCTGACCGGCGAGAAGCGAGGCGCCCTCTGGATGGCTGACGACACTGTTCATCAGCGGAGTTAAGCCGCGCGATTCAGCCAGTCTTGCGAGGAATTCCGAAGGTGCTAACCCAGAACCTAATACGGTTTCTTTATACCAGCGGTTAAACTCGTCTTGACTGCAGCGCCACATGCATCCATTTTCTGTCGGCTCATGATGACCTAGGCCAGCTTCTAGGAGTGCATTTGCGTATGCCGAGCGAAGTAACCGCTTGCCACGCGGTCCATCCCACTTGCCATGCTCCATCTCAAGCTCCCATGACTTGGCAAGTCCGGGCGCTGTACCGAAAGTTTCAGGTGAGATTCGTGATAGCGCGAGGTAGACTGGTACCCCAAGTTCATTGAGGATGTTGGTACTTTCGCGTTCATAGAGCTCATTCCACTTTCTAAACTTTCGAACCATCCTCGGATCTAATTTCCCGGATTCCAAAAACAACTCAGGATGCTCCTTTTCTGCGCGCAAGAGCACGCGTGCGGTGATCTGATCGATCTTCTCAAAGATTTGACTCTCACGATCAAGCGAGATCCGGCTTCGCGCTTCAGTAAGGTTTTGAAGCTCACTTCCAATAATATTTCCGGCACCAATTTGGGCGATGCAGACGCGAAGGAGATCGGAGCAGGCACGGATATCCGGAAATCTAGTGCGCGAATTATAGCTGCCAGCGCCGCACTCGGCAAAGACTTCGTCCCATGGTGTTTCCTTAAGTTTCTTTAAGTCCCAAATTGCCAAGCCTCTCAGTGGTATCTGAGTTGTGCAACCATGCGATGACAGGCAATCGGTATTTGAAAGCTCTCCGTCAATTGATGCTACTTCAACCGCTCGAATTCTATGCTGAAGCGTATGTACTGCCGCTCGGATCACCATATCGCGGTCTTCAGGCTCGCGGAGATACCAAGGACGAACTGCGGGATCTGCGCCAGCGGTAATTCCCGGGAAGGCAACCTCGGGTACTAAATGCCATTCGACAAGCCGGAATCCGTTGCTCTTCATCAACAGCCGCAGATTTGCTCGCTCAAGCTCGGCACAGCTAGATATCTTGAGCCGATGAAGAAGCAGATAGCGAAGGTAGGCTGGGGCGCGTCGATGAAATCTATCCCTCTCGCCGGAACTTAGATTTTCAATAACTTGCGGAGATTCCGAGTGTGCATGAGTGCAGAGCACAGCTTTCGGGTAAGAGCTGAAAAATGCAGTTGAGTCTCCAGGCCCTTTTGTTGAAACCCAGCCGCAGAGCACAAGAAGCGAGTCGTACTGCGTATGCTGCTCAATGTTCGGCATGCCGGCATAGCTCGCAGCCAATCGAAATACCTTCTCGAACCGGGGCAGGGTATCCATCGGCTCGGGCCCCTGGTGCGGCGATGGTCCATGCCGCGGCTCGAAACTCGTGTTGAGCTGGCGCTGGTGCTGAATTCTCCAAAGTCGCATGTACTCTTTATTCGCAAGCGGCAGGTACGTTGATATTTCACGAGCGAGATCTTCAAGTGGCGCTTCGATATCCGGGAGATGCATAAGCTCGCGGGCACGGTCAGGATTGAGGTCTACCTGGTGTGGAGCGGGGCTGACGGACTGCGCCGACAAAATGGCGGTGAGCCTTTGGCTAGGCGCGGGTTCCGTATTTGAAACGGACCGATTCTCCGGGCTAGATGGGAGTAACACACCACCTCGCAATGCAAAAATAGACGCTCTCTACAAAGACTGTAAGCTTAGCATAGAGAGAAGTAGGTACTCAACAAAGCGAGCTTTCTAGCTGTCTTGTGATGTACGAGGCCGCATTATGTTCAGATCGAGCTTCGTCGTAATACGAATGAATGCAAAGAAGTTGTAGCCTCGAACGCGTCAGCTCTCAAAGTAGTCTCGTGTCGCTCTTCTTGAGGTGGTTGTAAATGGTTTTCAAGCTTATTCCCAATTGCTTCGCTGCGAGAGCCTTATTGCCGCTGCACTCTTGAAGAGCTTCGCGGATGGCATTGGATATAATAGCATCGAGCGTGCCCGCAGTCCTTTCACCAGGGTGTTTTGTGCAGAGTCGCCGCGATTTGGGAAGTTCTCGCCGTATATCTTCGGAGGAGATTGAAGCACTTTCAGTAAATGCGCATGCGCGCTCAAGAACGTGAGCCAGCTCGCGCAGGTTTCCGGGCCACTCGTAAATTTGAATCTCTTTAAGTGCCCCCTCGCTTAGCTGCTTGGGCCCATTCGGTGTCAGGAGATCGCGCCGATGCAATGTAGTCGCAATCAGTTCCGGCAAATCCTCTTTGCGTTCACGAAGAGGTGGGAGCTCAAGCGTAAGTACGTTGACTCTGTAGAAAAGATCCTCGCGGAATTTGCCCTGTTGTACTTCCAGCTCAAGGTTTCTGTTCGTCGCACAGATTATTCTCACGTCTATCTGTTTCTCAGTGCGGCCTCCAAGTCGGCGTACTTTCTTGTCTTGTAATACGGTGAGCAGCTTGGGCTGGAGGTCGAGTGGAAGCTCGCCAATTTCATCCAAAAAAATTGTGCCCTTATCGCATAATTCAAAGCACCCTGGCCGAGCACCGTGCGCTCCAGTATAAGCGCCTTTTTCATAACCGAATAATTCGGCTTCGATAAGTTCGCGTGGCAAGTTGGCGCAGCTTACACTCATAAAGGGATTATTTCGCCTGACGCTTGCTTCATGAATGATTGAAGCAAAGAATGATTTCCCAGTCCCGCTTTCCCCTGTGAGCAGAACGGACGCGTCGAGCGCTGCAATTTTATGCATTCGTTTAAGCACTTTCTTCATCGCGGGAGACGTGTATGTTCCGAGTTTAATTGATGGTCCGCTATGCGATAGGGCGACGCGCAGGTCTTCGTTCTCCTTTGAGAGATTGTGAGTGACGACGGCCCGCGCGATCAGCATCAAAAGTTCTTCGTTGTCGAACTGCTCATCAAGTACCCAAAATACTCCTTCCTTCTCGGCGCGAAGGCCAAAAAGAACAGTGGATGAAGGGCGAATTATTATCGATTGTAAGTGCGGATGAAATCCTCTTAGCCGTCGGTATAACGCAATCGATTCATCACCATCTTTGTACCCAGCGATGATTACTACTCCCGTAGGCGCTGCCTTGAAATTAAGCAGAGCTTCACTGCCTATTGAGTATGACGCAACTGAGTACCCGGCAGCGCTGATCACCCCGCTCAAGTGTCGTGAATGTGTTTGGTCAGCGCAGATAATAGTTAAGTCGAATAGCGGCTCAGAGTTCATTGTAAAAGTTTCCAAAAGCTGCATTTTTTACATCGGCCGATTCGTGGAATTGCTTAATATTCAAACCTCCGCGAAGCCGAGGCTATATACGTGAGGTAGAACAACTCACTCTTTTCATATGGTTGCCTGCTTTGCATGAGCTGCCTTTACTTCTCTGGCCAAAGGAGCGGAAATTGGCAGGTAAATTGCTTCTAGAAACGTTGTAAGCCGCAGAACGTGAGTGCGGAAATTTGGCATTTTTACGAAGTAGGAAAAGACTACAATTAAAGTGAAGAACAATCCGTTGTACCGGCTCTACCAAGAGGAATTTGAAAGGCAGGCGAAAATACTTGTTGAAGGCTTTGCCAGGCTTACGCATCGCACTCTGACGCCAGAGGATTTGCCAGGCCTTGTAAGAGCCGCACACTCGTTAAAAGGGGCTGCTCTACTAGTTAATGAACATGAGGTTGGTAAGGTGGCCCGCTCCTTGGAATCTTTTCTAAAAGAAACAAATGACCTCTTGGCTTCTAAGTGCTCAGTCGACAAGTTTTCTGGATACCTTGAAAGTCTTGGCGTCAATCTCGCGCCACAGCATGCTGTCACCAGTAACGCTGAAATTACGGATACTTCAACAAAAGCTGAGAATCCCCGCCTAGCTTATGAAGAGTGCACGCAGGAACAGCCCCGCGCAGTAACAGCTTGCATAAGGGCAAGAATACTTATCGTCGAAGACTCCGTGATGGTACGAGATTTTCTAAATCGAACGCTCGAGGCTGCAGGGTTTGAGTGTGAGACCGCCATCGATGGGCAAGAAGCGATAGAAAAAATAGAAAATGGAGATTTTGATCTAGTAACCACGGATTACAATATGCCGCGACTCAATGGCGCTGAGCTCATCGACCGACTACGGGCGCATCGTCGGTCGGAAGTACGTGCCATGCCTATTGTGCTCATCTCGCAGCCAGAAGGCGAAATGCCTTACGAGGACGGCGGCCTAAGCGGTGCAAGCGCATTTTACAGAAAGAATGATCTTAAAAGCTCTTCATTTTTGGACGCGGTTAAAAAATTACTCTCCGCGAGAATCTCCAAAATAGAACCAGCATAAAAAACGTGAGGTGGTATGCGAACTGAAGCGCTAGAAAATTCGTCTTTTGTGAGAGTCCTGCTATGTGACGACCAGGAGATTGTTGGCGAGGCAATTCGCCAGCACCTAATTTCACTGCCTGGCGCCAGCTATTCTTTCGTTCAGGACCCGTCACAGTTGCTTGAAAGGATTGTGCAATTTCAGCCATCGGTCATTTTACAGGACCTTGTACTTCCCTCGACGAATGGCATTGAGCTACTGAAGCTTGTGCGTTCACGTGAGGAGCTACGCGACATCCCTGTTGTGCTTCTTTCGACCAATGATGATTCACGTACCAAGTTTGAAGCGTTCGAAGCTGGCGCAAGCGATTATGTGGTGAAGTTTCCCGAAGAATTTGAGCTTTTAGGGCGAATTCGTTATCACTCACGAGCCTATCGCTGCTTGATAGACCGCGAAGCCAGCCAGCAC
>CAZEAC010000130.1:0-7363 GCA_964510065.1 uncultured Bdellovibrionales bacterium | reverse complement strand
ATTTAAGGAGACGCTGCTTGCTTATCTCTGACTCAATGAAATCGGGGGAAGTTCAAGTTCAAAGACTTTATCGCCCGCTACAATCAAAGCGACGGCAACTCCTCTTATATCGCCAATTTCAATGCCATCGCGAATTATATCCAGTCGGTTCTTGAGCCTGAGCTTAAGGCCCCCCCGGCACAACAAGCGAAGGCTCTCACAAAGCTGCATGAGATCATTGCCCGCTATGATTCACTCCAGATTGAGTATTCCAAGCACTACAAAGCTCTACCCTCATTTGACTGAGCTATCAGGGACCTTGAGCTGGACACCCAAGCTCACTCAGAACACAACGTATTGAATTTATTTTGCTTATTACAGAATATGTTTGGGTGTCCAGCTTTTGGTATCCCTTTGGGCTTTGCACACGGTTGCAAGTTCATGGGGCATGAGAAATTAGTCACCTGCAATGGATAAAGAAATCTCACATGGCGGATCCCGTGCCTGGCTCGCCTGGATCTGCTCCGTCGCTTTTGTCGTATACTACTTCGTTATTCAAAACTGCTATGCCATCGTTAACCCAACCTTTCAAGCTGATCTCGGGATAAGTGCTGCCCAGGTTGGAGTAGTTGCCGCAACCTATTCTTGGGTATTTGCATTCGCGCAATTTTTTAGCGGTGCCCTTTTCGACAGAGTCGGTGCCCGTGCTGTGCTACTTCCTGCAATTGCCCTGGTGAGTTGCGGCTGCTTCCTTTTTTCACGCGCTGATGACATTACCACGCTCTTTGCGGCTCAATTCGTGATTGCTCTTGGCGCCAGCGCCGGATTTGTCGGCGCGGGGTATGTCGGCGCGAGCTGGTTTGGATCGGCAAAATTCAGCCCGATGTTCGGCTTGGTACAGTTTTCTGCCGCTCTGGCCGCTGCCTTCAGCCAAAACGGAATCGCCTGGTCGCTCCATTATTTTAGCTGGAAGCAGCTCTTTACTTTTTTCGGCCTGAGCGGAGGTACTCTCTTCCTGAGTGCACTCTTTCTTCTGCACGATAATCGGCCGTCGGCGCACCCTCCCATTCCACGAATCGCAAATCTTGCAAAAAGCCTTGTGAAAGATATTTTTGAAGCCTCGCGAGTAAAACATATTTGGGTTTGCGCGTTTGTCGGTGGACTACTCTTCGGTAGCCTGCTCTCGATGGGAATGGTGTGGGCACCAAAGATACTAGCACTGCGCGGAATGGACCAATCTCTGATTGCGTTCGCTTCATCGCTTATCTGGCTAGGCCTCGCCGCAGGGTGCCTGCTCATTCCGCACATCTCGGATAGAATAAGGCGGCGAAAATCTCCCATGGTAGCCGCCGCGCTGGTACAATGTATTTCATTTTTGGGATTACTGTACCTGCTTCAGCTCGGCATGGGAGTGTTAATGATACTTTGCTTCTGCTTTGGCCTTGGGGCCGCGGCACACATGCTCGCTTTTAGCTCCGCCGCGGATGTGATCGACGCAAAGCGACTCGGTTCGGCAACCGCTCTGGTAAATGGAGTAATGTTTCTCCTTGGTGGCTTCTTTATTGCCTGCTCCGGCGCGATATTTGATTCGGCTTCGCGAGTCGGCGTAGCCTCCTCAATCGAGACGGCTCGATGTGCAGCACTCCCGCTCCTTGCGGGATTGATTACCGCCTTGGTACTCCTTATCTTTATGAAAGAGAGCTATCCGGCGAAGACCCGGCGCGGACACTAATTATGAATATGATCTTCTCACCTTCTTCAGATAGCGCGCAAAGACCGCGCAGGCGAATAGTGCTCGCCCCGCTCTTACTGGCGGCGGCGATTATTCTGTTTCAGTATTTTGGCTCTGAAACCTATATCAAACCTGAAACCGGACAGAAGTCGCGGCTCTCCTTAAGCACCGAAGAGGAAGCCCAGCTCGGCCTTCAAAGCTTCCAAGAAGTGCTGTCCCAGGTTGAAACTGTTGAAAGCGGCGCCGAGCATGCGATGGTACTGCGGGTCACAAAGAAATTGATCGCCGCGGTCGATGATCAATCAAAGAAATTCGAATGGAACGCCCGGCTTGTGAAAAGCGATCAAATCAACGCCTTTTGCCTCCCCGGAGGAAAGATTGTGGTCTACACCGGAATTTTACCGGTAGCACAGAATGAAGCGGGCCTTGCAGCAGTGCTTGGCCATGAAATCGCCCACGCTACTGCACGTCATGGCGCGCAGCGCCTTTTTCAGCAGCAGCTGGTACAAACGGGGATGATCGGAGTCCAGGGAGCTTTTCGCGAAATGGAGCCGGGACAGCGCACGGCGCTTCTTGCGGCGCTCGGTGCGGGAGTACAATACGGACTAGTTTTGCCATACGGCAGAAATCATGAACTTGAAGCTGACAAAATTGGTCTCTATTACATGGCCCGCGCCGGGTATGATCCGCGCGAAGCTGTTGATTTTTGGAAGCGGATGAGCAACGTCAACGAGCGTCAGCCGATTGAGTGGGCTTCTACGCATCCTTCTAATGAATCGCGCATTCGTGAGATTGAAGCACTCATTCCCGAAGCACTTCGGCAGCACCCGACACGAGGATCTGTTGATTAACTTCGTGCTCGGTAGAGAATCGATTCAAGTTGCCGCCTAATTGGCTCAGCTGGTTCGTTTTTCGCCACTTTTTCTAAGATCGCGAAGAGGTCACTTTCGAGTTCGACAATGCCTTTTAGATAGCCACGATGCTCCGCACTAGTAAGTGCGCTCAACGCGCGCGTCCAATAGAGTCGCCCAATATAGATTTCATTATTTTCGCCCGCTTCGGCAAAGCTATCGGTAAATCTCTCAACATTTCCGGGTGTCATTTTCAGAAGATCTCGTGCAAGTCTCCGCACAATGTGATCGCTGTAGGGCGCCTGAGATGCGCTATGTTCGCGCAGCAGACTAAGCAGGCGAATTGCTACCGGCGCGGCGCCTTTGACATGACCAATCTGTCCCAATGACCAGGATGCTTCTTCCTCTGCGCCCAACGGCAAGGAGGCACCACTGCCCACATTGCTATGGATAAGTGCGTCAATCGCATCAGCCCCTTCCGGACCAAATTTTCCGGGAATTGTCGACGCCACCCTAAGAAGCTGGGTGTCATTTCGCGTTGAGAGAAGCGAATTGCTCTGTAAGACAATCTTCGCAGTCTGAAGGACTTCGCGCGGCAATGAAGAGTGCAGAAGCAGTGCAATTCCCGAAAACAGACGCTCCGCGGAATCGTTAAACTGATCAGAAAAGAGAGCCGCGAGCTTCCTCGCCTGGTCGTGGGAATTCTCATGTAATGCTAGTGCATCATTCCTCTCGGCAATCTGTACAAACGCAGATGGAACACGAAGCCCCTTATGTCGCTCATAATAGGACAAGACCGCCTCAACAACCTCTTCGTAGGAACTCCCGGAGGCAAGCGTAAACGCGCTCCAATTGGGCGTAACGGCAGATTGTTCATGTGGACGCATAGTAAGTCAGGTTATGGCTACGCGGTACATTATTGATGCTCGAGAAAATCTAAGCAAACAAGGCGACAATGCGTAAGATTTCAATGAGTTACCGAAGCATGGGGTAACCCATTCATTAAGTGTGGGTAGCCTCTTCCGCTACTCCGTGACCTCTGTGTCTCTGTGATTTAATTACTCTAAAAACCACAGAGACACAGAGGTCACAGAGTTAGGGGAGGAATACCCGGGGTAAATGGGCAATTACAGCATGGGCACATCACACCAAAAGAAGTGGTATTTCGAATATGCCGCGGCATAGCTAGATTACGTCACATGTCCACGCCAAAGGTAGTGAAAGCGAGAGCCCTAATTGCTTGGTTTGACCCGGAGAGGGGAGCTCAGATCTTAGCCGGTCAACGCATCGCCAGAGTTCAGCCGGCACATCGCGAACGTGCAGAAAGGGCGATCAAGGCTCTTCGAAGCCGGCCTTCACTCGTAACCCCTCCCTCAGTCATTAAGCCGCTCGCACCAACGCTCGATGGCTATCTCAGTGAGTTTCGCTCCGGGAGTCAGGTCCAGGAGATTCTTCGAGCAGGTTTTGAACCAGTTCTCGTGAATCTCAGTGGTGTCCATGCACTGCAGCAGGTTGTTGTTGTTGACGCCGCGAAAGAGCGCGTTCAGGGGCTCGCCGCGCATCAGTTCACCGAACTTGCCAAGATCTGCCTGCCGATTCCGGGCAAGCCGCACATCGCCGCGCAATATGACGAGAATGCTCACGCGTGGGTACTCTCCTCACCGAATCAAAATTTGCGTATTGTTGGAAATTGGGGTGCACCAACTCCCGAGGGACATGTCGTTTTTGGATTCGCGGTCAATGTAGTCCCCTCTTTCGTGCAGATCTTAAAGTTGGGTCCACGCTATTATTTACGCGACGGCTATCACCGTTGCATTGGACTTCTCATGCAGGGAATCTCATCGGTACCAGCGATTTATAAAGAGATTAAGTCACCCGAACAGCTTGCGCTTACTCCTGACCTGCTCCCCTCACAGGTGGTGCTGAGTGAAAACGCACCACTGCTAAGTGATTATCTCGATAGCGAACTCTCAGCTGACTGTGAAGTGCCTCAACCAATTAAGAATATTCTAGTGCAAGGCTTACAATTCCGCTCGTTTGCGATGCAGAGCACCTAGCGCGGCGTCTCCTGATGTATCCCCTATCATTTTAGTATTCTCGCGTTATAGAGCTTTTCCAGGAGATCGCGTGAATCAGGATTATACTCAAACATCTTCTCCTTTATTTCGCGCGAACTAAACGCACGCTTTTCGCCATGTTTATCATTGACCCGATGCAAGGCATCAAAACAATCAGAAAGAGCAAGAATTCTTCCGTAAAGAAAGATACGAGCTCGCGTGGCGGGCGAAAAAGGAACTGATGATCGCGGAAGCTTCTTTGGGTATCCATCTGGCTGAAAGCGGTGATGCAAAAGCATTACCTCGGCAGAAAACTCAAAAACGCCGCGTAGAATACGGTAACCGTCAAGGACATGGCGCTGCATCATTCTAGCGTCTTTCGCGCTCCAGCCGGATGTTTTTCCAAGAATTTCCGGCGGGCACAGTGTCTTTCCCACGTCATGAAGCACGCCACTTAAGAGCAGTGCCTTTGTATCAAGGCGAGAATAGCGAGCAATCGCCGCGGCAAGGAGTCCAACGCGAATGCAGTGTTCGTAAGTCGGCACATGTTTTGTGGCAAGCGCGGCAAGCGCCGCGCGAGCTCGTAGTCGGACGGGCCGTGAAATCCGAGCACTGCGGAACGCCTCTTCAAGACGGTCAGTCGGCACGCGCAGCGGAGGCGCTGATTTGGCGGAACTCTTGAACATACTAGTTATCCTCGTTGACTTTAGCGTGAACGCCAAAGACAACGAAGCAATAAAAAGAACGGCGTAAGTGCCTCAAAAAACGTGGCTTGCTCTTTTTGGACCGAACGCTCCTTCTGGTAACTTTGATTACCTTCGCTATTCGGCGCATACTATTGCGTAGGTGGGTTTCAATAGGTTTTGGGGAGCATTGCTCTATGTTGTCATCGCTATTGGCCCGTCTTTTTCATCCACAAGAACACGCACAAAAAGTTTTCGAATTTGAAAAGCTTAGTTCGAGCGAGTTCAAGCGCGAATGGGAGTCTTTGGTCGGCCGTGGCATCGCGAAAGATGCCAGTGCTGAGCTTTGTTGGTTGATGAATGCGCGACACTTGGGTCTCGCAGATGGTCCTTCATTTTCGTCGGGCGTGCAACTTAGCCAAAGTGACGCCGAGGCAGCGATTCTCAAATTTCGCCTTAAACATGAATCCCTCGACCAGTTCCAGTTCTATCGAATAGAGGGCCGCGGCATACTCGAGCACTCGTTCATGGTTCCCGCGCACAATAAAATGTACAATCAAAGAGTGGTGTATCGAGTTGAGAGATTCGTTGAAGGATGTCTCTCAGGGTGTAGCCATGACTCTTTTGAGGTCGGCGGATATCTCGCCCGCAGCGATGAGGAGCTCCTGTTGTATATCCCGCGGATATTGGAACCGCACTATCCGATGCCGGCGTTCCCTGAGTTCCATGGGAAAAGCGGCTCGAGGCGGGCTCAGTCGGGATTTGGACTTCGCCATCAGCTTGTGACTAATTAGTTTCTTTCCATTTGGTAGAAAAATGGCAGAAGCTATCCGCCGTAGCCCACGTAACTACTCGAGAGTGTTGGCATGCCACGCGAAGGCGGATCTAAGAAGCTGGCATTGCGGGACAGACACTAATTAATTTTGCGAGTTCCATCCCGTTCCACCGTTCCAGATTTTGCGCTACTATTGAGCGATGTCTGCCACGGAGTTTTTTTACGATCTCACCCCTGAACGCATTCTTGATAGCGTAGAACGCTTTGGCGTGCGTTGTACCGGGCGAATAATACAGCTTAATAGCATGGAGAACCGGGTATACGAGATCGAGATTGAGCTCCCGGATGACCAAGTTCTTACACCTTCGGACCGCTTTCGCGTGGCCAAGTTCTACCGTCCTGGGAGATGGAGCAAAGAACAGATCCTAGAAGAGCACGACTTCATGTTCGATTTAGTGCGATCCGAAGTGCCCGTGGTCGCTCCTCTTAAGGACTCCGCAGATCAGTCTCTTCTCGAGATGGAGCAGGAAAAGATTTATTTTACTCTATTCCCAAAAGCAGGTGGTCGCTCGCCGGATGAATTAGGGCGTGATGATGCCCACCAGGTCGGGAGGCTCATCGCCCGTATGCATAATGTTGGTGCGGCGAAACGCTCGCAGCATCGACTTTCACTCACTCCGCTTAGCTACGGCGAGAAGAATCTCGAAGCTATTCTCGCACAGGGCTCTCTCCCCAATGATCTCAAACCGGAATATCAGCGCGTCGTGCAGGCGCTTCTCACACAGATTAAGCCGCTTTTCGAAAGTGCCTCACTGCAACGAATCCACGGCGATCTGCATTTTGGAAATATTCTGCGACCGACAAACGGGTTCCGTCTTGTAGACTTTGACGATATGGTCAGCGGCCCCTGCGCACAAGACATCTGGCTGCTGCTTCCTGGGCGCGGCAAAGAGGCCTCAGAGGTGCTGGAGCATATTATCACTGGCTACGAACAGCTGCGCCCCTTCGACCGGAGCGGCATACAGCTTTTTGAGCCGCTGCGTGCGCTGCGCCTAATTCATTTTAGCGCCTGGATAGGTAAGCGTTGGTCTGATCCAGCGTTCCCCCGAGCATTTCCGCATTTTGGAAGCATGCAATATTGGCGCGAACAGATTGTCGACCTCAACGAGCAACTTGCGATAATCCAACGCGGCGGATTCTTTGCATCTTTGGATGACGACTACTGAATCTGAGAGCGCGTAACAAAATTAAGTCTACTGCGAACGCAAATTTGCCTCAGCCTGCGG
>CAZEAC010000129.1:0-8336 GCA_964510065.1 uncultured Bdellovibrionales bacterium | reverse complement strand
GGAAATTTTCGAGGCTTGGACGTCCTGCGTACAGTCCGAAAATGCTGGTGAAGATCACAGCTGTCCCGCTTAATTTATCCGAACCGACCATAACATTCTAATTTTTCTAGCGAATACGGAAACTCTGAGTGTGATCGATTTCAACTGATTCTAGGAAATCCCGCATACTTTTCCCTGTTGACAAGTAACGGGGGAAGTTGAATGCACGTCGGGCAAATAGTTTTTGCGCAACTTATGAACTTCGTATCGAAGCCGAAGTTCAGACAGTGCGTGAAACGGTATCGAGGCAACAAAGGAATCAGAAATTTCACGTGCTGGGATCAGTTTCTATGCATGGCGTTTGCGCAGCTCACGTATCGCGAGAGTCTGCGTGATATCGAAGCATGTCTTCGCTCCAAAACTAAAAAGCTCTACCATCTGGGAATACGTGGCAAGATTGCTCGTAGCACTCTTGCTCGCGCAAACGATCGACGCGACTGGAGGATCTACCAAGACTTCGCCATGGAATTGATCCGCGAAGCTCGCATACTCTACTCGAACGATGCGTTCTCGGTAAGACTCAAGCGAGCCGCCTACGCTCTTGACTCGACAACGATCGATCTGTGTTTGTCTCTTTTCCCGTGGGCAAAATTTCGCCGAACCAAAGCAGCCGTGAAAATGCATACACTCATAGACCTGTACGGCAGCATCCCCTCCATTATCGTTATTTCACGCGGAAATCTGCACGATGTGAATATCCTCGATGGACTCGCTTTCGAGTCGGGGGCAATCTACATCATGGACCGAGGATATCTCGATTTTGCTCGACTGTTTCGGATTACAAAAGCTTCCGCGTTTTTTGTCACTCGTTCAAAGAAAAACACACAGTTTCGGCGCGTCTACTCTCATGACACCGATCGCTGCACCGGTATCATCGCCGATCAGACAATACTGCTGAGCGGCGTATCCTCGTGCAACGACTATCCTGAAAAACTCCGGCGCATTGTGTACCGCGATGCTGATACCAATAAGCGCTTGGTATTTCTCACCAACAACTTCGTACTCGCCGCGACGACTATCGCCGCTCTCTACAAATCGCGATGGCAGATCGAGCTCTTCTTCAAGTGGATCAAGCAACATCTTCGCATTAAAGCGTTCTTTGGCACCTCAGAAAACGCCGTGCGCTCCCAGATCTGGATCGCCGTGACCTCATACGTACTCATCGCCATCGTTAAAAAGCGTCTGGCGATCCCGCATAGCCTCTACACAATTCTACAGATCTTGAGCACCTCGATATTCGAGAAAACCCCCATTTTATCGCTATTCCAAGACGTAGACGATCTCGCTGAAGACCCTGCTGCCGCTAAGCAATTGAAATTGCCATGAAATAAATGAGTCAGTAGTGCCATCATCCATATTTTGTCCGCGGTTTGCCTACATAATTAGATAATGTTAAACTTACCCAAGCGACCTTAACCCTATATATGCCTAATCAAGATAATCGAAATAGTTCTGACGTCGGGGCCGCGCCGCTGCATCGAGCTCTTCCGAGAGCACCGCTCAACGCACTTGCCGAACTCAACATCGCTCAGCTTTCCGCGCTTCTTCAGAAAATCGGCAATCGTGAATTCGTGACGATCTCGGATCCGTTAAAGGCGGATTTTCAAGCTGATGGATTAATCGAGGTTATTAGCGCGATGCACTATCGTGACAGCAAGCCTGAAGTTAATCTTTTGCCGCTGCTCGAGGAGAAATGGTACGAAGATGAACGCCGTCTCGCGAAGGCCGAAGAGGCATACAAAGTGCTCAGCGTTAAGTTGAATTCAAAATGGCATCGGGCTTGGTCACGAGAGTCCACACTCCAAAATGAAGAACGCGAGCTGAGTAAGTCAGAGTTAGTCATCAAGGCTCTCCGCAAAGAGCGCGACTCAACAAAGTCTCGAGCAAATGCTATTTTTGAAACCTCAAATAAGCTCGAACGCTTTTTTCAAATGGGACAGGAGTACGTTGCCCTCACTGACAGAGGCGCCGTATTGCTTCGAGCGCTCGAGCTATTGTGCTTAGATCAGCCTGACATTTCTTATAAGAAAGTACCCGCATCTCTAATAGATGAGATAAATGCGCCGCGCATCACCACTGCAGGGTGTCCACCAGCACAGCGAAAGCCTGCAGCGGAACGAGATCAACGGACTGCACCCGCCACGTTTTATCCGCCCCTATCTGGAAATTCCCGGCAACGTAGCACATCGAGCTCAAGTGGCTTTAGCCTCAAGGGCGCAATTATCGGAGATGCACTTGACGATGGCGTCGTTAACGGCTCCAGCGGATTTGTCGCCGGCGGAATTATTGGTGCACTAATCGATGACTAGGCGCTACCACATGCGGGCCCCTAGTTGTTATGAGGAATTTACTTGTGTCATCTGGCACACCTCTCTCGAGGGAGATTGCCACTCTTTTTTGCGGATAAAATAATGTGCTCACAAGTTCTTCTATTATAAATGAGTACATTCGGTAGGGAAGAGTAGCTCCTGCCGATATGTTAAGCTTCACAATGAGGACTGGGAAATAATAGCAGCGAGCACTCGCTCGAACGAGAGACGACAAGCTCCGGGGCCATCGGTGAATTTCATGGATTTAGACGTATATTAACGGAGACTTGAGAAACGACGCCCATGCCATTTCGCTCAGAGAGCGCGCGTAGAAGTGAATTCCATAATAAAATCAGTACTTGCGCGGTCTCCGAGGGAGTGAGCCGCTGGATAGAACTCCAACCGCGCACCAGGAATTTTGACCTTGCATCAAGGCATTGGCGGTAGAGCTCGATTGATCTCCCTCTTTGATTCTTGATGAATACGCAAAGTCTTTACGCAACCTGCCTTTTAACAGCCGACGCCACCGCAATTTGAAGCGCAAAAGGCTTTAAAAGCCGATTCATCGTATCGAGGGTGGGATTGTGTTTAGGATTAATCGCACGGAGCACATTTGAACTCGGCAATTTTGCTTTCGCCGAGAATTCCTTGACTCCATAGGCCCGTATCACTTTGCCTAGGACCTGTTGAATGGATAGTCCTTCATCGAGTGCAGACTGAATAAAGCCCTGTGCGAACTTCATATTTTGGAGATCTTTTGCAAGCCCGTCATTCCAATCAATACTTCTTCGCGCCATGTTGGTTCCTATCTAAGTAATCAATCCAATACCGCCTAGCTCTTACGATATCGCGCTTCTGAGACCTTCTATTTCCCCCAGCAACTAGTACGACTACCTCTTTACCCTCAAACCCGAAGTACACTCGGAAACCTGGTCCGAAAGCCAGTCGAATTTCAAATACGCCATGCCCAACGGCTTTGAAGTCCCCAGATTGCCGGCTTCTATTCTGAAAATCCGCGCCCCGGTTTCCACGGGAAGCGAGCCAAGCCACTCCCGGAAAGGGTTTCTTCCAGCAGAATCAAGGTACTCCTTTACTTTGATGCCTTTAATTATCATATATGATAATATTATTCTGGTCAAAATATACTTTCTCTAAGCTCCAATAGTCTCTTATTGTTCGTATAAATTTGCCGGAAGTTGCTTAAAAACTATTAGAAGTAGGAGAGGCTTAACCGGGAGATCCCTTTGCAAATTTCGCCACCCTCCCCAAAAACTCCCCCATCTCCCGATCCTCGCACTACACAAACTGCCCCTTCATCGCCCGCGTAAGCAAAATGTAGTAGCGCCGCTTGATCTATACATATTGGCGGACAAGTATCGCGCGCACATTACACCGCAGCGCATGCAGGATCTGACGGCTTGGGTGTTGGGAGTAGGTTGCGTCTTACCGTAAGCGGCGGCCTAGGCATTGAGGCGGCTGACCTGCATGCGGCAGCGAAGCACCGCGGCGCGGCCGCTGTGCCGGAATTTCTGGCACCTATGGAGGAGCTGATACGTTTGAAGCGCGACGGTAGCAATATTGCAGTACTCAATGCCGTCCATGCGCATGCTTTAGAGCGCGGCGATATCGATCCTAAAAAGGTGGAAACCGCAGTTACTAATGTGGTCGTCCGCGCGAACTGTGTACAGGGCCAGCGTTTCTACCCGCACGTTGACGTAATGCTGGCGCTGCTCGATTCGGCGCTCAACCAGTATCTACCAACAGACGGCCCGGCGGGTGATACCGTCAAAGATTATAGAATTTTGCGCGATTTCATAAAAGCACCACGGCGGAAGCAATCGACGTTTGTCAAAGCCTCCTTTTCCGGGGCGAGCGTACCATGACCGGGGAAGGGGACTCTGGTCATGCTTGGAAAGGAAAAACCGTGGCGATCGCTGGATAAAACTCCAACCGCGCACCAGGTTATTCGTGCTCGCATCCTACATACATGCCCCAGAGCCAACCACCCTCGGAAATATTGCCCTATCTTTACATTGGCGGAGTAGGGGACTCGCTCAATCAAAAGCTTCTCGCCGACCTAAAGATTACTCACGTATTAAACGTTCGCGAGTCTCCGCCCCATCCGCATGATCAGTTCAAGGGAAGTTTTTTGCACGTTGCAATTTCTGATTATGGCGGAACTGATCTGCGCTCGGCGGTTCCCGCATGTATTAGTTTTATAAACACTGCTCGTGACGAGGGTGGGCACATGCTTATTCATTGTGCCTTCGGTCAAAATCGATCGCCAACGGTAGTTGTCGCTTATCTTATGCTAGAATTTGGATGGGAACTGCAGAAGGCTTTGGAATTTGTTTCAAAAAGGCGAGCCAAGATCGGGATAATTCCCGCATACCTTACTCAGTTGCAAGCCTTGCAAGAGAAAGCAGGAAAGTAGATCCCGAAAGGTCTCGCATTCAGCTCCTAGGGCAATTTTACCAGCGTGTGTCTGCCTACTTTTCGGAAAGACAACAAGCAGACTCGCTTTTGTAAATTCCAATACTTACGCTAGGGTCAGAAAGTAGGGGGCGGGGCCACCAGGGGGAAATTTGGTTTGGTCTTAAATTGCCTCAAAAACTCCTTCCCTGCGTTCCGCCATAAGCTCAATCTTCTGTCGAAGTTCTGAAGCTTGCGCGGGCGATAAGTCAGCGCCATTGCACATATCACTTAAAAGAGCGTCCTTAATCTCGCCGGCAGTTCTTTCATCGTCTGGCTCTCTGGACAATTTCTCAAGAGCGAGTAGTTTCGCCCTGAATCCTTTTATCCCCCAAACCGCGAATGTAGGAACCCCGGTGGACTCCTGTACCGCCTCAAGATGGGCGTCCAAATCTTCAGCCTGATTATCCACGAGCTGCCGTAGCTCTGCGTTAGCTGAACGGCACACACACGCTGCCCACTTGCGCGCAGCAAACGGTCCAGTCCCATTTGCAAAATGATTGGTCACCGCCGTCTTGACTTCCTTAAACCTACTTTTCCTAATTAAGAACTTTGCCAATTCCTCGCGACTCGACGCGTCGTAAACTCCCGGCCGGAAGGTCAATTTTTCAATCGCGAATAATTGAGCAGCGGAATTTCGGATGCAATCAAAAGCGTATACCGGTACACGCTTAGCCTGCGATACTATGTATAATTGCGAAGCAGCATCCGGAAATTCCGATATAAGTCCGGAGATTTCATAAGGAGGGCTACTCGAAAGATTTCGCGTCGCAAGAGATTTGTCCGGAAAAAGAAATCGAAAAGGACCGGTTTGACTGCGGTAAGCTTCTTCTACAAGTGGAGCAAAGAGCGCCTCTGTAAGAAACTTGCTCGAGCGGATGTTACTGAGAAAAATGTCACGCCGTTCCTCTGCCGAATCCATCCAGGTGGGATCGATTACAATTTTTGAAAATGCTTGCTGCATGACCTTATCAGAGAGAAGCGCTGGTACGACAGCACAGTCAATCATCTCCGCCCGTTCAATAAGAGCGAGTTGAGCTCGTTCAGTTCGGGCGGCAGTGATCAGTTTAGCAGCTTGCCACGGTCCATTGTCGGCGGGACCTAGCGCAGTCACCTCCGGCAATAATTCATTAGGGAGTCGCCGAGGCGAGAAAACCGCCGAGGTAAATCCATGATTTGCGCCATAAATCAAGCCCACCTCTTCCCCGGCATGGCCCGTTGAAAAGAATTTGAGAATTTGCTGCGCGGCTTCTCGTTCCCTAAGATACATTTTATAGTAGTCGCGAACTGGCGCCGGAGCCCAGTAATCGCCATTGGTATTTACGGCATCCTGTATGCCGGCCTCGAGTTTATCAAATAACGCAGTGCTAGTTCCGTGTATCGTAAGCTGCGCATTCAAGTTTGCGCAAATCCGAGCTGCTCCGATTTCAGCCACACAAGAAAGTTGCGCTGAAGTTAATACGTCCGGCAGCTTTCCGTCGGGAAAATGTTTTAAAAACTTAGCCCTCTCAATTCTCTCATTGCGGCTCGGGTCGGTCGGTAGCGTAGTCTCTCCACTCGCTTCATCAAAAAGTTGGGTAAGCCCACGCCGTGAAATATCGCGGACGATAGCTTCCTGAGTCCGTCCAACCGGTACGGTCGAATAAGGCTGCCCTTGACAAAGTGCCGTGAGGTGAATCTGCCTGTAGAAGACAACGCGGCCTATTGCTGGATTTCCTGAGATAACCATTTGGCGCGGAAACGGCGATGTACCATTAGAAGCCTCGGCGTCACTCGCGTTGTGCGCGGTCCGCCCGCGCGGGGGACGATTGACCTTTAATACCTGGTGCATCTATGAGGTTATTGCGCGCTTTGGAGCAAATGAGTCGGCGGCGTAAGCCCCGAGGGACGCTCAATGCTTAAGTATATGATACTATTACTAAGTTTAGCCGCCTCGAAGCGGCGCTTGAGCGTTTCAAATCCATCCGGCTTACTTAAACCCGCTGCCAACTCACGCACGCACCTGCAAAGAATATTACTCCCTCATACGGACTGGCCAGCCATAATTGGGCGAGCGTACCATGAGTGGGGAAGGGACTTTAGTCATGCTTTAAAAGGGGAAAGCGTGACCATCGCTGAGGTTCTCGGATACTGCCGTCTAAAAAACCTGAGTTAAAATCGCGCGCGATATCGTCTCAACCGCCTTCCGTAACTAGGCCCTCTTTCTCCGCTCCTCCGCTCGGGCCAAATCGAATTGCATTTGAAGGTTTAGCCAAAGTTCAGGGGTAGTTTTAAGTGTCGCGCTCAAATCAAGTGCCGTATCGGCAGTGACACCTCGCTTCCCCTTAATGAGCTCATTAAGTTTTGCAGTAGTCCAGCCAAGTTTTACCGCGAACGATCGTTGTGAAATCCTTTTTGGCTTAAGGAACTCCTGCAAAAGCATTTCACCAGGATGGATTGGATTTGAAGGTCTCATAAATAATTATCGTCTAGTGATAGTCAACTACCTCAACATCTCGCACCCCTTGATCCCAGCGAAATACGATCCGCCATTGATCATTAATACGGATTGAATACCTGCCTTTCATCGCGCCCTTAAGTGCCTTAAGCCTATTTCCGGGTGGCGCAAGCAAGTCACCAAGTGACGCAGCGGCGTTCAAGTATTGCAGTTTTCGTTCCGCCACTTCCCGGAGCAGCGCAGGAAATCTCCTCGAGGCTCCGGTAATTCGTCCATAAAACAGATCTTGGGCGAGCTGATGCTTAAACGAGCGAATCACACAATTCCTATGTTATCATAATCCGATAATTCATTCAACAGCACTTTTTACCCTTAGAGCAGTCTCTACTATTGATGATTTGAACTGCGAAATCTCATAGATTCTTTTTGCATGCACCGGCCCGACCTGGGGGACTTTCTGGATCTCGTCAACTGACGCCTTAAAAACGTTACTAAGAGTTCCAAAGTGCTGAATCAACGCCTTTGCTCGAGCGACTCCAATTCCGGGAATTCCAGCTAAAATATAGGTCTGATAGAAACTCTTGGTTTCACCATCTGGCATACTGCGCTCACGAATCTGCCCTCCCGCATATATGAGGAGTTGGAGAGTTAATTGCTGAATGGTGTGGGCAGTCTCATGAAGGTCCGATGTAAAGACAATCGGGATATTCAATGAACCCGATGTCTTTAGGAGTGCTCCGCGAATGGCACGTCGATTATATTCGGACTCCTCAATTCGACCCTCAATCAAAAGCATTCGCCGACGAAAAGACCTTCGTAAGAGAATGAGCTGTCGAAAAAGCCTCCCGTCGAATAGAGATCTTACAAAATCATCAGCGGTTTTCCGCTCAATTCCCAGGTCACCTATAACGACGTCGCCAACCGAAAGCTGCTCGACGCGTACATCGAAAAGCTCCTGGTTTTGAAGCAACTCTACGAGACCACAATGGCGCTCATGGCAGTCGATTATAATCTCTGCCGCTTGTGACTAGCCCCCTTATTTAGTACCACTTCGCATTAGAGGTTTCTCCTTCATTTGC
>CAZEAC010000128.1:0-8402 GCA_964510065.1 uncultured Bdellovibrionales bacterium | reverse complement strand
GGCGATCGTGAACACGCGTCGTGCCGAGGACAAGGCCATGCTTGCCTCGGATGAAGCTGTAGCCCATGGCCTCACCACCAAAAAGAAGGAGGATGTCGCTATCCTCGAAAAGCTGATCTCGCGCCCCTACTTCGGACGAATTGTACTCGAGGAAGAAACTCCGGCCGGCGAAACAAAAACTATCGAATATAAGCTTGGCATTGCGGCGAATCCCGATTGCCGCATTGTTGATTGGCGAAAAGCACCGATCGCTAAGCTATTTTATGAATTCAAAGAGGGCGATGAATATTCCGAGGAGATCCAGGGTCGCGAGCGCACTGGTAAGGTAGTGCTGCGGCGCACCGTCGAGATCGAAGATGGCAAGCTCAAAAAGCTTGTCAGCTCCAGCGGAAGCTTCGAACGAAACGGCGACACCTGGGTCAAAACCGCTGCCCCGACAATCACCAAGAAGAGCGGCGAGCTACCAGACGTGCTCTCTTTTATTAGCGCCGAACAGTTCCGAGCAATCACCGAAGAGGCAACAAGTGCCGTGTTAGTCCAAGGCGTTGCGGGCTCGGGAAAGACAACCATTGCGTTGTACCGTTTGGCGTGGCTGCTTCATCATGAAAATAGTGATCTCAAACCGCACGAAACGATCATCGTTGTGCTCTCCCCTGCGTTGCGACGTTACATACAAAATTGCCTGCCTGCTCTCGGTATTCAGGGTGTGCGCATACTCACCTTCGCTGAATTTGCCGAGGAGACACTTCGCGATCATCTTCCCGAGAATTTTCTCGATCAACACAAAAAGCTGCGGCGACCGGAAACGGCGACCGGACATGCCGTTCGTCGCGCAAAGTCGTCAATGGCAATGCTCGCAGCGATCGAGCATTACGCCGCGGGCTACGCGCAGCGCTCAACCTGGCAGAGCTTTCATGATGACGTAGTAAACATCCTCTCGAGAGCCGATGAGATTATGAGCAGAGACCGTTCCAAGCTCATTGATCGTGCGCTGCTTGCTGAGGCACGCAGAGTGACTATGCAAAACTTCGAGGCTGGCGTCACTGCCCCCGAAGATGATGCGCTACTGCTTCGACTCATTGAATTAAAGACCGGCGGCGTTTCACTAAGGAACCAGGGAATTTCCCGCTACAAACATCTTGTAATCGATGAAGTGCAGGACCTTAGTGGTCCACAGCTTGCGTCGCTTGTCGGCGCGGTGAAAGACAGCAGCTGCCTTACTGTCGTTGGCGACGCACACCAAGTAATTGACCAGCAACACACCTTCCCTGGCTGGGACGCGCTTCGCGCACAATGGTCATTCAAAGAGAGCGTCTCCAAGTTTCTGACACTTTCCATTAGCCATCGCTCTACCCTTCCAATCATGAAGCTAGCCGACTATGTTTTGCAGAGAGATCTTGTTCACGACGGCCGACCTGGGCGAGTGCCACTCTGGCTGCATTGCCGCGGCGAAGCGCGCGGAATCGACGAAGCGCGAAGCTGGCTGGCCAAGGCGCAGGAGCGTTACCCAAATGAGCTTAGTGCTGTGGTGTGTGCAAACAAAGAGGACGCCAAATTCGCGCTCAGCGTGTTAAGCCCAACATTTGGATCGTCAATTCGGATCGCCGATGAATCCAACTTTAGTTTTGAGCAGGGAATTATCGTCACGACCGTGCGTGCCGTAAAGGGTCTCGAATTCAGTAATGTGCAGATCTGGAACCCCACCCCGGAGAACTATCCGGACGACGCGGCAAGCCGGAACGCCCTGTATGTGGCAATCTCAAGAGCGCAGGAAAATCTTTCATTGGTGAGCTGGAAGAAGAATACGCCGCTACTCCCACCCCTTTCGAGTCCGCTGGTTCGCGGCATGCGTATGGGATTTGAACAGGAATAGGTTTACGCCATCCAAATAAGCCGGCAGCGATTGCTCCGATTCTCGATGGCTCTATTAAACCTTTTGCGGAGTAACTAAGCATGCAACACTCCGTCCATGGCAAAAGCAATAAATTGCCGCGCATTTCCCGCGCCGCGTTATCGTGGCGCGATGATTGATACCACACTTCCAGTTACAACCATTCTTCAAAATCTCGCGGTACTGAACAGCTGGGGAGCCAATCTTGTGCGTTGGCAGCTAATTAACAATCCTAAAGTTACTCCAGGCTGGAGCTACGACCAATATCTGACCTGGCTTAATGGCGCGCTTGCCTGCTTTGACGCATGCCTCCCTACCCTAAAAGCATCCGGAATCTTCGTGGTACTCGACATGCACCATCCAATCGGTGGAACCGACAATCAGAACAAGTGGCGGCTCTTTAATGATCCATCCCTGCAGGCGCAGTTTGTGCAGATCTGGCAATCCATCGCCACCCGTTATGCCAAAGAAAGCCAGATCGTAGCTTTTGATATCTTCAACGAGCCGATTCCCTATAAGAAAAATCAGTGGCCGCCCCTCGCTCTTCAAACGTGCCGCGCACTGCGAAAAATAGTGCCGAAGCTTCCTTTGGTGGTTGAAACGATTGGCGCGAGCATCTCTCAGTTTCTTTACTTTAAGCCGCTTCCTCAACTAGAGAACATTTGGTATTCCGCGCATGTCTACCAACCGTCGGTCATCTGCAACCAGGGCGTTCCGCTTGGCGGCCCAGTCATCCCGATCGGTGCGCCACTTACCAAGCAGCACATCACCCGTCTCCACAAGCTCCTCGGCGCTCTGGTCAAGTTCCAGCAGAAATACGGAAGCACTATGTACATCGGCGAATTCGGTTGCGCACGCTAGAGTGGATTTAACAATCTCGAGAACCGAGTTCCCTGGTTTGCAGCCTGCATACAGTTTTTTGAGCAACAGAAATGGCACTGGTCGTATCATGCATTTCGAGAATCGCAGGGCTGGGATCTCGAGCTACCCTTCGACCCGCAACAGCTCGGCCCGCGAAGCAATACTCGAGCAGCGTTGCAGATGAAAGCGGCTTTTGCCGCAAATGCTAAATCAAAAGAGCCGGGTCGACCGAAGCCGAAACTCACGAAGTCACGAAAGTCTTAAGTATTTTGAGTATGAGTAGTTACCTACATCGGGCCCAACGCCTCAAGTGCGTTCGCTAAATCGGCGGCCGATTGATAGCGATCCTCTGGACGAATGGAAAGTGCTTGTAGGATTATTTGGTCGAGTACTCTTGGACAATCTCCACGCAAGAGACTTGGCGCAGTGGGCAAACAATCGAGTCGTTTCCTCATCGTTTCATAGACCGAGTTCCCTTGGAACGGAGACCTTCCCGTTATCAATTCATAGCCGATTATACCTAACGCATAGATATCCGTGCGCCAATCGACAACTCCGAATCGCATATACTCTGGGGTAACATAATCAATCGTGCCGACTATGGCTCCCTCTTCAGCCTTTGGCCGCGCTCCAACTGGGAATGCTTGGCAAAAATCGCAAATTTTCACCTGATTATCTCTCGCGAGCAAAATGTTTTCGAACTTGATATTCCGATGTACCAAACCCGCTTGGTGAATTGCTTCAAGTCCTCTGGCGATCTGCAAAAGGACCTGCGTGATTGTCGCAATTGAAAGTTTCGAATTTAGAATCGAGGTAAGATCTCCGTTTTCGGCGAACTCCATTGAGAGCGCCACCAGGTCTTTATCGGCAAAGTATTCGTAGACAGAAAGTACATTTGGGTGATTCACAGAGTACGCCGCGAATGCCTCGTTTTTGAATCGAGCGCGCCAATGTTCATTGCTGGCTAAATGAAGGCGTAGAACTTTGATTGCAACATTATCTCCAAGCTCAGCGTGCCTCGCGAGGTACACCACTCCCGTAGAACCTTCGCCAAGCTGCCGAATAATCGAAAAACTCATCACGACGCCCCAATACTAAGATGCAGCCGACGATATGTTTTTCTAGTTCCTTCGCGCTCATTCTTCATAATTTTTTTGGGCATGGAACTTGCTTCTCGTGAGCTCGACCCAAATGGGGCCTCGTAGAAGCAAAAGCACCAATGAGAGCGAAACTCTACCGACTTGAAACTTTACGAGTAAATTATAAAAAGCGTAGGTAATTTTATGAGAAGTAAGCATTTTCTCTTTATAGTAGCTATGGTTTGCTTCTCCAGCTCTTCATTTGCTCAAAGTATCAGTACAAGAACTCCCGCGCTCTGCGCCGACGCAAGCAACGCAGTTGCCTATCGCGCGAAAGGGCGCTGCCGAAAGGGCGAAAAGAAACTTGATATAAGTCAGCTTACTCTTGATATCAAAGGAACTCCTGGCCCAACCGGTGGGACTGGTCCTGTCGGCCCTACGGGGCAACGCGGCGAGACTGGACCCGCAGGCCCAGCTGGCACCAATGGTCTCAATGGTAAAGATGGAATTGCGGGCGCCGCTGGACCGGCTGGTGCACCAGGAAAAGATGGTTCCGAACTATTCGACTGGTCTGGGTCGACCGGTAACGCGATGGTCGGAGCCGCTTCCAAATGGTCGCTTACTACAATTGGCGTAAGCGGTACGATGAATCTGGTGGGGACTCCGACTAGCTCTTCTTGCAGCGCGGTACAGTTTTCGATTGTTTTAGAAACAGCGCCAGGAGCCGGGGCGCAGCGTGAATTCGCACTTGCCATCGCTTCTCCTACTTCGTTTGATGAAAGCGATTTTCTCAACTACGATCTTTGTACTATCGCCGGTAACAATAAATCATGCACCGGAATATACTCGCACAATATTCCAGCGGGATCGCTACTTTGGCTCGATCAAGCAGATCCTTTTCCAAGCGCGGCCAATTCAAAAGCGAGATGGTCGCTACGCTGCGTAGCAAATTAAGACGTCGCACTCTCGATACTCTTCAACCGCCACGCTTACCTTTGGTCAGCGCAAACGGCGAGTGATACTCGACATCTTTACGATCCGCCGCAGCCGCCAGCATCGAATCATAATTCGCCCGGCCAGGTATGATTCGCGCAGGTCTATCGCGTGGCGCGGGCGGGAGCCCCTCGGCGGCTAGCTTAATTGGCGAAAGGTATTCAAGACCTGTCCGCTTCCCTGCCGCCTCAAGCATCGCTTCGTAAGTTGCAGCCTCGGCAATTATTCTTACGCAAGACTTTGAAGAGGAGGCAGAATTTGGTTTAGTATTTTGCTCGGTAGTCGGCATAGGCAAGTCCTTTATATTTTAAGACCCTCTGCATTGAAACTCTTTGAAGAGAAAACTTCAAGACAATTCCCATAGAACCCCTCGCGACATTTGCTTTGACCACTGTAATCCTTAAGGATTTTGTGGTTGTATCACTACAATTGTCATGAAGCGCTTTATCTCTCATGCCTTAGCTTTCTTCTGTGTTGCTCTTGCCGCGCTTGCTTTGATCACACTTATAGAAAGAAACTACTTCCTTTTTTCGTTCGAAATGAAGGCGACTAATGGCGGATTGATCCAGCTTTTTTATGATCGTGGCGCGGGCATCCGCGAAACCGATTCAATTCTAATACCGATTGTCCCCGGAGAGCGATTTGTCCATTATGAGCTGCCTTTAAACATAGTGAAGTACCGCGCGTTACGTTTTGACCCGACCAATAGACCGGGTAATATTAGTATCTGTAACGTCAAGATTAAGTTTCCCTTTGGGGGTGCACACAGCACTATCCCGGTTGAAAGGATCACGGCTGTTCACCAGATAGAGAATCTAACTCGCCGCGAAAAATGCTTGAGTTTTTCGGTGCCTGAGGGAAGCTTCGACCCGATGCTTGATGTACCCTTCCCTTCACGACTCCTCCTCGCCGATCGAAGTCCCGGCACAAAAGATTTACTTCCTCAAATCGGCTTACTGGCCTTTCTTGCGCTCGGTTTCGCCGCGATAGTAGTGACGCTTGCGCGAGTTTTTCCTGCGCGCAAAAACTTGACCTTTTTGAGGTATCCGAAATGCAGCATCGCCTTCGCTGCGCTCCTGGGAGTACTACTCTCTCATTACCCTGTGATTCTTCTTAGAAAGAGTTTTGTTTCTCCATCAGTGCAACCTGCGCAGCTCTATTTTCAGTACCCGTCACTTCCAGGTTATCACGATAGCTTTGTCGAGGACTCTCGCGGCCTAGACGTCGGGGCAACAGCCTGGGCATTTCTTCCCTATTCACGAATTCAATACCACGCACTATTTGAGCATGGCGAGCTTCCACTTTGGAATCGCTACAACTCAGGTGGAGTTACACTAATTGGTCAGGGCCAAAGTCAGATCGGCGATCCGCTTCACTGGCTTACCGTCGTGACGAATGGGAGTGCCTGGGCATGGGATCTTCGATTTGTATCTGCCCGATTTCTTGTCGGGCTCGGTGCCGGTCTTGCCGTGCTGCTTACAAGTTCAAGTATTGGCGCGGCAGCGGCAGTCGCTTTCTCCGCTCAATTTTTGGGGCTTTACGTATTTCGACTCAACCATATTGCGGGCTTTTCCGCGACCTATGCACCCTGGATAGTTCTTTGCTGGCTATATGTCTCCCGTTCAATCCGCGAAAAAACGCGCATGGCGATTCCGGCCGCTGGAATTGTGCTGTTCTCGCTCTTTCAATTTTGCGCAGGGGGACTAAAGGAATCGGTGCTTAGCCTGATTTTCGCGCACGTTTGCGGCGGACTGTGTGTAGCTTTCGAAAAGGCCGCTGTTGTTGAAAAGTTCAAAGCATTACTTCGCCTATTCCCATTCGGCATTGCAGGGGCTCTCATCGTATCGCCTTTTGCTTTGACGTTCCTTGATGGTCTTTCAGGAGCATCGACACTTTCCGACTCTGAATTTATAAATACTGCAGACCTAGGGTCCCTAGGCGCTTATGTAGACACTATCTTTTCGGAGCAGTTTGCCGGAAAGATTGGCTTCCCCGCGCTTAATCTGTTTCTTGGACTTGGCATTGCTCTCGCAGTCGGAGCAATGCCTCAATTTAGGAATATTCCTGCATACTGGGCGGCGCTACTGTCGTTTCTTCTCTGCTTACTCGTGGCATTTGGAGCCTTTTCTCCCGCGCTCCTTATGCGGCTTCCCTTTCTTGGTAGAGTAAACCACCTCGTTGATTGTGTAGTAACTGCTTCTATCGCGCCGGCACTTCTTCTTGCTGGATTCGGGATCGCACAGCTTCTTCGCTGGGCTTCCGGCATTTATCAACGCTGGACGTTTGTGCTTATAGGCGAAATCTTACTTGCTTCGGTAATTTTTTATACCTATTACGTCTATCCGCACGGCGTCGACCAACCAGCGGCGTACGCCCTAAGCTTATTTCTCGTGCTCTCCGCACTGCTGATAGCTCCACTTCTTGCCTTGGCAAAGTCAGTAAAGTGGCTGCAAACCTTTAGTCTTAGCGTTGCAACTCTTTTGGTTCTCGGCATCCACCTAAAAAATGGCATTCACCCTCCTACCGGGTTACGTAACATCGACCGGCTTATTAACAACCTGGGAGATCGGCCTGATTACTCGAACAAATCTGACGCCATTTCTTATCTCTCAGAGTTGCAAACGAAGTCGCGCAGCATAGGCGAAACGGCGACCCTATTCCCCGGTTTTAATGCATTTTATCTGATTGAATCAATAAATGGCCCCGATGCGCTGATGAATCCTTACTGGAACAGCTTGCTCGACGCACTTGAGTTGCGCCCGTGGGAGAGCTGGATCTGGCTTCGGCTTGTAACAGCTGCTGACCTGCAACGACTTTCACGAGCTCTTGATTTCTTGAACGTCGGAAACGTCCTCGCGGAAAGAGCGCTGCAGCAAAGCTCGGATTTCACCCTTGCCACTGCAAAAGACATCCAAGTTTATCAACGCTCGAACGTTTGGCCGCGTGCCTTCTTCACCGATCAACTTAATGCCTATGCGACGGTGCAAGATCTACACCGTATGGTTCTCGAATCGGACGGCCGACCATTTGCTGCTATCGAGCAACCCGCTGCAGCGTTTGCCATCGCCGCACCCAGCAGAGTAGTCCTTACGCCGACGCGAGTTTCTTTTACTACAAATACGACCACGCTATCGATAGATGCTCCCTCAGCAGGAGTTGTGACGCTGCTCGAAAGCTTTGTTCCTTACGATTGTTATGTGCGGGTAAATGGAGCTGCGCAGCAGCTACTTCGAGTAAATCACGCTTTTCGCGCGGTTCGCATCCCCGCAGCGGGACATTACGAAATCACCTTCGGGTACTGGCCGGCCAATCTCTCGTCACTTCTTTGGCTTGCGTGCGGCGGTTGGCTTCTTCTTGCGGGATTAGTCTTTTATCCGAAGTGTATGCCACATCGAGCGCGAGTTTCTGCGAGAACACCTTGCTCCATACCGGTTGGCGGGGGTGGACCGCTGCAGTCACACGCTACGCAGGCCGACAATCATTCTTAGCCTGGACTTCTCACGGGTTTCGTCACGAGGAAGCTTAACGTGGCGAATGACGAGGCTTTTCGACGGAATTGGCGCGGTAGGTCAAGATGT
>CAZEAC010000127.1:0-8477 GCA_964510065.1 uncultured Bdellovibrionales bacterium | reverse complement strand
TGCAAGGCTGCCTCCGCGCCAATTCCGTCGAAAAGCCTCGTCATTCGCCACGTTACGACTCCTCGCGACGAAACCTGTGAGAAGTCCAGGCTAGAAGTTCCCTTGTTATATTTAGCAAAATGAAGGAAAAAGAACAGGGGGCACGACAATGAATATATTCCAAAAATACAGATACTTGAGACCGAGACTCCTGGCTTGCGTAACCTTTGCGATGCTTGGCGGAACTGCGCTGGTTGGCTGTGGCGGCGGTGGTGGTGGCGGCGATGGTGACTTTGTCGGGGCCGCAAACACTCAGCTCACGGTGACCCCTACAACAATCGATACCGGCGATCGCATCCTTGTAAAGGTTCACCTCGATGAGATTCACAAAGACGGTATCGCGTTAAAACTCCGCTTCCCCACTACATTTACGTATGTATCCGATTCAGCGGTGCTGACAGTCGACAATAATGAGTCCGATGCCTCGCCCACTAATAATGCGGTTGTGGACACAGATAATTACCTCGTGTTTTACATCGCTGCTGATGACCTTGGTCAGAATAGGTCGGGCGAGCTTTGGCTTCAACTCGAAGCCAAAGAGGATGGGGCAGAGAGTATTATAGAAGTTGATGCTGACGTCGATGATGTCAATATTCCCAATGGCTCCGAATTTGACGCTTCGAATCCAGAATTCGCCGCCGAGGACGAGGCTGTCGTCACCATTACCGGCTAGCGCCTTCTCGCTCGACGCTCTCCGCGGCTCCTGTCTAACTTTAGTCAACAACACAGGAACCGCAGAGAGCATGGAGGGCGGCAGTCGTCGTGTTCTGGAATAGGATTTACCCATGCTCTCAAAGCTTTTCGGCGGCAAGAAAAAGGAGAAGGAACAAACCGGTGCCCCTGCACTTACCCCAGGTATAGTCGCTTCGATTCTTAATACCGTTGGCGCGCGTTCAATTCCGGCGATGCCGGCGGCGGCGCAGAAAGCATTTCAGCTTGCCACCGACCCTAATGCCGAAGCTCAAGACTTTGTCGAAGTTATCGAAGCCGATGAAGCGTTGTCAGCGCGAATTGTGAAAATCGCAAACTCAGTATTCTTTGCGCGTGGAAAGCAGACAACGACGATTGACGACGCTGTGCTTGCCATTGGCATCGAAGAGCTACGCTGCCTTCTCAATGCTTCAACACTTTCCGATCTGTTTCTTTCTTCGCACGCCTACCGAGCCCAATTTTGGAGCAATGATATCGCAACTGCGGTAATCGCGCGTCAACTTGCCCAAAGGCTTCGGCCTGACAAGAGCGACCTTGCTTTTTTAGGCGGCTTGATGCACGACATTGGCAAACTCCTGCTCATACAAAAAGCGCCGGAGCTTTATACTAAAGTACAAAAACTTGTTGAATCGGACGGCCGTGATTTTTACCTGGCTGAAACCGATGTCTTTGTTTTCAATCACAATGAGGTTGGCCAGCTTATCGGCGAGCGCTGGCTCTTCTCGCCCGAGCTCCTTGAAATAATCAAGTTGCACCACCGTCCCTACACCGATGACGATTATGTCGCTTCTAAGCCACTCGACCTTTCAGCAATTATCAAATCCGCGGACATCATCGCGCATGCGATGGGACTGGGGCACCCGCCCACGCTGGCGAAGCTCCAGAAGCGCTGTGAATCCGAACTTCCAAAGGTTTGGGATATCGTGCGAATTTCTAAGCAGAAGCAGCGCGAAAACCTAGAGAACTTTCGCAAGGCGTTTGACGCCGAATGTGAGATGCATGGCGCCGGGTAGCATGTCTTTTTTTTTGGCGGGACTTCTCGTAGGCGCCCTCGCCTGCGGCGCAATCGTATCGTTGTGGGCCAGGCATAGACTTCGAAAAATACTGCCTGCTGAATTTTCACCCGCTCACGAGGGCTTTTCGGCGACATTAGATCGTTATCGTCAACTTATTGATCGCTACCAAACGCTCATCGACAATCTTGCGGCTGCGGTGATTATTCGCAATCCATCGGGCAAGGTGACCTACTGTAGCCCCTACACAGAAGTCCTCACAGGATATTCACTAAACGAAATTTATGACGCCGCGAATGATTTTTTCGGATCAATTGTGCACGAGTCCGATCGTGAGCGCTACGAACGAGCAACCAAAATTGTCGGATCCGGCGAGGCTTTTCATTTTCGCTACCGCTTCTACCATAAAAGCGGCATCGACATGTGGGCTGAGGTACGTACTGTTCCGGTGACCGACGCAGCGGGGGCAATATTGTACTCGCTTTCCGTAGTCATCGATGTTACCGGCATGGTGCGCTATCAACATCAGGTCGAGGAGAAAAATAGAGACCTACAGGATTTCGCCTACATGGTTTCTCACGATCTCAAGGCGCCTCTTGTCACGATTAAAGGCATGCTCGGCATTTTAAAAGACGATCTCAAGCCCGTGCTCAGCGCCGACTCCGCCGAGACCATGCGCCACATCGATCGGGCGGTAATCAAACTCGAACAGCTGGTAATGAGTGTTCTTGAGTACTCCAGAATATCGGTGCAAGAGATCGGCTCCGGGCAGGTCGCGCTTGACCAAGTGATGCGTGACGCGCTGGATGATTATTCCGCACAGATAAAGAGCATGGGAGCCTCGATTACCATTCAACAGGGCTTGCCTACTGTCTTAGGCGAACAGCTCAAACTCTACCAGGTGTTCGGCAATTTAATCGGTAACGCTCTCAAATACTACGATCCCTCGCGCCCGCTCACACTCAGCATTCGTGAGATTCCGACCCGTAGCACACGCCTAGTTTCGATCGCCGTGGAGGACAACGGCATTGGGATACCTTCTGAGAAGCGCGATTCTATATTTCGACCATTTCAACGCGCGCACCCGGGTCGCGTCGAAGGGCTCGGTATCGGCCTTGCGAGCGTTAAGAAGCTCCTCGACAAGCTGGGCGGCCATATTGAGGTGGAGAGCGTTGAGGGCAAGGGCAGCGTATTTAAAGTAACTTTACGGCGGGCGGAGGCGACAATTGCCAAAAACATTGCTGCTGCTTGACGACGAGGATGCCCATCGCATCTTGACGTTGCGTGCGATTAAAGCCACGTGGCCAGCATTCCGTGTACTTGAAGCAGCCACGCTTGCCACGGCCCGCGAGCTAATCGCGCAGCAGGGGCGCAATATCAGCGCATTTATGATTGATTTTAATCTTGGTAACGAATCCGGCATAACCTTGGTCAAGGAGATTCGCAGCAATGCTATGCTGAGCAGCCGCCCAGTACTGCAGCTTTCAACCTCTGAGCTTATGAAAGATATAGAAGCAGCGTACTGTGCGGGCGCCTCAGCATTTATCTTCAAGGGCACAGACATTGCTGCCTTTAGCGCGAACATTGTGAGCGCATTACGCTTCTTCCTGCAGTAGCTGCCTATGGTTTCAAGCGGTGCATACAGCGCAAGTGAATTCAAACTCTCTCCGATTAAGGCGATCGAGATCGCCGCATCAAAAATCGCCCGATCCGTCTCCCTCGCGCAAGGGATACCGAGCTTTGCTACTCCCGATTGCATCCGCGACTTTGTATTCGAAAGAGTTCGCGCCGGAATGTGCGACAAGTACTCGCTCACCAATGGATTGCTCGAACTTCGCGAAGAGATCTCATTAACGCTTCAGCGCGAGGGGATCTACGCCGACCCTGAGCGCGATATCATTGTCACCGCGGGTTCAATTGAGGGAATTACCGCGTCGTTGCTTGCACTCACCGAACCCGGAGATGAAGTGCTGCTCCCCTCCCCTACCTACACTTCATATATCGGGGCATTGCACGTCGCGCGCTGCATGCCAAAATTTGTGCCACTGAACGAAGAGCGAAACTTTGAGTTCGACCTTCACCGGCTCGAGAAAGCGATCAGCGACAGGACCAAGGTTCTGCTGTATTGCAGTCCGAACAATCCCACCGGCACTATCTACCACGAGCAAAACATTCGTGGCCTCTGTGCACTGGCGCAAAAGCATGGCCTTATCGTGATCATCGATGAGGTCTATAAAGATTTTTACTACGTTGAGCAGCCACATTTTTCGCCGGCACAGCTTGCGGAGATGCGCGAGCACGTTGTTCGCGTCTGTTCGTTCTCAAAGGCATTTGCCATGACCGGGTGGAGGGTAGGTTTTCTCGCGACCAATGATCACTTTGCCTCACAAATACTGAAGTATCACGACGCAATGGTGACGTGCGCGCCAGTAGTTTCGCAGTACGCCGGACTGGCCGCGCTGCGTTACGGCGAGCCCTTTTTGAAAATGTGCCAAGAAAGTTTACGGCGGCGCAGAGAATTCACCATTCAGAAGCTCGATGAGCTGTCACAGCTTCTTGATTATCAAGTCCCGCAAGCAACCTATTTTGTATTTCCGCGGGTAAAAGATACTGTGCCATTTGCTCGAGATAGCCACCGCTTGGCCTACGACATACTTGAGAAGACCGGATTAGCGCTGGTCCCCGGAGTGGCGTTTGGACCTACCGGCGAATCGCACCTTCGAATCAATTTCGGTCGAAGCGATGAAGAGCTTACTGACGGGCTTGGTCGATTCGCCGAGTACCTGACGCATGCGCGCGCCCCACGGCACAGCGCTCCTCACTCTCAACGACAGAGCACTACGAGAGGGACGCGCGGCTGGATTCGCAGGTGTGCTGCCAAGTTGCTCGGCGTTGGAGCTAGACTCTACCTTCATAGGAATTCACCGACGATTATCGGGATTGTCGGAGCACGCGGAAAGACAGTGGCGAAGCGAGTAATTACTGAGGCGCTTGCGCGCAAAGCGCCAACACGAATGTCTATACTTTCGTACAATACCGAAATCGGACTACCGCTCTCGGTGCTTCAGCTCACTCTGCCGAGAAGTGTCGGTGAGTTTTTCTCATTTGCGAGGCGTTATTGTACACAGAGCTTTTTGGCAAGAAGCCGCGAGCAGTTCTTGGTCCTTGAATACGGTTTCGGCAGCGCCGACGAAGCAAAGACACTGCTCGATATCGTACGGCCGGATTGGCTTGTGCTTACCGGACTTTCACAGTTAGATCCTAGTATCCCGTCAGATCCATTCATCGAGGGGGTGAATATTATTGCTTCTGCGGTTTCTGTGGAGCGGATTATCTGGCCCGCTGATGACTGCAAAAGCCAAGAGCTCTCCTCAGCACTTCTCGAGAGGAACTCCATAAAGCTTCCCGATGAGCAGTCTTTTGAAACGACATATGCGCGCCACGTAGTTGCTTCAGAACATCGCACTGAAGGGGCGCGTTTTGCGCTTGGCGCGGCTTCGCTTCTCTTGTCGATGCTCAATGTCGGCACTGACGATTTTGCGCAGGCTTTTGGGCTTCAGCCTGATTTATCGCAAGGTAAGACTAAGGAACCTCTGAAAAACTAGGCATTTCGTCTTCGCTGGCTTTTCGCGCAAATCTCATCCAAAATTCCAGCAAATCCAAAACGCCTAGTTTTTCAGAGGTTCCCTAATACTCAACTTCGCTGATACCAATTTCTTGAAATATTGGCACCTTGCTATCGGCAAGCTTTGCCAGCGCCTGGCTATTTCCAGGCTCCCTTACTAATTCGCCTATATTGCCAAACACGGTGCGGATATAATCCTCGTTTCGAGACGCCAGCGCCAATAGAATCCCTGGCGTATTATCTAGCGTGCGCAGCACTTCAGAGTTCGACGGATCAAGAAAGGCGCGCCGCAGCTCTCCATGCATGCGACCATGCTCGTTTCGCATATGCACCCTATCACCAATAATGAATTTTGCGAGGAGCGCTTGGGCGGCGCCCAAGCTTTCATTACTAAATAGCTGCCGCGCCACAAGCTGATGATCGCGGCGTTTTCCATCAAGCACCTGCGAGATGCTGTTCACTTCGGCAACGAGCAACGCACTTGCGGCAGCATTTGCACGGCTGCCTTTAAAATTTGCCATATTGCGGGCAAATATCGTCGGAACATTATCGAGATACAACGCTGCATTCTCAGTCGGAACGGCAATTACCTGCTCGGCGCGGCGTAGAAGGCCGAGCTCCGCTCGTATAACTCCCTCAGAAAGCACCGAATCCCAGTAGCCGAGGTAGCTTAGCTGCAATGCTTCAATCACTTCAGGAAGCTTCCGGCTTGAAAAAGGCAGGTTAAAGTATGCCTTAGCTTCGATCCGCAACTGCTGCAGAAGAGATCCTGTTTCTACCGGGACTTCGCGAAGCGCATGTGCAAAGTGCCGAGCAGTTTTCTCGGCGCGGCGCTCGGAAAGTAAAGCCTCTATTTGCCGCTTGGTCTCTTCTGGCATGGCGGGAACTTCGGTCGCATCGCGTCTAAACTCATCGCGAATTGGCGAGGGAGCAAATAGCTCTCTCTCAAGAGCCGAGCTTTGATGAGTGGCTACCTCGATTTTTGGAGCAAGATGCGCGAGCGCACGATAGCTTCGATTCCAATGATTAAGGAATTCATTGACTTCAGCCTCACTCGCCGAATAGGTCTCTTTCAAAAGAGTAGCAATTGAGTCACGAATTAAGACAGCCGGCGGAACGAGCGCAACTGAGTGTTTGCCTTTTGATACCCAATACTCCGAGGCAGAGAGAGTAATCTCAAAGCGGCCCTTACCCTTGAGCAACTCCTGAAGCAATCCGCCACGAATTCGATCTCCTAATGATGAATACAATCCACGTGAACACTCCGTGACAACGGTCGAAACGATAATCGCGACTTCGGCCACGACGCTATCGGTGAGCGCCCGGCGAAGCACTTTTACCACCGCTTCGGGGACAAGGTCTTCGGCAGCTTTCTCAATAGCCCCCTCGCCCTTGGACTCCTCGACAACTACATTAATAAAGCTCGGTACCGCCTCTTTAAGCTTAAGAAATGCTCTGCGCAGCCTCTCAATTTCAGAGTTCCTCGATGGCTGATCCGAAGTAATTGGATCAAGTGCCTCAAGTGCGACGGTCGGAAGATTTGAACTTATTACCTCGGCGAGCCGCTCTTCAAACTGAGCTGCGCTCGGTACCGGATTCGCACGAGCGAGAATAGAATTAACCAGAGCAAACGCGGCGGTGCGCTCCGCTCCAATTCGGCCTGAATTAAGCTCGAAGCTTGACTGCCGAGTGGTCAGCAAAACGACATTAGAAGGAGTAGCGATAGGACCGTTTTCCATGGGTCTCTTAAGCGAAAATACAGCGGGATAGTAATTTTGCCTCGGATTCCGGGGCTACTCAAGTCCCAGGCAGGGACTGCTGTCAATCAATATCGTCATTTGCTAAACTATAGAACATGCACCGTTTTCTTCGATATTTCCTGCGAAATGTTGCCATAACTTTTTTGCTATTTCCGCTGACGCCAGTTTCCGTGGTCAGCGCCGAAGATACTCCAACTTTTGGAGTGCTTTTACCGTTAAGCGGCCCTTTTGCCAATCTTGGCGAAGACTGTAGACGTGGTATGGTCGCGGCCCAGGGGCTTTACCTGGAAAAAAATAAAGTCGAGGGTCGTCCTGTACGTTTTCTTGTTGAGGACACACAAGCGGATCCGAAACTCTCACTTAGCGCATTTCAACAGATGATTGGACGAGGAGACGTGCTCGCAGTACTGATTCCCCGTTCTCCTGTTGGCATGGCACTTAATCCCGCTTCATTAAAACTTAAGATGCCGCTCTTGGGCGCGGTCGGACATCCGCAGTTCGTGCCGCAAAATCCCTATGCCTTTCAATTTTGGTCAAGCACGCAGACCGAGGCAAAAATGCTCTCGAACTATATGCTTTCGCGCGGTCAGAAAAAGATTGCCATGATTACATTAGAAGATGATTGGACCTTGGCGATCTCCGATGATTTCAGGCAGGCTCATAAGCAGGCATCCGGATTGATAGTGTATACTGAAACAATCATGGCGGGAGACCTCGACCTTAACACTCTTGTCTCCAAAACTCGATCTGCTTCTCCAGATGCGATATTTGTGAATGTAGGAGTGGCGCAGGGAGGAGTGATTGTAAAGCGCTTTCGAGAGCAGGGACTCGAACAGCCAATCTATTCAAATTTCTGGGCGGCCAAGCAGGAAGCAATTGCGTCCGGGGGCAGAGCTATGGAAGGCGTCCAGTTTGTCGAGATGAGTCTGCAGAGGCCGCGCCTGCGCGCAGAGCTTTCGAGACTTTTTAAAGATGAAAGCGCGTCAGCAATGACACTTGCCTGTCACAGCATTATCGCGACACTGCTTCAAACGATTAGAGAGAATCCGGATATTGAGACAGCTGAAGATATGCAACGCGCGTTAGTCAACGTGAAGAGCGTAAAACTTCTGGACGGTGATGTCCCGCTTGAAGATCGGCGAGCGCTCTTTCCGCTCTCTATGAAGCGGATTAGTGGTGGTGGCATCGCCATAGAAAACGTGCCCTAAATCGACAGAAACTCTCCATTTGCCCGACTCAGTTGTCCCAGGCTGAGCGCGTACCTGATACAGTTGCGGCTCACTTTTATAAACTGATTCAGTTCTGTCGGGGCTAGCACCCCCTTTTTCA
>CAZEAC010000126.1:0-9184 GCA_964510065.1 uncultured Bdellovibrionales bacterium | reverse complement strand
TTATAGCAGGAGAACCTCTAATTTCAGCTGGTACTATTTTAGGGGCTCACGTCCCAGTGACGAGAAGGTTTCATTCTTACTGAGCGAAAGTCGGCCAAGCCCCACGTACTGAACCAACATGCGGCTTATCTTTACTGCCGGGATTGCGACTAACCTCACCTTTTTTGTTTATATATAAACACCCGAGCTCTTTAGGGTTCATCTGATTAATTAACTCTCGTGCTTCTTGGAATGCTTTAAGCCATCTGAGTTTTATCTCTTTTGGATCAACTACAAATCCTAATTTCTCTTGAGCTAATAAATCTGGAGTGATGCGGGCATTTCTGCTCATCATTTCTAAGATAAGCTCAGGCGTAAATCCTGGATCTTTGCCGCACGCCGCCCAGCAACATGCTCCAAGATGTAAAATCGAATCATGTATAGTGAGTATGTCAATGATATCTCGAATCTCGGTGCGTCCAGCAAGTGCAAGGCACTTATTAATTGCCGCATCTATATCGTGCAATCGATATCCAAGATCAGGGTCGGCAATAATTGGGAAAAAGCGAAATGCTGTATCTGTTGCCCATTCAAGCTTTACTCCGTCATGAGCTTCCTTAACAAAAGCTCTGACAAAAGTAGGTGTTTCAAGAAGTACTTCGACTTTTAGGCCATTGTTACGTAGCGTCGTAATATCAGCTTGAGAGCTCTGTGTGACGCTACCTGCTGGATCATGAAAGAAATCAATGTCATTAGAAAATCGTGCAGAACCTGGGCTTCTATTTATAACCGTAGCTCCTGCCACGTAGCTCTCGGGGTTACGATTTGCTGCAAGCAGTAATAAAATTTTTCTTTGAAATGGTGTTAGCGGCATAACTCGGCTGCTTCAATATATCCTGTTCTTCCGCCGTAGGTTTTTAACCCCTTAATAATTTGTGGGAGATCAACTTCGGTAACAATCAGATCGGGTTTCATATGCCAAAAGCATTGCTCGTAGTATTTTTCAAAAAGCTCTTGAGCTCGTTCTAGGATAGAAGGTTTTTCTGTAGAGTCGTTCTGACTATTTACAGCACTTACAAATCTTTTTAAGACCTCGTTCATTTTGCGCTGATATCCAGGCCCAGAAGCTTTAAACCACGCTACGACACTACGATCGAGTTTAATAAATAGCCCAATTTTATCTGTTTTCTCGTTGTAAATAATATCGCCACTAGCTTGAGCTACTTTTAGGGATGACTTACTGATGGATGACTTCATATATATAATTATATATATGAAATAATATAGTGTCAATAACGGAATAAGGGTAGCTAACACTGTAGGCAAACGCTTTCCGCAGTTCAAAGTACGAATAGAATCGAGACGATATCAGAGAGAGTGGTCGAGTAAGATTTAGGTCGGTTAAAATTGAGGGGCATTTTGAGTGGGAGCAATGGAGGAAGGTTGCGCTACCGGGCATACAGATGGTGAATTGCATCGCCGAAGAAGCCGTCGCATGGCCTGCGCTGCCGAAAATTGCCGATCCCGAAACCGCGCTTTCACGATATATCACCTACGTGACCTACTATAATATGCCCCTTCTCGGATCGAATGAGCAGATGACGATGGTCATTGCTGATGCGGTCACTAAGCCCGAGGTGTACTACCTCGAATCACACGGTAAGAACAACGATTGGATTTGTGGGCCGAAAGGCTCGTTAGGTGAAACTATCGTGAGCGATAGAGAGCGGTTGATTGCGCGCTATCAGTAAGGAATTTACTTGTGCCGAAAAGCACACTCCGCCCAGGGGAGTTTGTTACGGACTTCGCAATTTACTCACAAGTTCTGCAATTATAAACGAGTACATATATTAGGGAAGAGTAGATGCCGCCAATATGTTAAGCTTCGCGTTGAGGACCGGGAAATAATAGCATCGAGTACTCGCTCGAACGAGAGACGACAAGCTCCGGGGCCATCGGTAAATTTCATGGATTGAGACGTATATGAACGGAGACTTGAGAAACGACGGCCAGAAGACTCAAGCGGAACGCCTCGCCTTTCAGCCTGAGAACTGAAGTCATAGGCCTCATATAAAAGTGGTAAGTCGCCTGGAGCGCTGAAGTAGTATGAGGCCCAAAATATGGGTAGTAGTTTGCTCACAAGTAAATTCTTCTAAGAATTTAGTCGCCCAGCCTAAAATCCGCTCTTGAGGTTGATTGGAGTCCACCGCAAGGAACAGTTCAAGCGCGTCGTTAACTACCGTGGGTACTCCCTTATCGGCGAAGGTCGATTCCTTGTAGCGCACATACAAATTACTTTCTGGCTGCGCGATGCTGAACATGGCGCGATAGTACCATAAAAAGGGAGCTAAACCACAAAATCCCTTACCGGTCTTAGCACATCGAGGTCCTCACCGACTCGCAGAAAAGCCCATTTTTATTGACTCGCCACGCTTGCCTAGCCTTGGAGATGATCTATAATTCGGAGCGATGAGTAGTCTTAAGCTCACTTTCTCCTCCGGAAATTCACCTGAGCTTATTCGCACTCATTTCTCTCACCCACTTCTTTCTGCTCCCCGAATTTGCTCTCGTGGCCGCACGGAAATAGCGCACTTAGCCCAGGGAACTTTTCAATGGCGCCCCGCAGTTCACGCTCTGTGTCTGCTCTTGGTAAAGGCCTCGCTCGATTCTTCACGAGAAGCTCCACTTTATCTCGAGGGCGGACAGAACTCTCCGGCATCTTCAATTGAGTATTGTCTACGCAAACTTCCCTCGTGGATTCTCGAGATGTTTGGAACATCCAAGAACGGCACGCCACTGGCGCGGCGACTTCTTAGCTGCAGTAATGCCAGTAGACGTGTCTCGGATGTGGTTCATGTCGCAATCGCCAAAAGCGTTCGCGACGAACTCGCGATCGAGATCTTTATTGAGGGCACTCCGCTTCAAAGCGATGAGCGGAAGCACGATCTGCTTCAGGTACTTAAACAACAGTGGCGCCCCCACCGCATCAATCCTTCCAGAACCGCGCGCTCTTTTGTGCTGCGCAAGAAGATCCAGGACCCGCCGCGTAGGTATGAGCTGAGTATTCGTGAAATAGTTCGTCGTGAAGTTCAAACTGTGCTTCGGAGCACCGATATCTTTCGGCCTTCAACCTACAAGCAGCACCTCGCCCGCATAAATGGTAACGCTTGTCATGCGCGCTACGTGGGAAAGAATAAGAAGCTCGAATCACGGATTGAGCGTGAGCTCCTTCCCGGCGATCAGCTCGGCTATTTTGATGACGAGCTGTATTTACGTTCAAAGCTCTGTTCCGATCGACCGATTAAAATTATCCTCGCTGCTATCCCCTCGGCGATCGCACTGATCTACCAATATTTAATCGAGGTGAAAGGTTACAATATCCAGATCAATTTTGATTTTCTTCATGCCGGCGAGATCGTTAATTACATTAACGAAATGCGCTTTACTACGGCTCCGGATGTGGTGACCCTCGGAGTTCCGTCAGCAGCTCGTGTTCTTAATGGCCCGGTCGCGCGCGACTTTGAACCCTTTGCAATTCTCCCACGACACTCAGTACGCTTAATTGGCCGGGGCGTCCGGCGCTCCTCGGATCTAAGAAGTTTGCTACGCCGCAGGCCTGTACTCGCCGGATGTGATCACCCCACCTCGGGTATGTTCTATCTTACCGCGCTCGAAGAAGCGGGGCTCACGAACACAAAGGAGATTTCGCTGCAGAACGCCGATCCGCTGGAAATTTTCAATTGCATGAACGAAAAGAGCTCGGATGCAATCGCCGTCTCTTATTTTCCTCATTTCGAATTTAATCGGCTTTTTAATGATTGCCAGTTTCTCGATTCCGCGTACCACGATCTTACACTCGTCGACAGCTTCGCACTCGCGCACAAGAGTTTCATGAGTGACAAGCCGCGCGCATATTGCCTGCTGCGCGCGATTCGTAATGCCTGGCTCGAGCTTCGTGATGGCGGCCCGGTGTTCGAATGCCAGATTGATTCAATGCTGAGAAACCCGCATTTTAGAGAGAAAATCGCGCAATCCGCGGGATTTGATCTTCAAACAAAACTGAATCAGGCCGAGACGTTAGAAACTCCCCTCGCGTCTTAAGCGCCTTGTTGCGTGACACGAAAATCACTCTCAGTTTGCATTAAGCCATAGGTAGGATTAAATTAAAAACTGTGGGTAGAGAGAGCAGTTAAGGTTCCGCTTTTCTAGCGTTTTCGCGAGTGAAATAGCCAGACTGCCGCCATTCCAACAAATGGCAGTAGCGTGGATGCTTCGCTGAGTATCTGGACAACAGTTCGTGTTGGAACACGGCTTGGCTTGGGAGCCCCAAACTCCTAAGGGCAAGGATGTCCTTGGTCGCTATAAGCGCGCGTGAATTCAATCACGCGATTGGGAAAAACCTATGAAAGGCAGATACGTGGTAATGGTTGCGCTGTGCGCGGCCACTCTGGGCTGTTTGCAGTCAAACAGGTCAATCGTCCGAGAGTTGATACCAGAAATGAGAGGTGAGCCCGATCGGTTCACCGCCGAGCATGTTCTGGTTCCGGAACCATCGGACTCATTGGTTCGTTGGGGCACGGGTAGCTCGCACGGGATCCCGTTCGAATAGGAATAGCGAGGGAGTTCCTGCGAACACCCTGGCGACTTCGCCTCATCGGGCGGGGCGTGTGGACTCGGTGCATGCATAGGCATGCCACCGACCTACGCGCCCCGCTCTTTGAAAGAGACGGGCTCACGATATGCGGTTATTAAAATCGGTTGCCTGCTCTCTCTACTACCCACAGTACAGTATCCAAATTACAGTCCGTCGATCACCTGGCCAAGCGCAGATTTAAACTCAGCTAACTCCCGATCTCCAAGTACGCCGGAATTATCACGGGTGCTCTTGAGCGCATTCTCCAGGGCTTCGCGCCAGCGCAGCAGGGTCGCCGCATAATCGGCGCTACGCGTGAGGTCGAGGTCCTCGGGATTATAGTCTTCGGAATACCTACCGCGAACCTCGACCCATTTCGCCGCCCGAACCGAAGTCACACAATGCGCGAGCTCGCCACTATGCATTACAAATACATTATGAAGTTTCTCAAGCGCGAATCCATCCTTACTGAACGGTGCTCGAAGCAGACTCGCAAACTGAGCGGAGCGAATATTGTTCTTCTTGACAGGCGAAATGGTCGCGTCCGCGACCTGATAGAGGACCCCCGCGTACGCCAAGGCAACTTCATTTCGTAGCAATGCTGGTGCGAGCTCACGTGGTCCACCGGCGGTAGCGCTAAGCCGTGAGTAGATGCTCGCTGAGAAAGCAAGGGATTGAGTGGCGACAGTCTGTCCCTCTTGCAAAGAGAGATCATCGAGTAACATTGAAAGTTCGTCTTTAATAAATCCAACCGTGAACTTCCTGGAGATTCGCGGATCCTTCGGTCCCGGTTGGCGCTTTGCCTCGCCGACAACATCGCCCTCGGCCTTTGCGAGGCCGAGGGGAGCTTGCGGAGGAGTATTATCCTGTGGAGAAACTCTCTCGGCCGCTTTGAGCGGATGAATTCCGAAAAGCGACAGAGAGAGCGCTGCTACCCCGCCAAAAGAGCGCAGCTTTTTAAAACGTTCTAACATGGCCTATCTCGGTGTCGGCGACGGCGATGGTGAAGCGGCGATGCGCGATACCTCCACTGCACCCGGTTCTCCAAGCGGAGTAAGGTGCGCCTTTATGCACTCATCCACCGAGGTATAACTCTTACATTGCGCCGGAATCGCCGGTGGCGGCGGATCTACCTGTGTCAGCACCTGCACAAGCTTGACCAGCCAGGCAAAACGCGCATCTGCTTCCGCGCGCAACTTTGGCAGAAAGTACTTACGGAAATTATTCTGCGCCATTTCCGCAAAGTAACGCGCGGTCAGAAGCGCCATTTCGGGAGTGACCACCACGCTGGTTTGATCCATCTCATTATTGTAGCTCCACATGCCGGTTACCGGATTTTGAGCATGGCCTACCGCCGCCGATGCGCTCGACGACCTAAATCCGGGCTTGTCGCGTATAATCACGCCGAGTTCCGGCCAGCTGATTACTCGACAGGTGTCGTTAGGCAATTGACCCGAAATCCAACCTGGATTTGCCGCTGGCAGTGAGCCGCCACCGGAGCCACGTAATACTATTTCGCCGCTAAACGATGAGGGATTTATCTGTGGATCGGCGCATGAGTAACAGATGTCGTACCAAGTCACTGTATACTTGAGCACTGCCTGCTTACCATCTGGAACACGGTATCCTTCGCTCGTGGTAATTATCATCTTGGGAAGAGTCGAGCTCGCAATATCCAAAGTCCACTGCTTATAGTCGCCCGGGGCGCTATTCTCTTCTATCGTCTTTCGCTTTACTTTGCAGACGTGATACCCCAGAAGATTGCCGCCAGCAGCGACCGTAGTAGGACCACGTGTAGTCAATTCACCGTCGCGCTTGCGCGGATTCTCCTCTTCTCCATCGACTTTCGGCGCCCATGCCTCGCTCGAATGCCAGATCTCATGCCGTTCCTCAAGTATCTCCCCCAAATCTCCGCGCACTGGTTTTCTCGTGGCAAAGTTGTCTGAGGAGCTATTGCGAGTATATGATTTGCCATCAGACCCGGTAATCCAACTGAAATTCGAAGAAGAATTTGAGTCCTGAGCATAGAAGCTAGAAGCTGTGTTTGGTCCGCCTTCCTGCACGAAGAAGTAATTACTATTGCGCCCCTGGGTAAAAGAGTATGCGCTCGGCTTGTGATTACTGATTGAAGTAAAGCCCGACGCATAGTTGCTGTTAGTTCGCACCTCTCCCAAATAGGCAAAAATGCCCTCTTCGGCGTGAGCACCTTGCGCCCCCATCAACAACATCATCAATGTTGCGCATGCCACCAGTATATTTATTGTCACGCGAACACAGAAATATCTAACACCACAGATCATACTCAAATCCTAGCTAAAATTTCATTACTCAAATTATCTCGACGAGATTCCGCAGCTGTATCATAAGAGCGGGGCGTGACTCAAAGGAAACAACCTCGATGTGCTTCTATTATGTGAAGTAACGCAAGCGCCGCGCGGGCCTATTTCCGCGTGTCGGAGACAATTTTCCCATCATGGAGTCCGATCAACCGCTTTGCAAATTGCATCACCAAACTGTCGTGAGTCGAGAAAATAAAAGTGGTCTTCCGCTCTTCATTGAGTCTTCGCATAAGCTCGAGCAGTCCGCCGGCGGTCTTTGAATCAAGATTCGCGGTCGGCTCATCTGCGAGAATTATCGAAGGATTAGCCACAATCGCGCGAGCCACGGCGACACGCTGCTGCTGTCCCCCAGAGAGTTCGCCGGGACGCCTCTTGGTCAGTGCGCCAAGTCCCACCTCGTTAAGAATAGCCACCGACCGCTCGCGCCGCTCCCCCGCCGGAATCCCCTGAAGCTGCATCACAAATTCCACGTTTTCAGCGGCGGAAAGCACTGGAATCAAATTATAGGCCTGGAATATAAATCCTATTTTATTGAGCCTAAGCGCCGCGCGTTCGCCGCGAGATAGCGACCCGAGGGAGAGCGTGCCAATCCTCACCTCTCCGGTGGTCGGTACATCAAGTCCACCTATAATATTAAGCAGCGTCGTCTTTCCCGAACCGGAAGGGCCAAAGAGGCTTACGAAACTACCCGCGTCGATGGTGAGAGCAACTGCTTCAAGGGCATGCACCTCCGCATCACCCTGTGCGTAAAGTTTCGAGACCTGTCTACAGCTAATATCTTCAGCACTCATGGTTACCCCCTCGCCAACGCCGCCGCCGGCGCGATCGATGACGCACGATAGGCGGGATAAAGCGAACTCAACATACCCATCACAAAAAGTATCAGATTTACCTTAATCCAATCCGGAAGCAGGAACTTGGGATGAATTATTCTTGAAATGCCGATATGCTCAGCGCCGGCAGCGAACGCCGAAATATCCAGCCCCTCTCGAAGCCACCACAGGGTACTGAGTCCAAGCAGATTTCCCACAATCGCGCCCATAAGCAGCAATACAAGTGACTCAACCAAAATAAGATTAATAATCTGCACTGGCTTCATGCCAAGTGCCTGAAAAAGTCCTAGCTCGCGAGTACGCTCAAATATCGCCATAAGAAGCGTGTTCACCAGACCAAAAGAAACCGCCACGAACACCACCACGAACCAAAAACTTATAAAGCGACTCTGCACGCTAATAAGCGCCACGATAAATGGATTAAGCGATTCCCAGCTATCAATCGCCAGATCCGGCGCCGCGCGCTTAAGCGCCGCCTCAACGGCGGGAATTTGATCGCGGGTGACGAGTCGAAGCGCAACCTCGCTAATTTCTCCGGGAATACCGAGAAAATGCTGCGCGTTACCCTTCGCGACGAATACGAAACCAAGCTCGGTGCTTTCCAATTTTGCTTTAAAAACTCCAAGAATGCGAAAGCCACGCTCGGCTATCTGATGGTGAGCGCTCTCGCTCATAAGCACAATTCTCTTTCCAAGCCCGGTTTGAAGCCGTTCGAGGAGCTTTGCGCCAACTATCACCCCGCTTTCGTCGCTCGAACTCAAAAATTCCCCCTCGATCATGGCGTCCGGAACAAATGAAAGTCCGCGTTCACGCTCCGCGTCGATACCGAGAATAGTCACGCCAAGGCTCTCCCGTTCGCTTGCCGCAACGCCCGGAACCCGTACTCTCTCGGCCCAGCGTGAATCACTGTCGAGCGCCACGCGCAAAGGCCCCTGTGGTTCGGGAAAGCGGTGCTCAATCGATGGATCATCGAGATACTTCGGCGCATGAACCTGAATATGCCCTGAAAGAGTCGAGATTGTGTCTTCAGCCATGCCGTAGCTTACTCCGCGCGCCAGTGTCGAAAGCGCCGCCGAACTCCACACTCCAAGCGCCACAGCCGCAATACTAATGAGCGAACGTTTCTTGTTTCGCATTAAGTTGCGAAGCCCAAGTAAGATAAATGTGCCGAGTAGTTTAATCGTTTTCACGATCGGAGCGCCTTTAGCTGATCAAGGGTCAGCACGCGAACGAGTGGATAAATCACCGAAAGTAGCGAGGCAACGGCCACCGCGCATACTGGCACGCCTACAACAGTCCAGGTAATTTCCGGATAAATAACACTGTAGGTAAACACTGTAGGTAAAACACTGTAGGTAAACGCTTTCCGCAGTTCAAAGTACGAATAGAATCGAGACGAT
>CAZEAC010000125.1:5548-9198 GCA_964510065.1 uncultured Bdellovibrionales bacterium | reverse complement strand
GGCAGCCTAACAGGCTGTCGAGCACTCGTGACAAGGATTCCGCAGGAGTTACGGGTAGATCGCTCGCCGCAGCAGAACCCTGGTGAGATCTGCGGGCTCGTTCAATTCGCGCACGACAGAAGAGTCCAAGGCTCATGGTAGCGCCGGTGGGCTGGGGAACAGATCAGGGTCAGTCGCACGTAGGCTATCAAGCCTTTGCTTAATCCGTGAGCGTGAGTCACGCTCGTCTTTTCCGCGCCCTTCACGCGTGTTTTCGACGGCCGCTCTATACACTTCTACCGCCTTCTTCTTATCGCCTGCACTCAACAGCGCATCGGCGTAATGTTCGAGTATCACGACATCGTCGGAGACTGCCGCAACCGCTTTTTCAAGATGTTTTACTGCCTGCGGAAATTCACCGCGCTTAAAATGATACCAGCCTAATGTATCAAGATAGTAGCCGTTCTTGGGATCAATGCTAATCGCGCGCTCCATATACTCCTTAGCCTTTTCAGCTTGCACGCCAGCGACCACGAAGCTGTAAGCGACATAATTTAGAGCCTCAGCATTTTTCGGGTTTACGCTAATAATCCTCTCCATTATCGAGAGCGCCTCATCTTCCCGGCCCATGTCATTCAGCACCACTGCGTAACTAAAAAGCAGCTTTTCGTTAGCTGGCTGCGCTCTAATTCCGGCTTCTAATACATTTGCGGCATCGGAGTACTTCTCCATATCGCGCAGCAGCAATACCAAAAATTCAGTCAGTTCGGCATTTTGTGGTACATTCTCAATCGCTTCTCGCACTACTTCCGCGGCTTTTTGCGGCTGTCCTTCCTGTCGGTATATCAACGCGGCAAGCGTTCTCGATTTCTCATACATCGGGCCTCCAGCCGAGATCTTCATGAGTTCTTCGACCGCTTCGCGCCTCTGGCCGAGCGATGCATACAGTGACCCCAGGTAGTACCGCGCTTCAGCCTTTTCGGGGTTCTGTGCCAACACCAGCAGAAGCTCACGAATGGCCTCTTCAAAATTCTGGCGCTCGATATGGATGAGCGCGATCTTGAAGCGCGTAGTCGAGGGATCTTTCTCTACATCTTCAAGGACCTTGAGATGTTGCAATGCTTCATCGAGCTTGTTCTCACCGAGAAGGAGTTGTCCCAATACTCTCCGCGCGAAAATGTTTTCGTGTTCCAACTTTAAGATATTCTCGCAAAGGGTCTTTACCCGGGAAATCTTCTTCGCTTTAAGAAGCACACGTACAAGATCAACGGAGTACTGCGTGCGCTCCGGATCGAGCGAGTACGCGTGGTCAAGATATTGTTCGGCGTTTTTAAGATCGCCAAGATCCTCGTAGGTACGGCCCAAGAAATAATAGCCGAGCGCCTCATTCGGGCTTTTCTTCTTTAACTGCTGGAGCAGATCAAGGCTTCGTTTTGGCTCGTTTCGGCGAAGATACAGACTCGCAAGGAGCACGTACGCCTCAGCCTGATCAGGCTCGCGCTCAATTAATTTTTTGTAGAGCGGCTCTGCGAGAGCCGAACGATCGAGCGCTTCGAGAATTCCCGCATGAAGCAGAATAACTTTGCGATCCTCCGGTGCGCCCTCGAATGCCTTGGTGCTCTCAACAAGCGCTTTTTCAAGGTCGCCTTCACGTACGTGCAGCTCGGCGAGCTTACTGTAAAGCGCAGGCGAGGGATCGTCGACAAGCTCGGAGGCAGTCTTAAAGTTTTTAAGCGCTTCCTGATAGTTCTCCTTGTCAAACTCCATCTCGCCCCGTAAGAACGCGTAAAGCGCGGTTGAGCTGCGCTCGATCTCTTTGTCCTTAAGTAGTGTCGAGGCGTTTTTTACGGTGATATCGAATTGGCTCGGAGGATGCGCGCCTCCTCCGCTAGAACAGGAGGTAAAAAATGAAGCGAGGATAAACGCCGGCGCCACGCGCCACACCACGGTCTTAGACGGCATAGCCTTAGACGACGCACGCGGGTCGGCTTGCGGCAGTTTGTATCGCAACAGCCCAAATTGGGACAAAGTTTCGGACAAAGCCCGCCTCAATGAAGTGACTAAATTGGCTCGCCCGCAAGGACTCGAACCTCGATTTTTGGGGTCAGAACCCAACGTGCTACCATTGCACCACGGGCGAATAAAAAATCGTCTTTTTACTGACTGAACAGTCTAATTTTGCACGAGTTTTTTCCAAAAGGCAAACCACGATCATTTTTGGCTTCAAATTCTTTTGAGCTGCCCTTCGATGGAGCTTTCCGTATGAAGTCTGACTGTAGAATCAAAGGCGCACGAAGGGAGCCATGCAACTTAAGTTGCTTAAATCATTCTAAATAGACCGCCTACGATTCAGCTACGTTAGGCTCTGCGTAGACCATAACATCTATTTGAATAAATTGCTTTTTTTGCAGTTCAGAGGATTTCGTGTCTCTTTCCGTCAAACCCAAAAATGGCACTGATAAGACTTCTGCTCCGATGCGATCCACGCTCGACGAAAAGTTAGATCAGGCCTTCGATAAGTTCGCCGGGATACGCAATTCGGCAAGACATAACTTTCTCGCTTCCTCAGCGAACACTAATCCCTGGGAAGTCATTATGAAAGGTCCACATCGTCTTGCCAATAAAGACGAGCGTACATTTCATCACCCACTTGTAGATCAGATCCTTAGCGACCGACTGTACTCTTCTCAAGAATTCTTCGAGCGCGCGATAAAGGAAGGTAATCATCCCGCGCGCATGTACATGAGCCTTCATGGGGCCGACCAAGCGTCACGACTAAAGGACCTCGTCTTCGCGTACCTCGATCTATATTCCAAAAAGGAAGATTTCCCCGGGCTCCGTACCTGCTCCTTTCACAATCTGAGGTTTGTGGATAAAGAAGGTCGGGTCATTTTTGAAAATTTTGGCCATCTTCTCACCACCGCGTGGCGCTATGAAAAATATGTGAACTACCAAGAACGAAAAATAGCGCCGGTAGGAAAGGCCGAGCTTCTCGGCGATTGGGACGGTCCGCTGAACCTACTTTACTCGACTTTGGCGGCAGATCCGGGAGATGCCGAGAATGAAAAGGCGATCGAAGCCGCGCTTGGTGCCTTTGGCGCTCACGGTAGGCACCCATTTTTGCACCTCAGTAGTCTGAGTAGTGACTTCAAACCAGAAGAGAGGGCGCTTTTCGCTGCGCGCGCAATCGCTGAAGCTTGCATGCAGATCTATGGCAAGATTCCGGACCATATCCCTCAAGAATTTACAAAAATGAACTTCGCCGAGCCGAGTGGAAAGAGAATATTCGGCCGCAAAACTATCAGCGGAAATAGACTTCTTTTAATGCTTTCGCGGGCTCGGGTTCCTCAACAACAGGGGATTGAGACAGATGGAAGCGCATTAAGCACCTATATCAAGCACGCAACCAACGCAGGACATCCCGAAGTTCGCAATATATGGCCACTTGCACCGGAGCAACAAAAAGAGCCTCACAAGGAAACTCATGCGATTTCACTTCGCCATCGCGAACTCGCTATTGTTTATTATCGAAAGAACGACAACCCCTCCCGCGCCCTTGAACGCGAATTCCGCAGAGCGGGCGCAAACGAGAAAACAGTTCTTATTCCCGCGGTCGAATCTCTGCTTAAGCTCCTAATTCCCAGTGCGGCCGAGCATATCCGCACTAGAAA
>CAZEAC010000125.1:0-5538 GCA_964510065.1 uncultured Bdellovibrionales bacterium | reverse complement strand
CCGTATGGAACCCCGTACCATCTGAAGGTAAAAAAAATCTTCGAAGTTATTACACGGTCGATTTACGAAATGGGGCTGCTCACGGACCAGCACAGAGCCCTCACCACAACGCATGCAGACATAAAATTTGTCGATTCAAAAGGTCGAATAATTTTTGAAAGTCTTGCACAGGTATTTTCTACTGCTGCGCGTTATCACAGTTTTATCGATGAGCAACAGGCGATCGTGGGCAAAAACGACAACGGCCACCCGATTAATTGGGAAGGGGTGACTCCTTTCGGAACTTTGGTGAACTATCTCTATCGAGACAGTTATGACGTACGGGTAAGACTTCTTTCCGAATATAAGCAGACAAATCGCAGGCCACACACCGCTCAACTTAGCTCCCTCAACGACGTACAAGGTGAGATGACTCTGGCGCAGAAAATGAGCGCACTTCAAGAAGCTTGCTATCTGCTCTTCGGCGGTATTCCCGATACAATCGTGAGCGAAGCGCCGTTCAAAGCAACCACGTTCTGCGATGAAGCTGGAAAGAACTGCGTGAGCGGAGAGTTCCTTGTCCGCGAATGCGCAGCACATTTTCTAGATGAACCTACTCTTGTTTCCGTTCTTCAGAACGGAAAGACGCCCGAAGTAGTCGCGCCGGTACTTTCGAGGCACGATCTTGAAATCCGCCGCAACGCGACTCCAGCCAGTCTCTGGTTCGACATTCGACCAGACGCCCTTCGTAAAGCGGAGAAAGGTGAGCAGAGCGTGCACCATCCGGCACTCGACGAACTCTGCAATGCTGTTCTCCACGACTCGCGATGCTCAGAACTCTTTGTTCAGATCTTCAACAATTTGATCGAGAAAGGTCTCCTCAATGGAGACGGCACGGAGGCCCGAACATCCTCGCTGGCACAGCTTCGTTTCGTCAATGCAGAAGGTCGAGTTCTCTTCGAAAACTTCGGACATTTTTTAGCGGTGGCCGCTAGATTCGAGAACTACCGCGAAAATAAAAACCTCGAACGCTGGGGCCTCACCGCTTCCAAAAAATCCACAAAATCTCCAGTCGAGCTACTTGCCACAATGTCATTTATTTGCCACGGCGATCCTTCAAGCAATGCAGAGTATTTAAGGAAGTTCCAGTCCGACAACCACGTTGCCCACGCGCAGATTAGAGCGATGAACACGTGGCAAAGCACTCCTGAATACGGAACCTCCTTAATGCTCTTTGCCGAGCCAAATATTCTCGAAGCACTACAAGAAGCTTGTGTGCAGCAGTGGGGTGGGATCCCCAGGAAACTCATGAAAAATTTCAGAGGAAAGTACTTTTGCGATGAAAGTGGTACACGTTGGGTCAATGGCGTTGCACTGGTTAATTCTGCGCTCCGGATCTGCAAAAGTCTCGGGCTTGCTGCAGACGAGAAAGGTCTCGTTAAGCTCCTCTGCAACAGTGCGAGAGCAAAAATCAGCGACGAAGCAATTTTACCGGACCGGGCAAAACAAGCTACAGAAACAGCCGAGGAGCGGGTAATAAAACTCGCCGCCATGAATGACCTCGCCCCCGAAGTCCTCTTCTTTGCTCTTTGCTCGCTTGGCCTTGAAAGAGAAACTCCTGGTGCCTACCGCGACTATGACGAGAGGATCATCAAGGCGCGAGACGAATATTTTGAGCGCAGTGGACCACTTTCCAAGTCCTATTCGCCGCTCGAAGTAATTTGCGATCTCGCTTCCGCAAGCGAGGAGCGCGGGATCAAGATTAGTTACAACGATTTGTACAAGCGCCGATTTACCGACCTTCTAAAGCAGCTCTGCTACCGCGCGGCTGACAGCAATGTTTCTGAGTTGATTGCCGAGCTCAAAAATTACGAGAGGTATGTTGCTGAAGCTCCAAGCGAAAGCACGAAGGTCATGCTTAATAAAATGCTCTCCAAAGTGTGCCCTGACCTCATTACACTTCTTGAGAAGGTACGTGACTTCAAAGATCCCCCGACCTTATGCCAGACATTACTTCCCGAACAACGCGAAGGGGTCGTCGGGGCACTGTATTTTGATAAACCTTTCTTTGTCTATGACGCGGGCTGCGGGAAAACAATTACCGGCGTGGCATATTGTGAAAAAGTCGGCGCAGCGCACAATCTTTGGTGCACAAAGTCGGGAAGCGTTCCGGACACGGTCACAAAGATACGTGAGATTCTCGGAGGAAAAGTAGCTATAGGCGAACTTTCCATCGAATGGATCAGAAGTAACATCGATGAGTTTAAACAATTTCTAGAACAACACCGCTACATCGTTGTGGGCTATGACACATTACGAATTATGATGGCGAAGGCGCCGGATCATTATGCCGAGCTTCAGCGCTGGTCTCAAGGCGGAATAACCCGCATGCTTGATGAAGCTCAGTACCTCGACAACTACCAAAGCGGCAGGTCAAAGGCAGTACAAGGTCTCTCAGCGAGAAACACGGTGATCGCGTCTGCCACGCCGGTGCAGCACAGGCCGGCCCGTATTGCAACGCTGCTGCATTTGGCAATTCCTGAAAAATTCCCTGATGTCGTCGCACTTTCAAGAGAATTTCAAGAAAATCCCAGGATGATCCGAGAGCTGTTGCTCGCGCACTCAACAATTTACGCGATTAGCGATCTGGCGGGCTACTTCGATCCGAAATCCGAACTTAGCTACGAACAGCAGCTCGCCAAGGGACGACCGCTGATTCCTCGATTGAAATACATGCGGGAAGCTCATGAACTTTCAATCGAACACAGCTGTTATTATGTTGATCTTGCGACAAACTTTGACGCAATTGATGCGAAACTGACCGGAAGAAAACACGGCACGAAGCGAAATCGGCAGCGGCTAATGTTACGCCAGCTTTTGCACCATCCGGAAAAAGTCGGCGCATCCCCGCCACTCGCTCGCGTTGACGCCGCAAAAAAGATCGCCATTCCAGCCTTAAAGAGCGACGAAAAAGTCCTTATATTCGGGAACCGGCTGCATCTCCCAAAATTGCTCATCGAGGATCTCGAGCTTCGAGCTTTCGGCACCGAGCTTTTAAGCGGCGCGATGGGTATTTCTTATCGCGCGAAACGGCTTCGTGAATTTGAAAACGATCCCAATTTTCGCTGTGTCATTGCGCAATCGGAAGCAGTCGGAACAGGCTCGGATTGCCGCGCGGTCTCGCATATTATTTTCCTGGATTTTTCGCCGCTGGACTCGCAGGTGCTTCAAAATGTCGGCCGCGCAATACGCCTCCTCTTTGCTGCAAATGCACGCTTTGCAAAAGAGAAGGTGGTCGTGTGGATTCTCGATCCAAGACTCAACAAGCAGGTATTGGAAGAGGTAAAAAGTCCGGCGGCCCGTCAAATATTAGATCGAGGCACTATATACGAGGCGACTAATAGCAGGCGCCTTGCCAACATTCAAGCGTATCAATATTTCATCTCGCGGGGACGCAGCAAAACGAGCATGCGTGCAACATCCTCAATTAAGGATATCATAGGCCATCTCGTTGAGGCCGGTGAGATACTCGCTCCGGTAATTAATGATCAGGAGCTATTTACTAGTTCTCACAGGGACCTCTTCGGCGCGTACAATAATCCAGTGAAGAATACCTGGCGCGAAGAAGATCTCGACGGCTTCTTAGAGCAATACATGGACCTGCTCGAAGTCCCTGCGCACGAGATTGTCGTTGCGCATCTCGCGGGCCCGGAGTGCCTTGAAATTCCCTACTATCTCGCGCGCGGCGTGAAGCGAGAAAATATATATGCTTTTGAAGGAGCAGGCGGCGACCGGGAAAAGATCTGCCGCGCCCGAGTAAACGCGCTTGGTTGCCGTTTTATTGGAAGAATGGTCGAAGATGTTCTCCCCAAATTAAAGCAGAAAATTCATATCATCTCGGCGGACTTCGACGGGGAATTGACTCCCGAGCGGACGAAAATGTTTCTTAGGCTGCCAATCGCCGATCGCGCAATCGTGCTAAAAAACTCACTTGGTCAAAGGGAGGGACTTGACTCACAGGCAATCTTACATCAAGCGCTCGGACGACGCGACTATATGGACATCGCGTTAATGAAGCTTGTCGCGACACACGGCCAACACCCGCTTTCTAGTGGTGCGCCGGAGCATGCGATGAAGGTGGCACGGCTTACCCAGCTTGCTGCCAATACGTTAGCTGGGCATGTTGGAAAAATTGTCGGATGCAAGCCCGAGTCCCTGGCAGATCTTATTGGTGAGGCATTTCTCGGATCCAGGCATATGCGCGGTTTTGCCCCCGTCCGCTACCGTTCTCCGGGAGGAAGTCCTTTTTATTCAGCATTTGCGTTTATCACTAAATGGTCGGAGTCGGTGCGCGGTGGTCCGGCGCTCCTTCCAATCCGATCTTTTATGGCAGACGTGGTACGTCGCAGCTTCGAAACTCAGCGTAGACCGGTAAGCGCTGACTTTTCAGTTAACGCAAGCTCGAGCCGCATCTTTATCCGGCACTGTACGGCTGGCGAATGTGTCGTTGAACGTGGATCGCTAGAAGAGAGCATCAGGTATTTTAACGAAGCCGTCGACGAAAAGTGCCGCGTTGCTGCGCTGCTTCGACAGGATGTCCCGGTAATTAAGGCAATTAGATTAGGGAAGTAGCCTTATCGCCATTCACCTTGAGTAACATTTGTTCGCCCTATATACTTTGCGAGTGGTACAGTCGGATGTTGCAAAAACAGGGCGTGTGCGCCGAGAATTTGTTGCGGCGCAGTTTAGTGAGCATTTGCTCGATCTAGAAGCAGCTGGAGCGCTGATTGCGCACCGGTTCGGACTTGAGAAAAAAAGCCTTCCCGCACTACGAGCATGGGTCCTCATAGACGCAAAAAACGCTCTGGCTGCGCAAGACATAAATCAGAAGTTCGTTACCGACTTAAAACTACTTGCGCTTCAAAAAGTTCGAGCCGAGGAGGCTGGTCAAGATTTAAGTGCTCTCGATGCGGCAATCCGCGGTACGGCGAAGCGGCTTGGTGTACCGTTTCGAAGTCTTCGCGCAGCGGTTGATAGCTTTGCCGAGACGCTCAAAGATAAAGAGACCATCCCTTCGAGTCGCAGTGACCCATCATGCCTTCCAAAGATTAGTGATTCGACTAAGCGAGAGCTTCGGCGAGTACTTTTACGCGAGATAGTTAATTCTCCGGATTGTGCTGGGGAAATGGATGCTAAAATCGCGGCTCGCTTTGGTATTAAAGAGACTAGGATTCCGGCGCTGCGCGCCTGGATTGGTAAGATCTTTCTTCACGATATATCGCGCCAGGTCGGTGCAAGGCTGCACGAAAAAGACTACCCGCATGTTTTGAAATTGGCGCATGATCTGGGAACTAAGTCTGTAAGTCTTGACTCTCGTCAAGCAATCGAGAAAATCCTCGAATGTGCCGAGCTTTGCGGAATTCGCATTCGCGAGACTCGAGCAATACTTGAGCTCTTCCTCAATCAATTTTAAGAACTAAGATATCATCGTCTTTTAAATGCGAACTAAGGTATCATCTTTTTAAAAGTGTTGAGTAAGTGGGTGGTAGCGTGTTCGTG
>CAZEAC010000124.1:0-9401 GCA_964510065.1 uncultured Bdellovibrionales bacterium | reverse complement strand
CTGGATGTATGATGAAGATGTGCGACTCGGAAAGATTTCCAAACATGACTCAGGCTTTCTTTCAGTAAAGATAGATATGGACGGCTTCTCGAGTGCAATTCGTGAAATAGTGCGTTCCGAAACGAAACCGCAGGCGCTCTCCGAAATCCTTGGGAAACGACCGCTAAAAATTGGGCTTTATGTTGGCTATTACTGGCTCTACGATCGGCGTCCAACTTTTGGCGAACCGATCCCGCCAGGCATACTTCCCGAGTTTTGCAGGCTTCTCGGCGTTTCGCTGCAGCGTGAGGTCTCCATCGAACTTCTCCCCTTTCCCCGTTACCTGGAAGAGCTTCGAAAAGGCACTATCGATTTATTCGGACCAATGATGATGACTCCCCGTGGCAGTCATCAGGTGCTCTTTACTACTCCACTGCAAAAAGTGGGGCTAAGCGTGCTTATTCGCAAAAAACCATCAAAAGATCTTCCGGCGTTGCCCTATCCCACCTCGATCGACGATCTGATCACGAAACCGTACAAAATTGCGGTGCTCCGCGACTCATTGCCGCATCTTATCGCCAATACTAAGCTTCAAAAGTCCGACGAAGAGCTCATAGTAGTCGACAGTGATGACGAAGCTATTGATAGAATGCTCGTGAAGGGCGTAAAACGGGGGGCGCATCTTTATCTTGCAAACTCATTAATCGTTCATGATATCGCGCTTCGCTACCTCCACGATTTCGAGCTTCTCTTCGATACTACAGAGACCTTGCTTGATATGGCTGATATTTCATTCGCGGCAAGACCCGAACTTTCCGAACTCCTGCCGCAGATAAATCAATCTATTTCATTTCTTCTTGATCGGGGCGGATTCCGCGATAGGATTCTTGCCAGACTCAAGCCACAATTGGCGCAACTTGCGGGACTTTAACCGATCTTCACGGCGCCCACGCTAAAAACGGAATCTCCATCTCTCGAGCAGAAAGCCCACCGTGATTGCCGACAAACTTCTTCGCGAACCTGCCGTCACCAAACCAAAAGACCGACTGCCCCTCGCCCGGAAGCACAACGACATTCCCGACCCGTCCCAGAAACGCCGAACTTAGGCTGCGCGGATCACCGAAGTAGCCACCATCGATAAGATCTTTTACAAGAAGTACTTCGGCTCGCGTCCCGAAGTACTTACCAAGCATTGCGACCGCTTCATCCTCCGAGCCTGTGCGAATATGCAGGAAAAAGTCGCGGCTTGAGCCCGCCGGAACCATTGGCTGATTATTTCGACCACATTGAATCAGCGGCAGAATCGCAGCGACTTCCTTATCGACATACATAGTCGTATTGTAATCCATCTCGGCGACGCCATGATCCGCTGAGAGCAAAAATAGAGTCGATTCTTTAGACGCTTGGCATTTCTTCATGAAATCCATTTCGAGCGCGCCAAAAAACTTTTTCTGCTGTTCAAAACATTCCGGAGAATTCGGTCCATACCAGTGTGCCGCTGAGTCGACACCATCAAAGTAAAAGAAGTAGTATGCGGGGCCTGGATCGACGCTCACTCTCCGCGCAAGTTCTTGAAGCCCTAGCGAATAAGAATCATAAGCCACAATTTCGGCACCATCGCATACGACCTTATTGTAAGGCTCAAAAGCATAGTCTTCATGTTGAAAGAGCACCGGTCTCATCCCGGCGCCCACGAGATGCGTATAAAAGGCGCTACGCGGCAAAATCTCCGAAGCAACGACACCATCTTTAAGAAGTGTGCTTCTCGCTTTAGCGCCACATTCGGAAAAAGGAAGCGGCATAATCATTCTATCGAGCAGCGGCTCGTAATAGTTCCACTCGTAAACCCCATGGAGTCCAACAGGAAGCGCAGTGTGCGCCGTAGTGACATGAACTGCAGTGGTCGATGGAAACTGGCTCGTAAGCTTAGACAGCACTCCTTGTTCGGCCATCTCGCGAAAAAAGGGAATCTGATCGCATGCCTTCTCGATGAAACGCCAACCAAAAGCATCCACAAAAAAGAAAACTATCTTGTCGAATTTCTCACCAAGTCCTTTCCAGCAGCTTTCAGGAAGGGACTGACTGTGAGGCACACCTAGCAGTTTCGCTACCGTACCGGGAATGTTCGCAAAACAGTAAGAGTCATAGAGCGGCTTCCTTGCGCCTGCTCCATGTCTTGATTGTTGAACTGCAGCTAAAGAAATTTCATTAATCATGCCTACAGAGTAGCGAGACAGAGATGGCTACGCCACCACATTTCGCGGCACCCCTCGTAGGTAGGCTTCCAAATTTTTCACTGCTTCATCGATGAGTCGCTCCCTACTCTCTCGAGCAGCCCACGCTATATGTGGCGTGATGAATGCCCGCGGTGAGGAAAGGAGTGGGTTGTCACTCGACGGAGGCTCAGAGCTAAGGACATCAAGATAGGCCGCAGCGATTCTGCCGGTGGCAAGCGCCTCTGATAGCGCGCGCTCGTCAACAAGCCCGCCTCGCGAGACATTAATTAAAATTGCCTCAGGCTTCATTCGCGCAAGCCTTGGCGCATTTACCAGCTTCTCGGTTGCCGGCGAGAATGCACAGTGGAGCGAGACTATGTCAGACTCTGAAAAAAGGTCCTCTATGCTCGGGCGCGATTCGCGATACTCCCGGCCAGGTATCGCCGCGATCAAAACTCGCATACCAAACGCCGTGGCAATCTCCGCCATTTTCTTCCCGATACTACCGAACCCGATAATGCCAAGCGTTCTGCCCGCGAGCTCGCTGATGCCCACGCGCGGCATACTAAAATCAATTGAACGCTGCCAGGCCCCTGATGCGACATCGGCGAAAGACTCAGCAAGCTTCGAATAATGAGATAAGATCATGGCGAAGGCATGTTGTGCGACCGCATGAGTCGAGTAATTGACGACATTGGTGACCCGAATGCTCCGCTCCTGGCAAGCATGCAGGTCAACATTGTTGGTGCCGGTTGCCGTAATTCCTATATACCGTAATTCTGGAAGCTGCTTCACTACATCCCGAGCGAGCACGACTTTATTTACTATCAAAGCTTCCGCGCCGCGGGAACGTTCGACGATTTCAGCCGAAGTCGTGCGCGGATACGAAATAAATTCACCGTGGGCTTGAAACGCGTCAAAACCAAGGCCATCAAAATCAGTCACATGTGTATCAAGTGCAACGATGCGCATTTCGCTGAAGATCTATTTCATTAGCGCTAGAATGTCGAGAGCACTTCGCTATTTGCCCTCGCATGCTCAAGATACCAAGCGCGCCCTTTCGCAAAATCGAGGCCTTCGCCTTTATTCCACCAGCCCTTGAGTGCACCATCTTGCAGCGCTCGCCCGAATGAGAAAGTGAGTTTCCATGGATGCATTGTCTGGCATCGCTCTGAATTAATGGCTCTCAAATTTGCGGTGGCCTCTTCTGGTGTGAGCCCGCCAGAGAGAAACACGATCCCGGGCACTATACGTGGCACGGTTAACTCAAGACAGCGAAGTGTTAGTGCCGCGACTTTTTCCGGAGTGGGCTGCTCCGAACAGGCCTTGCCAGCAACAACCATATTCGGCTTAAGTAACATTGCACTACAATCAACTCCCTCGCGCTGTAGATGCGCAAAAACTCGCTGCAACACAAATCGAGTTACTTCAAAACATTTCTGGGCCGCATGAGTTGCATATTCCCCGTCACGAAGTACCTCAGGTTCAACAATTGGAACGATCCCGGCGCGTTGGCAGATCGCCGCATATTTCGCCAGGATTTTTGCGTTTTCTTCCACGCAGTCAGCGCTTGGGCAATCCGGATCGCGAATCACGATAACCGCGCGGCATTTCGCGAACACCGCATCAAGCGTGGCGAAGCGCTGTAATCTTTCGCCAAGATCGCTAAGAAAACTCTCTTTAAGTACTTTCTCCGGTGAATTCTCTTTATACGCCCTGACCCCTTTATCAACTTTAATACCGACTTGTATCCCTTCAGCTTTTAGCAGATCTCGAATTCGGACAGAGTCCACGCTTTGGTCAATGGTCTGTTCTTCCAGGATAGCACCGCTAATAAAGCGTCCTGCGCCAGGCGTTCCACAAAGCATCGCGCGGTAGCTTCCGCGAAGCTCCGGATCACTCACCCGCGCCTCGGGTACGCCCACTGAAATAAGCCTTTTTTCGATAGTACCAAGCACGCCGACTTTTCCCACACTCTCGTCGAGCGCAACGATCCCCTTCCCCGGGGTCACGAGTTTACGCGCCATTTCGGAAAGTCCGACGGCCGTATTGAGATTAAAAGCACGCGCTCGCTCAGGATTGATCGATTCAGAAATCTCTGCCATATCTCCGCCTCAATACTACAAGATGGGCTATGGCATATCACACTGATATGCAGAAATGTAAGGAAAATCGTGATCGTCACTGGCCTCGCAACTCTTCTCTTCTCAGAGCTCTTCCTGCCCCCGGTGGTTCTTTGAAAATAAAATAAACCACAGAGACACAGAGTTTAGAGCTGAGAGGAAGGCTATGTTATACTGTTTACACCAGCCAAAGAATCTAGAGCGCCTGCGCAGAACAGCTGCCTTTCCGAAGCAGATGATATCTGCAGTTCTTACTACAGCTTTTTCGCTCTGGCTTTTCGGCGCAGCCACAGCAGACTACCGCATCTTTGCCACATTCTGGGCAAACGATTTTTAGATCGCCAGGATTTCCGCAGTGTGGACAGAGAGAATATCGCGCCGAGGGCTGTAAATGCTGATCGACGGCCACGCGGTGATCGAACACAAAACACTCTCCGTTAAATTTAGAGTCAGGGAAACGCTCCAAATAGCGAAGAATTCCCCCGTCGAGCTGATAGACTTTATTGTACCCACGCTCGCGCATATCCTCGACTGCTTTTTCGCAGCGAATGCCGCCAGTGCAGTACAGCAAATATTTCTGATCTTTTGGAAGGTTCGACTTTTCAAGGTAGCCGCTGAATTCGCTAAATTTTTTCAAGCCGGGATCGAGGGCACCATCAAACATGCCCAGCGCTGTTTCATAGCTGTTTCTTACATCAATCATTACCGGCGCCTCAGCGCTGTTCATCTCTTCCTGCCACTTTTCGGGAGCGAGCTTGCCCTCCCCCGTCACCACGACATCACCTTGCTTAAAGGTCACAACTTCTGGCCGCACATCGACCTTAAACCTCCGAAACGGCCTTCGCTCACTTGCGCTCACCTTGAATTCAAGATCTCCTACCATCTCGTGCAAAAGGGCCTTAAAAAGCGTGCTCACTTCCGGAGTAGCCGCCACAGTCGCGTTAATACCTTCATCGCCCAGAACAACGAGTCCCAAAAGGCCATGACGGAGAGCAAATCCCTCAAAAGCCTGACGCAGCCGATCTATCTCGTCTCTGGATAGGGTAACGAAACGGTAAAAGGCGAGAACCTGATAACTCTTCGGCGAATTTTTCACTGGCAACATCTCTTAGCGGGCGTAAAATTTGTGTACAGTAGTTTGGCGGTAGATCTCGCCGGCTTTCAAAATCACACTTGGAAAATGGGCATGATTCACTGAATCGGGAAAATGCTGCGCTTCAAGGCATACCGCACCATGCTGCTTATACACGACGCCGGCCTTGCCACTTACTTTTCCGTCAAGATAGTTCGCAGTATAGAGCTGTACTCCCGGCTCCGTGGTCCAAAGCTCCATCACTCGGCCACTTTTCGGTTCAGAAAGCGTCGCAGCGTGACTCAACGTTCCCGGCTCACGCTTCTGCAATACATAATTATGGTCGTAGCCCGGAGGCTTATTACCCAGGTCATTTATTCGAGACCCAATCTCGGCTGCACTGCTGAAATCCATCGGTGTTCCGCGCACGGAGAGGATTTCACCGGTGGGAATGCTCGACTCATCGACGGGAGTATACAACGAACTCCTAATTTCAAGAATATGGTTCTCTATGCTGCCCTTATCATGGCCTGCCAGATTCCAGTAAGCATGATTGGTGAGATTTACCGGAGTATCCTGATCACTCTTGGCAAAATATTCAATGCGAAGCTGATCGTCATTAGTAAGAGTATAAAAGACCTCCAATGCTAAATTCCCGGGGAACCCCTCGTCGCCATCGGGACTACGCAAGGTAAAACGAACTGCCGGGCCCTCTTGATCGTTGAGCGGCTCAGCGTCCCACACCTTTGTATCGAGGCCTTTAAGTCCGCCGTGAAGGTGATTTGCGCCGTTATTAGTTGCAAGCGTGAATTCTCGGCCATTGAGCACAAACTTGCCCTTCGAGATCCGATTGGCAACCCTTCCAGTTATGCAGCCAAAATACGGATGTCGGGCAAGATACCCAGCAAGATTGTCAAAGCCGAGAGTAACGTCAGCGAATTTTCCCTCACGATCGGGGACAAAGAGCTCGGTGAGAGTCGCTCCGTAATTAATTATTTTCGCTTTAAGACCATTTCGGTTGGTAAGGGTAAAAGCGCTTATCGCTTTACCTTCCGCAGACATTCCAAAAGGTTCGTGCTCAACCGCCGCCACTATCTCCTGATCAATTAAATCTCTCGCTGCTGAGCCACTACACGATGTCTGCATAAGGACCATCCCTCCGAAAAATACTTTAAGTAGTATAGCATCAAACCGCACCGAATCCTCCAAAGATTATGGGTCGCCACGCCAAAGATAACCTAATGATAATACAAGAGGAATAGTTGCGACTATAAGCTGCACTATTGCCCATCATCTATATTACTTACCCTTTCGCCTGGCGAGCACTTAACTTCTTAGAAGAGGAGCAGTGTTATGCCAGCAGTGCAGGAAACCCCACAGCAGTCCAAGCTTCACAATTTTTTTTCAAGCAATCACCTTCGAAAACTCGCCTGGGGTTTTGTTGGCGCCGGGCTCCTTGCCGGATGCTCGCAAGAAGCTCCACCTCTAAAAATAAGCGCTGAGTCGTTTCGCACTAATTTTCAATCCTACGCAGGCAGCACCGTGGCGTTCGAAGCCTATTACACCAAAGATGCGGTGGCGAGGACAGGCCACACCTCCACTACCAATCAGCCCACTGTATTCCGCTACGATTTCTTCTCGGATACGGAAAAGAGCTTAAAAGTGGCTACTTTTACCTCGAGACAAGATATTGTCCGTGATAAAGCTCTCGTCACCATTCCGATTAGCGCAAATGCCTCGGACACGGTCAATGTCGAATGGAATAAGCTCAGCTTCAGCGGCATCGACGATACCTCTCGCGCGGTAAATCCCGGCACCGTCGATCGTTTCCTGGAACGTACCCAAGACGGTGGCCCTGCCGAGCTTCACCATATCGGGACAATTCGTTAGGAGCAGTTTTGATGCAAACACGCATGCAGCAGAAACTCGCCACCTGGGGGCTCATCGCAACACTTGGTACAACTCCACTTGCGACAGCTCAGAGGCTCCCTCCACTTTCGCCCACGAATGCTCCAGAAAGTGCGCTAGCACCTGCCACTCCGATTCGCAACGGTGCGGTCTCGCTCAATCTTCAACAACTCGAAGACCTTTCAAAATCATGGTCAACGAAAACCAATCTCTACTTTGTTGGCACACCTTGGCTGACTGCTGATGATGCCACACAGCTCTCAGAATGGTTAGGGAAGAATGCGCCACACTGGACCGTAATCATCAGCAATCATCTCTTTGCAAATCAAGAGGTAGTAAATGCGCAGATCGCTCGCGATACCCTCAAAAAGCAAATTCAGGTCACCCCTTCGCTGCAAGGACAGCGCGATCAAAGAACCGATCTTCAAAGTGCTCCGATACTCTATATTGGTGTAAGGAGAAGAATCAGCAGCAGCGAGTTTGTATATGTGAGCTCTGCACAGCAAGATCGTTACGGTTTCGGTGATTCTCTTTGGAGCAATAGCCTAGAGCTTCCCGGCCGCCGCGCGCTCAAAAACGGCGAAGTGCTTACCGCTATAAAAAGTACCATCTCGAACATCGATTCAAAAGTTGATCAAGCCGTCTCCCGTGACTTCTCCGCTCGCGCGGCAAAAAGAGACCTCGCAATGAAGGACTGGATTCACGCAAGCAATGCGGTCTCGCAGGTGCAAGTCGCATATAAGGAATTCACTACAAACTTCCCTGCTGCAAAAGGTGTGCTCGCGACGTTTGATGCCACCGCGCTGCTTCAACAATTAGATTCGGCACGTGCCTCAATTCTCAATCAAGACTACAAAAGCGCCTACGAACAAATAGAGAAGGTCAAGGCTCATGCGAGTAGCCTGAACAAGCCATATCAGGAGCATGCACGAGATGGGCAAAGAATACTCGCTCTGGGAAAGGCGGTCCTTAACCTTGAATCACGACAACAAACAGACGAGTTGCCAGCGGCTCGTAATGCGTTGCGTAATGCCAAACAGCTCCACGAAGTCGCCGATCCAGCATATCGGGAAGCGCTTCGCGGGGCTGAAACAAATATTATCTCCGCCTACGAGAAGCTCTCTGCGATAGAAAGAGCCGCTACGAGAAAAAAGGGGCTCTATTTTACAATTGGCGGCCTTGCGGTCATAGGCAAGACTATCGGCGCCCTGAGCCTAATTAAAAGAAACCGTCGAAGCCGTTTCGACCGAACCAACTTCGAAGAACTTCACCAAGAGCTCACCCAGAAAACTGAAAAGCTTCGATCTGAAGCGAATCCGCTTCGCGCACGAATCAACACGATTAAAGCTAAGATCTCCGAGCAGAACCCGCTACGCGGAGAGTCGGCCAAGATGCTTGAGGAGTACACGCAGTCCCTTTTGTGCGCGGACGAAGTATTGCTTAAGGCAAAAACGGCACTTGAAAGCTCGTGGTGGATAAAAGAAAACAAGATAGCGTATTATTTCTCCGACCTACCGGCGGCTCGTGCCAAGGGAATTCTCGATGAAAAGTTTTCACCAATTCATAGCAGCACCGACGCATCGAGCCGAACCCTAAACGACTGGCTTGAGGCAGCACGTGCGCCATTAAAACCAGCCTATGAAAACTTAGCAAAACTTGAGTTGGCCTTGAGCAAGGGTACGGTCTGGCCCCCCAAGGAGATCGATACTCTATGCGAGGAGATAACCAAGTGTAGGCTCACTCTTCAAGAAAGCAAGGACCACTCACTGTTCCACTTTAGACTCAAGACTCTGGCTGACATCGAAAACAAAGTAACGCAGGCAATTGATGCCCTATATGCCGACACGACAAACGATCCAATTTCAACGCAGTCCGCGCGCGAAGCACTCGAGGTACGCATTCGGAATATCCATGCGTTTCTAAGTCCCCTTGCGCAGCAAATTCCCGCGCAGCTCGAAGCACTTTCGAGGATTTGCCAACGACGTGCCGGCCCATCGGAGAGCGGGACCAAAATAAAGCTGCAGCAGATTGAGCAAGAATGCGAATCGCATCTCGATGCCCTTCTGGTCGATAACGCGCCAGGGCCTGCGCCCGACATTCTGG
>CAZEAC010000123.1:0-9782 GCA_964510065.1 uncultured Bdellovibrionales bacterium | reverse complement strand
GCACTGCTGTTAGAACTTGGCTCGATGGTCTGAGGCGAAGCCTCGCTAGTACTCTCCGCGCATCCCTCGAACCATTGCCACGGACTCGTTCCACTGCTCGCGAAAGCATGTCCTAAGCACCACACTATAAAGAATGACGCCGAACACGATCTTTAACGCCAAGGTCAGTGCCATCGAGACGTAGGGATGCGCAAGCTCACCACATGCTCCCACAACTACTCCCATACAAAGACTTGCGAAAAATGGCGCGCGCACATTTTTAAAAAATGCCAAGATTTCAATGTCGAGCGATTCGCGAAGATGTCGTAGCAGAAAAATTGAAAGGAGCGGCAACGTCACCAGCCAGGTAAGGTAGGCGCCGCGAAGCCCGCACTGCCACACTGCAAGAAGCATACATGATGGAACCACAGTCGTGGAGACTAGATTGTAAATCAAAACTCGGCCCGGCAATCCGTATGAAGTAAGAAGCGGCGGCACCATGTCTACAAAGGCGCGCATCAGACAGACGATACTCATCACCTGCAGCGGCGTTATCATCGGTAACCACTTCGCTCCCAAAAAGAGTGGAACCGCGTCGTCAGCGATAATTGCCATACCAACAAGCGTCGGAAAAATGAGTGTCGCGGCGACACGACAGATTTTTAAGAACTGCTGCGCCAGCACCTGTCGATTTTCCTTGAGCCTACTGAAGTATGAGACCAACACCGAACGAAACATCATATTCAGCTTCGCTGTTGGAAGATCGGCAATATACGCCGCGAACGCGTAAAATCCGAGTACCTGCGTGCCTAATAACTTTCCAATAATAACTCGATCTGCGGAAGCAAATACGATCGCGACCAGTGCTGACGCGGTTGCAGGTACTCCGAAAGTCAGCGCAGCACGAAAAAGGGGGAGATTCCAACCGAATCTCCTTGGAAGCCCTTGAATAAAAACAAGCCCGATTGTTGTGCCAAGGTCGCGGTACAGACAACCCAGCACAAGCGACCAAAATCCGAAACCAAAATAGGCCAATACGAGCTGCAATACCCCTCTTGAAACCGCAATTAACGCGGTCAGCATCGAAAGCTCTTTATAATGAAGTCCTCGACTGAGCACCGCTTCAGAAACTGTCGTCACAGAGCGGAAAGCCAACCCCACGGCCATGACGCGAAATGGCATGCTAAGCGAACTATCACCGTAAAAGTCTGCTACCAGCGGCGACACGATGAACGCGCCAAGCGACGCGCCAAGCCCAAGCAGCGTGGTATAGCTCATCATTGCTTCGCCGTCTCTTTCGCTGAATTCTGGCACCTGCACAATCCATGTGCGGCTATAGAAGGAAGAGACTAACAAAAAGTACGGAAAAAGGGTCTCGGCAAGTGACATCACGCCGTAGTCTGCGGGAATTAGAAAATTCGCAGTGAGGACAGTGAGCACCCAACTCACAAGCTGCCAACCAATTGTGGTTGTACTTACCCAGAATGCACTGAGCCGCGCGCGCCTTCCCCACTCGCGAAATCGATGTTGCTCATGCGATTCGTGTTCAGCTTCGCTCAAAATATTTCCTCACAAAAACTTCGATCAAATGGTTTCGATAACATGAAGCTTTCCGACGTAACTACTCATTAGGTGTGGGAGCTTTTTCCGCTACCCTGTGACCTCTGTGCCTCTGTGGTTTAAATACTTTTAAAACCACAGAGCCTCAGAGGTCACAGAGTTAGGGAAAGAATACCCGGGGTTAATGAGTAGTTACTTTCCAACGTAAGGCTACATCTTTTTCGGCTTCAGCCCCTTGTGGACTTTAGGATCGTTTCGTAGCCTCAATTCATGGTTTGGAAATGTTACTTAGCGGGAGCCAAGATTACCACTGGCCTCGACTGCAAAATTAAAAGAGTAGCCCACCGCGTCATCGTGCCGATTATTTCGCCCATAGCCATTTTGTCACACGGAACCACAAATGCAGCATTTCTCATGTTTCGAGGTTTGAGTCGTCAAGTCGAAGCCAATCCCAGCGAGGCTCTCGCAAAATCTCCAAACATAGTCTCAACACGTCTCAAATTCGCTAACTCATTCAAAGCGAAGAAAGTTTTTAAAAATATTGTTTTAAAATTATTAAACTTGGCTGTACCACAACACATTGGGTACACCAACCACCGCCCGTCACTCATCGTAAGTGGCGTTGTCTTTTAAACTACGTTAGAGAGATTAGATTTGATGGTTAAAAACATCTTACGCTTAGTGTCTTCATCAACAATAATTAGAACGCAAATTGCTAAACAGCACATTAAAAGTTTTCTCTTTGCGCTCGCAGTGCTGAACTTTGCTTCAGCCGGCTTGACTCAGGCAGCTCCGCGCAATCCAATTGTATTTGTCACCCAGGTTCCGCAACCACTTCATTTTGCCGCTATCGGTTCAACGTTTGCCAACCATCTCGGAACCTCGCAGGCCGCACCCCGCGGTGGAGACCTCTATATTCGTTATCCCGACGGTACTCTCAAAAATATAACCAGAAGCGCAGGATTCGGAAACGACGGCTTTCAGGGTGCTTCCTCAATTGCAGTTCGTGACCCGGCAGTTTCGTGGGACGGGGAAAAAGTCATTTTTAGCATGATTATTGGATCGCCGATGAAATTTGGAAGCCAACCTTACCGCTGGCAGCTATATGAAGCGAGCAATCTCGGGAAAAATCAGGCACCGGTGATCACTAAGGTCGCACATCAACCTGAGGCTTATCATAACATTATGCCTACGTACGCGAGCGATGACAGTATAATCTTCGTTAGCGATCGCCCCTATAATGGCAACCCTGCCCTCTATCCACAACTTGATGAGTACGAAGCCACTCCCACCAATAGCGGAATATGGCGACTTAGTCCTACCTCAGGAAAACTGCAGGTTCTTGACTCCTCGCCGTCTGGAGATTTCAGCCCTTTTGTCGATAGCTACGGTCGGATTCTGTTTACTCGCTGGGACCACATGCAACAGGATCAGATGGCTGACGAATCACAGTTCGGTGCTTTTAATTACTCTTCCGAGTCGTCGTCTGCAGTCGCGCTTCCGAGTACTAAAGAGATCTTTCCCGAGCCGCGAAGCGCGAATCGGCAGGTCGATCCCAATTTGCATTTGCATAACTTCAACCTCTTTCTTCCCTGGCAGATTGGCCAAGACGGCTACGGTCTTGAGACTATAAACCACATCGGACGTCACGATCTTCTTGATTTTATGTTCAAGACGTTCATTAACGATCCCGATCTCAAGGAGTTCAGCGGACTTCTCCGCCCGAGCGCAAATCGGATCTCGGTGCAGAATTTGATGAACCTCATTGAAGATCCCTTGGCGCGCGGACGCTATTACGCAGTGAATGCCAGTGAGTTCCGCACCCATGGGGCGGGACAGATCGTCCGTTTTAGCGCCCCGCCGGATCTCAATCCGGACGAAATCGTGCTGCAAGAGATTACGCATCGGGACACATCAAGCACACTGTTCGGATCAGCGGGCACTGATTCCGGACTGTATAAGAATCCGCTTCCGCTTAGTAGTGGCGATATCTTGGTGGTCCATACTCCTGAAACTCGCGATGATGATAATATCGGTTCGCGCGTAAACCCGGTACCACTTTACAGACTGCGCATAAAATCCCTCGTGCCAAGTGGTACTGTATTCAGCGCAGGGCCTGCACTTACTGACGGTATTATTAAATCCGTAAGCTATTGGGATCCCGATTACCTGATTAACTACTCCGGCGAGCTATGGGAGCTTCAACCAGCAGAGCTCGTTGCTCGAGAACGCCCGTCGCCCCATACTTCGGTAGTTCCTGGGATCGAGACAAATGTCTTCGCTGAAGAGGGCGTCGACCTGGCCGAGTTTGAACGCGAGCTGAAAATTCGTGGCTTAGCGCTGGTCGTTTCGCGAAACGTCACAACTCGCGATCGCGCCGATAAGCAGCAGCCATATAATTTACGGGTGCCGGGAGGAGTACAGACGATAGCAAGTTCCGGTAAGGTATATGACGTCGCGTCGATGCAAATGATTTTGGGGCAGCAGATCCGCGCCTACACAAAGTTCTCGGCCGGCCGGCGATTTATTGGTACGCCGATGGTGCATCCAAACGTCCCACCATTACAGAGCCCCGGAAGAGTCGAGGGCTCGACAATGATTTCAAGTGATGGTTCCATCGCCGCGGTTGTTCCGGCGAGGAAACCGCTTTCCTGGCAGCTTCTCGCGCCGGATGGCACACCGGTCGTGCGAGAACGCTTCTGGGTAACCTTTGCCGCCGGTGAAGTTCGAGTTTGTACGTCGTGCCACGGAATAAATAAAGCGGATCAAGTCGGAAATCCCGCGCCACAAAATGCACCCGCCGCACTTCGCACACTTCTTCGCGATTGGAAGAAGAATGGCTTTGGAAATATTGCTCCAATTGATCTCGATGATTTCGCCAGTGAGTTTCCCGGAGAGCCTGCGGCGCAGGGCGTAAGTCCCAAATTCTCGATGAATCTTCGTGGTGCCAAGGCTCGCGACCAGGGGCGTTCGAAAGCGCTCTCAAAGACGCTACGTTCTAGCGCGAAAGGATTCCTCCTGGTGAAAGGAGTTAATACGAGTGCTGCTTTTAAAAATCTCGCTCTCGATTTCCAGGTCGCTGGCAAATCCTGCGCGCAGGCGCCACTTAATGTGCAAACAGACGAAGAGGGTTCGCTCACGCTCTCGACAAAGCTCCCGCGAATCAGCAGTACACAGAAGATTAAGGTTAATCTTTCATACTCTGGAGGTGTTATCGCCAGCACTAACAGCCGCGTTGTGGCGGTCTCTGAGTCTGCGCCCCGTACTAAGAAAGCCAAAGCGAGATCGAAAGAGCGTAATCGCGAGAGGCTCTGTAAGGCTTTAAGCAGATTTAACTAGATTCCTTGGCTTTTGAAATTAGCACCAAATGAGTTGCATTCTGGAGCCAAGGAATCTAGCCGGCCAGGACGGCCGGACAGGCGCGGCAGCGCCTGGAGCGACGCGGAGTTTCGCGCCTTTCCTGCGCGAAACGTAGCTTGGAGCGGGTTCGACGGAGGGCAGGAGCCCGCAGTCGAACCAAACACCACAGACTAGCGAGGATTCGCGGCACTGCTGTTAGAACTTGGCTCGATGGTCTGAGGCGAAGCCTCGCAAGTACTCTGTAAACATAAGTAACCTTTCCTTCCCTCAGCTCCATCTCTGTGCTCTCGGTGCCTCTGTGGTTTATCTTAATTTCAAAAAACCACAGAGGCACGGAGAACACGGAGATGAGAAGAGTCGGAAAACTTACTACGCGCTACTAAACGCGAGCGCCGCGACCGCAATCGGCTGCAGATTTTCGGCCTGTGCGAGCGAGCCACTAGCGTCATTTCGGATCCTTTGACGGAGCGCCCGGGCAACCTCTTCGGCTTTCTCAGAGCCGTTGAGTTGCTCTGAGAGATCTAACATGGCAAGTCCTGTCGCACGCACAAGATCAAGATTTTGCCCTACCACATCAAGTGCATTTTCAATTCCCTGAATATTGTCGTCTATTTGATTCTTCAGTGCTTTGAGATCGTGGAGCAGCGCATACGCATCGGGCCTACTCCGCAAGTTGCGGCCACTTTCAAAAAGAGTCGCATAATCAGTAGTCGAACGTACGGCAACGCTTCGGCTTCCCGTCGACGCAGTACCAATAAGCGGTACATCGGTGGTACCGCCGAAATGAGACACCACGATATCGTCAACATTGTCGTTATTGATATCGCCCACGGGAATCTCACCTTGCGGTGAGACATCGGTAGCATGGGTCGCTCCAAGCGAGAATAGTCCATCTCCATTACTCAAATGTATAGTGACATTCCCGGAAGTGACTCTCCCTATCACAATGTCGTCATATCCATCGGAATTAAAATCACCAATTCCCAGTCCTTCTGTAAAATCGCCAATGGCGGTAGTAATTGGTGAGTCGAACGTGCCATCGCCATTGCCTAACATTACTGTAAAGTCAGCGCTGGTATCATTCGCCGTCACCACATCGAGGCTTCCATCGCCGTTAATATCTCCGACAACATTGTCGAAGGCATTGAGACCGGTCTGAAAAGTTTGACGATAGCTAAAAGTGCCGTCACCATTTCCAAGCAGCACTGACATCGAATTGGAGCCGTAGTTCGAGACAATAATATCAGCTTTGCCATCGGCATCGACGTCTGCGGCGGTAGGGCGAATAGCAGTGGTTCCCGCCAGGGTGTCAAAAAGAGTCGCTGCGGTAAAGCTTCCATCGCCCTGGTTGTACATCACCCCCACCTGCGCGAGAGCATCATTGCCAATGACGATATCTTGATCACCGTCGCCATCGAAATCGGCGTTATCAATTCCGTACGTATCTGACCCTGTCCCCGCGCCATAAAAACTCGGCAATGCGAAAGTTCCATTGCCATTGCCAAGCGCGACGGAGATACCCTGCCCCCACCGTTCGTGTACAACGGCGTCGAGATGCAGGTCGCCGTTTACATCGATCGCACGAATATCCCAAGAAAGATCCGCCAACCCGGTATCCGCGATATACGTCGGTGTGTCAAAAGTTCCGTCGCCATTTCCCAGGCCCACTGCGAAAGCACCTCCGCCAGTACTTATGTACACGGAACTCAAGAGGTCAGCATTGCCATCCTCATCGACATCGCCGATTGCGACTCCGCTTGGATTATTTGTGGGAAACACATGGCTTTGTCCCGCGGTAAACGCTCCAGTGCCAACATTACCCTGTGCGCTATAGGCATCAATCGGAATCGGGGTCGGGCGCCGTCCCTGCGCATACTCGCTCGCAAGAAACTTATCACCGTCATCGTCAAAGGTTTGAAATTTTTCAAAAACGGACGCAATTGAATCGGCGCTTGTTTCATCAAGGCCTATCACTCTAAAGAGCTCAGAGAGATCGCTGCGGCTTAGAATGTTTCGATCGCCAACCTTTGCGTTATCAAGGGTATCAAGGAAGTCTTTTGCAAGCTCTTGAAATTGTCGATCGAAACCCGCGCGCGACTCGCTTCCGATCGAGCTTTGTTCAGCGCGCTTCGCGAGGCCGATCATCTTGTCGGTTATCTTCGAGAGATCACCAAGCGTTTCGCGCGACACTCCGAGAGCTGAGATTACCGAGTTAATTCCCTGCACAGCTTGACCGTAGACACGCGCACCGACACGAAGCGCCCCGCTCATCGATGTGGTCGTGCTCGACGTTGCTGAAAGCGCCGCGGTGAGCGGATTGGACTTGCTCGTAGAGCTTCCTACAAGGCTATTGACGAAGCCTGTGTTGATAGCCTGAGTGAGTGTAATCCTTGGCACGGGGAAGAGTCCTTTACAACTTTCTTAGAAAGCCACAGCTTCTTAATCGGCATATACAACGTATTAGTTGAGCGAAATCCCATGACAAGCTTGTGATTTCAGCAAGTTAGCGGTATGTATGGTAATTACTCGTTAACCCCAGGTATTCTTTTCCTCGCTCTGTGTCTCTGTGGTTTTTAAAGTATTTAAACCACAGAGGCACAGAGTGAGGAAAAGACTCATCAAAGATCGCCGGAGTTAATGAGTAGTTACTATGTATGGAGCTATGAGAAACTCAATTGCCGCAATATTACGCGAATCAGCCGAGCTCAAGAATAAAGTTGCAAGCGATGCCCAGCTTATCTCGGAGATCGATAGAGCTGCGCAGAAAATGCTCGCAGTTATCCGCGCTGACGGAACAATATATAGCTGCGGCAACGGCGGCTCGACCTGCGATGCAATGCACCTTACCGAGGAGCTTGTTGCTCGGTACAAGCGCGCACGTCCCGGTATTCGTGCGATGCATTTTGCTGACGCCGGAACAATTACCTGCTGGTCAAATGATTACGAATTTGAAAGTGCATTTGAGAGGCAGGCGCAGACCTTTTGCACAAAAAATGATTTTTTTGTTGGAATCTCAACCTCAGGCAATTCAAAGAACGTGCTTCGTGCAATCAAAGCAGCAAAGGCGAAAGGCACATTTTGCGTCGGACTGTTAGGACGCGACGGCGGAACAATTCGTCCGGAATGTGATGTCGCGATTGTGATTCCTGAAAAGCTTACCGAACGGATTCAGGAGCTGCATATTACCATTATCCATATCTGGATGGAGCTGGTAGAAGTGGCTTTGGCGAAGTAGGGCTTGCGTTCAGTCGCAGACAAACACAATAGCCGGACACTGGTGCGAGTTATTTCGCAACAACGACTAGGTGCCTGCGCCACGAATAATTCAAGCTACGACAGGTAGTAGAGGCGAAGGCTTCGGCCCCTACGGATTGTGTGCGCCACTGATTCGTGGCGCACACTCCTACACTCGGCGCGCAAGCTTTAGAAATTCATCGGATTCCGGGACAGAAACCGCGGCGCTGATTGTGCGTGCGCGACGCAGATACAGGTGCAGATCATATTCCCAGGTAAATCCAATTCCGCCATGGAGCTGCACCGCTTTTTCACAGATCGATGGTGCCCACTCGGCGAGATAGCGAAACGCAGCCTGCGCGGCGAAAGAGAACTGATCCGGCGAGCTATCGAAAGTCCACGCTGCGAATCTCGATAATGAAGATGCCGACTCCGCGCGTAAGTGCATATCGGCAAGCGCATGCTGGATAGCTTGAAAACTGCCCACCGCAACGCCAAACTGCTTACGTTCCTTGACATACTGCGCAGTCATCGCCACTACGCGCGCAGATATTCCCGCGAGTTCCGACGCTTTCATCGACAAATAGATTTCGCCCAGCCCACTAAGCCTTGTTGAAAACTCGCGCGCCGGGCACTCCTTCAGAGTAATCTCGTACACGGGAACTGTCAGGTCGAGCGAAGGCATGGCTCGACGTTTAACCCCTTTCCCTTCTAGAGAAACTAGGTAAGAAGAAGCTCGATCGAGAACAAGAAGATATTCCAAACTCGCAAGCTCCATGCATACCATGAGCTTTCCACTGAGCCTGGACCGCTGTGCACGGATCTGCTCGCGACAGGTCACAACGGGCGCAATTCGTGGCGCCCCCTGCGCAAGGGTGGCGAATTCAGCGCTCGAAAGGTGTGTCTTCCTGTCTTTCGAAGAAAGCAACCGCGAAACTACATAGCTGCCGCCAAGCAGGCCTTCCCAAAGCGGCTCGGGGCAAAGCGCAAATCCAGACTCGAACGCGACCAAAGATAGATCGGCCAGGCTTGCGCTATACTCCTCGTCAGTGCTTGAAAAAAATTCATGGAGCTGAAGTGCGCGAATCCGATCCCAGAGTCCATGGTCAGAAGTTCCAAAGTGAGCGCCGCGCTTACGCAAATAGGCGCTTGAAAATTCAGCTTCAAAAAACTGCCTTAGTGTTTGCTGAAGTTGAAGCTGCTCTTCTGTAAGAAGTCGTGAAATGAGACACCTCCGTGTTGTTGTCGCCGCCTATACTACTATGCTACATCATTCCAAGCAGCCCCTTGACCTCGTCGGAGGGCTGCCAAGCAGGCTCAAAAACGACTCGCACCTTAACCTCAGCGACCCCTTCCACGCTCTTCACCCCTGTGCGCACCTGTTCGACAAGCATGGGGCCAGCCGGACACATTGGCGAGGTAAAAGTCATCTCTATCTCGACCGAGCCAGAATCTTCGATTGTAATATTGTAAATAAGTCCCAGAAACCAAATATCAAGGAAAAGCTCGGGGTCTTCGATTTTCTTTAAAACTTCTATAATTTGATCGCGGGTTGGCATGTACCAAGTCTAATCCGACGCGGTCCATGTGTAACTAGTTTCTGTCCATTTGATAAAAAAATGGCAGAAACTATCCGCCGTAGCCCGCGT
>CAZEAC010000122.1:0-10246 GCA_964510065.1 uncultured Bdellovibrionales bacterium | reverse complement strand
CGCGCCTGTCCGGCCGTCCTGGCCGGCTAGATTCCTTGGCTCCAGAATGCAACTCGTTTGGTGCTAATTCCAAAAGCCAAGGAATCTAGCCTGGACTTCTCGCGGCCTTCTCTCGAAAAGCCAAAAAGCGCTGAAGTAACGCACAAAATACGAGTGCGACTCCGAATATGCAAACGACGGTGGCTCCCGTCGGAAGATCGAGAAAATAAGACGAGCAAACGCCGGCGACACTGCTTAGCACGCCAACTCCCCACCCAAAAAGAAGTCGCCCGCGTATCGTCCGCGCAAAAAGCAAGGCACACACAGACGGCACCACCAAAAATGAAAACACAAGCAGTACTCCCGCGAGCTCAGTGGAACTTGTCACCACCACTCCGAAAAGAGCGTAGAATAGAAGATCCCAAAGTCGGACCCGCATACCCAGAGAGAATGCACGCGCAGGATCTTGAGAAATCAGAAGAAGTTTTTTTCTCGCGAGCCAAAGAAAGATGCCCACTGCACCATAGAGAAGCGCCATCGAACTCACCTCACCCATAGTAACGAAGAGCAGGTGACCCACAAGAAGTGCCTTGAGCTCCTCTCCTCCTTCTGGTGCGAAGCTAAGGATAATTACCGACGCCCCCGTTGCTACAGCATAGGCGATACCAATTATCGCTTCTTGTGGAATCCTCTGTTCACGGTATCGCGTTGTCGCAAAAAGGCAGGCGCCTAAAAGCGTGGCAAAAAGCGAGAAAAGATAGCTCGGAAGAGAATGAAGCGAAAACCCTGCCAAAAATGCGCAGGTGGCGCCGAACGCTGCTATCTGCGCCAACGCGAGATCGACAAAGATCACTCCGCGCTCGACAACATGAAGGCCCAAATATACGTGCATAAGCGAAAGCACAAGACAGGCCGCAAAGGGCGCAAGCATCAGATCAAAGAACTCAGCCATGCACGGCCTCGCTCAAAATCCGGACATTATAATCAATAAGGCTTACGTAATCTTCAGTACCCGCAAGCTCTCCAACATTTTGGGCAAGAACAAGAACACGTGCACCGGTCTTTGCCGCGACGCTCTCGGCTGCTTTTCTATCAAAGTAGCTGCTCTGCACAATAGCGTTAATCTTTCGAGCCCTCATTTGGGAAATAATGCTCTCAATACTTTGCGGTGAAGGCGGAACACCAGGCTTGGGCTCCAAGAAAAGATTCATCTTCATGCCCAGGAAATCCATAAGATAGGCCCATTCATTGTGATAGCCAACTAACTCTCGTCCGCGAAGCGTCGCCCCTTGTGCGCTCCACTCGGAAATTTTCTGCTTTAACTTTTGAGTGAAGCGATCAAGACCCGCGGAGTAAATCGCCTTCCCTGCAGGGTCAAGCGCCGAGAGTTTGTCCGAAATGCTCCCTGCAATGACAACGCCATTTCGCGGATCAAGCCAAAAGTGCGGATTGCCAAAGAGGTGGATATCACCTTCGGCTCTCGAAACATTTTCAGTGGGAACTTCGAGGAGCCTAATACCCCTTGAAAGATCTAACTGGCTCTCGCCACCTTGCCGCAATTCAGAACGCGCGACCGCATTGACAAGAGCGCTTCGCCACGCCTCAAGATCAAGCCCGCTATGGATAAAGAGCGCGCAGCGTTTCAACTTTAAAATATCACTCGGCCGTGGCTCAATAAAATGTGGATTAAATCTTGGTGCTGCAATTGAATCTACGAGGATTCTTTCAGCACCTATCTCCTTGGCGATAGCCGCGTATGCAGAAAGCGTCGTAACCACTCGAAATTCATCTGCATGCACGTTTGAAAGCTGAAGAAATATTAGGCCAAACAGAAATGTCGGAATTTTGCCCATAGCTTGCTCCTATTGAATCGAATGTTTGTGATTTCCAATCGCGAAAGTACCCTGCAACATAAAAATATTCTCGTCGTCCTCTTCAAGCGGACGGCGATACTGGTACTGAAAACGCCACCTTGCAAACTCACTCTGGAAAAACGAACAGAAAACACTCCAGGCTTGTTCTTCGGAGCGAAGATCGTTTGCGCCAACATCAACTGGCTCGACCAAATCCCAACGACTACCGACATTCCACCGCTCCGCGAAACGAAAATCGCCAAGCAGGTACACGCCACGTGGCGAGCTATTATATTTTTCAGCCGTTTCATAAGGCGCGCCTCGATCCTGAAAATAGATCTCACTTTGCAGTGTAATTTTTTGAATCGGGTTCATTTGGTAACTTCCAGTCACGTCGACGCCCACGCTTCGCACCTCAAATGCGGTGTCTCTGTCCGCTGAGCCGGCAAGAAAAGATGTTGCAAGGTCGACATTAAATGCGTCTGTGAGGTCAGCGCTGTTACGTAGCCGCGCATAAAGCGTGGGCGCTCGGTGACTCTCTCCGAAGATCGTGCCGTCCTCACCTACACCACCTTCAAGTACACCTGCATAGACCTGGTGAACCACGGTTTCCCAAGGAAGAGGAAGGAAGCTCGAAAGCTCCGCACCACTTCGGAACAGTCCCTCTGCGCCGAAATACCGGCTTATCACAAGTGGCTCGTCAATCGTCGCCAATGAGTCCAGATGCTGCGCAGAAGCAATGCCTATTTTGGGGCGGAATCGTCCGATTCTCGCGCTCAAACCGAGGGGAAGGTCCCAGGCGCTATAGTAGGCCTCTTCCAGCTCGGCTTCCTCGAAATCTGAGATTGCAATGGTCGCATCGAGACGTCCGTACGGATCAACGTCGTGACCAAGAATAAGCTCCACGTGTCTTGCGCTTAGCCTGTCGTTGCCCTCGTCATCATCATCGCTTTCACTAAACCGAGCAACAAAATCGGCGACAAGTCCAATGTCAGGGTTAAACTGTTTATTGCCCTGTGAAACAGCGCCAGCAGATGAGGAAATCGGAAGCGCAGATGTTTGAGGCGACTGTCGCGCGGCAGCCGACGAATTCGCATCGATGCGGGCAGTCACCTGCTCCTGCTTCTCTACTTTCATCTGAAGCGCCGTAAGTGCCTGCTTCATCTGCTGAAGCTCAGACATCAGGTGGCCAATCTGCTGCTGACAAGATTCATCGGCACGCACCTCTTGCGCCGCCACAAATGACAGAAAAATAATGCTCAAAGCGATCTTACCTTTCATTCGGTTACCTCCCACCATGTCGGATGCTCGCCGACAGATACCACAGGAAGACACTCCACACAAGCTATTGCAGCTGAGTTGCAATAAGAAAGCTTCTGAAGCAAGTTGCGCCACTCGGATTTCGAAAATCTGGACAGTCTACGCACTTTTCGTTACGATCAAATCGTGAAGTCATCCGCATTTATCGACAAATTTCGCTCCGAAGGCTTTCGCCTCACTAAAGCACGTCGCGCACTCCTTGAACTCTTTGAGGCGTCAAAAGTACCTCTCTCGGCCGCGGAAATCATGCGCGATCTAAGCACGAAGGGAGTGGTAATAAACAAGACTACAGTCTACCGTGAGTTTGATTTTCTTGTTTCGCAGGGCGCAATACGCGAAATAGATCTGCTTGACGGAAGCAAGCGCTACGAAAAGATCGTCGAGGACGATCATCATCATCATCTTGTCTGCACCAAATGTCGCCAAATTGTATGCTTAGAGCTCCCTGAAGACTTTGAAAAGTTAGAGAAACATATTCAGCGCAAGCACAAGTTCAAAGTGACAAGTCATGTGCTGGAATTCTTCGGTCTTTGCACGAGCTGTCAGTAATTATAAGATCAAGGACGCCAGTACGCTGTAACAATAGTTTTTCCGACTCTTCCCATCTCTGTGCTCTCCGTAACTCTGTGTTTTTTTTGAACGTAAAATAAACCACAGAGACCCAGAGCTCACCGCGTGAGAACCGAGACTAAGGATACGTCATTTTTGTTACAGAGCACTACGCTACGTTTTTTGCAATTACCAGAAACCCCGCCGGAATTTTTCGCGGGCTATTCTTCTCGTCGAGTGTTAACTCATTTGTTGAAATTTCGAGACTCCCGTGCGCGGCATCATAGAGTAGATTGGCGAGCACATGTCCCCCTGTCTCGAAGTGGTGATTAGTAAAAACAAGCATCCCCTTTTCGTTAAGGAGCTTCACGGCAAGCGTAGCCATTTCACTAAGAGTCTCTTCCAGCTTCCAATCTTTTCCGCTATCAACCCGGCTAAAGCTTGGTGGATCGGCGATCACAAGATCATAGTTATTGTTGCGCCGAACTTCGCGGCGCATAAATTCAATTGCATCCTCTCTAATTATTCGCACGGCATCTTGCGGTAATTGATTCAGTTCGAAATTTACTTTTGCCCATTCAATGGCTTTCTTTGCAATCTCAACATGCGTCACCTGCATGCCACGCTTCGCTGCGAACACACTGGCCAGCCCGGTGTAAGCAAAAAGATTGAGCATCTTCATGCCTTGCTGTGCGGTGCCAAGCTGGTGATTGATATCTTCAAGGTAGCTAAGGTGCTCGGGGAAGAAACCAATTTGCCCATTGTCTTGCAAGCGAAGCTCAATAGTGAAGTCAGAAATAGTGAGAGGCCACGAAGCGCAAGGCTTTCCCCTAAATTTCCAACCCTTCTTGTGCTCATACGTGGCGTCGGCGCGATCCCATTCTAATTTTGCTAGGTGCGGCTTCCAGAGACAGAGCTTGCTTGGGCGTACCAGTCGGCAGCCGGCAAACTGCTCTAATTTTAGTAGATCTCCGCTGTCGATCAGAAAGTCCATCAGGCTAAGTCATCCCACAGCGCTCCGCCTCCGTCAAACGCTTGCTGTCAGGCGCGGATCCTGCCAATATTTAACCAATTATGCACAGCTTAAGCGCCCATGATCTTGTAAAGTCCTACGCGGGAAGGCGCGTCGTCGATCATGTATCACTCGAAGTTCGCGCGGGAGAGGTCGTGGGACTTCTCGGTCCAAACGGCGCAGGCAAAACCACTACGTTCTACATGTGCGTGGGCCTTGTGGCGAGCGATAGTGGTCAGATCATGCTTGATGCGCGTTCGATTACGCGCGAGCCAATGTTTTCTCGCGCCAGATTGGGACTTGCCTACCTTCCGCAAGAACCCTCGGTATTTCGTAAACTAAGCGTCGCCGAAAATATCATGGCAATTCTGGAAACAATTCCGTTTCCCGACAACAACTCACGCAAGCAGCGCCTTGAAGAGATGCTGGGTGAACTTGGACTCACGCATCTGCGCGAAAACATCGCCAGCTCGCTTTCGGGCGGTGAGCGCCGCAGGGTCGAGATTACTCGAGCGCTTGCTCGCTCGCCTTTTTTCTTGCTGCTTGATGAGCCGTTCGCCGGCATCGATCCAATCGCAATTAAGGATATTCAGGGAATAATAGGCAAGCTTCGAAGTAAGGGTATTGGCATTTTGATTACTGATCATAACGTTCGCGAGACTCTCGGCATCTGCGATCGCGCTTACATCATGGTCGACGGAAAGATTCTTGAAGAGGGTGATCCGGAAAGTATCGCGGGCAGCGAGAAGGCAAGGCGCTACTATTTGGGGAGTGATTTTGCGCTGGGGTAAGGCCTGGCCCCGTCCGCTCTCACATTCAGATTTGGAATTTTATTGAATTGGGATTACCCGTGAGCGGCAAACACCCATTACCCACATTCTAATGACGTAGCCACTAAAACGCGTAACTACTCATTAATGTTGGTCGCTTTCTCCACATACTCTGCGATCTCTGAGCCTCTGTGGTTTATAAAGTATTAAAACCACAAAGACACAGAGAGCACAGAGTTAAGAGAAGAATACCCGGGGTTAATGAGTAATTACCAAAACACCTGCTAACCCCCTAGAAAATCATCAAATAATGCCTATTCCACAATAAATTTAAGGCCGTCGCACATTTTTTGCATTAACCATGCCCGTTTAATCATCAAAATATCGTACAATGTATTATACCCAGGTTTTAGAGCTATGGCCCTAGAAACTAAGCTCCTTCAAAAGTTAAGCCAATCACTGCTGATGACCCCACAGCTCCAGCAGGCGATTAAACTGCTTCAGTTGGGCCGGCTCGAATACAAAGAGGCTATCGAAAAGGAGCTCCTCGAAAATCCCGTTCTTGAAGAGCTTAAAGATGGCGGCGACGATGAACCTGCACGGAGCGTCGAGGCGGAATCCGCACCAACTTCAACACTCTCCGAAACCAGCTCTCCTGGACAGGGCGCCGAGACTGAGTCCCCTAAACCCGACGAGCCAACCGGCGACTTCGCTGACTACCTGGATCAACTTAGCGATTGGCGCGGAAGCTCGGTTCCCAAGGGCACCTATGATTATGAAGATCGCCCATCCGCCGAGGCGACATTAACTAAAACTGAGAACCTACAAGATCACCTTCTCGCGCAGCTTCGCTTCTCGGAGATTAGCTCCGATGATCGTGAAATCATCGAACAGGTACTAGGCAATTTGAACAAAGACGGGTACCTCTGTTTGAGCTACGAAGAAATTGCTGAAGCAACTCATCGAAGCGTTACCGATGTTGTTCGCGTGGTTGACCTGATAAGGACGCTCGATCCACTCGGCGTCGCCTCGCGTGACCTACCAGAATGCTTACTCACGCAGCTTGAGAACATGGGTCTCGGAAGTAGCCTTGAGTCAAGGATCGTGCGCTCGCATCTGGATAAGCTGGAAAAGCGCCGTTACGATCAAATCGCCAAAGCTGAGGGGATCGAAGTCGAACAGGTGTACAAAGCGATAGGCGTCATTCAGACGCTCGAACCGCGCCCGGGGCGGCCATTTTCGGACGAAGCGATCCGCTACATCATTCCCGATATTTATGTGTACAAAGTCGGCTCGGAATACGTAATCAGCCTCAATGAAGACGGACTTCCCAAACTGCGCATTAGTCCCTATTACATGGATCTGCTTCGCAGCGGAGATTCCGAAAACGTTCCTAACAAAAGCTATCTTACTGAGCGCTTAAAAGCCGCTTCGTGGTTAATTAAGAGCATTCATCAACGTCAAAACACAATATTTGCGGTTACTGAGAGCATCGTGAAATTTCAGAAGGATTTTCTTGACCGTGGCATTGAGCATTTAAAACCACTTGTCTTGAAAGACGTCGCCAATGATATCGGCATGCACGAGTCCACGGTGAGCCGTGTCACTACGAATAAGTACGTCCACACCCCACAAGGTGTTTTTGAGCTCAAGTATTTCTTCACCACAGGGATTAAGACATTGACTGGTGATGTCTCGTCCTCTGCCATCAAAGAGAAGATAAAAAATATCATAGGCCAAGAATCGCCCTCTGATCCGATCAGCGATCAAAAAATTGTTGAAATGCTCAAACAGGAAAATATCGACATTGCACGGCGAACAGTCGCCAAATACCGAGAAGCCCTCGGTATTGAATCATCCTCAAAAAGGAAAAAGCTCTTCTAAAAGGCTGTGCGGTACGGTAGACTTAGGTTATAAGATAGTAACCGTGTCAACCTTTGTTTAATTATGTCCACAGCAAAAAAATTAGTTCAGGTTAACTTAACTTTCCGAAACACCGAGGCTACTGATGCGCTGCGTGCTTACGCAACCGAGAAGATTACACATTGCCTCCAAAAGTTCATTCATCAAGACACCGAAGCACATCTTGTGCTTCGCGTCGAAAAAAACAGGCAGATCGCGGAAGCGACGCTGCACGCTGACGGCGCAACGATTAACGCAAAAGAAGAGACCGATAATCTATACTCGGCTATCGATGCGTTGGTCGACAACCTCACTCGCCAGCTACGCAAAAATAAAGAGAAGCTAACTCAACATCACTAACGAGTACTTTAGGTGCGAAAGGCCCCTAAGAAAAAAGTACAGAAGAAGAAACGTTCGGCGCGATCCGGCCGCGGACTTTTGCTGTTCGTGGTGGGAATCTCGGGCGCGGGCAAATCTATCACACTCGACGCGCTTGAAGACGCAGGATTTTTCAGTATTGATAACCTTCCGGTGTCACTCGTTGAACAGTTCGTCGAGTTTTCAAAACAGTTTCCGCGAAAATACAAGAATGTCGCGATACTGCTCAATATAGAAACTTCACGCGATATTGAACGCACGTTCGGGCTGATGAAAGCACTGGAAAGGGAGAGACACGTCGAAGTAGTGTTTCTAGACAGCCAGACCGAGGTCATCATCCGGCGCTACAGCGAGACACGGCGGCCACATCCGCGTTTCGATCCGGAACTCGATAGTACAATTCAAGACACGATCCTCCGTGAGAAAGAACGGCTCTTTCCGTTGAAAGAAGCAGCTCAGGTGGTCATCGACACAACCGGGCTTACCGTGCACGACCTTAAACGAGAAGTGAAGCTGTATGTGTCGACGCTACGTGTCGACGATAAGAAACCAATTCGCATAAATTTTGTATCATTTGGATTTAAGTACGGAATCCCGCCCGACTGCGACCTGGTTGCCGATGTGCGCTTCCTTCCCAATCCACATTTTGTTCCTGGTCTTCGGGAAAAGACCGGCATGGATAAAAAAGTGCGCGATTACGTGCTCGCTCGCCAGGCGACGCACCTATTTATTCGGCGCTACACTGACCTTCTCAAATTCCTTCTGCCACAGTACGTTTTTGAGGGAAAATCGTACCTTAATGTCGGGATAGGTTGCACAGGCGGGAAACACCGTTCAGTGGTAATCGCGCACGAGTTATATAAAGCATTAAAATCAAGTGGTTACTTACTGAGCGTCCGGCATCGCGACATCGAGCAGTAGAGCTCCCCTCACCCGCAGATCTCCGTGCCCTTGACCGGGGGCTCTAACTGCGTAAGACTTCGCCAAATTTATCATTGGAGTGCACATGAACTCAGGAAGCTTTATATTCACCTCCGAGTCGGTTTCAGAAGGTCATCCCGATAAGGTTGCAGATCAGATTAGTGACGGAGTACTCGATGCGCATTTGGCGCTCGATCCTCGAAGCCGTGTCGCATGTGAGACGCTGGTCAAAAACAATACCGTGATCATTGCCGGTGAAATTACTTCAAACGGGCAGGTAAAGTACGATCCTTTGATCCGCAAGATTGTAAGCGAGATAGGCTACGATGATCCTGAGATCGGATTTGACGCGCAGGGATGCAGCATTTTGACTTTCGTAAGCCAGCAGTCCGGCGATATTAGCATGGGCGTTGACGAAGGTTCGAATAAGGAACAGGGTGCCGGGGATCAAGGTCTTATGTTCGGTTTCGCGTGCGATGAGACACCGGAACTGATGCCTCTGCCAATTGCACTTTCGCATAAAATTCTTCGTGAACTTTCCACGCAGCGTCGCGGTGGAGTCAAATTCCTGAAACCCGATGCAAAAAGTCAGGTTTCGGTAATCTATAAAAATGGTAAGCCAGTCGGGGTCGATACCGTGGTGCTCTCGACGCAGCACACCGATGAGATATCCCTGAAGGATCTCGAAACCTACGTTGTTGAGAAAGTGATCAGGAAAGTAGTCCCGGATAATTTCTTAAGCACGAAGACCAAGTACTTCATCAATCCGACTGGACGATTTGTCGTTGGCGGACCGGTCGGCGATTGCGGCTTAACAGGAAGGAAGATAATCGTCGACACCTACGGCGGCTACAGCCGCCATGGCGGTGGCGCATTCTCCGGAAAGGACCCCTCAAAGGTAGACCGCTCCGCTGCCTATGCGGCGCGCTTCATTGCGAAAAATATCGTCGGTGCCGGGCTTGCCTCGCGCTGCGAAATTCAGATTGCGTACGCCATTGGCGTGGCGCGCCCGGTCGCGGTGTATGTCGATACCTTTGGTACTGGCAAAGCCTCCGACGAGAAGATCGCGACTGCGGTGCAGGAAGTCTTTGATCTACGGCCGCGGGGAATTATCGAGTCGTTGAAGCTTTTGAAGCCAATCTACAGCAAGACCTCAACGTATGGCCATTTCGGTCGCGAAGCTACGGCGGAAGGTCATTTCAGCTGGGAGAAGCTTGATAAGGCAGCTGAATTGAAGAGCGCGGTCGGATTGTAGGATCCGCACAGGACTGCTGGTACGCCTCGCAATCCGGGTATTGCTGCTTAAGATAGCGCAACTCGGAGCGGCGCCTAAAGCAGTCTTGCTGCTGGACTTCTGGACTTTGGTTCTGGACTTTGGCCTGGACTTTGGTGCCGCCCTACTCGCCCTGAAAATCACCTAAAAAGGAGTAGAACCTCAAAAATAGATCCTGAAACTATTCGATCTTCCGAGGAGCAGCGATTATGGGTCGCTGCAAGCGCAAGGGGTTTGTGGCAAATGGCTTATCTGGAAGCCAAAGGCTCTCGATATGACACGGAGTAAC
>CAZEAC010000121.1:0-10353 GCA_964510065.1 uncultured Bdellovibrionales bacterium | reverse complement strand
AGTCAGTCGGCAAGTTACGTCTCCGCAGTAGAAACCCGTGAGAAGTCCGGGTTAGTCTCGGTCTTCACTCGGTGCACTCTGTGTCTCTGTGGTGTATTTTACTTTCAAGAAACCACAGAGACACAGAGTGCCCAAAGCTAAGAAAGCAAGAGTATTTCGTTTACAGTGTAGTAGTTACGCCGAAGGAAACTTTTCTGCGAGCCACTTCTTAAATGCTCCCATATCACTTCGTGCAAGTTGTAGTACCCGGCCAAGAGGATCTCTGACTTTTCCGGTATCAACAAAACTTACTATGTTTTGTGCGACAACCGCGACATCTCCTGCTCTAAACTCTTTGGCGAGAAACTCGCGAACAAATCGCTGACGTCGTTCATCAGATGTTACCATCACGATGAGCGACTCTCCCGCAAAGGGAAGAAGTTTCTCCGAACCTTGCCGGGCCCGAATTTGATGTACAGGTTCACCAGCATCATTCCAAACAATATACGAACCGCGGCCAATCGGCGTGCCCGGAGCCGGCTGCATTACCGGCATCTCGAAGTTAAGCACAGCTTCATAAAGCGGCCTCGAGATGTAGGTAAAGTTTGAAGAGAGCAGCGACCTTCCGGCACGGCGCACTTCGCTGGCTATCGGACCGAAGCCGGCTTTTGCAAGCGCGGCCGTGTTCTTCTCATCAAATATTTCGCCCCATTTCCGGTCGAAACGCACTTTATTCGCGTAATCATCGCCCAGCTTTACCATTTCAGCCTGAATTTCCTCGAGCTGTTCGCGAAGCGCTGACGGTTTTCGATATTCAAAAATGTAGCCGCCTGGCGTTTTAGGCTTTATCGGTTTTTCTGTTTCTGAACTGCGGTCGGTGACGCTGCCATCGCTCGTTATTTCGACCACTCGTCGCGCAGTATCAAAAACATTCTCAGTCACCGATTCCATCCTTACCGCAATCGGTGTCTTTGCATCAAAATCTCCACGAATAATATACTTATACTGATACTGATCGAGAGCTTTAATGGTCGCCCGAATCTCCTCGATCTTATCGATTCCTTCCTGCACTGCGAACTCTCGAACTCGCGCCAAAGGGCGCAGGGCCTCCGCCTCATACGTGGTGAAGTACTCACGTTCCGGGCCATGCGCGAGGTGCGGCAAATAAACCGCTGGCGAACCTTTAAGGAGCTTCCAAACTTCAAGCCCCTCGCCCACTTCAGCTCTTGGAACATAATGTCTGGCTGCTTCAAAAGCTCGGCCTAGTAAGGTATCTTTCGGATCATAGAGTCCAGCGTCAAGCATTCGCTCGAGATTGGCGAGCTCACGCGGATAGGTGTCATTCACTCCATGCTTGTAAAGCGAGTGCGCATATCTTGCGCGCTTAAGAATCTCAGGATACGGGATCGAATAGCTACCTTCGATCTCTTCAATTGGCCGTAGACTGCGCGAGGTTAACCCGCTCAACTTAGTCGCCTTTGAAACAGATGAAGCCACCTCCCCCTCAATGTGTATACCTCCTTCGGGAAGGGCTATCTTCTTTGCCTCTAGCTCCTTATCAAAATCCCGCACCTTTCGCGTTATTACGACAAAGCGCTCAATAAACTCTCTGAATTCGACACTAGAAAGGCTACTAACAAACCGCTCACGGTTTCCGGAACAAAGAGAATCAAGAAAGATCATCCGCTTCACCACCTGAAGTTCATCATTATTAAGAAGTGGCGAAGTCGACGGTGACTGGCGGTGTGCAATTTCAATCGGAGCAGTGACATTAGCAGCCTCGAGTGCTTGCTTTTTTAGTACCTCCGGTACCGATTCGGTCCAGGGCTCGCTTCGCCATTTGCGCTCGATCCTGCCGTCTTTCGTCTCAACACTGCAGAAAAGCGGCGCAAGGCGCTTAATCCCGGCCTGAATGTCCGCTTCGAATCGACAATATTCGGCGCCGTTTATCTTCTTTCTAAAGTCACTAAGCACATCAAGCTGCACAAAGACTTGACCAGCACTAGCCTCGTCAGTTGTTGCGCCACTGTTATGAAGGGTAGCTTCAAGCGCCACCTCGCGAACTACGAGATTGACTAACGCTACTCCTAATTTTTCTAGCTCCGCTCGTCCTTCCTCGGTAGAGCTGTAGCGAAGATACTCGGCACGATCGGCCTCGAGTGTCGCGAAGAAACTTCGCTTGTGTACGCTTTTGCTCGTTGCGTCATCAAGAAGGAGAATTTCAATATTTGCGCGACGCTTCTCGACGCTAAGCCCGTTCCAGTTATCACGAAGCTCTGCCCAAGCCCGTTCAACAGTCGCCGGCAGTACTCCCAATTCCTTTCGGCGAAGCAACCTGCCAATAAGCTGACCGCCGGGGTCTCCTGCTACCTCAATGCCACCTGGAATCTCACTAAGCAGCCGTCCGTGATGTAGATAGCCGTGCGCTTCTCCGCGAAGCTCTTGCAAGAGTCGCTGCACCGCAAATACAGCCTCACGATTCCTTTCAAGATAGCTGCTCTCACTGCCTGCGGTGGCGGTTTTGGCGCCATCAAGCAGGTCTCCGTGCATCTTTTCGATTATATCGTTCAGGCTATCGATTAAGTCGTCTTCGGCCCGTGAGCCGCCGGTCACTCGACGACGTTCCGCACGTTTAAACAACCGCTTTACCTCTTCGGAACCAAACGACTCGATAAACGTCCAAAGCCCCTGAGCGCCGACATTCACAAACACGCCTTCGTTATTTTCTCGATAGACCCGCCATTCGTGACCCGTCGAGGCTGTCCCAGAGGACCCGATGCTACTGTAAACTTTTCCTTCGACCGGCGCGTCTCCGGGTGAGAGCACCACTGGTTTGTCTTTGTCGGATTTCGCATCAAAACGTAAAGTTTCGCCAACCGTAAACGGATCGAAGCTACCCTGACCAAGCTTCAACAGGAGCAGTGAATAATTTCCTGGTGCTCCCCGATATTCAGCCGCCTTTTTTAAGAATTCGCCGATCCGCGAACGGTGCTGCTGGTACACGGCGCCAAGGCATGAAAGAAAAAGCTCAGGACCTTTCCCGCTTACGAGGCCAAGTGCACGAGCTTCCGCGCCCGCCGCACCATTAGAACGAGAAGCCTTTGACTTTGCCGGTAAGGCAGAGCCACCAAAAAAGGTATCTTCGCTTTTAAATACACGAGCGAGAAGCGCCACCAATGAAACTAAACCATCTTGCTTACATACCTGCTCCAAGATCTTAAGCCCTTCGCTCGAGCCTTTCTCAGGATTTTCAATACGTTTGAGCGCAACCGCCACGTTTTGAAGCAAACGGGAACGTCTCTCCACATGCGAAAGAAGCCTGGTACGAGGAGCTGCATCAAGGCCTTTAGCTGCAATTTCTCTATTATAGTTATCTACCGCTTGCAGGTCGCTCCTGATTTCATGATCAATTATTTTTGCGAGCTCTTTAATGCCGCCGTATTCGCTGACGAGCGCACACGTTTTAGGCGAGCTCTTCTCGAAGGCGCCCCAGATGATTTTAGCATTTCTCAGCCACTCAGCAGCTGTTCCCAGCTCAGCATCAAGCAGGTTGTCGAATTTGCGGTTCTCATGTAATGCCGTATTTGCTCTCATATTCCCCTCTGTGAAATTGCGGCGGAAAGCCGCGCTATTTTACTCCTTTTGCCGTGCTACGATAGTTTTTTTCGAAGCTGGGCTACGTGCACACTTTTAAACAAAATAAGGCTTATATAGAATAGATTATACGTTTGTTCTGCTATAGCGAACACACCCCGAACAATTTAACTAATTGCCTGCTCAAGCTTTGAAAGCTCTTTAAGGTACGAATCGAGCAGTCGCCGCTCCGGGTCCCAAATTTCAGCGGCACGGCAAAGGTTCCCCACTTCGAGCTCCCAACGTCGTGCCTCCGGCGGAAGTGAGAAAATCAACTCAGAAAGCGGCTTCTGACTATTGAGGTCATAAGGAAACCTATTTTCAAGCTCCTTGACGATCTCTTCGAAACGCGAATTCCCATGATGAAGCCGGGTGCAGAGACTACTGGAATTTCGCGCGTCGTCGGAGCGCGCGGCAAGCTTCTCCATTTCACGTTTAGTTTCACGAATCTCGCGCGCAAGCAGCTGCTTCGCATCGAGCAGCGCTTCAAGCTCAATACGTAGCGCCGAGGGGAACTGACCGCCTTCTTTGCGCACCAACTCAAAGATTCGCGGCCCGTAGTTCTTGATGAAATAAAAGAGAAAGAAGAAACTGCCCTCTCGTTTTTCACGCGGCGTCTCCGCCATGCGCGAAACCAGCTCCAGAAGTCCGACGCGAGTCAATCGATAGCGCGGATGTTTCTCCCGCGAAATCTTCCGCGCAAAACCCTCCGCCACTAAATGATCGAGATATCGAGCTATCTGCGTATTTTGCAGCTGTAGCGAGCTTTTATGGATTCCATTTTCAACCCAGTTGAGAAATAGCTCTGAAAGGAAGCGTACTTCGCGCTGGCGAAAACCTTCCGATTCATTGGCGTGCGCGCCAACGCAGGCGGCTGCGATAAAAAGTTCGTAACGTCCAAAGAGCGATCGGTATTTATTAGTTGCCATTTATACATTGTAACTTATCTATGGAAGTAACAAAAGCGCAAACATTCAGTATTTTGCCGTTAATATATGACTTATTTGTAGAGTAGCAGAGCAGATTAAACAATGTCACAAATGAGCCAGGGCTTAGGCCGGCGCCTCGTAGTATCCTCAAAAGATGAGAACAGTATCTATGGAGTTTTTATGAATAGCTTTCGCCGTCTTACTTCAAGCATTACTTCAAGCTTCCAGTGGATGATTAGCCAGGTCGAGAATCATGAAGCCCTGGTTAACGCCGCGCTCAAAGAGGTACAGGAGGCACGTGCCCGTGCCAATGTGCAGCTCAAGAAGGTACGCCAAGACGGCTTAGCCATGCGCAAAAATATCGAGGAACTCAGAAAAAACAATGAATCCTGGCGTGAACGCGCAATTAAGACCGCGGAGTCCGATCAGAAAAAGGCACTGGAGTGCGTAAAACGCCAAAAACGCGCGGAGCGCGAGCTGCACGAAGCCGAAGAGCAGGAACGCGAGCACGCGCGCTTCGAGAAGCAGCTGCTCCAGGACTTGGTGACGATTGATGACAAACTCAGCAAGTTGACACAGCAGCGAAACCTTCTGCGCACTCGCCAATCTCGCGCCGAAGCGCTTCGCACCTTACAAGTTGACGATTCTCATCTGATTGGCGAGCTCGATGAGATCTTTGAACGATGGGAGACTAAGGTCACCGGCTATGAGTTCGAAGGCTCCTGCGCAGCTCCGCTCGTCGACGATTTTGAAGCGGAATTCAGCAACGCCGATGAAGAGGCCGAACTTAGTGCAGCACTTCAAGCCATGATCGAACAGGCGAAAGGTCCGATAGTTCAACCTCCCCGGCATAATGAAGACTAAGAAGCCAAAGGTGCCATATGCAATCCATACTTAAAGCAAACATCGAGCAAGCCCAAGCGCCCGCGGGACTGGCGCTGCTTCCTAGGATACTTCGAATCTTAGGAAGCATCGCGATATTGGCGGCTGGACTTACCTTTCTCATTCAACGCTGGGACGGATTCGATCATGTTACTCGCTATTATGCCTTTCTTGGCTATACCTTGCTCCTTACCTGCGCCGGATTTGTGTGCGGGCTAAAGATCAGAGATGACAAGGGAGCCCGAACGTTCCTGGCAATAACTGCGGCGCTTGCTCCGGTACACTTCTGTCAACTTGGCGCACTGCTGTTTTCACGCTACGGCGATCCCTTTCTTATACATCACACCAACTACCCAAAATATCTGCTTTGGTCAGCGACTTCCGATTTTGCGGCGCTTAGCACCTGCGCCATCGGCATGGCCTTGCTCATTCCGATAGTATTTCTCTCTTTTTCGGCGCTCCTTCGAAAGGAGGCAGTAAAGTTAACCTCAGTATTCCTCCTTGCAAACTCACTGATGCTTATTCCTAAACGGGACGAGCTTTCGATGGGCATTCTTACCCTTATACTCTTTGTTTTCGCCAGCAGATTTGACCGACTGCTTTCGCGACTCGGCTCAATGATTAAAACAAAAGAGGGCTTATTAGTCAGAATCATTCTCTGGCTTCCCTTCGTCTTTCTTGTGGGAAGGACAATGCTTCTTTATACAGTTGAAGTCGGGGCTCTTTTCAGAGCGGTCATATTCGGCTGCGCTGCAGGATTTCTCTTTCGCTATCTCGCGTCGTATCTGCAGACAGAAGATCAACGAAGCGTTGTGCAGTTTGCCTCAATACCATTTGCCGTATTCTCATGGGAGAACTTATTATCGGCATTCTTTGAGGGAGGCTTCGCGCCGACTGCCAACATCTTTTATTTGCGAACACTGCCAGTGGCACTTCTCTTCGTTCTCCTCTCTTTCTATTCCGAGCGCGGCATTCGCGGCATGCTGCGAAACTGTGCAAGCATTGTCGCCGTGCTTTCCGTAAGCTTTGGCATGTTACGCTATCCTGGAGTACTTGCTACGTTCCTGTGCATTAGCTTCTCGATGATAGTGACCGCGAGCGGTGTCGTGCTACAGCGAAAAGGCTACTTCCTATTGGGCTCGATCGGTATACTATTTGGCCTTCTCTACCATATTCGCTACGCCTTTAATCTTGCCAGCATGAGTCCGTGGCTTAGCCTTGCCATCTTAGGAACACTCATTGTAATCGGCTCCTCAATTTTAGAGCGCTATAACGCTGAAATTAAGCTCCAGATTGGTGACTTTCAGAAGCGCTTTGCTTCGTGGGAGGTGTAAGCACGGCGAAACCTGTGATAAACGATATGCATGCAGCAAATTCTCGAAATACTTCTCCGTACAATTAACTGGCTCCTGGCACACAGTTTTTATCGACTAAAGGTCGAGGGACGGGAGAATGTTCCTGCAAAGGGCGGAGCTCTGCTTGTGGCGAATCATGTCGCTTACAGCGATCCGCCACTTTTACTTTCTACACTTCGCCGTCCGATCCGCTTCTTGATGTTTCGTCAGTTTTACGACATTCCCGTGCTAAACCCGATTGTAAGGGCGTTCAAGACTATTCCTGTCTCCGAAAAAGACGGCCCGAAGGAGATACTGCGCTCCTTAATGAAGGCGCGAGAACACCTCGAAAAAGGCGAGCTCGTCGGAATCTTCGCGGAGGGCGCACTTACCCGGCTCGGCACGATGCTTCCTTTTAACAAGGGTTTTGAGCGAATTGTCGAAGGGCTCGACGTGCCCATCATTCCAGTGCATCTCGATAGACTATGGGGCAGTATGTTTAGCTTTCGGGATGGTCCGGCACTGAAGAAACTTCCGAAAAAGATTCCGCTTCCCGTGCATATCACTTTCGGTAAACCACTTCCTTCATCCACTTCCGCACAGGAAATTCGTGCCCGAATTCAGGAGATGTCCGCCAGCGCCTTTGAGAGCCGGGAAAGCGCGAATGACACGCTCGGCAATGCTTTTATAAAGGCTGCCCGGAAAAATCTTTTTCAGACCGCGATTGTCGAGTCTTCGGGTAAATCTTTGAACTACCTTTCTGTCCTTGCTATCGGCGCCGCGCTTTCAAAGATTTTCAAGCGCCATTTCGCCGCTCAGGAACGGCTTGCGATTATGCTGCCTCAAGGAGTAGCCGGTGCGCTCGCAAACGTGGCGGCAGTTTTTGCGGGAAAGGTCCCGGTTAACCTTAACTACACAGTTTCTAAAGAAGGCTTGGAACTAACACTTGCCCAGTGCAAAGCAACAAAAGTGCTCAGCTCCAAGCTCTTTCTAAAAAAAGGCAAACTTCCCGAGCTTGCCGGGATGGTCTACTTCGAAGATCTCGCCGAAGAGCTCGGGAAAGCTGCTAAGATTTTCTGGCTCGCCACGGCGTTGCTAATCCCAAGTTTCTTGTTCCGGCGACTCACTTCAAAGAGTGCCGACTTAGCGACAATTATTTTTTCTAGTGGAAGCACCGGAATGCCCAAAGGGGTAATGCTTTCCCACCGGAACATCCTTTCAAATATCGAGGGACTCCGCGAAGTTTTTCAACTTCGTCGCGATGACTGCATGATTGGCGTACTGCCTTTTTTTCACTCATTTGGATTTACCGGGACTTTATGGTTGCCGTTACTCACTGGCACGCGAGCGGCGTACCATGCGAATCCTCTCGATGCCGGCATTATTGGTGAGCTCGTCCAGAAACAGAGAGGCACACTGTTACTTGCGACTCCGACATTCTTGAATGCGTATCTTAGAAAGTGCGAGAAGGAGCAGTTCGCTACTCTTCGTATTACCGTAGTCGGCGCAGAAAAGCTGAAAGAGAGCTTGGCTCATGCGTTCAATGTAAAATTTAATGTGACACCGCTAGAAGGTTACGGCTGCTCGGAACTTTCCCCAGTAGCAACGTTGAGTCTGCCTTCATACCGCGACCACCGTATGAGCCAGATCGGCAATAAGCCGGGGAGTGTTGGACATCCGCTCCCAGGCATCGCGCTCAAGATTGTCGATCCGGATTCCTTCGCCGAACTTCCCGTCGATAGCGCCGGGCTTCTCTTAGTGAAGGGTCCAAATGTTATGGCCGGCTATCTCAATGATCCCGGAAAGACGAAGGAGGTGATTCGCGATGGCTGGTACATTACCGGGGATATCGCAAAGCTTGATCGGCACGGCTTTCTCTATATCACCGATAGGCTTTCGCGTTTTAGTAAGATTGGCGGTGAAATGGTGCCACATACTAAAGTCGAAGAAGAGATCTTGCGTGCCATTGGTGAGAGCGAACAGACTTTAGTCGTTACCGCGGTGCCGCACGAGAAAAAAGGTGAGCAGCTCGTGGTGCTTCACACAACCGAGCTTTGTATTGAAGATATTAATGGAAAGCTTGGTGAAGCCGGGCTTCCGAATTTGTGGATTCCGAAAAAAGACGCATACTTTAAAATTGAAAAAATCCCGCTGCTCGGTACAGGCAAACTGGATCTTCGTGCAATTAAAACTTTAGCAGCGGACATGACGAAAAATTCGTGACGTATCTTTTCCGACTCTTCTCATCTCTATGCCCTTCGTGCCTCTGTGGTTTTTTGGAAGCAAAATAAACCACAGAGGCACAGGGAGCGCCGAGTTAGAACCGAGAGGAAGGGTAAGTTATCTTGATTACAGTGTACTAGTACTCTGTTAACGAAATAACTTGTCATTAGTCTCGGTCCCCACTCGGTGCACTCTGTGTCTCTGTGGTTTTTATAGAGAAAAATAAACCACAGAGGTTCAGAGGACACCGAGGCAGGGAAAAGTGAGAAGATTTCGTTAACAGAGTACTAGTGCCCGATCCCGCCTCAAGCACGCAAATGTTTGTACTATCAACAGGTTAGCGCATTTTGAAAAATACCCTGAAGCAATCGGCCAAGGCCAACGGATAGAGGGTAGGCAAAGGTGAATTGCGCCTTCTGCCGGTGTTGAAGCACTAGCCTCGCTAGGTTTTTTAAAGGTGTAGCCATGAACAAAGCGTCATTCCTGCTTATTCCCGTTATTCTTGCCTCCGTTTCATCGTGTGGACCGGCTTACGATCCAACGCCGCGCTTCGAGACTCACGCGATGTTGGGCAGCTTCAAGTATCTCGGCGATCCAATTCCGCTCTACGCGACAAACGCGAGCTTTACCACGGTAAAGATGCCCTTCCCCATTCGCGGCCTTGCTCCCCGCCATGAGTCGGCAATCAAGGTCGCAATTGATGATGACAAATTGAGTGTGCGTTCCACGGATCGCCTTGGCGAAAAAGGTGAAAAAATTACTGTGCACCTTATCGATGGCAGAGCGATGCCGATGGTGGTGTATCCAAAGAGTTTACAGCCGAACCAACCCTCTTTCCAAAGCCCGCTTCCGGAGATTCAGGCTCCGGCGATGCGTGCAAGGCTTGCACCGTCAGCGGCTCTGGTAAAGTTCGACGATCTTATCGCCGATGCAAAGATGGCCCACAGTACCAAGGCTCCGCTTCCAGGCTACGCCAGATCGCAGAAACACTACGGCATTGCTGCAATCAACTCAGATAAGCTTCGCGCAACATTTCAGGAGAGCTATATCGGAAAGAAGTTTACCGTACACGTGCTTGAGGTCGAAAACTTACATGGTGCACCGCTTCGTCTTTCAAGAGAACTATTTAAATTTAAGGGCCTTCAAGCGATAGCCTTCGGCCAAGAGACACTCGATCCTAAAGGCTATGGCACGGAAGATGGGCACAACATCACCACGGCATACGTTGTGGTCAGCGCCTCCATTCAGTAAATCGAACTGTTCTTCGCGGCGAACTCAGCTTTCTCGAAGAGGTGCGAGGCACAAGCGAGGCTTCGCATCAGACCATCGAGCGAAGGTCGAACAGCAGTGCCGCGAATCCTCGCTAGTCTGTG
>CAZEAC010000120.1:0-11053 GCA_964510065.1 uncultured Bdellovibrionales bacterium | reverse complement strand
CGAGTATTCTTTCTCTATCTCTGTGTCTCTGTGGTTTGAATACTTGAAAACCACAGAGACACAGAGGTCACAGAGTAGTGGAAAAGGTACCCTACACTTAATGAGTAGTTACATCGTTTAAGAAATAACGCTCCGTTTTTATTGTAGTATTGGAGCAATTAAAGAGATTCTATGTCAAAAAACAAAAGTATTGTTGCGCTCAACGCTCTTGGGCAATCAATTTGGTATGATAATCTTTCGCGTGATGTGTTGCGTTCGGGCGAGCTCGCTAAGCTTATTGAGTCCGGCGTAAGTGGCCTTACCAGTAATCCAACTATCTTCAAAAAAGCGATTGCGGATAGCTCGGACTATGACCAGGACATTCAAGCCCTTGTTCGAAAAGGGCTCGGAACCGAGGAGCTATGCGAAGAGTTGATGGTGCGTGATGTTGCCGCAGCCGCGGATCTGTTGAAACCGATCTACCAGGGCACTAAGGGAGCTGATGGGCACGCAAGTATTGAGGTCTCACCTACGCTTGCCCGCGATACCAAAGGAACAATTGAAGCAGCCAAGAGAATTTGGGCGAAACTTGCTCGTCCTAATATCATGATTAAGATTCCAGCGACCAAAGAAGGAATTCCCGCGATTCAAGAAGTGCTGGCTTTGGGAATCAATGTGAATGTTACTTTAATTTTTTCAGTGGAAGTATATTCGCAGGTCGCCGAAGCCCACATTTCGGCACTCGAGAAGCGAATTGCGAAGGGTGAAGATATCTCTTCGATAGCTTCGGTCGCGAGTTTCTTTGTGTCGCGAGTTGATGCGATTTGCGAGAAGAATTCTGAGGCGCTTGTAAAGTCTGGCAAGGCAAAAGCGGAAGAGGCCGCGAAGACGTTTGGCAAAATCGGCATCGCCAATTCGAAGCTTGCCTACGAAGAATACGAGAAGCTTTACAAGAGTGCGCGCTTTGAAAAGCTTAAGGCAAAAAGTGCTCGGGTGCAGCGACCGCTTTGGGCAAGCACCGGTACCAAAAATCCAAAATTGAGTCCGGTGCTGTATGTTGAAGAGCTGGCGGGGCGTGATACGGTAAATACCCTCCCGCCGGCAACACTTAAGGCGCTTCTCGAAAAGGCTACTATCGAACCAAGGCTCCATGGCGGTCTCGCTGATGCGAAGTCGGTGATTGCGCTACTTGGCACGGTCGGGCTTAATTTTTCGGACCTTCTCAGGCAGCTGCAGGAGGAAGGAGTGAAAAGCTTTGCCGAATCATATCGCGAGCTTCTTGAATCGATTGAGAAAAAGCGCGCGGCAGCTGCGGCACAAATGTCGGCGTAGCGTGGAAGTTAATGGTGTAGGTTGTTATTCATAGAGAAAGGGAAGTTATGTCCAATCCGTTTGATGGGGGCGAGGGCCGAATTGTAAGACCACCTGCTACGGCGCTTGTAATTTTTGGTGCGACAGGCGATCTTACGCATCGAAAGTTAATCCCCGCGCTATACAATCTACTGCATGACCAATATCTTCCCAGTAACTTTGTAATTGTAGGCGTGTCGCGCACGCCGCTGACCGACGAGAAGTTTCGCGAGGGGCTTCTTGCCGCGATTCGCCAACATTCCCGGCGGCCGATTAGTGATGATCTTTGGAGCTCTTTTGCAAAGAATGTGTTCTATCAACCGCTCGATGCGAGTAAACCGGAAGATTTTGTGGCGCTTCGTAAGCGCCTTGAGACGCTCTGCAAGAGTACTCTCCCGAAGGACTCTGCCGAACAGTTCAACTATCTCTATTATTTGGCGACGTCGCCCAGTCATTTCGGTTTGATTGCAACGAATCTGAAAAAAGCAGGTCTTGTCGAAGATCCGAAGACTTCAGACCGCGCCACTGTTCTTGTTGTCGAAAAGCCATTCGGTCACGATATTGCCTCGGCTCGCGAGCTTAATCGTGTGCTGCGGGCGAGCTTCGCCGAAAGCCAGATCTACCGCATTGATCATTACCTTGGCAAAGAGACGGTTCAAAATATTTTAGTGTTTCGCTTTGCGAACGGTATATTTGAGCCGTTATGGAATCGAAACTTTGTCGACCATATTCAGATCTCGGTGTGTGAAAATATCGGTGTCGGCAGTCGCGCGGGATATTTCGACCAGGCTGGTATCATGCGTGATATTGTGCAGAACCATCTTTTGCAGATGCTGTCGCTTCTCTGTATCGAGCCGCCGAATTCACTGAGTGATCCCGACGGTATTCGAGATGAGAAGGTAAAGGTGCTTAAATCACTTCGGCGCTTTACTCCTGAGAATATTAATGAAAACACGGTACGCGCGCAGTACTCCAGGGGGTTTGTTGACGGTTCCCAGGTGGCGGGATACCTCGAAGAAAAAGGGGTAAATCCGAAGTCGCAGACTGAAACCTTTGTCGCGCTCAAGATGGAGATCGATAATTGGCGTTGGCACGGAGTCCCAATTTATGTGCGTGCCGGAAAGAGGCTTCCAAAGCGAATTACGGAGATCACCGTGTATTTCCGTGGCGCGCCAACATCGTTGTTCGCGGGAAGGTCGGTCGAGCTTGAACAAAATGTGTTAGCTATCCAGGTTCAACCAAACGAGGGAATCTCGCTTAAGATATTCTCAAAGCCGCCGGGGCCGCGGCTGCGGGTGCGCCCGGTGGTGATGGATTTTAATTATGGGCATTCCTTCGGAGTTTCTTCGGCAGATGCCTATGAGCGCTTGATTCTTGATGCAATGAAAGGAGATCCGACTCTATTTACAAGAGACGACGAAATTGAGGAGGCCTGGTCGTTGCTTGAGCCGGTATTTAACTCATGGTCTTCTGATCATCCGCCGCCAATGTACGAGCATGCCGCGGGGACATGGGGGCCGTCGGCAGCGGCAGGTTTGCTTGCGCCTTCGGGGCATCGTTGGCGGCGGCTCTAAATGGAGGGGGAGGTGACCGAGAGAAACTCCGAATTTGTAACTTCAACTCCTAAAGAGTTGGCGCTTGCTCTTGACAAGGCCGTCTCCTCGCTTCAACCGGAAGGCAAGCAATTTGAGAGACGTAGTCTAGTTAACTCGCTAATCCTTGCGCCTTCTGCAGTTTCGGAGCCGTTTGGCCAGCGGCTGGTTGATCTGCTTGATCATATCAATCCTGGTCGGTTGATCGTGCTCGTTTGTGATGATAACAGGAAGGAGATCGACGTTTCGGTGGCTGCACGCTGCCATAAGACTTCGGACGATGAGTGGGGCTGCTCTGAAGTGCTGCGCATTGTTGCGCCTGCGCATCTTTGGGAGGCGCTTCCCAACTTGGTATTGGCTAATCTTTTAACTGGAGCTTCTACCGACCTGTATCTCCTCAATTCGTTTGAGGGCAAGCCCCACCTCGCCGCGACCCTTGCGCGGCTCTGTGAGGGGATTGTGATTGACTCGTCGATATTCGATGGCGCGCTTGTGCGAATGAAGGATTTGTACCGGTCGGCGCGTTCGTTTGTTGATCTGCAGTGGTTGGCAGGGGCCTGCTGGCGCGATCAAATTCGTGAGATTTTTAGTAGAAATCTGGTCCAATCACGCCTGGCGGATCTAAGTGCTATAAGTGTCGGCTGTCGTGGTACAGGGGCAAAAGGCCTTCCGAGTGTTGGGCTTCTGGCGGCCGGCTGGATTCTCGATTGCCTCGGCCTCGAGGCTGTTGGTATGGGCAGCGCTGGATTTGAATGTCGCGGCCGGTCGCTTCCGGCAAGCTGTTCGCTTAAGCTGAGCGTTACCGGCAGCGCGGAACGAAGCCAGATAGATTTCATTCGTTTTGATTTTGCTGGCGCTTGCCCAGGTAGAATCGTACTCACTCGGGACGAAGTTTTGGAGACGATTATTGAACTTGGCGGTGGTGATGCTGTTTCTTCTGAAGGTCGTAAAATGCGCTCGGTAAGGGCGTTTGAAGACGAAAGCTCTTTGGCGCTTATACAGCGCTATTACTCGATAGGAGAGCTGCTCTCCGAATACCGTCCTGCGCTTACCCAGGCGCTTGAGCTAGAAGCGTTAAATCATGGATTCTTGGGGGTGCCCTAACGTGGAGGAGGTGGCGCCCCCGCTCAACATTTCGCCCAAATGGGAGGGCTTACTCTTAGGCATGGATGTGCTATAGCTCAGGTGGAATATGCTCTTAGGAAGAGTTCTGTGGAACCTAATGTAGAAGTTTTCGAGCCGAAGCTGTTTGCCGGGGCGGTGGCCGACGAAATTGTGGCGTCAATCCAAGAGGCAATAAGCGAACGTGGCCGCTGCTCGCTTGTTTTGGCGGGTGGCAAGACTCCAGGCTCAATCTATCGGGCACTTGGATTGCCACCCCGAGTTGAAGATATTGATTGGGCAAAACTCTCGCTCTTTTGGGGTGATGAGCGCTGGGTTCCGTCTGATGATAGTCAGAGCAATTACCGCATGGTTTGTGAGACTCTGCTCGGTCATGTTCCGAAGCCTGGCCCCTCGGTATATTCGGTGCAGTTCGATGGCGGAACCCCTGAGCAGGCGGCGGATAAGTATGGAAAAGTTATTGCTAAAGCTCTCAATGCAGGTGAAGGCAATGCAGGTGAAGGCAATGCAGGTGAAGGCAATGCAGGTGAAGGCACCCTACCAGTCTTTGATATTGTACTCCTTGGAATTGGCGAAGACGGACATACCGCGTCAATTTTTCCAGGTTCTAAGGCAATTTCGGCTATGGACAAAGTTTGCCTTGCGGTGCCGCACCCTGGCGGCGGACATCGTGTGACGCTCACTCCTGGAGCGTTGTTTTCAGCACGCCGAATATTTTTTATTGTGAATGGTGAACAGAAAGCTACGATGTTAAAGCGGATTTTTGATAAGTCGGGCGAAGTTGAGCAGATCCCTGCGCGGCTTTACGAACAGGCGCGCGGCGAAGTGACCTGGTTCGTCGATTCTGAAGCGGCTCGAAAACTTTCGCATCAAGCATAACCACAGTGTAGCGACAGTGCTTAAACTTCGTCTTTCGCCCGAGGTTGAACAGTTTCGCCAGAGCCTTCGAGTTTGGCTAAGAAAGAACAAGCCGCCAAAGCTGAACCGAGATTCCAGTCTTGATAGTTTCGTGAGAGTTGGGCGAACTTGGCAGAGAACACTCTCTTCAGGTGGCTGGATTGGGGTGCATTGGCCGTCCGAGTATGGTGGGAGAGGCCTTAGTCTTGTTGAAGAAGCGGTTGTGCAAGAAGAGCTGGTGCGGGTCGGCTCGCCGCAAATCCTCGGGCTTTTCGGCTTAACCATGGTAGGGCCCGTGTTGATCGACCACGGTAGCCCGGAGCAGAAGCAGCAGTTTTTACGGGACATTCTTAGCGGCGACAAGATTTGGTGCCAGGGATTCTCGGAGCCCGGCGCAGGCAGCGATCTCGCGGCGATTAGAACAAAGGCCACACCAGAAGGCGAGGGCTTCCGCTTGCAGGGCCAGAAGGTATGGACAAGCTTTGCTCATATTGCTGATTGGTGTTTCTTGCTGGCGCGGACTTCCGAAGGAAAATCAAAGCATGAAGGACTCACCTATTTTCTTGTTGATATGCGCGAGAAGGGGATTTCGACTAAGCCGCTCAAGCAGATCTCTGGAGACGAAGAATTTAACGAAGTCTTTTTCGACAATGTGTATGTGCCGAAAAGTAGAGTTGTTGGTCAAATTGGAGAAGGTTGGAAGATCGCCTTAGCCACGTTGATGTACGAAAGGGTCGTGTTAACGTTCGCGCGGCAACTCCAGTCTGAAGTGGCGCTGCGCGGCATGCTCAAGTCGTCGGTAGTTGCACGATCTGTGGAGCTTGGCGAGAAGCTTTCCCGCGCGTTAAGCGAAGCCTGCGCGGTTCGAGCGTTGGCGTACGAACATCTGCTTGAATATGCCCGTGGCAAGAGGCCTGGTCCGGAAGGCTCGATGGATAAGCTTCTCTGGTCGGAATCATTCCAGCGCGTTTCTGAACTAGGGATGGCTATTGCCGGGCAGGCCGTGATTCAGGGCACGGAGAAGGCGGCCGCTGCTGGTACTGAGGTACATCGCTATCTTTACTCGCGCGGGCGCACGATTGCTGCCGGAACCTCGGAGATACAGCGCTCCATTATCGCCGAGCGGGTTTTAGGCTTGCCGCGGCTTAAGAATCTTGGGTAACTGGAAGCATGCAAGAGGCGCTGGTAAAAAGTAATCGCGAACTACTCTTTCGATCTGTTTTTGCGGTCGTAATACTCTTCGCTGTGGTGCTTCGCTGGTACGACCTGGCTGCGCGGCCGCTGCATAACGACGAGGGGGTAAATCATTATTTTTTACAGGAGACTGCCCGCCTTGGGTATTATCCGTACTCCCATGAGAATTATCACGGCCCGCTCTATTTCTATCTCACGTTTGCCATATTCAATCTGACCGAAGATAGCGAGCGTGGTCTGCGTGCTTCGGCCGGTATAGTCGGCGTCCTTACTATCTTGCTTCTGCTTGCGCTTCGAAAGAGCGAAGGCGACGGATTTGTTTTGTTGAGCGCCTTCGTTGTCGCAGTATCATCGAGTCTTCTTTATTACTCGCGTTACGCGATACATGAGACGCTCTTTATCTTTTCCGCACTGCTATTTGCGGTCTCGTTCCTACGCTGTGTGAAATCACGAGAGCCGCGATGGATCTATGGACTTGGTGTGGCCTTGGCGCTGCTGATCAGCACCAAAGAGACTTTTAGTATTTCGCTTTTTTGCCTTTTCTTTTCAATGCTCGGCTACTTCGTTGCGCATGATCTAGGTACGCGTCGTTGGCCGAAGCCACAAGTGCTAATTCGAGATTACGGGGCGCATGTCTGCGCTGCGCTTATGCTCGCCGTTTTTTTAGTATTCGTAACTTTCACCGGAGGATTTCGTTGGGGCGACGGGCTCTATGAGATGGTGATAGCCGTCAAGCAGTGGATTGGTCGAAACACTTCTGACACCGGGCACTTTAAGCCATTTTTCTACTATTTTTGGGTGATGCTTCAGACCGAGCCGCACCTTATCGTGCCGCTCCTTTTTCCATTTGTCGCGATTCTCTTCTCTCCAAGGCGCTGCTGGACGTTTTTTCTAAGTGACGGCGCCGCGTTTTATCGTTTCGTTACGGTTTGGTACGTCTTTAGTTTCGCAGTATACTCTTACGTGAGATACAAGACTCCTTGGCTGGTTATAAATCTCACCTTGCCAGGATCCCTAGCCTTGGTCCGACTTACCCAGCATTTGTGGCGAGGCGAACTGGATCATCTTAAATTTCCGGTAGCGCTTAGTGCAGCCGTGTTGACGATAGGAGTCGCCCCGTATTGGGAAGAGGTTAAGAGAGCGCTCGTGCCGCAAGATCCCGAAAGGTTTATTCATGAGCTTAGAAAGGCCGCAAGCATTGTCACGATCGGCCTTGCGAGTACCGCGTTTCTTTCCTGGCTGGTGCTCTATTGTTGGGAGCGGAAATTCGCGCACTATGTTTTTATTGCTGGCGCGGCAATCTCGGTATGCGCGCTTTATCCATTTTTCCAGGGCGAGATCTCCGAAGACTTCAAGATGTTCCTTGGGCTTTGTGGCAACGTGATGCTTATCTCGGGACTCTTTTTTCTTTTCCTCAGATGGATGGGCGGTGGACGGGCAAGCAAAGTTTTGGCCTGTGGATGGTGTATGGCGATTGTCGGTTCCCTTTGTTATCGCGGAGCTCTGTATTGTTATACGCATAGCTTTGGCGACGGCAATCCATTTTCATATGTTCATACCGCGGCAGGGATGGTCGAGATGGTGAACGATATTCATGAGTACCGAGTCAAGCATCCCAATGCGCGGATATTAATCGCGGTGAATGGCTATTGGCCGTTGCCTTTCTATCTTCGAAAAGAGGCGGCGAGTTTGGGCTATCTCACTACTAATGATCCGGAACAGTACGCCAATGAGTACGATATCCTCATTCTCGAGAAAGAAATTAAGTGGTCTCCGCCCACGAATAAGTGGTCCAAGCATTATTATCGGCTGAGCGATGTTGAGGAAACGTATACTTTCTTTAAGAGACATTAGCTCACGAGCAAGTAATTACTCATTAAGTGTGGGTAGCTTTTCCGCTACTCTGTGATCTCTGTGTCTCTGTGGTTTTAAAGATATTCAAACCACAGAGACACAGAGAGCACAGAGTTTGCGGAGTTACACTGATTCCCAGCGCCGGAAACTACTGCGCGCGTGCTTTTTTTCCAAGATAGCCGCCATGATGCCGCAATCCAAAGTCTTCGCGCGTTGTTCCCCTGAGTTCCATTACCGTTAGCGCAAGTGCGTCACCGATGGCGAGCATTACTGCGACGGAGGCTGTCGGGGTTAGGCCTAAGGGGCAGGGCTCTTCGATGCGACCCATATCAAGAAGTATGTCGCTAAGGTCTCGTAGCGTGGAATCGGCATGTGAAGTAATACCAATCACGGTAGCGAGGCCAAGGTGACGGCTAAATTCAATTGTTTCTATGACTTCGCGAGACTTGCCGCTTGTCGAAAACGCGACCATTACATCGGCCGCTCCCACAAGGCCGAGATCGCCATGGGCAGCTTCGCCGGGGTGCAAGAATGCTGCAGGTGTTCCGGTAGAACAGAGCGTCGCAGAGAATTTACGTGCAATATGGCCGGCTTTTCCGATACCGCAGGTCAAGACTTTGCCCTTGCAGTGTATTATCGCGGTAACCGCCTTTTCAAAATCAGGGGTTACCCGCACGCTGCTAATTGCGCGAGCCTCGTGAGCGAGAATCTCCTCGATTTTCTTTAGAATCTCCATTGTCAGAGTTGTAGCATATCCCGTATGGTTTCGTCATGCGGTTCTCCGTGCTCTCAAGTGGCAGCAAAGCCAACAGTACTTTTATAGAATCGGGGTCCACAAGAATCCTCGTGGACTGCGGGCTCTCGGGCCGCCAGATGGAGAAGCGGCTTGCCTCGATAGGTATAGATCCTGGAAGCATTCAGGCAATTGTGGTTACCCATGAACACTCCGATCATATCTATGGTATTCCTACCTTCGCGCGTCGATATCGAATACCTGTGTATGCAAATCCCGGGACAGCAGAATTTTTGACTGGTGATTATTTAGGGATGGAGATATTTCGGAGTACGGAGCCGTTTACTATTGGCTCGTTATCAATTTTGCCGGTAAGCACGGTGCATGATGCCGCGGAACCGGTTGGCTTTGTTTTTTTCGCTGAAGGGCTCAAGATTGCGCATGTTACTGACTCAGGAAAGATTACCCCTTTACTACGAGATGCGCTTACCAACTGTCGCGCTATAGTGCTCGAGTCCAACCACGATGTGGAAATGCTTCAAACCTGTGACTACCCTTGGGCGCTCAAGCAACGCATCGCGTCAAGTCATGGGCACCTCAGTAATGCACAGGCTGCCGAGGTTTTAAATGAAGTTATGCATCCCGAGCTAAGTCATATTGTGCTTGCACATCTAAGCGAAAATAGTAATACACCGGAAATTGCGCTTGGAACTATCGAAAACACATTAAGAGCAAATCCGTGCAGCTGCGTTAATGTGTTATGCTGCGCTTCTGTTGCGACGCCGACAAAACTCTTTGAGCTTAGCGCAGCGGAGCGCGTTGAAAGCGCTGATATGGCGCAAGCTGTGTAGATCTGTTTTTTTCTGATTCAATTTTTCTTAACGCTCATACTCGACAACTGAGTACTGACGTAATTGCTAGCCTGGACTTCTCACAGGTTTCGTCGCGAGGGATCGTAGCGTGGCGAATGACGAGGCTTTTCGACGGAATTGGACCGGAGGCAGCCTATCAGGCTGTCGAGGACCAATTCCTAGAAAAACGAAGTCAGTCGACACGTTACGATTCCGCAGCAGAAAGCTGTGAGAAGTCCAGGCTAGGGCACTTCACCGGGCCGTTCGCTTGGCTGTTTCTTTCCGGCGCTTCGAGTCTCCCTTGAGATTCCTGCGTCGAAGATATTTCCTCGGCTTTCATCTCGTGAGGCGGACGCGCGCGCTGTTCAACTTGATTCCTATCTGAGCGATTGCTCAAACGAAGACGCGCTGGTCATATTCTTGAAACATCGGCCTGGTGCCGAGTTGCGGAAGTTTGTGCGTGATTTTTTTCTTAAGAGGCGCCAGGAGCTTATTGATAAGGTGTATCAGCCGTTCACCGTGGGGCTTGAATTGGAACCGCTTGAGTTTGAAAGGGGCATGCAAAGCACTATCTTGGCCGTTACAGAGAGTGCGCACGTTCCGCTGAAGCTTGAAGGCAACTCCGATTTTCCGATGAGCTTTGAGATCGAGATTGCTAAAGATGATGCGAAATACGGGGCGCTATTTGTCGCCCTAAGGGAGTATGTCAATCGCATGGTAGAGTCGGGTTGGAGTCGCTATAAGAGCATCGCACCGAATTCGGTACTCAAAATTGCAGCGGCCAGTCTTCGTGGTCGCCAGGGATGCAGTATCGACTTTTATCAAGATGGCGCGAGCTGGGTCGTGAGATATCCGGCGAGGATGAGCTTGAAAAGGAGGGCGGGCGAGACTGGAGTGATTATTATATCGGCCTCGAACGCTGGAAAGAGGCTTACACACACGGCAGATTTTCAAATGTTACAAATATACAGACCATCTCAAACCTTTGTAGTACGCTCCGCTGCGGCGTTAACGAGTTGGTTCCTACGAGAGACCTTTCGGAGGCTGAGCGATACGAGCTGCATCAGCGCTGGGAGAGTTCGAACGGCCTGTACCGCCCAGGAAGCTTCAGGGGCAGCCAGGAAGAGCTGCAACGGCGTCGCGAGAGTCGGCCCGATCCCACGGGTCGTAGTGAATTTGAAAATGATGCCTATATGATCAATAGCCAACTCACCAAGGTACTTGGATTGTTCGAACGGTTACCCGAGCTTGTAAGCGTTGATCTGTCCGATGCTTCGCCGAGCTAGTGGTAAGCGCCGGCCCCGCCTATTTCCACGCGACTATGACGTGCTAAAATAAATTTCGTTACCGATATTTTGTTGCAGCTCTTGTCTTGCCGCAAAATCGTGCCAGTGTCATGAAGGGTCGAAGATTTGCGGGAGGGCTTGCACTGGATCGGCCAGAACGAATACTTATAAATTGATTACTGTGGCTTTACTAGT
>CAZEAC010000119.1:0-11091 GCA_964510065.1 uncultured Bdellovibrionales bacterium | reverse complement strand
CAGTTGGCTAGACCACCAGCCTCCCCAGCTGTGGGTCGCGGGTTCGCCCCCCGTCCCCCGCTTTTAAAATACACGTCCGCGATGTGGACTTCTATTTTAAAAGCGCCCGCCGTAGCCCCGAGCAAAGTGAGGGCGAAGGTGGGTTGTTTTTTACCCACCAACTTACTGACTGCCGTGCGCTCCAAACTAATCTTAAAAAAATCCCGCGAACGTTCCTTAGAAAATCGCCACCCCTGGATCTTCTCTGGTGCAGTCGAGCAGCTCGAAATCGAGCAGGACGGCGACCTTTGTGAGGTGTATTCACACCGCGGCGATTGGTTGGCGCTGGCCTATGCCAATCGAAAATGTTCAATTGTGGCCCGCGTACTTTCGTTTTCCGAGCGTGATGTCGAAGCGGCACTTCGCCGCAAGATATCCTCGGCGCTGGCACTCCGTGCCGAGTACTTCGCAAATTCAACGACGAATGGCTATCGTCTGCTGAACGGCGAGGGCGACGGTCTTCCCGGCTTAATAATCGATAGATATCAGGATTGTCTCGTACTTCAGGTCGGAACGCTTGGAATGGAAAAGCTCAAGGCTCAGGTAGTTCCCCTGCTCGTCGAATCATTACGGCCGCGCTGCATTCTTGAAAAATCAAATCAGCCATCAAGAAACGAGGAGGGACTTGAGCCCTTTGAGGGGGCACTCCATGGTGACAAGCCTTCGCGCATTGAATTTATTGAAAACGGCCACCGATTTGCGTTTGATCCGGCACATTCGCAGAAAACCGGGTTTTTTCTCGATCAGCGCGAGATGCGCCGTTTCGTCGGGCAGTTTGCAAAAGATCGCACGGTACTGAACTGCTTCTGCTATAGCGGGGCATTCTCGGTATATGCGGCGAAAGCCGGCGCGAAGAGAGTGGATTCGGTCGATAGCTCGGAGCATGCCGTAAAAGCAGCACGTGAGAATTTTTCGCTTAATGATCTAAGCATCGACGAGCATTTTCATTTCCATGCGCACGATGGTTTTAAGTACCTTCGCGAAATGCCGGCAGACCTTTATGACCTGGTTATTTTGGATCCGCCGGCGTTCGCTAAGCGGCGTGATGATGTGGCAAATGCCGCGCGTGGCTACAATGAGATAAATAGGGTCGCGCTCAGCGCGATTAAGCCGGGGGGGCTTCTGATTACCTGTTCCTGCTCACATTTTGTGGACGAAGAGCTTTTTCAGAAAGTGCTCTTTAACGCGGCCCGCGATGCCGGCCGTTTTGTGCGAATAGTCGGAAAGCATATTCAGGCATACGATCATCCGGTGAGTATATTTCATCCTGAGGGTGGGTATCTCAAGAGCTTGGTGTTGCAGGTTGAGTAGTTACCGCAATTTGGGATGTATAACCTGGACACCCAAAGTCTTCGAGCTTGATTGCTCTTGTAGTTTCAATGAGTTAGCCGTTGAGCAAGTTCTGTCGTCCATGATTACTTCAATTGCTACTTTTGCGGGCTGCAAGGTCTCGTCAAATATATTCCCTCAGAGTATTTACATAGTTCCGCCGCTTCTGTTAGAAACTAAAGCCTCTCGTCCTACATGGCCCAAGACGCCTCTATCCGAAGCTGTGTGTAGGGAAGAAATAAGCGCGGGATAACTACAATAATTGCATTAGGCAATAAAGTACTTCTATGGAATCTGACACAGGCGGAGAGACAAAGGAGTCTATATTTCGCGCGGGGCCACGCTTTCTAAAAGAAAGCGTCGAAGAGCTTAAAAAGGTGACTACACCGAGCAAGCAGGAAACCATCACGGCGACCTGGGTAACTTTGCTGATAATGGTGACGGTTGCCGTAGTGCTCTCGATAATGGATCTGATTTTCAGAAATATTATGGGTGCCCTTGTTGGGTAGTGGGCGTTAAGCCTTTTTACTCAGGGGCGTTTTGAAAGCGTAGGATTGCAATGTCTTCAGAGGAATCGACAGGACAGCCGACTGAGCAGAAAGCTTCAGATCCGAGTAATTCGGAAGCGCGGGTTGCTGGGCAAAAGGTGGCGGAGCAGGGTGCTGTAGCGCAGGCAGCGGCGCCGAAGGCGCAAGCGCCGGTAGTCGAAGAGCCGAAATCCGCGGATCTTAAGTGGTATGTCGTGCATGCTTACTCCGGCTTTGAGTTTAAGGCGAAGCAGGCGCTTGAAGAGCGTATCCGAACGTACCATCTTGGAAGCCAGTTTGGCGAAATTCATGTTCCGCAGGAAACCGTTGTCGAATTAGTACGCGGTCAGAAAAAGACTTCTAACAGAAAATTTTTCCCGGGCTACATCCTTGTTCAGATGGCGATGACCCAGGACACCTGGCATCTGGTCAAGGAGACTCCGAAGATTACCGGATTTGTAGGCGACGCCTCTGAGCCTTCGCCACTTACGGACGAAGAAGTTTCTAGAATTATTAATCAGGTTAAAGAGGGCGCCTCGTCCCCCCGTTCGCGGCTTTCTTTCGAGCAGGGCGAGTCAGTCAAGGTCATTGACGGTCCCTTTACAGATTTCAATGGTACTATTGAAGAAGTTAAGCCGGAGAAAGGCAAGGTTAAGGTGCTTATTAGCATCTTTGGCCGAGCGACGCCGGTGGAGCTCGATTTCGTTCAAGTGGAGAAGTGCTAAGTTATGGCAAAAGAACTTGTATCGCAGATTAAACTTCAAATTCCCGCCGGCCAGGCTAACCCCGCGCCGCCGATTGGTCCCGCGCTTGGACAGCACGGTATCAATATCATGGAGTTTTGTAAGCAGTTTAACGCTAAAACTCAGAAGCAGGCCGGCGAAATAACACCGGTAATTATCTCGGTTTACAAAGATCGTTCGTTTACCTTTGAGATTAAAACTCCACCAGTCTCGTATCTCTTGAGAAAAGCCGCAGGCGCGGAAAAAGGTTCGGGCGTTCCTAACAAGGACAAGGTTGGCAAGGTAACCAAGGCGCAGGTGTTGGCGATTGTTAAGCAGAAGATGAGCGATCTTAACTGCTACGATGAGGATGCTGGTTTTAAGATCGTCGCTGGTACTGCGCGCAGCATGGGCATCGATATCGTTTAAAAATTTATTGTTGGACTTATATGGCACGCCAAGGAAAAAGAATTAAGAAGCTTCGCGAGATGGTAGATCCCGTGACGCAGTACGAACTGCGCCAGGCCTGCGATCTCCTCGCTAAAACGAAGTCGGCGAAGTTTGATGAGACTGTTGAGCTTGCGCTTGCGTTGGGCGTTGATCCAACCAAAGCTGACCAAAACGTTCGTGGAAGCGTTTCGCTCCCGCATGGATTGGGAAAAAATGTACGCGTGCTGGTATTCGCCAAGGGCGAGAAGGCCGAGGAAGCTAAAGCTGCTGGAGCTGATTTTGTTGGGTCGGATGATCTTGTCGAGAAGGTCAAGGGCGGATTCATGGATTTTGATTCCGTGGTTGCTACTCCTGACATGATGGTGCAGGTCGGAAAGGTCGGAAAAATTCTTGGACCTCGTGGCTTGATGCCGTCTCCGAAAGTCGGCACGGTTACTTTTGATGTCGGCGCTACTGTCAGTTCTATAAAGGCCGGTAGGGCGGAGTATCGTGTTGATAAGGCTGCCACCGTGCATGCGCCGGTTGCAAAAGCATCGTTTGGCGGACAGAAAATTTACGATAATACCTTGGCGTTGCTTCAGGCAATTTCAAAGGCGAAGCCCTCGACCAGTAAGGGGATTTATCTTAAGAGCTTGACGATGAGCCTCACCATGGGTCCTGGAGTGAAGGTAGATCTTTCGCCGCTGAGAACCGCATAATTTTTTTGAGTTTAGGTGAACTATGAATAGAGCAGAGAAGCAGGAGCAAGTTGAGTTTCTCAAGAGCTGCTATCAAAAGGCGCAAATCGCCCTTTGTGGGGACTACTTGGGGCTTACCGTTGCTCAAATGACGAAGCTTCGCCGCGAGCTTCGAACCGCGGGAGCGCATGCAATGGTGGTGCGAAATACTCTCGCCAGACTTTCGGCAAAAGATGTGCTGAAGGCGAAGAAGGCTGAAGAGTTCGACAAGTTTTTGGCGACGCTTAAGGGACCAAGTTTGGTGATCTTCTCGGAGAGTGATCCGGTGGCACCAGCGAAAGTCATCGCAAAGTTCGTCAAAGACAACGATAAGCTTAAGATAAAAGGGGCGTGGTTTGAGAGCGCGTTCCTTGATGCGAAAGCCGTTGATAGCCTCTCCAAAATGCCTGGCAAGGCAGAAACTCTGGCGATGCTGCTACGAGTTATTATGGCACCGGCAACACAGCTGGCGAGAATTATTCAGGCTCCTGGAGAACAGGTGGTCAGGGTAATCGAGGCGAGAAGGAAGCAGTTGGAGGAGAAAGCGGCGTAGTTTTTTTGCATTGCCACCAAGCGGTGACGGTCGCGACGAAAATTACGTTAGTGGTGTGACGATATTTTATTTTTAGAAAAGGAGTAGAAACCATGAGTGAAGTAACCTTAGAGCAGGTGAAGGATTTTATTAAGGGCATGTCGTTGCTTGATGCAGCGAAGCTTGTGAAGTCGCTTGAGGAGGAGCTCGGAGTATCCGCGGCTGCCCCCGTAGCGATGGTCGCGGGCGGCGCGGCTGGTGGTGCGGCGGCTGCTCCTGCCGAGGAGAAGACTGAATTCACTATCGTGCTCGATAACGCGGGCAATGATCGGGTGAAGGTCATTAAGGTCGTTCGCGAGATCACTGGTCTTGGTTTGAAAGAAGCCAAGGATCTCGTTGACGCGGCTCCTAAGACCCTCAAAGAGGGTGTTGCCAAGGCGGATGCCGAGGGTTTCAAGAAGAAACTTGAAGAAGCGGGCGCCAAAGCAAGCCTTAAGTAGATGTAAACTGCTGAATGCGCTGTGTTTTATTAGAAACGCAGCGCTTTTGGCAGGTGGAAAAGATTTCGCCAAAGCTTGCTCGTAGTACGACAACGTCGGTAAATCTTTAAGGGGTGTAGGGGGTTGTGAGTTTTTTTTAGACCTCCTATACTACCGATCGACTGTTGGCAGCACAGAGCGGCTTGGTGATCTTAATCTATAATCCGCATCGTCACCTTATTTGCGGCAATTTCACCTTAACGGTGAAGTTCGGAATGGTGACGATCGCATTTGGTACCTTAACATTGCTTTTATTGGCGCGAGGCCTATTCGGGTAGGAAACTTGCATCGCACTTTTTTACTTTCGAGCCTTTGCTCTCATAAGTGTTCTCGCGAACTAAGTGTTTTCGAGAACGCAGCGTTTTCGAAAACACTTAGTTCGCGAGAACGCAGTGTCGCTTCACGCGGCGCGACGGGGGAGTGTATCTTTGGCCTGAGAGCTAATTAGATTTCGTCGAACAGAATAAGGACATATGAAAAAAGTAAAGACCAACTTTAGAATGCGAAGAAGTTATTCAAAAATCGCAGAGGTCGCGGAGATTCCGAACCTAATTGCGATTCAGAAGAAATCGTATGAAAGGTTTTTACAGGCAGATGTCGAACCTGACAAGCGGGAAGATATAGGACTTCAGAAAGTTTTTAAGTCGGTACTGCCGATCAAGGATTACAATAACACTGCATCGCTTGATTTTGTTTCATATGCGCTTGGCACGCCGAAATATGATGTTGATGAGTGCCGCGACCGAGGTATGACCTGGGCCGCGCCGCTTCGCGTTACTATTCAACTCGTGCTGTGGGATGTTGATCCCGAAACAGGCCAGCGAAGCCTGAATGCGCTCAAAGAAGATGTCGTCTACTTCGGCGAAATCCCGCTGATGACGGACAAAGGTACCTTCATGATTAACGGTACCGAGCGCGTTATTGTAAGCCAGCTTCATAGATCACCTGGCGTGTTTTTTGATCACGACGATGGCAAGGGGCATATCTCGGGCAAGCTTCTTTTCTCTGCCCGCATTATCCCGTACCGCGGTTCATGGATCGATTTCGAATTCGACATCAAAGATATCCTGCATGTGCGTATCGATCGTCGCCGCAAGCTTAACGCAACGGTACTCCTCCGCGCGCTCGGACTTTCTGCCGATGAGATTCTTTCCACGTATTACAAAGTTGATGCGGTTACCTTCGGTAAGCGTGGTCTTGTCACGAAAAAGTTTGAACCCGATCAGCTTGAAGGCCAGAAAGCGTTCCGTGAAATCAAGGGCGCAGGCAAAGTCATCGTGAAGCAGGGTGGTAAGTTCAATCGCGCAGTGATTCGCCGATTGAAAGAAGCCGAAGTCGATTCAATTGAGATCGATCCGGAGTCAATCGCTGGCATGATATCGGCTGATACCATTGCTGAGGCTACTGAAAAGATTGTCAACCCCGACACCGGCGAAGTGCTTGCCGAAGCGGGTGAAGTTCTCGTTGGCTGGCCGCTCATTCGTGAGCGCTTCGCACAACCCGCTGCGGATCTTGATGATGAAGTAGCACAGGAGCTTCTTAAGAAGCTGAACATTGTCGTGTACGCGGGCGAAGAGCTCACTCCCGATAAGGTTAACAGCAAGGGCGAGGTTACCGACAAGGGTAGCATCTCGACGCTTCGTGATAAGAAAATCGAGACCATTCGCGTGCTCTACTTAGACGATCACCACATTGGTGACGCGCTTTGGAAGACTCTCGATACTGATAAAATGTCGCCGCCGCGAGAGGACCTGTATTCGCGCTTGATCAATAAGCCGACAACCGACAGCTTGATCGAAATTTATCGAAGACTTCGTCCGGGCGATCCACCGCGTCCTGAAACCGCGAGTGCGACGTTCAAGAATCTATTCTTCAATCCCGATCGCTATGATCTTTCGGATATCGGCCGTTATAAGATCAACCACAAGCTTTACGTATCGCAGGGCAAAGAAGCTCCGGCGCTCGATCAGGTCGTGCTTACTCAGCAGGATATCATCGAGACAGTAAGGTACTTGGTTGAGCTCCGTAACTCCGGCGATACCGTACGTTACGCAGTTGATGATATCGATCACCTTGGAAACCGCCGTGTACGTGCTGTCGGTGAACTTATCGAGAACCAGTATCGTATCGGATTGGTACGCATGGAGCGTGCGGTCAAAGAGCGCATGGGTATGCAGGATATCGATACCCTGGTTCCGCAGGATTTGATCAACTACAAGCCAGTTGCCGCGGTAGTGAAAGAGTTCTTCGGTTCTTCGCAGCTCTCGCAGTTCATGGATCAAACCAATCCGCTTTCCGAAATTACGCATAAGCGAAGGCTGTCCGCGCTTGGACCAGGTGGTCTTACTCGAGACCGCGCAGGATTCGAGGTGCGCGACGTGAACCCGACGCACTATGGTCGTATCTGTCCAATTGAAACGCCAGAAGGCCCGAATATCGGACTAATTGCGTCGTTGGCGGTGTTTGCTCGTGTCAACGAGTTTGGTTTTGTCGAATCGCCCTATCGCGTAATCGACAACAATAACAAGGTAACTGACGATATCGTGTACCTCTCTGCACTTGAAGAAGAGCGTGAAACGATCGCGCAGGCGAGTGCCGGGTTAGATGATAATAATAAGTTCATCGATAACGCCGTGCCGAGCCGAAAGAATGGCGAGTACACGCTTTCGCCGGCTCCTGAAGTTACAAAGATGGACGTGAGCCCACGGCAGATCGTGAGTGTCGCGGCCGCGCTTATCCCGTTCCTTGAAAACGACGACGCGAACCGCGCGTTGATGGGTTCGAACATGCAGCGACAAGCGGTGCCCTGTCTTAGAACACAGGCTCCACTAGTTGGAACAGGTATCGAATCAATCGTTGCGCGTGATTCCGGCGCGACTCTTGTGTCGAAACGCAGTGGCACAGTCGCCTCGGTGGACGCGGATCGTATCGTTATTAAAGCGGACAAGACCACTGATGACACTCTGGACACCGGCGTCGATATTTACAACCTTGTAAAATATCGTCGCTCCAACCAGAACACCTGTATCAATCAGAAGCCGATTGTCGCAGCGGGCGAGAGGGTTTCGGCGGGTGAGGTTATTGCGGATGGTCCAAGCACTGAGATGGCTGAGCTTGCGCTCGGACAGAACTGCTTGGTCGCGTTCATGCCATGGCATGGGTACAATTTCGAAGACTCTATTTTGATCAATGAAAATCTCGTGAAGAAGGATATCTTCACCTCGATTCATATCGAAGAGTTCGAGTGCGTTGCTCGTGACACCAAGCTCGGTAAAGAAGAAATTACGCGAGACATTCCGAATGTTGGCGAAGAAGCGCTTAAGAATCTCGATGAGTCCGGCATTATCCGTATCGGTGCCGAAGTTCATCCGGGCGATATTCTCGTTGGCAAGATTACACCGAAGAGCGAGACACAGCTCAGTCCAGAAGAGAAGCTACTTCGTGCAATCTTTGGCGAGAAAGCCGGAGAGGTTCGCGACACGAGCTTAAAACTTCCTCCTGGCGTTGAGGGAACTATTATCTCGGCGCAAGTGTTCTCGCGAAAGGGTACCGACAAAGACGAGCGTATGTTGGCTATCGAAAAGCGCGAAATCGCGCGTATCGAACAGGATCAGCGTGATGAAATTAATATCATCCGTGATGCTGCGCTGAAGGAAATTCGTGAATTGCTTGTTGGAAAAATCACTACTGCTCGATTAGTCGACGATAAGCGAAACCAGCTTCTCGCAAAGGGTGCTGAAATTACCATCGAGGTACTACAGGCGCTTCCTTTTGAGTATGTTCGTGACATTCAGATCGGTGATGAAGCAGTACAAGAGCACCTGAATCGAATTGTTGTCCGTACTGGACAGCTTATTAACAATAAGCGCGCGTTCTTGGCTGAGAAGATCAAGAAGCTCAAAGAGGGCGATGAACTCGCCCCTGGAGTTATCAAGATGGTCAAGGTGTTCGTGGCGATTAAGCGTAAGCTTCAGGTCGGCGACAAGCTTGCCGGACGTCACGGTAATAAGGGCGTGCTTTCGAAGGTCGTTCCGCAAGAAGACATGCCGTACCTTGACGATGGAACCCCAGTTGATATGGTGTTGAATCCGCTCGGCGTGCCGTCGCGTATGAACGTCGGACAAATTCTTGAGTCGCACCTTGGTATGGCTGCGCTCGAGACAGGGCGAAGGACCAGGAAGCTTCTCGATCAGATTATAGATCCGTACACCGGCGTACCTCGCTTCGAGGCAACTCCGGAGCTGCGCAAGGAGATCATCGGTAAGATTCGCGAGATTCTCGATCGCACCTTAAAGGGTGACCCGCTTGGGGTGCAGTATGAGAATCCGAAAGCTGCGGCTCGTGCACAAAAGGGTGGCAAGTTCATTCAGTCGCTCCACGACGAAGAGCTAATTACCGTTGCGCGAAGGATCATGGATGGCATTCACGTTGCTACTCCGGTGTTCGATGCTGCGTCGGAAGGTGATATCCGCGAGCTGTTGGAATTTAACGAGATTCATCCGTCGGGACAGTTTACGCTTACTGATGGACGAACCGGTGAAAAATTCCTTGAAAAAGCCACTGTCGGCGTGATGTACATGTTGAAGCTCGATCACTTGGTTGATGACAAGATTCACGCTCGTTCAATCGGACCGTATTCGCTTGTCACTCAGCAACCGCTCGGTGGTAAGGCGCAGTTCGGAGGTCAGCGACTTGGAGAAATGGAAGTGTGGGCGCTTGAGGCGTATGGCGCCGCGTACACCCTTCAGGAATTCCTCACAGTGAAGTCCGACGATGTGGCCGGACGAACCCGGATGTATGAATCCATTGTGAAAGGCGAGCATGTGCTCGAGCCGGGATTGCCTGAATCCTTTAACGTTATGTTAAAGGAGCTGCAGTCGCTTGCGCTTGATGTTGAGCTTGTTGAGGAGAAGACCGAAGGCGCGGAAGCCGGAGTCCCTGAGGATCAAGCTTCAGCAACAGGAAGTACTGCGCACGTTGCGAACGCGTAAACGAGGATTATTAAGAACATTTTCGAACGACTTTAAACGGTAAGGGAAAGCTATGGATGATCTATTTAGTCTCTTTGAGAAGCCGAAGAACCCGATTAAGTTCAACGCTCTGAAGATTTCGCTCGCCAGCCCGGAAAAGATCCGGAGCTGGTCTTTTGGCGAAGTGACTAAACCGGAAACGATCAACTACAGAACATTGAAGCCGGAACGTGACGGTCTCTTCTGTGCCAAGATCTTTGGTCCGGTAAAGGACTATGAATGTATCTGTGGTAAGTACAAGAGACTGCGCCACCGTGGCGTGGTCTGCGAAAAGTGCGGCGTCGAAGTCATTCAGTCGAAGGTTCGTCGCGAGCGTTTAGGGCATATTGATCTTGCGGCGCCTGTTGCGCACATCTGGTTCTTAAAGAGCCTTCCGAGCAGAATCGGCGGTATTCTCGATATATCGCTCCGCGATCTCGAGAAAGTGCTGTACTTCGAAGCGTATATCGTTACCGATCCTGGTGAATCTGAGCTCGAAAAGGGCGAACTGCTTGGCGAAAAGGAGTTCCGTGCTGCTCGTGAGAAGTGGGGATCGCGGTTTGAAGCGGGGATGGGTGCGGATACCGTATTCCAGATGCTTAAAGCCATTGATGTGCCGAACCTCTATACCGAGCTTCGGGCCGACCTCAAAAAGGCAACTTCTGAGGCGAAGAAAAAGAAACTTGCCAAAAGATTGAAGGTCGTAAATTCGTTTTTGAATTCGGGGAATCGTCCAGAGTGGATGATCTTGACGACCGTGCCGGTAATTCCTCCGGATCTTCGTCCGCTGGTGCCGCTCGATGGTGGACGTTTTGCGACAAGTGATCTTAACGATCTATATCGTCGCGTAATTAACCGAAACAACCGCTTGAAGAGACTTATTGAGCTTAGCGCGCCGGATATCATTATCCGTAACGAGAAGCGCATGCTTCAGGAATCAGTTGATGCGCTCTTTGATAACGGCCGCCGCGGAAGAACGATTACCGGCCCTAACAAGCGGCCGCTCAAGTCGCTGAGTGACATGCTTAAAGGAAAAGGTGGACGCTTCCGTCAAAACCTGCTTGGAAAGCGCGTCGATTACTCGGGCCGTTCCGTAGTCGTTGTTGGTCCGGAACTTCGCCTGCACCAGTGCGGATTGCCGAAGAAGATGGCGCTGGAGCTGTTCAAGCCGTTTATCTACAACAAGCTTGAAGAGCGTGGTTATGTGACCACGATTAAGAGCGCCAAG
>CAZEAC010000118.1:0-11179 GCA_964510065.1 uncultured Bdellovibrionales bacterium | reverse complement strand
GTGCACGGTGAAGCAATCGGCGCGTATGCCTTTACCGAACCTGGCGCAGGAAGCGATCTTGCGCAGATCCGCACCACCGCGCGGCGCGATGGCACGCGCTGGATAATCAATGGTGCGAAAACTTTCATTACTAATGGGAAAAGAGCTGATTACGTACTTGTACTCACACGACACGATCTTCAAGCCGGCTACAAAGGCTTTACCACGTTTGTCGTGGATACTTCTCTTGCTGGCTTTAAAGTCCAGCGCACTTTAGACAAGCTGGGTTGGCGTTCCTCCGACACCGCGGAGCTTGTGCTGGAAGATATTGTACTCGATGAAAGTGCAGTGCTTGGAAAAGTCGGCGAAGGATGGGTACAAGCCTCAAATAATCTAGGCTGGGAACGGATGATGCTGACTTTAACTTCACTCGGTGCGGCGCGCGCCTGTTTCCGTTCCACATTAAAATACGCCCATGAACGTCACGCCTTCGGCAGGCGAATCGCTGAATTCGGTGCGATCGCTGAAATTTTGAAGGAGATGCACGCGCGAATTGAGCAAGGTCGAGCACTCACGCATTACGCACTTCAGCTGCTCTGTTCGGGGAAACAGTGTCGCGCCGAAATTGCGCTTGCGAAGCGCCAGCTCTGTGATGATGCCGTGTGGCTGGCTGACCGAGCAATCCAGATTCATGGAGGCTACGGCTATACAAAGGAATTCTCACCCGAGCGTTGGTGGCGCGATCTGAGGCTGATGCCGATCGGCGGAGGCACAAGCGAGATAATGGCGAATATTGTGCTGAAAGATATTGGTGGGGAAAGATAATTATCCGCTTACAAACCGGGCACTTGTAATTTCGAAAGCTACTGCCGTGCTCCGCGGAAATGCGGGCTCATGCCACCGCGAAGTTCATTTACCGGCTGTGCCAGAATTCTAATCTGTTCGGACTGCTCCTCAAGCTTCTGATGCAGCAGCGCGAGATCCTGCTTAATATACTCAAACTGTCCCCGTTTCTCGTTGGCAATGCCGTCAACAACTGAGCGTAACTCGCGAAGTCGGATATCAAGCTCCTCGAAAGCAGCAGCCGCCCGACCATCGTAATGTCCTGAGCCACGGCCACGCATTAAAAGCATTAAAAGAAGGAATCCGCCAATAATTACTACAAAGAGGGCGATATACCCGTCTGTTTCAGAGTTACCCGTTCCAAATTTCTTAAGAAGAGGAGCTATTTTCTCATTAATTTTGGCTACTTTCTCTGAAATTCCATATTTGCTCTCGGCTTGGGCTACAGCCTCGGCATTCGCAGCTATTATGTTTAAAAAAGGCATAAAAATACTCCCGTTCGAAGTCTCAAGAGGCTTAATGCAAGAAAGATTCCAGACGTGGAGTGGTCCAATTTCTCATCCCGTAACCGGGTCTGGAACCATATTGCCATCCCATGACACTATAATTGGCTTAATAACGCTGACCCACTCTCTCACTAACCATGTTTATCCATTAATATCACATAGTTACACAGGCATAGAAATCTGACATAATATACTGGAAATACAGACAAAACTCGTCCTTGAACTAGCGCTGGTTTAGCGGTAAAAGCCAATTTATAAGGTTTTCAGGGCAGTTGGCTTTCCCAAAAAATCTATGGAGCAAAGATCGCTGAACTAGCGAGTCAGGTACAGTGTTTGATTCGTACCGTGTTTGATTTTTGGGTTTTTGGTCTATCCTGGTCGCGCTCATTATCATCTGGTCGTCGTTATACCACTGATAAATCGCACTTGAGTAAGAACAAGTTGAGAGTAAAATCTCTACTTCCACCTGAAATTACTGCTGTTTTGCAGAAAACAGAACATTATGTCGGAAGCTCTTTTAGTCGTTGGAATTGTGGGCATCTTGGGCATGACCTGGCTCTTCCCAGTCATAGCTTTACTGCTGTGGAAAATTACCCATACCCAAAATTCGGAACAGACCGCAGATAATTCCGTCAGCGGAAATCACATCCCGTGCGGCGAGGCTGCACGCGGAGCTCGAGTCAGCTCTCTCGCAATTCTGGTTCCAGCGCACAATGAAGAGCAGACACTCGAAGCAACTCTCAAGAGCATTTTTGATGCGGTGCAGGCTGCGTTGTCAGTATTCCCCGGACTTAGAGTGGAGGTTGTGGTCGGCATCGACGGCTCGCGCGACAACACGAAGCGCATCACTGAGAATTTTCCAGTTCGAGTTTGCGAAAATGTCACCGCCCAAGGAAAGTGGCGCACGCTCCGTGAGATGGTCGGCCGCTGTCCTGATGCAGAGTGGATCGCCTTCGCGGACGCCGGAATTTTGTGGAAGAGCGATCTTCTTATCAAGCTACTACCCCATTGTGCCGAACCCCAGGTGGCGGGAGTTGCTCCGACATACAAAAACCCAGAGGGAGGAGTTGTTGAAAATCTTCTTTGGGCAGTAGAGCGACATTTTAAGAGCATAGAGTGCGAAGCCGGCGGCCCAATAACAATGCATGGCGCCACCGTCTTCTATAAGCGCCAACGGCTTGTTGAAGCGTACGAAGAGCTTGGACAAAAGCCGTGGCTTAATGATGATGTCGTAATTCCACTCTGTATCCGGACACTCCACCCTGCTGAAGAGATCCGCTACCTGCCAGAAGTTGAGGTCAGTGAGCAGCCCCGAGTCATGAAACAGCAGAAAATGAATCGCGAGTACGTTCGGCGTCGTCGAATGGTGCTGGGAAATGTCGAGTGGATCTCGGCTTTCCTGCCGAAGACCTGGGATCAGGCGCCAATAGTGGCAACCCTCGCTCTTCGTCGAGTATTTCGACTGTTCTGGGCGTATTGGGGAGTTGCAGTGCTTGGAGCACTGACATTATCGGCAGCGATGGCGCTGCCCAGGACAGTAATGTTGTACGGAATTTTCGGACTGATTTTTACCTCTATAGTAGCATATTCGGCTTCGCGCTCTGCGCGAGTGCTGGCTGGAGCGGCATCGGCATCGATTGCTGCCCCTTTCTACCTGCTATTTAGGAGGCACTGGGTACAAAGTCGTTTAAATAGCACGGTGTGGCGATGAACATATCATTTAGAGCAAGTAATTTCGCTGTAGACTCACGATTTGTGGCGCTCTTGGCGCTTACATGGACCAGCTACTTCATGCTCACCGATGTAATGCTAGGGCTATCCAGTGCTGACCTCGTAGATAACGGCTACAAGGTACTATTTGCTCTCGGCGCGAGCATGGTCTCTTCGTTTCTCCTTCTCGTGCTCGGATACTTTGATCCGTTCCGCCTTTTTCCGCGTAAGAGCGACATTTTCCTGGTGATGGTAGCCGTACCGGTTGGCGCGCTTGTGCAGTACGAATTTCTAAGGCTTGCATTTGGCATTTCGGCCTACCCTGTCATGACGATTCTGTTGAGCACACCAATTTTAACATTTGTTATTTTTGGCGGTCACTTCTTCTTTAGCCGCTTACTGCTGCGCGTTGGGCACACCAAGAAAGTGGTGCTACACCTGCTGCCAGAGGAAGACAGAGCGCTTCGCAACGAGTTTAAAGAACTTCTGCTTGAAAATAGTGTCGAGTTCATTAGCTTCAATGATTTGAAAAAGCTTTTCCTCGAAGGCCGCGCGCGTGATGTAAAAATGATTGTCATTTCGCGTGAGTCAACCAAACAGTTCGATGTCGACGCAACTCTTATCAAGGCGCACCTCGCCGGTATCCCAGTGGTGGACAATCGCAAGATGATCATGGATCTCTCGGGACGAATTGATCTTGAAGATTCCGATCTTTGGACATTCTTAATGGCCGCGACCCCGCAAACGGTTCCACTTCGGGTATATTCCACGATTAAAGTTTTCATCGAGCCGTTGATTGCAGTGGCGTTAGGGGTACTGCTCGCACCAGTGATGGCACTTCTTGCCATTCTGATTCGGGCTACAAGCAAAGGTCCGATTTTCTACACACAAGTTCGCACCGGATACCTTGGTCGTACCTTCACCCTCGTGAAGTTCCGCAGCATGATCGCCAACTCCGAGGCCAATGGTCCGCAGTGGTCGCCAGACAATGACAATCGGATTACTCCGCTTGGCAAGTTTATGCGCAAGACAAGGCTCGACGAACTCCCGCAGCTATGGAACGTTCTTAAAGGAGAAATGAGCTTCGTTGGCCCTCGGCCCGAGCGTCCTGAAATTTATAGCAGGCTTAAAAAGGAAGTTCCACTCTTCTCGATGCGTACGATTGTCCGCCCTGGCATCACCGGATGGGCTCAGGTATGCGCCGGATATGCGGCATCAATTCAGGAGTCGAAACTGAAACTCGAGTATGATCTTTATTATATCCAGCACACTTCTCCACGGCTGGACTTGGTAGTGCTCGCAAAAACGCTGCATGTGGCGATCTTTGGCTCAGAAAGAATTATTGTCGCCGAACCAATCGTCGATTCACAGCCTGCGACACTTGAAGTGACTTCGCTTCAAATTCCTCAGCCTGCCGTCAACATAGCCCCATCGCAAGCTGAAGCTGCCGCTGCTGAAATTCAGGTAGCTGTACAGTAAAACACCGCCACGATGGAGCTTTAGGCCGAATAAAAGGCGCCCGCGCCTCAAGCGCTTTATGCTGCCCCTTGCCCTAAAACTCGCTTTTGCATCTATACTAATGGCGAATCGATTAGGAGCTCGCGGTCTTTAATATTAGTTTCATGGAAGTGATTCATATTTTCAACGCATCCATTGTGAGTGGACCAGAGACTTTGGTCTTGCCCTCGCTTCCACGCATGAAAGTTGCTGCCGATGCGCTGTTTCTCTCTGAGCTTCGTCGCGCCGAAGGGGCGCGCGGCGCACGCGAGTTTGCGCAGTCACTTGGAATTACTACCCACGAAGTTCACGTCAATTCGCGCATTGACCTAAGCGCAATTGCCGAGCTGCGCAGAAAATTGAGAGAGCTCGATCCCGATATTGTGCATGCACATGATGTTAAGGCCTCTACCTATGCGCTTCTTGCCTCCTGTTTTCCTGGGCGTCGTTGGCGGCTTGTCTCGACCCATCATGGCGTACGAGGTCGAAGTGGTCTTACGGTTCGAGCGTACGAAAATTTTTATGTGCGCTGCGTTCTGCCGTTTTTTGACCGTGTTCTCGCGGTATGCAGCTCTGATCGCAAACTTCTCCTCGCGCGCGGGCTCAAGAGCCTGCGAGTTGTGACACACTTAAATGGTGTCGACCGAACTAGTGTCGACCCAGCATCTCGAGACGAGGCCCAGCATAAGATTCGAGCTGCATGGGAACTTAAGAGTCGCGGAATTCCCCAAAATAGTTTGATTATCGGCTTTGCTGGTCGGCTTGCGCCGGAGAAGCGGCTCGATCGCGTAATCCAGATAGCGCGTGAACTTATGAAAAGTCATCCAAGCCTTCCACGCTGGGATATCGTTGTGTTTGGAAGTGGCGCGCTGCTTGAAGATCTTAGGCGCGAAGCGCATGCCGCAGGAGTCGACGAAAGGCTTCACTGGTTGGGATACCGCCGCGGGCTCGGTGAAGAGATGGCTGGATTTGATCTCCTCATTTCATTGTCTGACGCGGAAGGGTTGCCAATTAACTTAATTGAAGCTGGGTGGGCCGGGACCGCGATACTTGCAATAGGAGCCGATGGCAACCTCGACCTCGTGCCGGATAGCTCGTTTGGAACACTGCTCAGCCCCGAAAGCACCGACAGCGCGCGTGCGAAGGTAGTAGCGGAGCTGCTCATGCAACCTGAGAGGCTCAAGAAAATTGGCTATAACTTTCAGCAGCGCGTCCAAACCCATTTCTCCGGTGAGTGCTGGCGCAAAGAGCTTGAATCGATCTATGAATCATTGCGGTAAGCATGGGTAAGGTCCAACTGGAACGGTTATCATGAATAGCTACGAGAAAATCCGCTCGGCACTCGGTGTCGATATCTCCAACTCACAGATTCGGTACGCTGCGCTTGTCCGACCGCTTCTTAAACCGGGCCTTCGCTGGCTCGACGTCGGCTGCGGAAGACAGATTGTTCCCGAATGGGCAGCTTCGCCCGATGAACAGGCGCGCTGGGTTAAAGATATCGATATGCTCGTAGGACTCGATCTGGATAAGGCAATGCGCGAGCACCCACTCCTCGATGCGGCAATTTACGGATCGGTCTTTGCCCTGCCATTTGCCGACCAAAGTTTCGATTTAGTGAGTATGAACATGGTCGTCGAACATCTTCAGACACCGGAGCTTGCGCTGCGCGAGGTGCACCGTGTTCTAAAACCTGGCGGAAAGATGATTGCGCACACTTCGAATTATAAATACTACCTTATTTTTATTGCTTCACTGATACCTGATCGCCTCAAAAAAAAGCTTGTATGGTGGCTCGAGCGACGCGCAGAAGACGATGTTTTCCCGGCATACTACAGAATCAATACCGAGTCCGCGGTACGTTATTTTGCTTCGCAAACTGGATTTAAGGTTGATCAAATTGTCATGGGTGGAAGTAATGGCTCCTTTCAAAGGATTCCACTTCTCAATTTTGTCGAGCTGCTCGTGCTTAAGTTACTCAGTAGCGAGTCGTTGCGAAAGTTTCGCGCAACGATCTCTTTCATTTATTCGAAAGAAAGCTAATTCGATTTAAGTTAGGAAGTCGCTCCATATTTTTTTGAGGCTTTTGCCGAAATCAAAAAAAACCTTTTGCAGAAGCGACCCCTTGAAAGCTGAAACCGGCAGTTAATCCCTATAAGCGGTCGCGTAATGCCCGCCGGGAATGGATTATCCAAAAAGCATCGCCGTTAACCCGCGGCCAATGCCTCTTAACTGCCGGTTTCGAAAGGGAACCCTACTGAGCGAGCCCAGTAGGGACCTTTGTTGAGTAGCTCGCCTGATATTGCAGTACCAGACGATATAGCTGTGAAGCGCACATATGAAACAAAAGACGCTTCGCGCACGCCCCGTGCGTGCATCGCTATAGGGCTCACACCATAAACACCCAGCTCACCTCAACAAATTGCAAAAAACCAAATCCTCCTATGGAGCGACAAGATGTAATAGTAATTGAAATCTCTGCCCTATCAAAGAAGCACAAAGATAATTTCTTCACAAAAACCGCGACCACTCATCAAAAAAGCTGGACACCCATACTCGCAAACTAAATAGCAGCAGGTAAATTAGGGGGTTAGCCCTGATTACGATTTCACCTTACTTACGATAAGCCCTAAAAAATGATAGGCATGAATTGAAAACTTCGGATGCGGCTTGTTAGACGGATGAACATCGATATGTGCAATAAAATTAGGTACGTAATTGTGATATTGCTCCTTTTGAGTCACGACCGTGTATCAGCGGACTGCCTTAAATTCTCCTTCAATCCTGCCAATAAGAGAACAAGCGCGAAACAAGTTGCCCTTAAGAAAGGCAAGTGTCCTCGAGGATCGATCGCTTTAAGCGCCATTTCGGGGTCAAAAGGCGATAAAGGTGACACTGGAGAAACCGGCGCGTCAGGCTCAGACGGAGCCGACGGAAAATTAGCGCTCTACGGCAATGGATCCGCTGGTGCGCTCAACATAAGCACAAACACATCTTGGAGTAGTTCACCTCCGCTTGGCGGCAACTATCAATTTACCGATTGTAGCATTTCGGCCGGCGCCGTTTTGACAGTACAAAGTGGAACCGTTATCAGGTGTCTTGGAACAGCCTCGATTGATGGTATGATTAACGTGCAGACGGGAAGCACTGGCGGTTTATTTCTCGTGACGAGCAATACTTCCGTAACTTCTGCCTTTATATTTCCTCCGCAAGGAATCTCTTTAAGAGGTGCAGGCCCGGGTGAAATTGGGCCTTCGGGAACCGCTAGGTTTGGAGGCATCGGAGGGAATGGGCTCCTTGCAGGTGACGTTCCAAATATCACTTCTTACACTATGAAACCCGGCGGCGCGGGGATGGGCCGCTATATACAGTCAGGCGGATCGGGTGGAGGAACGTTTGCCCTACTTGCCAAATCTGGCATCACTATCTCCTCAAGTGCGAGCATTACAGCAGACGGCACCACAGGGGTAAACACAGGGTGCGCCGGAGGTGGCGGTGGAACAGTACTACTCGGTACACCCGGAACAATTACCCAGAACGGCGCTATTTCTGCCATTGGGGGTGCAGGACGCGAGAGTGGCTCTCTCGCTGGAGCCGGCGGTGGTGGCGGCGGTGGCATCATTCGATTGGTGGCGCCCACAGTGACGCCAGCGAATGGTGGAACTCTTGTCGTAAGTGGCGGAGCCGGAGGCACCGTGAGCGGCACAGTTACCGGAAATCCGTCCTCCGGTGGGCCCGGCGGTGGAGGTTCAGGCGGCAACGGCGGTGGAGGCGCGGATGTGGATACTCTAAACGTGTCAGAGTCCGCGACAAACGGTTCGACGGGCAAGACTTTAATTACCCTGGCCGATCCAACTTCAATACTTTGAATTTTTCAAAAGCGCACAAAGAGATACCTATTTTAGATTCCACCATGGAACGTAAGACCAAATCGCCGCAAGCCACAGTGTAATCTTATGTATCCACCTTTGAAAGTGGCGCCGGGAAATTCCCGGACGCCACACGAAGATGGGAAGAGTTATCGGTTAATGAAGAACCCTTCTCCAGGCGCCATAACTGGTTCCTGCACGCTGCCATTGTCAAGTCGCCAAAGACCGTCCGCACCAAATTTGTGCCTTATCCATCGCCCGGTGCTCGAGAATGGCTGCCACTTGTAAATAATATTACCTGCGGCAAATTGAATATTTAAATTGCGAACCGGTCCTGCTTGTTCATTTGAAGCGCCGATTAAATTCAAGTGGCCTGTACTAAGCTGGCTGAAGTCGAACGGGATCCCAAGTCCTTCAACTTCAACATCAATTGTCGGGCCGAAAAGATCTAAGGCAAACGCCTCGCCCGGTCTAAACTTGAAGTCCTCCTCACGATCCGCATACCAGCCGATACCTGGGGCATAGAGCACAAAAGTAGTCCAGCTCCCAGTTGTATTATCAAAACGAATAATATTAATTTCTCGCTCTTCTCCAAGATCTTTGAGGAAATCTCGAATATCGTTTCCTGACAAGTTATCTACGGGAAAGGACAAGATGTTCATTCCTTGAGGAATATGAAGTTTGACTTTTGGAAGCAACGCTTTTACTAACTCGTCAAGGAGCGCGTCAATATCAGGCAACTCTTCGCCGTTAAGCGCTGCTGCGACTGCTTCAAAAACTTTGTTTACAACTCGACCAAGAATTATCGCTCGCTGCATATCGGACGCATTTGCAAGTTCCGGCGCCTCAACCTGAAGCGCCGCATACAGAGAGGCAACGTCCAACAGCAATTCGTCCGCTTGCTGCGCGTTTAAGTTCAAATTTACCTTCGCTTGAAGATCCTTAAGCGCATTGATCGAAACAACCGAAATTAGTGAAGTGAGTAACGAGCTATCTACAAGTGACTGCGTGTGGCCTTTTGATAAAGGCGCTAAGAGCACAGCACTCGACATCATGCTTGCAAGTAGAACATTCTTGATCCTAGTGGACTTTTTCTTCATACACCTCCTAGCTTCTTTTGAGTATTGATTGTTTGCTGCCCCTCTCCTCTCAGGCGCATTCCCTAATGGGCTTTGCAACTCGCATGCCAATCAAATCTAATTAGAACCGTGAGTCGGTAACCAATTCTCGTGTCGTTTCGAGCGCACCCTACCTACCGAACTGCGAGTTTCTCCGAGCGGAAGAAAAGGAGGTATTGGACACCCAAGCTACGGAAAGGAATTAATTCTAATCAATCTAAAGGCTTAGGCTCTAGCGGAAGTTTGGGGGTCCGAAAATAGTTTGGGTGTCCGAACAGTTTGCCCTCCGGAGCCGGCCTACTGTTTCGGTTCGGTTTTCGGTTCGGTGCCGGCCTACTTCCCCTCCGGAGCCGGCCTACTTCGTGAGAAATACCAGGAAACTATTCAGCGACTTCCTCGAATAGTAAGGTATGCCAAACCCATTGAAATATTTTGAGCACGGCTCACTCTACTTTATTACCAGTCGAACCGAGGAGGGACTCCCTTTCAAGGAGGCGCATCTCTTTTCAGACGCACTGGACGCCATTCTGGCGCGAGCTCTCGAGCTCTATCCAGTGGATCTCGTCGCCTTCGATCTCGAGGCAAATCACATACATATACTCCTTTGCGCCCAGAATCCTGAACACGTTCCACTGTTTGTTGGATACGTCAAACAGGAGCTCTCCCATATGGTCAATAAGATTCGTGGAAGGCAGAAGAAAACTCTTTGGTGTGAAGGGTACGACTCACCCGTACTCCTAGGGGAGGAGGAGGCAATGCACTATATTACATATCTTTATAACCAGAATTATTCGTCAAGAATGATGTACTGTAACAGTTGGCAGATGTTTACCTCAGGTAAGCACTCTAAGGTCTGCCAACGGCACTACCGGACTCATTCGAAAGACGAAAATGGCACTTCAGCTCCGGCAATTCTCAACATCTCCCCTTTCGCATGGCTCGCTAAGCTTTCATCGAGTTCAAAAGCGACTATCAAAGCTGAACTACTTCGAATGATAGCCAGGGCAAGGGAGTTAAAGCTGTCTGGCAGGGCGTCTAGTAAACAAAAAGTGCCTACAGCGCGACCTCTCTCGGAAGTCGCAAAGCCAACAGATGACGACTATGTACCAACGAAGCGAGGCAGACGGTTATATTGCATCTGTTGGGACCAAGAAATTAGGGCAAGCTATTTATCCTTTATCGAAGAGTCGATTGCACAGTGTCGAGAAGTACTTGACTGCTGGAGAAGCGGGAACTTTACCGTTATGTGGCCCCCTGGATTTTTCCCGCCTTCGGCGATTCGAAGAGCGAATCCGGTATTCGCTTAGAGCTCTATACGCCTGAAGAGTATTTTGTATTTTCGCTTTCTTGCGCAGCCTCGCGCTGCTGCGCTGAGTTACTCCGTGTCATATCGAGAGCCTTTGGCTTCCAGATAAGCCATTTGCCACAAGCCCCTTGCGCTTGCAGCAACCCATAGTCGCTGCTCCTCGGCAGATCGAATCGTTTCAGGATCTATTTTTGAGGTTCTACTCCTTTTCAGGTGATTTTCAGGGCGAGTAGGGCGGCACCAAGTCTTCTTCTAGCACCAAGTCTTCTAGTCTTCTATTCGCGTAACTTAAATTCGCACGGACGTGAGCCCCTAAAATAGTACCAGCTGAAATTAGAGGTTCTCCTGCTATAA
>CAZEAC010000117.1:0-11736 GCA_964510065.1 uncultured Bdellovibrionales bacterium | reverse complement strand
AACTGCCTGAAAAAGAACTTACAAGGCACAGAGATCACCGAGTGAGAACCGAGAGGTATGATAAGTTGTTTTGTTAACCGGGAACTAGCCACCATCGATAATATCGGCAAGCTCATCACGAGCGGCTTCCCAATCGTCAGGATTTATTGACCAACTGATGTCGCTGACAATATAGGTCGGATCGTTCAAATTACTGACTCCGTACTCCCATAGCACTTTAGGTACCATGCGGTTGATAATGCTCTGCACGCGAGCGGGATCTTTTGCTTTTGCAATCGAGATGTAGTCAGCATCCTGCAGCCCACGGCGCCAATGTTTGAGGCGCAGGCTCGCGATCGGGCCCTCGATACCATAAGAATCATTTGGGAAGAGATGATCGGTTCCCGGATAAATCATCACGCCGTCACCGTTTGTGTAGTTCCAGCCGGTTTCGCCCATGACTGGATCTTTGGCCGCGTTCTTACCGCCGAATACAAAGGCCGATTGAAACACATTAGTTTGGCCAGTGCCGCCCTGGTAATTGTTATAGTAATTTGCAGCCCACGCAAACCATCGATCGACGTTTTTCTTTACCTGGGTCCAAGCGAGCTGTCGAAGTGCGACGCCGTCGTCCTCGGTTGCAAAGGACCCCGTCGCCGGACGATACGAGTTGTAGAGGAACGCTCTTCGACCTGCCTGCTTGAAGTATGAAAAAGCCGCGTCCCATTGTGACTGAACGCCAAAGCGTGCCCAGCTCGCAGCAATATCAAGCTCAGGGGTGCTGGCCATGGCGTTAGTCATCGGAATGGTGGCGAAGGACTTTAAACGATTGCCAGGGCCTGGGTTAACGTTTAGCCACTGTGCCCAAGTGTTAATCTGTGCGAAATTCGGCGACTCATCGATTAAGTATAAGAAGTACTCGACATTGGGAGCGTTCTGCTCGAACCAATTCACCCATCCGTCAGAGTGTTGCCACATCGCGCTTTGGCCTTGGGTGTTCCACGACCAGGCGCCGTATGTGCCAATCGAGAAGACATTGTTGGAGGTTCCTACTCCCGGACCGTCGTAGCCGTTGGCCGAACTAAAGAGCGAGCCATTAAGCCGTGGCATCCACTCCGGCCTTGGTGCGTCTTGGTTCCACACGGTGTAGCCATCGTTGTTATCAATCATAGAAATTTTATGGCGGTGCGCCATCTGAAAGTGCCGGTCAATCAGTTTGTGCGAATACGCCTGCTCAGTTTGGCTTGCTGGATAGCTGTGTCCAAGAAACCGTGTATTCAGATCAGCTGAGCCAAGGTACAACATAGTCTTAGCTGATGGAGCGTCGGGCAATGCAAAGTTTCTCACCTTTAATTCGACGGGAATAGCGCGAGTAGTCTTGCCCGATTCGAGTATCGTTAGGTAGCCGACGTAGAGGCCTGCAGGTGCATCTTTAGGAATGTAGATATCGCACCAGATACTCTGGTTCTCACCTTGGTTGATGTCGAAATTGTTTACCGCCTCAAACGGCACGGCGATATCAGGATAGAACTTGTCATGGTCGGGGCGATCGTTCCAAGTTCCGCTGGCGACGCCTGTTCCAGTATAAGGGCGTTGAAATCGCTTAGGGACGTGGCGCTCGTCATAGTTCCCCCAGGTCAGTTTGCTCAGGCCCTTAATCTGCAAATAGCGTACAAAGAAAAGTTCGATATTGCGACCGACATAGTTGAACAGTTTGTCTGCCGTCGCGGGTACTGAGGTAATCGAATAGCCCCCTGGTCCTACGAGCTTGTCAAAGCTTACCCGCACGTCAAGTGCGGAAGCATTCTTGGATTCGAGGACAAGATTGAATGCGACCATTTCATTACGCGCACCAAATAAATTTACTGAATCCCCATCCCAGGTTCGATTAAGGATACTCGAAGCGCCACGATTTGTCGCACGAAGTTCGTCACGTGATACCTTGTCGCCTCCATCGTTAGCCCACACTGCGGAGAGATTTGAGGTTCCTCCCGTAGCGGGAGGTGTCGGAGTAGGTTGTACCGGCGTAGGTGTTGCAATCGGTGTCGGAATGGTCTCGCCCGGATTCGGTGTTTGTGTGGGCGTCGGTGTCACACCGGGATTGTTGACTATCACCGTGACGCCACCCGACTTGCCGCGACGCCTCTTAACGTAAGGCGTCGCGCTAATCTCATAGGTTCCGGGTGACAGCTTCCAGGTCCCATCGCGCGAGTTGCCCCTGACTGAGACGAATTCGCGCCCGCGCCCAGGCTTCCCACTTCGCGACAATTTTCGAATACTGAACTTTACTGAGGTCGCAGTTGCCGGACGCACGATTGCCTGAAGTCTCACTGTCTCCGGATAAGCCGACATATCAATCGTGGTTCTCTCTTTAAGGCGGAGAAGCTGGTCTCCCGAATCTGAATCGATCATAAGTATTCTTCGAACTTCAGGTATGGGATCTTCGGAAGCGGCGACAACGCTACTAGGAACACACTGAATCGCTACCCAGATGAGTGCATAGAAAAGCGAAAATAGATTTCGAGACACCTTGAAAACCTCAAATAAAAAATGTGAAAAGATCAGGACTACGAGTTAAGAGGAGAGCACTTCCCGTACTCTCAAAGCTTCGTTCCCGTATCCGTTGCACGAATTGGGCCGTTTCAGTTGATTTTGGATTGACTCAATAATTAGGAGTACTTATCAGTCAAAAATAGCCCCGATCTTTGAACTAAGCACTCGAATAGGCAATGTATTTCCTAGTCGCTATGTTATTTTTGCTGACAAGAACATTCGTTCTTTCAGTAAGTTACCTCTAGGAGCCTGCGCCACGAATAATTTAAGCTACGACAGGTAGTAGGGGCGAAGGCTTCGGCCCCTACGGATTGTGTGCGCCACTGATTCGTGGCGCACACTCCTAGCCCCCTATATTGTGGCTTTACCCATGAAGGGCCCAGCTCAAGGCTGCTAGGTTTGCGTAAGCTTTTTCTGAAGCAATACTCGGTCCAAGACGGAGATAGTGGAAAGAGACGCGCAATTTCTTTGGAAGGATGGGTAATTATGCGGATTTTTTCGACGTTACATTTATATCAACGCTGGTGGAAAGCCTGGGGTAGCTTGCCAGTGCACGCCTGGGTGAAGGCTGCTTCGCTTTATCGCGCTGGTCAGTACCGTGAAGCCATCATGCTGTATCAGCAGGGCTTAACCGATCATGCAAAACACCCGGCGATGCAGTGCGCGAAGCTTGATCTCTCATATTGCTTATTTAAGACTGGAAAATATTCCGAAGCTGAGACCTATCTCAAAGAGATCGTAGAAGAGAATCCGCGTATGCGTGAGGCATGTGTACGCCTCGCGAATTTGCAAGTGTGGCTTGGACAGTCGCTCGAAGCGGCATGGACTCTGCACAAAGCGATTCGTCACAATGAACCGGATTCCGAGATGGCGGGATTGTTTCTCAACGCAGTTCTCGAAAATGGCGGACCGGACTATTTGCTTTCCGAGGCAATTACCTTGGGGCGAAAGCTGGGCAAAGAAAGTAATGCACACGTGCGCTTGAAGGTAGCACTCGCTCGTTTGAAGATTATTCAGGGTGACAAGGGCGAGGGCGAAACCGAGCTTGAGTCTTTGGCGAATGTAGAAAACGCCTCGCGCGACGCAGTGCTCGCGTGGGCCGAGCAGCTCCTTGAAAATGGACAGATTGCGCAGGCGCGCTACCATTTACGTCGCTTGATGCATGTTGCCTCTGATTATCCGCGAGTCCTTTCATTACTCGCGCAGTCGTATTTGGTAAGCGGACCTTTCTACAACATTGAATTTGCGACGCAACTTGCGACGACGGCTTGTCAAAACACCGAATGGGCGAGCCCACGCGAGATGTATGTGCTCGCCGAAGCGTATTATCATTCCGGCGATAAGATGTCGGCGCTGCTTGTTGCAAGTAAGGCCAAAGACGCGGGAAATCGGCTTCTGGGGACCTACCCGGAGGCGGAAAACCTCGACGCCTTGCTCGAGACCCTTAATGCAGGCACTCTTGGGTAGAAAGTCTCACCACGTGCACGGTCTCATAATACCTTACGTACTCAGCTAGGCTCGGCTGTCGACAGCCGGTCTATGGTTGTGATCAGTTCACTTCGCTGAATTGGCTTTGAAAGGTACGCGTCCATACCTGCTTCGTAACAGGTTTTACGGTCATCTTCGAATGCATGTGCGGTAAGTGCGAGCACCGGAATTCTTCGTGCGCCGGATGATTTCTCTCTTTCGCGAATTGCCTTCACTGTCTCAATGCCGCCCATCTCGGGCATTTGTAGATCTAAGATCACTATGTCGAAATTACTTTTCGCAAGGCGTTCAATCGCGGCTTTGCCGTTTTCAGCGATGGTAACTTTGTGTCCGGCTCGAGTAAGTAAGATTGAGATTAGCTTTTGATTTACTGGATTGTCTTCTGCGACCAGAATATTCATTGAGCATGACGACGATTGTATGACTGGGCTTCGCAGGGGCAGTATTTCCTTACGTGGTGTGCCGATTTCTTCGCCTGCGGAGGCCAGTAGGAAATTTCCGGTAAAATAGAACGTGCTGCCCTCACCAACGCTGCTGGCAACGCCAATAGTGCCGCCCATGAGCTCGACGAGCTCGGCGCAGATTGCCAGACCTAGTCCGGTTCCTCCGTAGCGTCGTGTGATTGATCCGTCGGCCTGTGAGAAAGCTTTGAAAAGTAGGGTGAGTTTCCCCTCCGCGATGCCTATTCCCGAATCTCGCACACTAAAGAAAAGTTTGACCTCGCGTTCGCTCTTTGATTGCAAGCTCACGAAAATTTCAATTTTTCCCTTATCCGTAAATTTGATCGCATTACTTATTAAGTTAGTAAGTATTTGCTGCAAACGCAGCGGATCGCCGATAAGATGCTGAGGCACTCGATCGTCGATGGTGGTCTCAATAGTTAGCCCTTTCTGCGCGCTGCTAATGCCGAGAATGCTAATGCTGCGTTCAAGCACGTCACGTAACTTGAATTGTAGTGTTTCGAGCACTACTTTGTTTGACTCCAACTTGGCAAAATCGAGGACATCATTAATTAAGGCGAGCTGCACTCTCGCCGAACTTTGAATTGCCTCGAGGTACTCTTTCTGCGGCGCGGTTATGGGGGTCTCGTAGAGCAGTTCAGCGAAGCCGATAACCGCGTTCATAGGCGTGCGAAGTTCGTGGCTAACGTTCGCAAGGAACTGCGATCGCAATTGCGCAGATTTGAGCGCATCTTCGCGGGCCTGAACAAGTTCATCAATTCTTGAACTTGCGATAATGAGGCCACCGGGAGCTCCCTCAGCGTCGTACCATGACTGTACTGCCCAACGAATAACCAGGGCGCATTCATTTGGCCTTGAAATCGTTTCTTCGGCGACGCTCACTCTCTCGCCGTTTAATGCGCGTGTGAACTTTTCCTGCCACTGGGTAGGCATGAACGGCAGCGCCCTTTCGAGCGGCTGCCCGCGTAGGTCGGATTGGGCGAGATTGAAATCTATGGCCCACTGATTGCTGCAGGCGATTATGTGCTGTGACATATCGCACATGAGCATGGCGACTGGCGCATGGGTGACGAGCATTTGGAGCTGGGTGTGTTCGAACTGCGCATGCGACTCGCGAAATTTAGAATCGCGAACCTGAGAATCAGCAAGCATGTCCTTCAAGTCTTCAATGAGAATGTCGATGTTGTTGTTGGAAACTAGGCCGGCACGTGGCGAATTGCTCCTTGACCTTATTGCTTCGCGAACTGCGCTGACGAGAGCGGAATACGGTCGTGCGATCGAGCGTTGAAGCCAAAGTGCTATGAGTGCCACTATGAGCGCGTCGCAGAAAAGGAGAATGAGTAAGCCTTGTGGGAGCTCCCAAAGATGGGGCTGCGTCCAGGCCAAACTTTCTTCTCCAGGTAGCTTGCCGACAACTTTATAGGCAAAGGTGGGGAGGTTAAAGGCGAGCTGAGCACCAAGCTGACCAATCACCTCCCCGGCAATTATTCCAAGGAGCTTGCTCTTTAAATATACCTGCAGGATGGCTGCGCATCCGAATACTGCCGTGCTCACCAACACGACTCGCCTAATCAGCTTCTGCCGAAGCAGCTGAGCTCGTAATCGGGGAACCATTACCGCACACTAGAGTAAGGAATCACTATTGAGAGATCGCTCGTCGATAACAACATGCTTCTTGCCGGTAAAATCTTTGTAATAGCGGACAAGGCGTTTCCGAAGCATCAAGCGCGAACGGTGGAGCCTAGACTTAACCGCGGGCGTAGAGAGATGAAGGATCTCGCCGACCTCTTGGTTTGAAAGACCGTCGACATCCCGGAGCACGAATACAGCGCGGTATTGCGCGGGAAGGCGGTTAATTGCGCTCTCGAGCACTACTCGAATCTCTCGTGAGAGAGTCACCGAATCACTACGCAGTGCGAAAGTTGGATCGCTATCGAGGCAGTGCTGTTTTACGGTTGGTGAAAGATCTTCGAGATACATGGTAGTTTGCTGCTTTCGTTTGCGAAGCTTCATGAATGCCGCGTTGACTACGATTCGGTAGAGCCAGCTTGAAAATGCGGACTTGCCTTGGAACCCAGCAACTTTCTTGTAGATCGTCGTAAAGACGTCCTGCAAGACTTCCTCAGCATCTTCTTGGTTTCGCGTGAGACGCATTGCCAGGTTGAAGACTTTTGATTCGTAGCGCTGGACTAATTCCTCAAATGCCTCAGTCGAACCGCGCTTGAATTTTCTAATCAAATCGAGGTCGGTAACCTTCTTTTCTTTCATATCTGCCCCTTCCTAAAACCAGCCTTCTTGGCCGTAACGTACATTAATTACTATGAGAAAAAGGCAGTTCTGATGTCACGATTTGGTGTGGGGGTTGTAACAGATTTGTAAAAGGAAGCAGGTCGGGGCGCTATTTTGCTATGCCGCTCTATTACGTTTTGTGGAATTGGACCTGAACCTTGTTTCAGAACAAGTTCTCACTGAAAGAGCGCAGCGCGTCGTGGCCTCGCTAGTACACTGTTAACGAAGTTTTCCGACGCTTTTCATCTCTGTGCTCTTCGTGCCTCTGTGGTTTATTTTACTTTCAAAGAACCACAGAGACACGGAGAGCACAAAGGTAGGAGAAAGTCAGAAAAGTTTCTCAAAATTAGAAGATTCTGACCGATAGCAATTTAGCACTGGTGACTAAAGCTCTTTTCGTTTATCTCTCGGTGCCACATTTTGAAAAGAAAAATATCACGTAGCATGCGAAGTGAATCAGTGAGCAGGTTAACTTTGGACCCAGGCACGTTGTTCCAATTAATCGGGACTTCCGCGATTTTAAGATGGGCCTTCTGCGCGAGATAAAGAATCTCAACATCAAAACTAAATCCATTGGAGCGTTGGTGTTCAAAGAGAAAGCGCGCGGCGTGGTTACTAAACATCTTAAATCCACACTGCGTGTCGGCGATTCCTGGAAGTACCACAAAGTTGACGACGGCATTAAAAATTCTTCCAAGATATTTTCGATGCCAGCGCGTAGTAACACGAGTGTCACTGCCAAATAAGGCACGCGATCCAATAGCAACATCAGCACCTTTATCCAATGCCGCGTTAAGGCGCGCCACTTCGCTAAAAGGTGTCGCACCATCAGCATCGGCGAACATCACGCGCGTACCTTTTGCATTGAGCACACCAAGCTTAACCGCGTGTCCTTTGCCGTGATTGTTGGGCATTCGGATTAAGCGTACCTGTCTTCGAATTTTCTCAAACTTGGCAACTAGCGCCGCAGTCTCGTCGCGGCTTCCATCGTCTACGACAAGCAGCTCGTAGCTCAAACTTTGCGTATCGAGATAGTCGATCATCTCCATGAGCGTGAGGGGTAAACGCCGATATTCGTTGTACGCGGGAACCACCACGGTGAGAGACACGGCTTGCTCTTGCGAGGGCTGACCTTCGATCCAACGTGTTACCTCGAGGTCGCTATCACTCTTCTTCATCTTTCAATTTCTTGAGTTCGCGCTTCCACGTCAGCATGACCAAAGCACCCGGAATACCCACGACGAGGTATTGAATGACATGCTGGGTAATAACCATGGTAAGAGCCTTTTCGCGCGGCACTCCCACGGAGACAAGAACCGCCGAAGCAATTGCCTCGATTACGCCAATCCCACCAGGGGCGGATGGTATTAGCGAGCTAAAATTAACTGCCACGAGAAACAATACGACGACACCCAAGGAAAGTGATTCGTTGTAAGCACGAGCAATAAAAAGATATACCGCGAGCTCCACAGTCCAGATAACCGCCGACCAGCAGACTATGGCGGGAAGTCCGCGTGGCGAGGTAAGAGGGCTTAGTCCGTTGATAAATACCTGCGCTCGATCATAGGCGTAGCGCGAATACTTGCTATCGAAGCGATTTTTTATTCTTTCCAAGAACTTAAAAATCGGCGCGCGGAATGCGAGCGTGATAACGACGCCGATGGCGACTGCGCCGAAGACAATTGCGACATACAACAGATTCTTCGATAGTCCGCTCCCTCCTATGCCGACAGAGAAGGCCACAAATAAGAGGCTGAGAGTTAAGCCATCGAGGAGCCTTTCGCTGGCAATTGTCGCGAGCACTAATGTACGCTTTTCGCCGGCATGTCTCGCGCCAAGATGTGCGCGTACGAACTCACCGGCCCGTGCAGGTAAGATGTTATTCATGAAAAAGCCGAGGATCAGTACACGAAAAGAATCGACGAAGCTCAGCAGCGGTGCCTTGCTTTGGCCGTCCACGGGTGCAGGAAATAAACGTTGCCACCGCCTGGAACGAATAAGATAGGAAAATGTTGTGAGCGCAAATGAAAGCAGAATCAGAGTCGGGTCAGCCTCGCCAAGGTGGCTTATAAGCAGATCCCACTCTACATCTCGAAACGCGAAATATAGCGCTATCGCCGTGATTATCCAGGGGATACTCTTTGCGGCGGCGCGACGTAACGCGACCCCAGGAGTTGGAACCTCTTCTATATGCTGTTTAACCTCAACCATGCTCAAATCCAACCATACGTTAGCCTGGACTTCTCACGGGTTTCTGCTACGGAAGCGTAATTTGTCGAATGGCTTCGTTTTTCTAGGAATTCGTCCTCGACAGCCTGATAGGCTGCCTCCGGTCGAATTCCGTCGAAAAGCCTCGCCCTTCGCCAATTTACGCTTCCTCGCGACGAAACCCGTGAGAAGCCCAGGCTAGCAGTATCTGACCGAAAATCCAAGTGATCCCAAGTAATTGGCCCTAAATAGAACGGCTGTACGGATTTGCGGGATGGTGCTGTGATAAGGCGCACGAATCGGCTACAGTAACGGACCTTATCCGTTATTTGGCAGATTTCCTAGGGAGACTTCAATCATGAGCCTGACCCGCGACGCCCTCCACTATCACGCATATCCGACTCCAGGAAAAATTTCGGTAGTTTCGACAAAGCCCTGCGAGACAGCACGAGATCTGGCTTTAGCCTATAGTCCGGGGGTTGCCGAGCCCTGCCGCGAGATTGCAAAAGATCCTGAGTCTGTCTACCGCTATACGTCCAAAGGAAATTTAGTTGCGGTTATTAGCAATGGCACTGCAGTGCTGGGTCTTGGCGATATCGGACCAGCAGCAGGCAAGCCAGTAATGGAGGGCAAAGGTGTCCTCTTCAAAAGCTTTGCCGACATCGACGTGTTTGATCTCGAGTTAGATTGCAAAGATCCGCAAAAATTTGTCGACGCGGTCGCGGCGCTGGCGCCTACTTTTGGCGGAATTAATCTTGAAGATATCAAAGCCCCGGAATGCTTCTGGATCGAAAAGGAGCTTCAGCGTAGGGTCGATATCCCTGTTTTTCATGACGACCAGCATGGCACAGCAATTATTGCCGCCGCGGCGTTACTGAACGCGCTCGAACTCGTGCGGAAGGATATTTCTAAGACTCGCGTTGTCGTAAGTGGCGCGGGAGCCTCGGCAATTGCCTGCACAAAGTTGCTAATCCGCCTCGGTCTTAAACCCGAGAACGTGCTTATGTGTGATAGCGTTGGAGTCCTCTACAAAGGTCGCGAAAAGGGCATGAATGAATTCAAGCAAGAATTTGCCGTGTCGACAAATTTGCGCACACTTGCCGATGCAATGAAAGACGCCGATGTTTTCTTCGGGCTGTCTCAGAAAGATCTGGTTACCCCGCAGATGTTGCTTTCGATGGCAGCTAAGCCGATTGTCTTCGCCTTGGCCAATCCCGATCCTGAAATTAGCTATACCTTGGCTAAGAATACGCGAAGTGATTTGATCATGGCGACGGGCCGAAGTGACTTTCCGAATCAGGTTAATAATGTACTTGGGTTCCCGTACATCTTCCGAGGTGCGCTTGATGTCCGCGCGCAGAAAATTAATGAAGAAATGAAGCTGGCAGCGGTATATGCAATTGCTGGTCTGGCGAAGGAGGCTGTACCGGATACCGTGCGTAAGGCGTATGGCAGTGGCGATTTCACTTTCGGCCCAGAATATTTGATTCCGAAGCCTTTTGATCCGCGCGCGCTTTCACACGTCGCACCCGCCGTGGCGAGAGCGGCGATGGCAAGTTCGGTGGCTCGCGGAAGCGTCGACATCGAGGAATACATCGCGCGGCTTAAAGAAAAGCTTAATCAGGGAAGGCAGGTGTTGCGCGTGTTTTACAGCTTGGCAAAGAAAGCCAAAGCGAAACGAATAGCATTTCCCGAAGGGGCGCACCCGAAAGTACTCAAAGCTGCTCGAGCTGCCAAAGACGAAAGGCTTTGCGAGCCGGTGCTTCTTGGCATGCGCTCAAAGATCGAGGAGATCGCAGCGAAAAATGACATTGACCTCGCGGATCTGACAATTCTTGAGCCACACCTGCACCCGCAGTTCGAGCAACACGTAGATCGTTACTTTAGCGAACATGCGCGCGAAGGTATCGCGCGAAGTGACGCCGAACGCGAGCTTCGAAGGCCGCATTATTTCGCAAATATGCTGCTTGCCGTCGGCGAGGTCGATGGGCTGATTGGTGGTGTAGATCGACACTACGGGGCAGTCGTTAAGCCAATACTGAGCATGATCGGACTAAAGCCTGGCGCTACTACCGCGGCGGGGCTCTACATTCTTTCAATTAAAGATCGGATGTTCTTCATGGCGGACACCGCAATTAACATTCACATGACCAGCGAAAAGCTTGCGGCAATTGCGGTCATGGCAGCCGAGTTTGCTGAAAGCATGAATATTAGTCCGCGCGTAGCGATGCTTTCTTATTCCAATTTTGGAAGTGTACAACATCCTTCGGCGGCGATAGTACGTGACGCGGTGCTGAAGGCACGTGCTCTTGCGCCGCAGCTTGCGATTGATGGTGAAATGCAGGCCGATACTGCGGTGGTATCTGAAATTCTTACTGAACATTATCCCTTCTCGGCGCTTGAAGGAGCGGCAAATGTGCTGATATTTCCCGATATGCAATCGGGAAATATCGCATTTAAGCTGTTGCAAAGGCTCGGAGGTGCGCGAGTGATTGGGCCGATTATACTTGGTTTAAACGCGCCGGCGTACGTGCTACAGCGCCACGCGTCGGTAGATGAGATTCTGAATATGGTTACCGTAGCGGTCGCGCAAGCCTCGCTCCGCGCAAAGCGGATTCCCACAATGCAGCGTATAGAAGGCGGCGTGCGCTCAGGTACGTCGTCGACTGCTATCGCGATGTAGTCCGAAGTCCTTCTATCTGGGCCAGAAAATCGTCGATTCGCGGAGTGGAGACCTCGCCGCTCTTTCGTAGTTTGA
>CAZEAC010000116.1:0-11839 GCA_964510065.1 uncultured Bdellovibrionales bacterium | reverse complement strand
CTTGAACAGCTCAGGCGCCGAAACCAAGGGTCATCCACTTTCGGTAGGTCTCGGCAAGCTGCAGCGCCACTGCACTCATAGTGCCGCTTGCTGCTGCAGAGACCTTGAGGGCATTGACCCCAAGGCTCACTGCCTTTCCGATCATGAGCACGGACCCAATATCGCGGGCGGCGTTAACGTAGAGCTTATTTACTCCCTCAATGTTCTGTAGGTGCTCGCGTGCCTCCCTAATTTTTATTATGGCTCGTTGGAATTCAATCTCTTTGGTCCAATCGTCCAGCCTTTGCTTGTATGCGTCCTCACTTTCAATCGCGCTATCATACACCGGCTTTTCAGGGAGCTTATTGTCTACATGGATCAGGCTCTTAACCAACTCCTCGAACTTGCCTTCGATATAGATATTCCCTGGAGCGGGACACAGAAGATAATCGCGAAGCTTTCCCAAATCTTTTAAGTACTCGGCACGAAGCTCCGCCCCAGTACTGAAATGCTCAATTGCCGCCTTCGCAATTTTTGAGCCGATTGATTGGCTTGAGAGGTCAATGTTCCAATCGTTGACGTTGGGGAAGTTGGCGAGGAAGGGCAGGTCCGCCGCCATGCGCTTTAGATCTTCGTCCTTCGCTCCGATATCGGCCTGAACTCGGTCTAAATATTCCCTTACGTCGGCTCTGTAGATTGTTTCGCCATCGTGATCTTCCGTAAATTCAGTGCCACCCTCCTCTAGCGGCGGAAAGTTAGCGCCGCCGCAGCGCGGAAGCATCCCTGTATCACCATCGATCTTCGGGCAAAAATCCTCGAGATGACGTTGGAGCGCCCAAAGTTCACGAACGGTATTATCGGCTCCAGTCAAATCCGCAGAAGGATCATCGAGCAGGGCAGCTTTTGGATCAGTAGGTGCTACGACAAGTCCAGTGCTCAGGTAGCGAAGAACATTTAGTTTGTAAACACTCGTGGCGCGCCCCATGAGAGCCCGCACGGCATGGCGCATCTTCAAGATAATCCAGTAGGTGCGTACCTGGTTAATTATCTTAGCAACAGCGCCATGAGTCCAATCTGATTTCTTTAGCGCCATTATTATCCCATTTGGACCATCGAGTTCCGCGATGATCTTGCTGGTAATGGCCTCGGTCTCTGTTATCTGGCGCATTATGTACTCGTACTCGAAGTAATTGCGCTTCACGGTGTTAAGATCGGGTATGACCGCTTCATCCTTAAGATTAGGGAATCCCATTGCCTTATATCGGCTAACAATTAATTCGTCGTAAAAGTTACTGAATATACAGTAAAGAATTCCTCCATCCGAAATTCTGGGGAAATTATTCTCGGAATACCATTTGTGAATGCCAATGAGCTCCTTATCAAACTCGCTCGAATTACAGCTCTCTCCTTCTTGGCCGAGAGGGCAAAAGTCACAAACCTGGCTTTCCGGACTCGAAAACACACCGAATAGATCACTGCGCCGATACTTATTCTCCCACTGTAAGAACATCCGCGGACAGCTGCATTTGTATTTTTCTGAGGTGAGATACGTTTCTCCATAGCGCACCATGCACATCGGCTCTGGCGTAAGGCTATGCAAGAAATCAGCATCATCTTGATTTATCTCCCACTGAAACATGGACATTGTTCGAACGCCGAAGGGAGCTCCAGGATCTACGACTGCTCCGGGGTGTGTCCTTGACCTAAAAGCATGCTTGAAAAGGCCGGTCCCACTTGGGATGTCGATATCTGCAGCATTCGAGGTCTGCATTTTTATGACTTCTTTGATCTCCTGCTCCGGAGCGATGACCATTTCCACAGGCTTTTTGGCCTGCGTCAGTAATGGCTTAGGAGTTCCCTCCGTAGTCTGTCCGTCCGAAGTCAGAGAGTCGAATTCGTTGTGGTTTACTATCGCTTGGCAGCGAATCTTTCCATTGAGAAGTTCCTGCACTTCCACTTTGCCGCCGGGATTCGAGCATTCCATACCAGAGATAAACCAGTAGCTCTCTTTAGGAGAGATTAATTGGGCACAGGCGCGCTTGTTGAGGCCTAGGAATTGATCATTAGGCAGCCCGGAACGGGTATACACAGACTGATATTTATTGGTGCAGACACTTGGCCGCACGAAGTCGTCGCTATCAACGATACCAAGGTTGTTAATATTACACTCGCGACAACGCTCAATGTTTTCACAGCGACACACACAGATATCTCTATCGGCTTCGGCCGGGCGCTGATCAACAAAGGCCCACCAAATGTTGTCAAAATAATCACCATTGCCGATTTCATAGTGCTTGTCGTGGCATATCGTTCCGCAGGATACCCCGCATGCACGATCGCCTGCTCGAAACTCTGTAGGTCCGGCGGTGTACTCGGTATCGCATGGTCCGGGAAGAACCTTTTTACGCGGAGCAATAGTAGTAGTTGTTGTGGTTGTTGTGGTGGTGGTCGTCGTCCTAGTTGTTGTAGTCGTCGTAGTAGTAGGCGGCACGATAAGACTAGTCGTCGTCGAACTGCTGGTGAGGGTACTCGAAGAGGTTGAACTCTGAGTTGTAGTACTGCTTCGCGTGACCGTAGTTGTCGTAGTAGTTCTAGTGGTAGTCGTTGTAGAGGTTGTGCTGGTAGTAGTACTAGAAGAAGTAGTGGTGCTTGTGGTGGTACTGGTGGTTGCTATACAGGACGGAGGCGGTGGATCGCCTAGAGCGATCTCGATCATGCCATTATTGCTCGTGTGGCACCAGGTACGACCACTGGGATCACTTCCATCAGTCGTGGTACAGCAAGGAGTAGTAGCTGAAGGTGTTCCACTGTAGCACTGCCACTCGCCCTGGATGCATTCTGTGCCACAGTTTGCGCAGAGAGTCTTACTCAGGATTGTAGTCGAAGTAACAGAACTGGAGCTAAGTGATACTGGGCAGTCCTTGTTTGTGTCGCAGGCTGAATAGCCCGCGATGGGTGATACGGCACAGTTATTTGGAGCGATACAGCGAGTTTCATATTGGCCATGCGCAGTTGCAGCAATAACAGTCGATCCAAGAAGAACGCACAGGAACCTCTGAACTGTGACAAGCCCTGCCTTACTGCACATTCTTCTTCCTCTTGGCCGCTGCTCTGGCTAGTTCAGCTTCAAGGATGGTAGCTTTTTTGATCAGCCCGGCCTCGAAGCTATCATTAGGTTCGCCTAGCACCTCGCGTAATTTCTGAATGAAGGCACGGCTTGCCTTTATATTGCCGCTAGAGAATGCGTCAAATGCAAGCCAATAATACGCACTCGCTGATATGCGCAGGCTTGGCGCTAACTCAATAGCTTTTGAATAAGCGGCCAGGGCTTCTACGTTCCTTCCCTCCGCGAGCAGTGCCTGCCCTAGAGCAGTTAAAATATAAGGTTTGATCGCCGACGAATCTGGGAGATTTTTAGCACAGCTCGTGGCCAGTAGCAGCGCCTTCTCAACTTTGCCAACTGCTTTCTGCGCTCCTACCACTAGGGCAACCAGCCTGCCGGCACTATCAGCACCGGCACCGTTATCTATCAGAAGCAAAGGCTTACAATCCTGACCAACAATAGCTGCGCTAACTTCGATTATTCCTTCGTAGTCCTCGAATTCGAGCGCTACTGTGCTAAAGTTTGCAATAAGCTCAACCTCTCTGTGCGAAGCAGTTCCACTTGAAGCAAATTCGCGCACCCGAGCCTTGCCCCAGCTATACAACGAGTCAGATAGTCGAGAATCGTCACCTCGCTTCGCCCAGAGCTCAGCCCGACGGAGTTTTCCAACGGTAGACAGTATATCTTCTAAAGACGCCGCTGACTTGATCGACTCTAGCTCTTGAGAGGTCGGCGCCCTATTAATCAGGCTTCCATACACGTTCAGAACTGACGGCGCCCCCGGAGCAAAGGGAGAACTCTTACCATCTCTCACTTCTAGTAGCTCACCTTTACGAGTTAAGGTAATCGTTGTCTGCTCGGTTTGCTCAACAAGAAAATGCGCCTCAGAGATTGCTTCGCCAGTAAAAAGCCGCGACTCTTTGACACTTTTTTTAGCACTGGAATCTGCGCGGGAAGGCGTGGCGTGTCCACTGGTCGCATGACACGCGACAATACCAAAAATGAGGGCGAGAATGCCCGAGCGCCGCATATACAAATGGCGCATTTGATAGATAGCCAAGGTACTCCCTCCCCCGGACAACTAATTAGATCCAATCTGCACTAAGATGCGTACCGTGATGTATCAGGTTCATGGACGATCAGTTGGAGACGATCAGTTGGACACCCAAAGTCATGATTAAGCTAACTACTTCGAATTAAAGAGGATCTACTCAGTCCAAGTTTGGGTGTCCAACGATTCGTCCAACGATTCGCCCCGCGAATGGTTCCACGCACCTTGCGCTGTGCAATTATAAATCCTCTTACCTGCGCGCGGTCTCCGAGGGAATTACTTGGGGCGTCCGAACTTTCTTTAGTTAAAGCAGAGCTCTTCGAGAGCAACCTTTGTCGTGTCCAATTTCGCGCTCGGACCATTAGATTGCAAAGTTATGATGTCGTTGGAACGGCTAAAAAACCCATCGATATTTCCAAAATTTTCGACAAATCGGCCGCCCTTAGTTGAATACTTTACGCTCTGTACCACCCTTAGATGCACCTGCCCGAATAATTTAGCCGGTTTGTCGTTCAGCACATAAAAATCAGCCAGATTAAATGCGTCGATCGGAATCAGTCCGGCGAGAATAAGCCCAGAAAGATTCTGCGCGGGAAAGTCACTTGTGACCTGCTTACGCTGTGCCTTAGTGCAGCTGCCCCCATCGGGCAGAACCTCGTCGATTGCACATGCCACCTCGAGAAATCGAGCGCCGATTTCATCAATTGAAGGTTGAAGTGTAATGTAATTTGAATAGGGACTCGTCAATGTCTTTAGGCGGTAGCTGCATACTGCAGGGTCTATCGCCTTTTGAGCTTTCGCTAGTACGCCGAGTGATGTCCAACGGGCAGGACTCGAAGTTGGGACTTGGGCGAACCCGGCCGAAGTGATTGCAAGTCCCAGAAAGGTGGCAGCGGTTACTACAAATTTTTTTGTGATTTTCATAAGTTAGTCCTTCCGTAGTTAATCATGAGTCGCGAGTGCGCTTCAATTTGATTCCTGCACGGATAGAGCAAGTCTTGTGCCGCGTTGAACTCGCGAAAAATCACGTCACGGTTACTAAAAGAACCGCGCATTTACATTTTCTATCTTGGACGCCCAAACTTGATCTTTGATAGGTTTTTGAATTTATTAGGGATCGAAGTTGCAAATAGTTTGGGGGTCCAGCATGTTCCTTTTGCGCTTCTGCCCCATGTCACATTACCGGACGCTTCGTTCCCTACCCCGCGGTCGGGTTTTGCCCGGGATCAAATGGCTTCACCACTTGCGGATGATCCACTGGCGGCGAGATAACTGCAGTCGCAAGCGGCGAAGGCGCAGTCGGACGAGTCTGTCCGCGGCCAAGCTGCCCCTTTTCAAGAGTGTTCATTACCAAAGAGCCGACAAAGTCCGCATCCTTGTACACTGCCTCGATAGTTTTTTGCAGGCCGTCGAGATCTGAATCAGTGACGACGCCATTGCTCGTCGCCTTATAGAACTGAAGCGTAAGCCGAATTGGGAAGCGTACATCTCTTTCAAGTTTATAACCTCCAAGTTCAAAATGCTTGCCTTCCGATTCTCCGTGGCCAATAACCGCGTCTTCGACGTCGGAAGAGCCAAAGGCACATGCTTCGGTCGAGGTATCAGGATCCGACATGGACGAACAAAAGAAAAGTATACCCGGTGAGGACCTGTATTTTGGCTCTTTGTGCTTGAGAGGTACCTGGATCACCATCACTACATTCATATCCGCCGGAAGCGTTACCTGACTTCGCGCCTCTTCGACTGAGATCCCCTGCTGCGCAGCGATTGCCTTCGCCTGCGCCTCTTTGAAGGCACTTGCGCGCTGACCAGTCAGACAGCTTTTCTCTCCGTTCGAGTTGAAGTAGACGTTTTGCCCCCACTGGGCTTTGTCATTAGTATTATCGAGCACCGTCGCGCTTGTCCCTTCGGGAGTTACCAAAATCGTAAGTACCGCCGGATTGTCTTGCCGCGACTGATAGTTGTAAAGCACTGGATTAAAGCTACAGGTCGCCTCAGAATTTGCCGGAATAGGAAGAAAACAGGCCTGCGCACTCACCAAAATATGATTGTCGCTCTCATCAAGAAGCGACCCATTCTTTGGATGAACTGTCTTCGGGTCGCTCACATAGCTGGCGAGATTACCGATATAGTCACGAAGTGGTATCACCTGAAGCTCTCCGCCACTTTTTTCATTACCTACTCGCACCTTGACCTTATCAAATGGAAGATCGCAGGTGACATCCTGGAAGTTTGGTTTTCGAATCACCGGAAGAAGCTTTGTTTCGAAGCCCTCTTCACCTCGCGCGCCGGGAACTCGAACCTGCAGGGTCATATCGGTAATATTAGCGCCCCAACAGCTCCCGGGGGTTCGCGCGGTGTCCTCCCACATGACGTTGATGATACTGAATCCGCGCGCTCTCGCCTTGGCGGCTACTTCGGCATTAGCCGGCATACTCACTACCCGCTCCACGGTTTGATCAAATGATTCAGCTGTTACTTCCGGCATAAAACTCCTAAGCTAAGAGGCAAGTTTCACTACTCTACTCCTCACGCATTTTCTAAGCAATTTACCGCGCTTCGCGAGCTCGAATAAAAATGGCGGTAACATAAGACTGGGGCTCTATTAAGCAGCAAAGAGGCATACGGTAGCGAACCAATTCCACAGTCAAAAAAACGAGAAGAGTCTTATAATTATGCAAATGAGCGCGCACGCAAGTGATAAGTCAGTTAAGATAATCTCTTCATTCTCTCCCTTACCCTGGCCTTCGCCTGGCACAGTGCGGCTTTTACGTGTCTGTTCTTGCAACAAATTGAAAAGTTTGGGCCTTTTATATTTTTGAAGGAAGAAACAGGCCCGGAGGACTCGCGGAACAGGTCGTTGCAAGAGTGATTAGGTGCTATGTGCCAGCGACGAAGCAAGCCAATTAAGCCTTCCGCGCAACATAACGATAGGCAATTCCGAAGGTAAGTGCAGCGCTCCTCACTTCGCCGTAGCCCGAATCACGAAGAATCTTTTCGAAACTCTTGCCACAAGGAAAGCGGCTTGCAGTTTCAGGAAGATAGCGGTACGCCGCACCGTCACCGGTGAGAATTCCGCCGATAATTGGCATCAGATACTTGGAATACCATTGAAAGATCAGCCCAAAGGGCTTCCAATACGGCTGCCCAAATTCCAGCACAAGAAGCGTTCCCCCAGGAAGCAGCACACGTCGAATTTCCTCCAATCCTGTACTGAGAGATTCAAAATTACGCACGCCGAATGCGACAGTTACTAAAGAGAGCGAATTGTTGGCAAAAGGGAGCTTCAACCCATCACCCTGAATCAGTGAAAATTGTTTTAAGGCCGCACTCTTCCCGGCCTGAAGCATTGGCAGACAGAAATCGACCCCAATGGCCCGGCCAAAGCGACGTTTAAGAAGTGGTAGCAGGTCCCCGGTACCTGTACAGAGGTCACAAACAGCCACCGAACCATCTGCCCGCGTAGGGAGGTCCCACTTCACCAAGCCGAGAAGAGCCCGGCGCCAAAAATGGTGCACTCCGAAGCTTAATACCGAATTGGCGAGATCATAGCGTGGCGCTATACTGCCGAACATTCGTTGGACATCTTCACGGGTGGTAGCGTAATTCATAATCGGGCCGACCTTGATAGTAGCCCGAGCAGTGTACGAAATGCAAAAGCAGTTACTCTATATTAAGTCAGGCATAGATCGGGTCATCCCGGAAGCACTGCACGTCTTAGTACTAAGTGCCCCCTACCTCCTTGGCACGTTCTACATTCCCCCGCCAATCGGCTCTGAGTTTTTCGGCGGCTACCTCGCAAGCACACTAATATTTTTGAGCTGCGGAATTGCCTGGTCATTACTAAGGATTAGAGTTCGAAACGATCAGCTTTCCAAGCGTAAAGGGGTCGCGCCGCGTAAGACAGGGTATCTGTATGCCGTGGCCGATTTCGCAAAGTTAGCCGTGCCCGCGCTGCTTATCCTAATTGTGCTTCAAGCATACGCCGAGCGCTTTGAGAAAGAGAACTTCTATGCACTGCTCTTCGCCTTCGGCTTCTCGGCGATTGCTGATGCGTGCGCACTGCGACGACGCTTCGGCGGAACTCTCTTTGCCTTGCTTCTCTATTATATAATAATTGGAATACTGAGCTTTCAGGCCTCGCTCCCCTCCGCGATACTGCAGCTTTTCGTGGTTTCATTAGCTCAGGCGATGATAGTTACCTGCTACGAACTCTCCGCGCTTGAGCAGTTAATTGGCGCAGCGCTGCCGGCGAAGCCTAAGAAGAAAAAGAGGATCGAGATTGCGTCAAGCGCTCAACAATCAGTCACTCGGCTGTCTCTTCTGCTTGTCGCATCGCCGGCGCTGCTCTCGATGTTGGTGTATGCCCGGATGCTGCAGAACCCCTACTTGCTTAGCCTTGCTGTGCTGAGCGGCATTAAACCCCTACAAAGCGCCTCGGTCGACGAACGAGTTGACCTGCTTCGGCAGTGCGCTTTACTGCAAACCCTTGTGCTTATATTGGCGAGATTCCTTGGTTCATAAAGGTAACCTATCTGCTGCTAATTTTAAGAGCCGGCGAATCTGGCCTTCACTGAGGGCTATTTAAATTTAAGCTAAACCTGCTATGCTGTCTCCTGTATGCGCTTGATAATAACCCTTATTTTGCTCCTTATCATCCCATTGACCACGTTTGCCGCCCCGAGCCCGGCCGAGTCGGCACAAACAAAACAGTCTCTGGAAATTAATGAGAAAGGAGCGAAAGCACTTGCCGCCCGCGACCTTTCGCGCGCAGAGGAGCTTTTCGCGCGAGCGCTCGCTCTCGACTCTGGCAACACCACCGCCGCCTACAATCTGGCTGGTGCTTACCTTGCCAATAAAAAAACCGAACAGGCGCTTACTGTGCTTAAAGAGTACACGCAGCGCGTGCCAAATGATGCGACGCTGTGGGCGCGTCTTGGTGACGTGCACTTCTCGGCGAAAAATATCACCGAAGCACAAAAAAACTACGAAAAGGCGCTTCAGCTTGATGAAAAGGTCCCTGATGTCGCATCGCGTCTCGCCGCAGTGTACACGCTACAGCGCCGTTTCAATGATGCCGAAGCGATGCTTCTCAGGGCAGCCAAGCAGGATCCTAAAAATCCCGCGCACGTGACCAATTTAAGTGGTCTCTTTCTCGCAAGTGGCAAACCCCAGGAAGCGATTCACGCCGCAAAGCGCGCATTACAGATGAAACCTTCGAGTGAGCTCTACATCACTATGGGCAACGCCTACGAAGCGCTTAAGGATTCAAAGAATGCCCTTATCTCGTTTAAACGAGCAGCAGATCTTGGGAACAAGTCGCCTGAGCTTAAGGCTAAAATTAGCGAGCTCGAGGAGAGCGCGCAGGGCTAAGCAATGGTAAAAGCACTCGCTAATATTAGTGCCAAAATTACCGCTGGAGTCCCACTCTCGCTTGAAGATGGCATTACCCTTTTTGAACATCCCGACATTTTGCAGGTCGGCGCTCTTGCCAATCAGGTGCGCACTGCGCTCCACGGGAACAGCACCTATTACAATTGGAATCTACATCTCAATTCCACAAACGTATGTGAGGCGAGCTGTCTTTTCTGTTCTTTCGCTAGGCTCGAAGAGGGAATGCCCGAAGCCTATACGATGAGCGTGCAAAAAGCAGAGGAGTGGATTCGCGACCGTTATCATCACGGGATGACCGAGATTCATATCGTAAACGGGCTCAATAAACATCTCTCTTTTGAGTATTACGAAGAGCTGCTTGCGATGATCCGCCTCAAGTACCCGGCGCTCCATATTAAAGCCTTTACCGCGGTCGAAATACACTATTTCGCTGAGAAGTTCGGCATGAGCTACGAGCAGGTGCTTCAAAGGCTCGTGCAGGCGGGACTTGGATCGCTTCCCGGGGGTGGTGCCGAAATATTCGCTCCGCGAGTTCGAAAAAAGCTCTGCCGCGACAAAGCCGATGCCGACCAGTGGCTTGAAGTGCACCGTACCGCGCATAAAATGGGGCTCAAAACGAATTGCACAATGCTTTATGGCACGATCGAGACCACCGAAGAACGGGTCGATCACTTACTGCGCCTGCGCGCGCTACAAGACGAGACACATGGCTTTCAGGTTTTCATTCCCCTTGCCTTTCACGCTGATGGGAACCGCATGCGAAATCTTCCCCCGCCCACGGGCTATGAAGACCTAAAGGTCATTGCGGTGAGCCGGCTCATGCTAAACAACATCCCGCATATTAAAGCCTATTGGGTAATGCTCGGCATCAAGACCGCGCAAACTGCGCAGTGGTTCGGCGCTGATGATATCGATGGCACAGTCACCGAAGAGAAAATCTACCACATGTCCGGCTCTGATTCGCCGCAAGAGCTTCAGCATGCCGAGATTCGAAGGATAATTGAAGCTGCGGGACGGGAGCCCGTCGAGAGAACGACGGTCTACGAGAGAGTCTCGCGAGCTGAACCGATTGAGCCAAAGCCGCAAGAGCGCCAGCCTTCTCTGAGTACAGTACTTTGAGCACATTACTTTCAATCTATCGATGAATGCTATCTATGAATGACACCAACCCCGCGGACTCTGATCTATTAGGCAAAATTGTCTCGCTTTGTAAAAGGCGCGGATTTATTTTTCAGAGTAGCGAGGTCTATGGTGGCCTAAAGAGCGCCTACGATTACGGGCCGCTTGGCTGCGAATTAAAGCGCAATCTCGCCGCCGAATGGTGGCGTTCGACTGTTCACGAGCGTGAAGATGTTGTCGGACTCGACGGCTCAATTATGATGCACCCGGCGGTCTGGAAGGCGAGCGGACATCTCGCTGGGTTTTCTGACCCGCTTGTCGATTGCCTTAACTGCAAAGAGCGCTTCCGCGCTGATAAAGCGCCACGCGCTTGCGCCGGGGACGAGGTATCCTTTATCAAAGGCGGCAAGAAAAGTGGTGAGACACTTAAGGCAAAAGTCGACGAGCGTGGCTATATTTGCCCGCAGTGCGGCTCGCCGCAGCTGTCTGCCGAGAGACAGTTCAATTTGATGTTTCGCACCTCGATCGGCCCGGTGGATCCACTGGACGCCGCGGTTGATGAAATTGCTGGGAAGAATCTCTCCCGTGCGGAAATTCGCGAAAAACTTGAGGCCGCGGTAAAAAGCTCCGCGATCTATCTTCGTCCGGAAACCGCGCAAGCTATCTTTGTGCAGTTTAACAATGTGCAGTCGAGCATGTCGATGAAAGTGCCCTTCGGTATCGCCCAGCAGGGAAAGGCTTTTCGAAACGAGATTACCACCGAAAAGTTCACCTTCCGTTCATGTGAATTCGAACAGATGGAGCTGGAATTCTTCGTTGAGCCGGGCACTCAGGGAAAGTGGCTTGATTACTGGGCGAACACGCGCATTGAGTGGTGGCGCAAATTCACTAGAACTAGCGAGAACTTCAGGCTTCGGCCACACGCGCCGGACGAACTTGCACATTATGCCGATCGCTGCTTCGATATTGAATATCTGTATCCTTGGGGCTGGGGCGAACTCGAAGGTGTCGCCTCACGAACGGATTACGATCTCTCAAGACATACTGCCGATTCCGGTGTAAAACTTAGCTACTTCGACCAAAACAAAAACGATCCGCAATCTGGGAAGCCGGGCTGGCGTTACACCCCTTATGTTATCGAACCTTCAGCCGGGCTCACCCGCGGCGTGCTCGCGGTACTGCTCGATGCCTAC
>CAZEAC010000115.1:0-11962 GCA_964510065.1 uncultured Bdellovibrionales bacterium | reverse complement strand
TCTTTCCAACTCTTGCTGATTCATTTAGGGCAGCTGCTACAATACTTCACGCTATGCGGGGGTTATGGCTGGACGGAGATACAGTGTGCTTGGGCCTGGATTTCCTTTCTTTCCTCTGCAACGCGAGGTTACGAGTATTATTGTACCAAATCTCCAATTACTAAGTTCCGAAGTTCCAGCAAGCAGCGCACCCGAGCGACGAAGAGAAGCAGTCAGGATTGTCATCAACGACGTTGAGGCCAGAGGCAAAGAAGCGACCAACGCCCAACGCAGCGCCCCACGGTCGGTCGGTACACCAGCCCCACTGGTCGGCATAGAGCCGCGTACCCTGCTGAGCCCCACTCGCTGCTGCAGTCTTCCTTTCATGCATAATCAGCGCTGCCGCAAAGCCCACCGCATCAGCCTGCTCGTACATCGGATAGTCTGACTTAAGCTTTGACCGCGACTCCTCCCAATTCTTCCCAAGTGTCTTTGGCGGACACCGCTCCGGGATAAGAAGCCAGCGTCCGCGGTCCCAAGCCTTATCTCCATAACCACTTGCGTGGTTAACGATCCAGTCACTCCAAAGCACCTTCCCCGACTGCCCGCCAACCGCCGCACTTAACATCTTCAGCGTCAGTGTTGGCGGTACCCAGGCTAACAGGTGCGTCTCGTGCACTCTCTTTCCCGCTCCCACTACTGGGCAGGGCTTTTGAAGAATCTCTATAATATTTGGTGGCAGGGGGCCATGCTCGCCGAGGGAGAGCCCTATCCTTTCCAGGTAGTCACTGGCTACTATCAGCCGATTACCAAGCAGCCTCTCCGCCTTAGCAAGCGCCAAGAGTTCAAATCTTCTCTGCAGGGCGGGAAATTCTTCGTCTACAAGCTGCCCTATTTTTGCCGACTGCGCACGAGTCATCACCGCACCTTCTGCGCCGCGGATCTGCGCCTTCAGCGCGCGTGCTTCGCGCCCTAACTCGCTAAGCTCTCTTCGGGCTCTTTCCAACTCTTGCTGAATCATTTTAGACAGCTGCTACAATACTTCACTCTATGCGGGTGTTATGGCTGGGCGGAGATAAAGTGTGCTTGGGCCTGGATTTCTAATATTTTTTCACGATAAAGGGCGCTGAGCGAAATCAGTTTGGAGCTTCCCACAGCTTTTATCCACAGCGTCTTGCGTGAGTAATTGCCAATTGAGGCCGGCGAATTGAAAGGTCCTTAAAGGGATTCTCGCCTCAAATCGCCGCTCAGCATCAGTTTGGCGTCATTCCTTTTGCGCGCTCTTAAACGACCAGGTGCTCCCCAAATTTTTCCCGGACGTCTGGGTTATTGTCCCCTGAATACTGCCCTCTCTCTGCGTGCCTTCCCAAACTAAGGAGTCACCATCTTTATTATGTAGTACCGCCCTCCAACTGATCGAACCGTCTTTGAGGTTGGTGACGTAGTCAGCCTTGCCGTAACTTTTCTCTTCCATAAAGGTCGTTTCGAATTTGCCGTCGCCAAATTCGAGATTCTCGTTGGTAAATAGCTGGTCTCCAGTCTTAAGAACTTCCACAACGTAACTATTTCCATCCAAGGCATGCATTTGCTCGTCGGCAGTCACCGGTGCGGTGGAAAGGAAAAACCAAGTTAGTAAGATATAGAGAAGTGTTTTCATGCGCTTATTTTATAGGCCCCAAGCAAATAGTGACAGCCACTGAATCTACTCCCACAAATCGGTGCAATAAATTCGAACACCTTATTTCTAATGTAAGGAGCGAAAACCATGCTCCCTCGCGAACTTGATTAGCTCGCAAAAGAGCTTATAATTTAAAAGGATTCAGCTTGAGAAATGCCCTGGGTGCAAACCTTACCCCTTTAATTAGTTGGTGAACTATGAATAGCGTGATTAAAAACGCCGGAATCTTGAGCATCGCAATAACCGGCATTGGCGTAGCTTCGCACATACGAGACGGCGAAATCGCCGCAGCGCTTGATAAAAAAGGCGAAAAAAGCGCCGCTGAACTCGTGAGATCTTCCCGCGCTGATTTACCATTGGCGGCGGGCATTGCGGCGGTCGTATTTGTTTCCGGTCTTGTAATTTCAGCACGACAACGGTTACGCGAGCGCGGTAATGCACCACAGCCGAATGTACCTTCGGCTACGTGTCGTTGAGATTACATTTTCAATTGCTTAGAAAGCCAACCGCCCTGTCGCTAATTTCAGGAGCCAAGGAATCAACTATTTTCGGCCCGTGGCAGTAACTCCTGCGCCTGCACCTCGCGTGTGACCGTTTCAACTGGTTCAAGAAGCGGCACATTCGCATCTGCCCCTGATGAGGCTTCTAGATCTTTAAATCGTCTCGCACTCACTAACACCCGAGTCTCGAGAGATCCGACTGCTTTATTATAGCTCGCGACTGCCTGATCCAACTTTCCGCCAACTGCCTGAAAGTGCCCTGCCATATCACAGACCCGCTTGTACAGATCGCGCCCCAGCTGACTTATCTGCTCAGCGTTCTTGGCGAGCGACTCTTGACGCCAACCATAAGCAACAGCCTTAAGCAGTGAGATTAAGGTGGTTGGCGTTGCCAAGATAACACGCTGCGTAACGCCTTCTTCTATAAGCGCCGGATCAATCTCCAACGCTGCACTGAAGAAATTTTCGCCGGGGAGAAACAGCACCACAAATTCCGGCGCGGGCTCAAACTGCGCCCAGTATGACTTCCTGCTGAGCGCGGTCAGATGATCTCGAATCTGCCGTGCGTGCGTTTGAAGCTTTTCACGGCGCGCGGAATCACCGTCAACTTCGATCGCCTCAAGGTACGCCGCGAGCGGGGCTTTGGCGTCAACAACTATATTCTTTCCGGCGGGAAGCTTCACAATAAGGTCGGGCCGAAGCGCTCCCTGCTCAGTTGACACCGATGCCTGTTCATGAAAATCACAATGATCAAGCATGCCGGCCATCTCGACCACTCGTTTAAGCTGAATTTCGCCCCAACGCCCGCGGACACGCGGGGTGCCGAGCGCGCGGACCAGATTCGACGCTTCGGTTTTAAGCAAGGCCTGTGCCTGCTGCAATGAATCTACCTGCTGGGTCAGTCGTTCGTAAGCACCGACACGGCTGCGCTCAAGCTCAGCGATCTTCTGGTCAAATTTCTCGAGCGATTCTTTGACCGGCTTTACCACCGCGTCGATACTGTGCTGACGCTTGTCGAGATCGCTCTTCGCGCCCTCCTGATATCGCTCAAGTGTGGTTTTAGCGAGATCCAGAAAGGCCTGATTGTTACTGCGAAGCGCATCGGAGCTAATTGCTTTAAAGCGATGAGTAAGATCTTCCTGGCTCCTCTGCAGCACCGCAAGATTCTCCTCCCGCGCGGCTAGACGCTCGGCGAGAATTGCGATCTTTGACTGTTTGATAAGCCCAACAACCAGCGTGACCACCACGGCAACGACGATCACAGCGATTCCAAGAGCATACAAAGGAACCGGAATGTACAACACTTCTATAGCCTGCATAGGAACGTATTCTACCCTGGGGCCGCCCAAAAATCCATGGCGGAAACTCATTAAGGGTGAGTAGCTTTTTCCTCATCTCTGTAACTTCTGTGCTCTCTGTGGTTTTTAATATGTAAACCACAGAGAGCACAGAGTGAGGAAAAGACTCATCAGAAATGCCCGGGGTTAATGAGCAATTACGTCAATCGACATGTTACGTTTGCACAACAATGGGCTTCGTGAAGACCAGGCTAGCGAACTCGCGCAATTGTTGGCTATATACTAATCTCAAATTTTAACTCCCGGGCGTAATCGATGCGACTTTCCGAACAACAGCTTAAGATTCTTAGCGCGGTGCATCTTGATGCTCGCGCTTCGGTTGCAGAGTTGGCGAAGAAGACTTTATTGCGCGCTCATACCGTTCGTCGAGCACTCGCCACTCTTCAGACTCGGCAGCTAATCAATCCTTACTGCATCGTCAACGTCAGCTCACTGGGTCTCACCGACTATGGAGTGTTTATCCGCCGCCTGACCGAATCAGAGCTTGATAGGAAACGTTTTGTAGATCTGCTCAAGTCCTCGCCCAACGTGTGTTGGTTGGTAGAAACCGCAGGCGCATTTCAGTATATGCTTTCGTTCCTCTGCCATAGTAGCATTGAGCTCGACAGCTACATTAGTTCACTTGGCCGAGCGGTAAGTCGCGTCATCAGGGGTCGCTCTATTGCGACACGCATTCGCTGGCAGCTTTTTCCACTTCAGCTCCCCTCGGTCCCGGCGCGCAACGTTCGCACGCGATTGAGCATTAGCTACTCACAATGTCTCGCCGCTGCTCACCTCGATGAACTCGATGTCCGAGTGCTTACCGTCGTCTGTCGCGAGGCACGGGCTTCTTACGCAGAGCTCGCTCGGAAGGTAAAGCTTCCAGTGACAACCTTCCAGTACCGAGTACAGAAGTTGCTCGACATTGGTGTCATAGTCGGGTTTGCGCATGACATCAATTACACTGCTCTCGGCCTGCGCAAGTATATGCTGATTGTGTATGAACGCAGCACCGATCCGGAGTTCTCCCGGAGATTTGAATGCTTCTGTGCAGAACACCCCCGCATCACAACCTGCCTTCGATCCTTAGGCGAATGGAATTACGAAATTGACGTCTATACTACTAACGGCGATGAGCTTGCCGATATTCGACAGCAAATATTCGAACAATTTGGCGACTCAATTGCTGACATCGAAGTTGTGGAGTATCTCACGACACACAAATTAATGCCCTACTCCGGCACGAGCGTGTTGCTCAAGCAAGACTTCAAGCACCGCCTTGATCCGCGCTAATGCCTCTTCAACCACAGCCGTCGGCGCGCCAAAAGATAATCGCGCACACTCGGGCGCATGAAAAAGTGCCCCATCACCCAAGGCAAGGCGACCTGCTTCGCGGATTACCCGGGAAGGGTTATCCCATCCGCACCGTGAAAAATCGAGCCAACTCAGATAGGTCGCCTGTGGTCTATTTACCTGCACAAGCCTGCCATACGGCATCAATCGTTCAGATATTAATTCACGATTTGCGCGCAGCTGATCGAGTAGCCTCATTCTCCACGGCTCTCCAAAGCGATAAGCCGCCTCTGCTGCTACGAAGCCAAAAATATTCGGCTTTGGCACAATGTCAGCCGATGCGGCACGAAATTGCTCCCGAAGATGGACGTCCTGAATTATAGCGAAGGCAAAGCTCATCCCACCCAAGTTGTACGTTTTCGAGGGTGAAAGCAGCGTAATTGCGTTCTTGCGCAGCTCAGTATCGAGTGCTGCGATAGGTGTATGCACTAAGGTTTTGTCGAGCACGAGTTCGCAGTGAATCTCATCGGACACGATCGTAACTCTTTTTGAAAGCGCCCACTCCGCAAGCTCCTCAAGTTCAGCCCGACTAAATACTCTCCCCGTTGGATTATGCGGGTTGCAGAGCAGAAGAAAGCGCGCGCCCCGTCTGACCCCGTGCTCAAATGCATCGTAGTCAAATCGCCACTCGTTTTTAAGCAGTGGCGCCCGAATAACTTCCGCTTCCATAGTACCAGGACTCCGAGTGAAGGGCGGATAACACGGAGTCGGCACAAGTATGGGACTTTTCAACGAACGAGCGATTCTGCCGACCACCGCAAGGGCACTCACGAGTCCGGGCAAGAAAACAAGCTCGTCACTCGAAATCCGCCACTGGTACTTCTTCGCAACCTGCTCAACGAGTATCTGCGAGAGACTACTGGAGACCGCGCCGTATCCGTAGGCGCCTTCAGCAACACGACGCGCAAGAGCCTCGCCAATTTCAGGAGGTGAGGCAAAGTCCATGTCGGCGAGGTACATTGGTAATATGCCTGGATCAACAGTGGCATACCTAAGATTGTCACTTGCAATTTTCAGAGTAAGCTCATGCTCAGCGAGCAGTGCTAATACCTTGGACATTTCGCAAACATGACATGCCGCCACAACGCATTCGAGTAGTGCTCAAAATCTCCAATTCAGCAGCCGTTTTTTTGTTGAAGGTGACTGTACAAGACGATTCCGTAGAAGATGTCCCATTTGGCCACTCACGCGCCCACGGAAGAGCTTCAGCGTCTATTGCTAGACCGCACCGCTAAAGCTGTTATCTGTCTTTTTAAATCCGATTCTTGCAAGGGCCGCGGAAATTTGTTCCGCGTTGAGATCGACGATATGAATCTGTTTGTTGCGAGTTGCTCTCCAGCTTCTGGCCAGAGTATCAACGGCGCGATCCTCGGCGCCGCCGCGCACAAGCAGCAGGTGAAATTTGGGATGTTCACGCGCGTGTTCGGCCCATGCTCGAAACTCGCGAAGCGTCGACAAGCCGCCGTCGAAGCCGAGCAACACTGCTCGTTCCATTGTGTTCGATGTTTTTAGCCGCTCAGCAATATCGAGCGAAGTTCGCCATTCAGAATCCCATTTACGCGTGCTTTCAATTTCAGATACCACCGCGCGGGTAAGTCTCGAGTCGACAACTACATTCCATGGATCTCTCAATGAGTCTCCGCGCTCGATGGCGAGCATACCCGACGGCAATTTTCCAAGCTCCTGGCCCGGAAGAACTCCGAGGATCTTGCCCTTACGTTCGATGCTCTGAATCTCCATCGCTACCTCAGGAATACAGGGACGCCTGTCGCGCGAATCGGACATTGAGCATGACTGAGTTCCGCCGGCTAAAATCATGCACTCCGAAAATTCACGGAGCACTTGAGCAAGAGTCGATTTGGCACGAAGCGCGAGCTTCGGATCCGTTCCGAGACAACCGCCGGTGAGGCGAAGCAGACTTGGATCGGGGCTCGCGCTGAGCCACTGCAAAGCCTGTTCGAGATCGCGGCCGCGATCTCGATGCAACACGAGCCTCTGAAGATCGGGAGACGTGGTACTTCGTGCGATAGAGATAGCAGCTTCTTGAGGAGTGATTATCGCAGTCCCCGAGCGTGCACGCGCGGTCTGGCCTGTCACCGCTCGTAGGCCGTTCTGGCGCGTTATATTCTCGTCCTTCAGGAGTGCTTTCATGGCATATAGGTTATGGAGCAATCGCGACAAAAAAAGGCTAAAAAGTTCGGTATTTTACGCTATTAAACTAGCTGGTTAGCTCTCATAAGCGTAACTCCCCATTAATTTCTCTCTCACTCTGTGACCTCTGTGTCTCTGAGGTTTTTTAGTATTTAAACTACTGAGACACAGAGGTCACAGAGCAAGGAAAGGACTTATCAGCAATATCCGGGGTTAATGAGCAAATATACTCGAACCTGACACTTGTGCATTAATGACTCGAATTTCGCACAAGTCTTAAGACTTATTCACGGTCAAATTACGCTGATCGCAGTCGGGTGAAGTTAGCTTGCCCTTATATACGTCAAAGGCCTCACGACTGAGAAACACAATATGACCTCTGTCAGGCACACCACTTCGGAAAACAATACACCAATTCGGATCGAGCTTGAGAATCGAAGTCAGCGGGCTCTCCCATCTCCAAAGAATCGTTTTTGGCTGATTTAGTTCGAGATACTCGTGCCACCTCTCAGTGCCATTCATCGCGCTCGAAAATTTTGCCCAAAGCTCGGCGTTAATCAGATTAGTCCGCCCATCGATGGACACTTTCTCGGCTACCTCGCCGCGCTGATCCGCCCTGCGGTAGAGCAAATAACCACCATTTCCGAAGGTGTTGAGCAGCGGACCGGGTAAGCTATTTTGCTCGATAAAGTCGACCGCTGCCTTTGGAGTAATTACCTCATCGAGCGGCTTCTGCCAAAGCGCGTTCGCCCACAAAATCGAGAGACATAGCACCAAGAATGTTACTCCCCGTTTAGGAAGCCATTCATACAATCTACGCAAGCGCTCGAATCCTTCACTAAGCTCGTCGCGTGGAAGCTCTTTCTCAGCAATCTGCGCGAAATACCGGGCGCTGAGCGCGGCTGCTACAATCAGCGCGAAGGGAATAAATTTTACTACTGCAAATGCTCCAACAAGGAAAATGCCGAGCAAGAATAGCTGCGCGCGCGAAAAGAGCTTAGGACGGTTATGAAAAAAGACCGCGACCAACGCGCACAAAATAACAAGAAAACCGGTTGCATACTGATGCAGCGTCGCCGGCTGGAACTCAATGATTGAGGCATGGGAAAAAGGATGAGTCGTGGTCTCGACAAAAGTGATCCACTCCCCTCCCAAATACGGCGTGAGCAGAGTTCCCAAAAGGGCGTAGAGCAACGACATCGCCGCGAGAGGCCCTTTCCCTGGTGCGAAATTCCAAAGTGCTGCGGCGAGAACCCCAAGCGCCGCGCTCAGATGTGTGTTTGCCCAAAGCGCCATCACCACCATCAGTAACAGCCGCTCCTTCATACCAAGCCCGTGCCTTTCAATCCGCGCGCAAACTCCGAGAAGACAGGCAAAGTAGATCCACACGAGAACCTGCGGACGAAGTGTAAAATGACTGAAACAACCGACCGCAGCTAAAAGGCCGAGAAGCGTCCCTAAAAATGCATCACGAGAGATGGTGATAAAAATTGCGCTCAGCGTCCCTGTGAGCAGCAGCGCGAATAGCATTTTAAGAACGAGCAGCCCATGGATCCCAAAATATCGATCAACACCGGCAAAGAGAATCTCCGTCGTCCAGGAATAAGCACGCCATACCGTTCCGGATCCAAACACCGTCCACAAATCTACAGAGGGCAGCTGATGGTGGGCGAGAATCCAACGGCCAATGACAATGTGCCACCACAGGTCGGGATCAACTATTGGCTTGGTAATATAAAGCCCAGCTGCAAGAACTATAAAAAACCAGCACAAGCGGTTCATCTATTCAAATCTATTGGCTTTTTGACCAAAACTCCTAAAAAGAGTTATGCTTAAATATATCCACGGTGACGCAGCAGTCATATGCTGAGCATCGGTTTTACTTAGTGACATCCAATATAGACGTCTTATGTGGAGCGTAAGGTACTTCTTTTGCACTTTATTGTCGCGAGCTTCGCTTGGCGCGCTCGGATCATGCTTTGCACTATCCGCCAGCTGCTGCCCACTTATTGATAAACTTATCGACTACAATTGTGATCGTAGCCTGAAGATTGCTTTTACGGGAGATAGCATCGCATACGGCGTGGGCGACGAACTCAACGAAAACAGTGGCGGCTATGGGCTACGACTGAGCCAGACTTTTCCCGATTCGATTATTCGAAATGTAGGTGTGCGTGGCATCACCAGTGATCAGCTTCTTCGCGCGTTCAAGAAGAACTTGCGAAAACTACCTCACGGCAAAACTTATTTCCGCTCTGTGAACACCGATATTATGCTTATTGATGTTGGACGGAACGATTACTGGAGCGAGTTGAAACCTTCATTCACAGTGAGAAATATTCGGCGACTCGTAAAATTTCTGCGCACTGAATTAGCGAAATATGACGAGGCTCCTCCCTATATCGCGGTAAATACCCTTCTGCCAACAACACGTTTATTTCAAAAGCCATTCATTGACGAAGTAAATAAGCTTCTTATCGCTGAACAGGCGCGTGGTCTGACATTGGCTGCGCACTTTGACCAGGTTCCTTCGGAACTTATCTCCGACGACGGCCTTCATCCGACATCGGCGGGCTACGATGCCATGGCTTTTCTCCTTCGCGAATTTCTTAAAGGGGACGCGCAACGCGAATGCCGTGCCAGACGCGCTGACAGTGATAGCGATCAAATTTTCGATCGATTTGAGCGGAGCAAGTTTGGCACCGATCCAGCACTTCCCGATACCGATGCCGACGGCCTCTTAGATGGTGAAGAGCTTTTTGTGTTGGGAACGGATCCCTTAGTTGCAGATGCTCCAACACCTGCGCCGACATAAGAGCGCGAGCCTCTTACTAAAGATTAGCAGCTGCCGCTCCCCGACTCAGTGCTCTCTGTGCCTCTGTGTTTTTTTTTAACCACAGAGGCACAGAGAGCACCGAGTTAAAACCAAGAAGAAGCCACATTGTTTCGTTAACAGAGTATTAGTTCGACAGGCCGAACAATCTAGCTCTTAACATACTCCCGTAATCTACCCTCAATCCGTGGGAGCACCGCGCCCGGCACTGCGTTAAATGCTGTCCCAGTAATTCTCTCGAAAGCCTGCATGTAATGAAGCGCCAATGCGATACGGTAATCTTCACCGATTTCCGGTACTGGACCGTCGCCTTTAAAGCCGCGTTGCAAAAGCCACTGCCGCACCGGTTCCTTATCTAACATTTCCTGCGGTTCGCCGCGCAAGAAATGCTGCTGATACTCTTTTGCTACCCAAATTCGCGAACAATCAAGTGTGTGAATTTCATCAACGAGCATCAGTTCGCCGTTGTACAATCCGAACTCGTACTTAGTATCGACCAGCAACAGTCCGCGCTTCGCAATCTCACGAGAGCCCAAATCAAAAAGCGCCAGCGACACTTCGCGAATCTGCTGCCAAAGCTTTTGGGGCACAATGCCCCGCGCAACAATATCTTGCTCCGAAATCGGAAGATCATGCTCGCCAAGTTGCGCCTTGGTGGACGGCGTAACAGTTCTCTCCGGAAGTTTCTCTGACATACGAAGACCGGAGGGGAGCGTCACACCACTAATCGGCCTTCCCGCTTGGTAGTCACGCCACGCGCTCCCGGTGAGATACTCCCGTACGACCACCTCGATTGGCAGCACCTCACACTCATGCACCACCATGACATTCGGATCGGGCATATCAATCAGATGATTTTTTACCACTGAGCGAGAAGCCTTAAACCAAAACGCCGCAAGCTCCGTCAACACCTGCCCCTTGAAAGGTACAGTGGTCAGAATTCGATCAAAGCAGCTAATGCGATCTGAGGTGATCAGGAATCGGCGCTTATTCAGCGTGTAGTTATCACGAACTTTCCCGGCGTAGCGTTTACCGAGAAAACTGAAATTGGTTTCCTCGAGAACCAGCTTAAGCTGCGCGCCTATTTCGCTTTCTTTGAGCATTGTGCTTCCCCTTATTCTTGCCCTTCCGTCTTAGCTTTTTCAATTTGCTTTCACGAAGGCTTACTAAATTGGTCTGCGCTATCGCCGCTCCTTCGAATCCGGCGCCGTAACGCGATTTGAGCCGGGTCATTCGCACTGCACTTCGAAGTTCGCGCTGTACTGTTCGACGTAGCGCCGCGCTCTGCTTCCCGGGGCGATTAATGCGAAGGCTCACAGCATGATTATTAAGAATCGCAGCGGCAAGTTCGGGGTCGTCCCCCGGCTTCATGACCTGCCATGCCTTTTCAAAGGCAGAGCGTGCGCAGCGAAGCTCGCCCTCTTGAGCAGCGCCGTCAGCGTACGCCATAGCAAGGTGAAAATTTCCAAGGAGAAAAGCAGCGTAGGCACGGTGCGAATAGGTGCGCCAGGAATTGCGCATCAATGAAGCCGTCCGTAATTCAGCTTCTTCATGGCCATCCGCGCTCCCCACAAGTCCATTCAGCAACGCCGCGATATAACTCGCGGTTGCCTCTTCCGGAGCTCCTGGCAATCCGGTGTAGGAATACCCCGCTACCACTTCGAGGCCGGTATCTTCACGTATTCTTTTACTTATAGCAGAGGGAATTACGGTGGAGATCTCGCCCGGAATATAAATACGGTTCCACTGCGCATTCCCCCAAAGGAGCGGACTTGCGCCCCCCTCGGCCGCGGCGAAATCTCGCGCTTCCTGCCAGGTGTGAAGCTGCCTTGGATAGCTTCGAATCGACACGCCACCCCCTTTCAGGTATCGCCGAATCCGGCTCCTCGCCACTCGGCTCTCGGCTTCAAACTGATCGTTGTCCAGCCGAAAAATGATTAACGAATGGGCACGCCAAGGTGACAAATTAAATGCTCGCACTAAAGAATATGAACTGCCCAGAACGGCGATTCCAAGTACGATCCAAGGAATCGCGTAGCCTTTTATTTTCAAAACGAGCAGGCAGAGTAAGACGAAGGGTAACAAGATAAACTGCGCAGTCGATAGCTCAATCACCTGCCCCGCAGCTACA
>CAZEAC010000114.1:10278-12331 GCA_964510065.1 uncultured Bdellovibrionales bacterium | reverse complement strand
TTGTCTCCTAGTGTGCACCACGGAAACTGCCTGAAAAAGAACTTACAAGGCACAGAGGTCACAGAGTGGGGGGAAGATCGTACACTTAATGAGCAGCTACGCTCAAGCAGACCAATCTACAAAAATACTTAACTATTTTCCGGCTTTGGACGAATTGTCCGAGGGTAAGGCCCGCAAATATTTCTTATGAAACGGAAACCGCTTTCTAGTAATCGAACCAATGGCGTTTGGTTCCACGTAACTAAACCGAAGAGTTAGCTTTGAGGCACATAAATTGCACCGTAGTACTAATGCGACGTTTTATTCAGTGTGCCTCATCGTTGGGGGTTTGAGCGATGATTAAAAATTTTCTAAGCTTTTTCACGGTTTTAGCTCTAGTTCTTGGCGCTCACAACAGTGCTGAAGCTGCTCGCCGCAAAGGTAAGGGCAAGGGGCATTCAAAAGCAACCAAAATAATCGATGCTTCAGATGTTTTTGAGGTCCAGGTACCGCTTGGCAGTGGCAAGAAGGTCAAAAAGGTAACCATAAGCTGCCTAGGTAACACGCCAGGCCAGGTCGGAAACTCCAAAAAAGGCCTTACATTCTCTTCTTATGCAAAGCTCTTAAAGACAATGCGCGCGAAGCGCGCTCCAAGCTCGAAAGTGGCGAAGATTGCGGCGCTGGCTAAAGCCGGAAAGAATGGCTGCAATAAACCTGAGTTTCTCTCACTCGAAAAATACACCGGAAACTTTGGCGCCGATGAAGCACGGCTTCTTTGCGAACGGTTCGCGTTCGGCTGCCCTCCTGAACTAGTTGACACACTTGTGCAGCTTGGTCTTGAAAAGGCAGTCGATCGTTTAATGACCTATGTTCCAGAGCCGGATATCGATCAGGTTGAACGCGAATACGCCTGTATTAATAAGCCATTTGCTGACAAAGACGCGGACGAAGAGCTTTGCGATCTCTACGATCCAAATTCAGTGTCACTTGACGGGTTACGCTACGGCATTCTCTACCGCTTTGCCTATGGCCGAAACCCGTTTTTCTACAAATTCTTTATGTGGGCGCACGATGAACGTATGGCAACATCGACGCGTGTGCTCAATAACGACGACTTTGCCGTGTGGGCTCATCTCGACATGCTTCGAAGGCTCACCATTACTGGTGACTATCGCCAGTTCGCTACCGATTATCTAAATGACCACTTTGGGCATGTACGCTGGTTAAGTGGCGGCACTAACCATTACTACCCAAACCGACCATCAATCAATGAAGATATGGCTCGCGAGGCTTCAGAGCTGCTCACCGTCGGAGTATATGACCTTGATGGAAAGCCAAATTACGACGACGCACACGTTTACCAGGCGGCTCTGGCGATCTCAGGTTGGGACATCAAGTGCAACAATGAGTATCTGAATCCAACTGACCCAGATCAGCGGTACTATGTTTGCCGCGCGGGCTTCTTCAGTGACTTACACGCACCGGGTGCCAAGACGGTATTTCCGGGAACAAAATACCAGACCACAGTGTATGATCAAAATGATTATCTTCGTGCGCTATTCAATCATCCGATGACCGCGAACGACCTCGCGCGAGATATGTGGAAGCAGTTTATCAATTCATATGCGACAAATTCAGCTACTGGCGATGCAGGCAAAGATGCCCTGGCCAACCTTGGCAAAGTTATTCGAGACGCAAACTACGATCTTCGCCCAGCGTTTAAGCGGATTATGATGTCTCGGGCGCTTTACTCGAAACGCTCACTCGAGACTGTGTATCGCCCGGCGCTCGACAAGCTCATTGGCTTCTTAAGGGTGAGCGGAGTTCCGGCGCAAGGCAAATATTACGGTTACGCCACGATGGCGAATTTGTTAAGCGACATGGGCCAAGTGCCGCTGCTCGCTCCTACTGTCTTCGGCTGGAACGAAAAGAACCTCGCCGGCGAAAGGTATATCGAAGATTTCCGTGCTGCTCTTGTGCATGTTTTCCATCAAAACACCTACCTGCGCGAGTTTGACAATAACGATACTCCGCAAGAGCAGCAGGACAAGGCTGAAGAGAATGCCACCAAGAA
>CAZEAC010000114.1:0-10268 GCA_964510065.1 uncultured Bdellovibrionales bacterium | reverse complement strand
AGCTTTTTGGCTACTACAACCGCTTCTTGGCTGATCTCGCGAGCCGTTCTGATGCGCATGTCGCGCTGGTAAAGAGACTTTCGGATTGGTTTAATATTCGGCTCACCGACGCTCAGGTAGCGCAGCTCGCTGACAGCTACCTACTACACAAAATTAATGCCGAATGTGTGAACTACACCAACAATACCTGTCAGCAATACAAGACAGAGATTGTTCCCGACAAATTTGATGCGCGACCGGAGTTCTGGGAGGAAAACGAGGACAAGATTAAAGGCTTGCTCTTTATCTTGCTCACATTACCTCAAAATCAGGTAAGCTAAATTAAAGGTGAGGCAGGTATGGGTATTAGTATCGATCGTCGTAAATTCTTAAAGATGTGTTGCGCCGGATCGTGCGGCGCGGCGGTACACAATATGCTTTCGCCGGTGAACGACCTGGTCGCTTACGCCGCGCCAGCAACCGCACCGGCACTTGGCAACAATCCGGTAATTGTCATTTGTAATCTTGCAGGCGGTGCCGCAAACACAATCACGCCGATCTACAACGGACAATTCATGACCCGCTTTGGCGATCTCGCCTATTCCCCGGCAGAAAGCCTCGCGATTAATGGTGAGATGGGATTTCATCCCTCACTTGCCGCGTTTAAAGCCGTATATGACGAGGGGCACTGCGCGGTTCTCAACTCGATCGGGTATGACTACGTTGACCGCTCGCATGACTCGAGCACTGAGATCATTTTTGCCGGACTTTCTCGAACCGGGGATGGAAATGGCGCGATGGCGAGCAGCCAGGGCGGCTGGGGGGCGCGGCTTACCAGTCAGATAGCCGGTATCTTTGCCGGGGTATCTCTCGACGGCACCGTCAATCTTCTCATCGGCGGAGCAAATGATGGTCGTGTGTTTAGCGACCTTTCGGGATTCGGAGCAAATAGGCTTTTCTGGGACTACGGTCGCAATCTTGCCATTGACCAGGCACGCCAACAAATAACACCAAATTCGTCGACTGATGAATTGACCTATGTTCACAACTCCGTCGCTAATCTCGAGGCAAGCTATGACGCAATCAAGAATGCGACTAACATCACTCTTCCGGTAACTTTTCCCAATACCGGCATTGGAAATTCTTTCCGTGATGCTGCCCGCTTAATCGCATCCCAGGCGTTAGGGGTACGTATAGTGTACATCGCCCAGGGCGGCTACGACGATCACCAGAACATGAAAGCCAATTTCGCGGCTCGCCTCTTGCAGCTCAATGCTGGATTCGCAGCATTTGTTGCGTGTGCGAAGGCATTAGGTTTCTGGGATCGGGTAATCTTCATGAACATGACTGAGTTTGGTCGTACCTTCCGAAACGGCGCTGCGGGAACTGATCATGGTCATGCCTTCCCGATGTTTGTGTGCGGCGGCCGCGTCGTTGGCGGAATGAGGAACTCTCCGCCGAATGACGCGCAGATTGCTGCGGCTCCAGGGTATTTCCATGCACACGATATTGACTATCGCGCGCCATTTAAAGCCGCGGTCGATGCTATGGGCCTCGATTCCAATCTCGTATTCCCTGGATATGTTAATGCGCGCGAGCTAGGCCTATTCGCCTAGTTTGTGAGTGGGTTCTGTATGTGGCGTCTTGAACGGGTAATAATACTGTTAGCCCTAATTATGTGCGCGGTGCCAGTGCGCGCTGCAACGCCTTATTATTTGTCCAGCAGTGAGCTTTTTGTGAAACAAGCAAGCACAGGGACTTACAATTGCGGATATATCGCATCGCGCTGGCTCTCGGGCTCACTTACCGGCACTGCTTTTTACACTAACAAATCTAAGGTCCAGGACCTTACAAAGAAAGTACGCGCTTCAAGCGGCTCGAAGCGAGAAAAGCTTCAGAAAAAACTTGACCTCCTCAAGTTAAAAACCAGCCGCGGTGACAAAGCATGTAAAGACGGCCCCGCAAGTACTCCCACCCCAAGTGGAAATTTCGATTCTAGCGGAAACGTAACTGCGCAGGGCAAGAGTGTATTTGGAATTCCCGCAAGTCTCAGCGCAAATGTTTCTCAAGGCAAAACCGCAAACAATCTTATGTGCGCGGGCTGTCATGGCGAGCGCCTCAACTACAGCTTCACACAGCTTCGCAGTGTCACTTCGGCGTCGCCGATGTTCTTTACGAGCAACGATCTCTCCGATGCAACGCTAGCAAATATTACCGCGTATCTTAACCGGTATCGGACCAACTAATTTAGATTCCTAATACGGCAGTTCATCCTGTACGGCGGGCTCGCCAGGGTATGTTGATACCGAAATCTCTCATTACATAAACCTCTAGAGAATCCGAGCCGAGAATCCAAATTCACATTTTGTTTGGTTCGACTCCATACTAAGTGCTACACCAACGCTGAAGTGCTCTTGGCAGTTTTAGTGGTGAGTGCAGTTGTAACACAGATCTCTACTTTCTCTTTTCCAGGAGTTCTAGAACAGTAACTAACCTACATTGGAGTTCATTCAGTATGAAATTTCTTACCTTTGGTCAGGGCATCGCCCTGATTGCTTCAGCCTACTTTGTAGATACTGCTGAAGTAGCAGCGCAGGCCCAGCAATACTTTAGCGCCTACCTTGGCGAGGCACGAAGCACTACTTCAAGTGAGGCTGGCACCTCTCGCTCGCGGAATCTTCTTCCGGGAACCTCCTCGCTGGGCACATCCGTTGACACAAGCTTTACAATGTTTCAAGAGGAGGGACCAGTAACTCCTCAAAACTTCTACGCACAGAGCTCTTCAATGCGACTCGACAAATCGTGGCAGAAAGGTTCTGACAACAAGATTCACGCGTCATCTTACAGCTTTAACGGCCTTACAATCACGAAACCGAGCGCCCCGCTTGGGCAGCTCACCACAAATGACTCCTACTCTGTACTCTCGGTTGAGCCCGTCGCCGAAGGTGCCGAAAATCCAGTTGTTCAAGAAGTCCACGATAGTGTAGCAGGGCCGGTTACCATTGTACCGAATTGGGGAAGCCGCTTCGGCTACCATGTCTGCAAAAGCAAAGGAAAGCGCCGCGAGGGACCCGAGAATGATTGGACGCAGTATACTTGGAACTCAAGTTCGACCTATCTCCCGCGCATGATAATCCGGCGCACTTCAGACGAGCCCCTGCCATCAAACCTTCGCGCGATTCTTTCGTATGAGTTTACAACCTATGATGTTTGCATGAACTGTGACGAAATACAGGAAGTCGGACCGGTCACGTCACGGCACATTTCCATTGTGATCGCTGGCGGAAGCAACGGCGGCCGTGCCCTTGTTAATCCAGATTACGTCGCCAACAACATTGCGAATGATACCTGCAGAATCTTCGAGTGGAGCAACATTCGAGTCGATATCGAGGAGCGTAATGGATTCGCGCCAGCAGCAGCTGCGCCACGGCCGCTTCAATTCGACCGCGCTACTGGAATCTGGAATGGCGAGACCATCTACGCTTCGCCGACTTCCCCCTGGAGTAGCTGGTGGGCAAGCCAAGTTTATGCCGGACTGGATGGCCTTCGTTCAAAGCTATTCACGGAAGTATTACCTGCATGGTCTCGGGAGCTCGCGGCACGCTTTGAACGCTATATCACCATCGAGGAAGAACTTAATCGCATCGATCCGCCACCTCCTGCGCTGCCCACGGCGTGCGAAGGCTATTCGAGTGTTTACGAATGTTTGGAGATGCTCAATACCATTCCAGGACAGCCAGGTGCGCTGCAGCTTACGAGCGCTTCCCCAAGTCCGTCCCCCACGCCAACTCCTAAATAGTAAGTCCTTGAGCCAAGCCCTCGCGCAGGCGAGGGCTTGGAGCGGTTTTTCCGACTCATCTCTGTGCTCTTCATGCCTCTGTGATTCTTTGAAGGTAAGATAAACGACAGGGGCGCCGAGTTAGTACCGAGTTGAAGGATAGGTTATTTTGTTAACAGGGTACTGGAGAACGAGGTAAAGTAATGTCTGTGAAGTTTTCATCGCTACAAAGTCAACTACGTACTGCCGGCTGCATCGGCCTTCTTTGTGCAGCACTGTTTCCTTCTCGAGCCTGGACAGCCTCTCCCGAAAATACAACTTTCGATCCGCTCACCGGGATGCAGACGAATTCAATGTTTCTTAGCATCAAGAGCAAAGAGGTGAAGCCCAGCCGGCAAATTAGTACCAAGATTCCACAGTCGTATGTGCTGGGCTTTGCAGGTTCGGAGATAGCGAGACTGATCAAGGACATTGAAAACCCCGCGGCCGCAATTACAAGCAGCAATGCATCGTTTGCTTTTCAGGGCAGCGTCTTTATGCTCATGGGCGGACCCGGACAAATTGGTGTCCAACCTCCACTCGAGTCTTCGCCGGAGTTTAGTCAGCGCGATCCATTCTGGATCGCTACAGTGGCCTCGGGGGCTCTCCTGCAACTGTTGCGGCCAATAACAAATCCTGAGACTTCACCGCACGACTATATCACCCTATCAACTAATATTGTTGGTTCTATTACCCACAATGCGGTGCGCAGATTGGAACTACGACGGATCTACGTACAACAGGGCACTGAACTTGTGAAATCGCTTAAACTTATTATGGCAACGGCCTACATTCGCGCGCAGCCTCGAAGCAATGCCAAGTTACAACATCAGGACAACGCAGCCTCGGGCAGCGGCAATGCGGCAACCGAACTTTCCACCAACACACCACCGTCTGTGAAGCTATCGGGGGAACAGCTTGAGAAGCTCAAACCGAAAATGGAGCAGTGGGAATCCGAGCATATCATCTTGCTTAAATCGCTCGGCTCCAGGCACGGCGTATTCAACGATACTCTTCGATCCGAGCTAGTCGCCAGGCTGCAAGAAATGGCCCTGACGTTAAGCTCACCGTTGTAGCGACGTGAACTAGATTTACTAGTACACTGTAACCGAAGTAACCTTTCCTTCCCCCGCCTCCATCTCGGTGTCCTCTGAGCCTCTGTGGTTTATTTTTCTAAAAAAAACCACAGAGGCTCAGAGGACACCGAGGTAGGGGAAAGTGAGAAGATTTCGTTTACAGTGTACTAGCGCAACGCCTGCTGCAGCGATTTCAAAAATTGCGCGGAGCTTACTCGCGGCTTCGAGGTATCACCGCAATCAAGATACCGTGCCGCGACTGTCGATTCTACGACTACATCATCGCACGTTACCTGGGCTTGGAGATTAAGTTTCGGGGCAGCGCGAACACCAGTACCCTGCCCCTGAAATACTTCAGGCAGGCGTGATGCCAAGAACTGAATTATTCTTGACCTTCGAATACGGCGCACACCAAGGTAGGTCGATTTTCCCGTTCCCCGCCCGTTGCCGTACACATTAGTAAGAAGACCATACAGCCGAACCGAACATGAGTTGACAGGACGAGCATTAAGTCTGAGCGTTGCTTTGAACTCGCCACAATTATCGATACTGTAGGCAAGCTTCGCGGACGTAACCTGCGCCTTCGAATTCTCAGGGAGTAGCAAACACACAGAAGAAAAGAGAACTAACCATCCGCCAAAAAACAAATGCACTCTGATCATAGAGAATGTCTCACTTTAGGTGTTTAGAATCATAACCATATACTTGAACCGCTAGCAATAAAAGTACGCGCCCACGAGGTATCTGACAAGAGACGACTGTTTGCTATTAGACACAGAATTGATTTCTTAATTAGGCACTCGCCATTCCAGAAAATTTGAGATAACGTAATTCGGTTAAGCCTGGCTCAGGAATTGGTCGCCAAAAATAAAAAAAGGTTCGAGAATCATGTTAGCAAATGTTGCCACATCTCGCGTAGTTTCCTCGCTCCGCTGCTTTCGTGCTGCGCTACTTGTTGGAGCCTTCGCAGTTTCCGCAACAACCAATTTGCACGCGTCAGTACTTGAACTTCACGATTGCAGCGGTATTTCGAAAGTCGCGCACGAATTTGACCCGTCTGAAGAGATTCATCTATTAGTTCAACTCCAGGGAACAGATTTGGAGAAAGTTGGAGACACTGACACGCGCGCAGCGCGCTATTTTCTAGCAGGCCCTGAGGGCAAGGAGATTCAGGGTGAGCCGCTTGCGGAACTAGAAAGCGGCAAGGGCTTCATATTTAGAACCTTGAATGCCGGAAGCTGGAAATTTTGTCCGTATGACGGCGCTTCGTTCTCAGCCACAGTCATTAGCGCCACAGATATTAGTCGCGGGCGCTCGCCTTCACTTAAGGCCTCATCGAGCCAATCGCTTCTTGTCGCCGGCGCGCTTGGCACAGTTGGCGTAGGCGCAGCAATCCTTGGCGCAAGCAGCGGATCTTCGGGAGGATCGGACTCCTCAAGCAGCCTAGGAAGCTCCCAGCCTCTCGATGCAATGTTGGGAAGCACTCCGAATAGTGAAGTTGCTCCTGGACGTAGCCCAAGCTCCTCGGCTGCCGCTAACTCAGATGATTGCTTCAATGGTCTTTCGCCGGATCCTGTTTCTCCGTTTCTTTAAGAACATTGATTCTTCAAGAACATTGAGCGCTACGCCCCTGCTGCCTCCGTCGGTACTCACTCCACGCTGAGATCGCTGCCAACAAACTTAAGAAGTGTGGCAGATAGCGGCGCAACCATGAATTGAGCGGAGCTTTCTGTTGCAACGGAACTTGGACTATCTTTGCGCCCTCCTCCTTTGCTTCGAATATTGAGTGCACGCGGCCCATAGGATCAACAAGGGCACTTGGTCCGTAGGCACTCACCCGCAAAAGGCTACGCCGGGATTCAATCGCGCGAAAGGCAGCAAGTGTTTGATGTTGGTGGAGCGATAGCTCCGAGCTTGCCCAAGCTCCAGCCGAGAGATCAAGAAACATTGAAGCACCCAGAGCGGCCGCAAGTGTAGAGAGATCAGACCTAAGGTCCTCGTAACAGACAAACGGAGCGATTCGAACACTGCGCCCCGTCGCGTCTAGGTGAACATCGAAAACCGTAGGCTCGGTACCGGCAACATGGGTGCTCGTCGGGGCAAACGCAGAGAGGCCAGCCAGATCAAAAAGAAATGGTATAGGCAAGAATTCACCAAAAGGCATCAGCACACGCTTATGATACGGGACAGGTATGGTTCCGTCACCTTGAATTAAAAGGACGCTATTAAATGTCTTTCTGGGTGGTCTGAAAGTCATTGCTCCAGTGATTAGTGGAATATCTTTCGAGAACCTGGGGAGTCGAGAGTCGTTCTTTCTCGCACCAATACTCTCGTGAACGCTAAAATCCAGCGCTCGCTCTGGCCATACTATAAGCTGAGCCGAACCAATTATCGACTCGGATAGTCGCATCAGCTTCTGATCGGTCACCTCTTCCGACGATCGATGAGCCTGAATTACGCCTACCTTCAAAGCGAGCAATTCTGAAGTTCGCAGGTCGTTGATTCGTAGCGCTCCGAATGTCAACAAGCCGAGCATGACTGTTCCGATTGAAAGAAGTCTATATTTTCCTCTATCTGAAAATATTGAAAGGTAGAGCAGCTCACAAATCCAAAGTATGAGAAAACTCAGACCATGCAGACCCACAAGCTCAGCTGATTGACTGAGCAAAGTAAATCCGAGCTGCGTGTTCCCGAGACTCACCGGGAAAAGAGACGGCCAGATCCATTCAAGTGGGACCCACGCGAACGCGGCGCGCACACCAACTAACGAGAGAGTCGGTGATAAGCTCCGGTATATAAGCGCAAATGTCATGAACTGCAGCACTTGCCAAATAAGAAATGGAAAGGTAAGCAACGCCGCGACAAATGGTGTCGCAGCGGAAAAAGTACGTACCGAGTCGTAAAACCAAAATGTCCCTATGGCGTAAGCCAGGACTCCTGATATGCCGAGCGACACTATACTGCGCCGCTCTGCATGCACCAGAGCAACGATGCCAAATGCCGCTAACATGCCAAGAATTGCCGCGCACGATGAGCCCGGACGGAGCCACGCCAACCCAAGAGAGATTCCTGGAAAAATTACGAAGAGGCAGCGTACGAGACTACTGTTCGTAGAAAATCTATTCGACGACGGCGCAGGCTTCATGGGTAGATGGGAGCTTCTCTGCGGCGCGCAGACAAAGCTTAAGCGCGCGCTGCACAGACTTCGTGCCTTTCTTGAGAAGATTCAATTCCTTTTTTCTTTTTGCCAGTACCGCTTCCGCGCTCTTTAGGACCTTTGCCTCGGCATTCGAGATCTGTTTTAGCAGACTTGTAAGTGAAGACTTTTTCCCCTGCAATGAGCGCTTGGGGCAGTTAGAAGATGCGGCACATTTTGTTCGGATATTAACAGGGAAGCCCGCTGCAAGCTCCAAGATAGTCCCGTATACGCTATCGACCCGACTCTCTGAAGACGCGATCTCCTTATTAAGCTTCGCCAAGCTCTTACCCTTCCCATACTGCCGAGCAAGATCGCCAGCCAGCTTGAACTGACTTCTTACCGTATTATAATAGGAGACAAACTCCTGATTTACCGCCGCGATATCCCCAGAAATACTCGTCGTCGTGCAGCCTTCATCGGCGTACGTGACTGTCTTGACTGTGGCATCAGCTGCCGTTGCCGGAGCATTTCCCACTACGGCTACACTTACCTGACTTGGCGTAAATACCGCATCTAAACCGACAAATACAATGTGATACTCACCGGGAACAACATCTTGAAATGTGTAGGTCCCCTCTGAGTTGGTTACTGCGAAGCCTACAGGCGTCTTAGTAGTCGACTCCTCCTTTGTGAGCCCATCAAAAAGTACCGCATAGATTACCCCTGGCATAAGCTCCGGAACAGAGCTGAGCGCCCCTCTTTTTTGCGAAGCGCTACTAGTTACCACCTTACCAGTTATCGTAGTAGTTGGAATAGAGATCGTCACACCATCGGAAGCTGCGCAACGTCCCTCCGTCAAAGATACCGATGCCGTGCGTTCATCGCTAGGGCAACAGGGGTTAGACGTGCCAGGAACCTTAATCCAGGAACGATAAGTACCGAGAGGTATTTTGTTATAATTATAGTTCTCTATGTAGCGATTACTATACTTGGTCCTACCATCGCTGCGGAGCTCTGAGTCAATAACACCATTAAGATCGTCAGGCTCAATCGTCAGCTTTGAGTCTTTCTCAGATACATATTTATAGGCTTGAGTTTTAGAGCTGCCAGAAGTGAGATGGTACGTTCCCGAATAGCTTTTTGATGTGTCATCTGACTCTAAGAAGCAGATGTATTCCGGAAGTGGGTCGGTAACTGTCGGCGTCGGAGTTGGCGTCGGCACCAGGGTCGTTGATGTAGTAGTCGTCGTGGTTGTTGTCGTAGTGCTCGTGGTACACGCTCCCGAGGTGACCGTTGGCGCCGGTGCCATCCCAAGCACTTGCATAAACGTATTTCCGTCCGGTCCGGCGTTAGTCGCGGTGGCGTACGCAGGAGATCCCATACCCGAGGAATTCGCGTAGAACCCCCAGTTAAAGGTGTCACTATACAAATAATGGGAAGAATCCTTCATGTACAAATTTGCGGCGCTATTATTGTTATAGGACCCGTCCCACTCGCTATCCCCTGCTCCCGCAACGCAGATTTCAGCAGCCACCGCAGCATTACAGAAAACCATGGCCTCAAGAAACAGGCCCACCACATAGAAGCGGCTCACCGGAATGAGGTCACGGCGAGTGAACAAGTTTCGCATAAAATCTCCTAGCACACAGAAGAGTTACGCGTACACCTTACCCTGGACTAAGTATTAGTATGCAATATCCTATCTTTTCTTGGTGATTTTTCGACCATACTGCATATTGGCTGCTTGCAAAATAGGCTCATCCTCGAACGATTTTTGTTCTAGTAGACTGTAACCGAAATAACTTATCCTTAGTCTCGGTCCTCACTCGGCGCTCTCCGAGTCTCTGTGGTTTATTTTTCTTAAAAAGACCACAGAGACACAGAGAGCACCGAGAGAGGGAGAAGTAAGAGCCGCAGTAGGGAGATTTTTGAAATGACTTCTAGTTCAGCGGCGTAGCAGCTTCGGCTTCAGCCTCGCCCAGAACCGCAGCACTATCCGGCACCATCTCGGACATGCCCGGGCCCTCAGCACTTTCTTCAAGCGCTTCGCCGTGCTGGCTGAGATCGAGCCCAATCTCTTCTTCGACCTCACTCACACGGAGCGGCAAAATAGCGTCAGTGATTCGATAAAGCAGTAGGCTTCCTGCAAAGCTAAACACCGCCACAATTACCAGCCCGGCAAGATGACTTAAGAAGGTCGCCGTTTCGCCATACACAAGACCAACATTCGCCGCAAAAACCGCGGTAAGCAGCATCC
>CAZEAC010000113.1:0-12911 GCA_964510065.1 uncultured Bdellovibrionales bacterium | reverse complement strand
TTTTTTTAAAAGAAAAACAAACCACAGAGTCACAGAGAGCACAGAGATGGAGGCGAGGGAAGGAAAGGTTACTTCGGTTACAGTGTACTAGTCCATTGAAAAAAAATCGAGGTACTTATATCGTTGCTTTGGTAATTGCCTATGGGGCGTCCCGACAAAGTGTGGAGAGAATAGATGCAAACCAATGCCGATGTCGTAATCACCGGAGGAGGCCTCGCCGGTCTCACGCTTGCGCTTCAGATACGAGCGCGATCAGCAAATCTTTCGATCGTGGTGTTGGAACGCGATGCACATCCCGCTCCGCTTGCCGCGCATAAAGTAGGCGAGTCAAGCGTCGAGCTTGGCGCGCACTATTTCGCCGAAATCATGGGATTTCGTCCGCACCTGAAAGATTGCCAGCTTCCAAAGCTGGGCATTCGAGTGTGGGTCAAAGATCGCGATGAAACGCCGCTAGAAAAACGACTTGAGATTGGTTCAACTCGCTATTTGCCGACATCAACCTATCAGATTGATCGCGGAAAATTCGAAAATTTTCTCGGTGAAGAATGTCTGCGCAAAAACATCTGCTTCAAGCACAGCGCGCAGGTACGTACTATTGTCCTCGGTGAAAAGGGCGCGAACCATGAGGTTACTTTCAAGCACGAAGGCACCGAGCAGAAAATCAGCGCGCGCTGGATTGTCGATGCCTCTGGGCGAGCAGCGCTACTTAAGAAGAAACTGGGTCTCGAAGAAGAAGCGTCGCATCGGGTGAGCTCCTCGTGGTTCCGAATCGCGGCGAAGATTAACATGGATGACTGGATTGACTCTGACTCATGGAAGGAAGGTCACCAGGGCATGTATTCACGTTGGTTCAGCACGAACCATCTTATGGGTAAGGGCTATTGGGTTTGGATTATTCCGCTCTCATCCGGCTCGACAAGCATTGGAATCGTTGCAGATCCACGCGTACATCCACTCGATACATTCAATACGTTCGAACGCGCGTTGCAATGGCTTGATACCAATGAACCAGTGTGCGCAAGGGAAGTACGCAAAGTTCAAGATCTGCGACAAGATTTTATCGCTATCAAGAACTATTCGCACCGTTGTAAACGCCTCTATTCCGGCGACCGTTGGGCGATTACCGGTGATGCGGGCGTGTTCATTGATCCACTATATTCGCCGGGAAGTGATTTTATCGGTATTAGCAATAGCTTCATTACTGATCTTATCGCGAAAGAGAGTACTGGCATGGATGTCGAGCAGTACTCAAGAATTTATAACAGCATGTTTCAGGCTTTGAGCGAAAATACCTTCAAGGTGTTTGAAGACCAATATTCGACATTCGGCAACCCGCGCGTGGTAATGTTAAAGATTGCCTGGGACTATGCGGTATATTGGAGTTTCCTCGCTTTTGTGGCGATACAGCAGCAATTCTGTAACGTGCAGCTCATTTCCAAAGTCAGCGCCGATTTGGATAAGGTGTCAGAACTTAATCGCGAGCTTCAGATATTCTTGCGCAAGCTCGCAGAAATCACCGATGGAAGCGTTCCGCATTCATTCATAGATCTTTCCAAGATAGAGTATATCTTTAAGCTTAACGAATCATTAAAAGACGATCTCACTGAGCAGGCGTTTGCTGACCGGCTTTCGCAAAACATCGATAGACTGGGTTGCTTCGCTCGCGAGCTTGTCGAGCGAGTACGAACAGTTATCCCCGCAATGACGACACCGGAATCAGTCAAAGAGTTTCCACACTGCAGCAACTTTCTCGGGGACGTGTATTCAAGAATTGCGCTGTAACCGACATACTCTTACTTTCCTAGCTCTGTGCTCTCTGTGACTCTGTGGTTTTTTTTAAATAAACCACAGAGTCACAGAGATGGAGGCAAGGAAAGGTAAGGTAATGTTACTTCGGTTACAGTGTACTAGCCCGCAAACAATGACTCGCTTAAGACTTGGACAAGTTCAAGCTCTACTGCTCGCGCGCGGGCTTCGAGAGAATTAACTTGGGCTATAGTTTTTTTTCTTCGGCCTCTCTGAAACATTTCTCGAGTGCGTCCAAGGTACCATGGAATGAGTACTGACGATCAGGAGGTACTTCCATCTGATCGTTGCTAATTTTCCCAGTTTGCCCTGCATTCTTCAAATAATAGCCCTTACGCAGAAATCGGCCAGATATAGTCGCCTTAAACCACTCGATGTGCCCATTACTTTTGGTGACTTCCATTTCACCCAATCGGCCGGATAACACTTCAACACGAACTGTTTCGCCAGACTTAAGAGCGACAGCACCATCAAATCCGTCGAGAGCCTTTAAACAAGGTACCTCGCTATCTCACGCGAGTGCCTGTGATGCGGGTTCTTGTTTTCGCCGTTGAAGTTTTAGAATGTTCGAATTCGGAAGCCAAAACTTAAAAATCAATCAACAACTCCACATTCAATGCCGCCGCACGGCGCAGGGCATCAAGGAATAATGCAAACTCTGGAACCGTCGCAGTTCGAGCGGAATTTTCCATCGCACTGCCTAATAAGGCCTCTCTTCGAAAATCGAGATCAGCAAAAAGACTTTGGAGTTGCGCCATCGAAGAGTCATGGTCGATAATTCCTAGAAGATAAAGCAAATTCACCGCATGTGACGGGCTTACATGTCCAACGTGAAACATTGATCCAATGAGCTGATCGGATTCAATCTGAAATCCGCCGTTCCAGCGTCGGATGATAGGTGATGTCCCCTCAAAAAACTGGCCCCGATGCTGGCGCATATCTTTAGAGGTCGCCCCGGTAAAACCGCAGCTTTTCCAGTGCTCGATAAATTCCCTCATTGGTGATTTTGAAATATCACTGGGCAAGAGCTTCATGAGCCGATCCTCAGCCTCAATATGAATTGGGTATGATATTGCAGCATAGCAACCAAATGGTCGATGCAGTTCACCCGCGGGGCACCTTAGACAGGCTTCGCGATATGCGACCAACTTACCGGCATCGGCGTTTAGGGCTGAAAGCGAGGTTGATTGCAGAGCATCCCCTGAGGGCTGCCTATATTGAAGAATGACGGGAACTTGAGCTGGGCTTCGCGTGTCGCCCGATCGAGTTAAAGCGTTCGTAACTGCTGCTGCCCGATTCTGAGCTTTTACTAGCCTGAGTAAAAGTTCATCACCTATCGCCTCCTTTGCTTTGCAGCGGTAGGTTACCATCGCTTCTATGCTCATTTCGTAGCCCCTCTCAATTGGATAAACAAAAGTAGGTCTTAGAGAGTTATGTGAGCCAAATGGTAAAATGTGACACGTATCTCAAGTTATTACAGAATGCGCCTCGAATTTCCACCAACATTTCAGCGAAGAAGCTTCCCCCATTACACTAGTTTTCTCGAGGATGTGCATTCAAGCATTGGGCTGTAACGATAAGATCAGCAGACTCCCTTTTGGCTGTTTTTCCAAATAGCAGCTAAAAATTAGATATGCATTTCTTCATTTTATAGCAGGCCCCCGGGTAAATTTGTCATGGGGACCGGCGCGGCGAGCCGCTTTAACTAACACTCCCTATTTCTTCGCGTCTGCGTCCCGCGAACTGACATCGGCCCTTGCTAACCAACAAGCCGTGGCGCTCGTAAGAATTATCCCGATATAAGACGCAGCAAGAAGCGCGTCGTTGTTTGAAATACTTCCGTAGGCTACCAACGGCACGCCCACGATAATAGCAGCACCGGATCCTATGAGGATCCCCGATGCGGTTAATCTCTGCCAATAAAGACTCAATACAGTTGGAATTACTATGGCTGCGCCCATCGTGTTTAAAAAGAACCACAAGTACTTGAGAGAGAAGCCAGGAATAAAAACGCAGCCGTACGCTATTCCCATCCCAATAAGTCCGCTCGCCACCATAGCTCCACGAGCCTTTCTCAACGAAAAGCCACGCTTGCTAGAAACGATATTACTGGTGACTACCAATCGATACAGCGAACTTGACGCGTTCAAGCCCGAATCGAGCGTTGAACACAACCCGGCAAGAAACATAAATATAAAAAGAATCGCTAAAAAATTCGGCAAAAGTTTTTGAACCGCCAAGAATCCGACAAGGGAGGGATCAACTCCAGCTGGTAGTTGAAAATCCATCTGGGGAGCGGCGGCCGTAAAGCCCAAGAGCGCCAAGCTCAGAGGAATCGAGCCAAAAAGGAGGCCGCCGAAAAGGAATGCTTTTCTTATGTCGGATTTCTTAAAGGAAAAGCATCGCTGCCAGAATTGCTGATCTGAAATCGACCCGGAGATTAACCCGATTGAGCTAATGACACCTGTGGTGAGTGCTACCGGAACTACAAACGGGTTCACACCACCCTTTCCCGAAACACCGGAAAAATTAAATTGTCCCCCTGCCGCTGAGATACTTAGCCCTACGATTAGCCAACCTACCACGAGCATAACAACCAATTGAAAGCAATCAGTCACGACCGAGGCCTCCATTCCTGATATCAGCGTGTATGCCAAGGTAATAATTAATAAGATCGGAATTAAATATGTCACGGGGAGACCTGTCGCAGCCGCTAGTAGATTTCCACCAGCATACAGCTGCACCGTTACCGCCATGATTTGATAGAAGGCAAAAACGATAAGGTAGATTGTCGTGACACCGCGATGCGAGAAGCGATTATGGATCCACTCCGGAAGACTGTGTCCCTCCGGTAATTTGTCGCGAATTTGCGGTCCTAGCCACATGTAGATCAGAACGGCAACTATATTGGGAACAGTAAACCAAAAAGCCCCGGCTATCCCGTCTTGATAAGCAAGTTGAACCGAAACCATGAGCGCAACCGCCCAGGTCCATGCCGCCGCGATGCTCGGGCCACCAATGATCCAAGGAACACGACGCTCAACAACAGTAAACCCTTCAACTGTTCGATTGCCCCACTGCCGACCGAATAACCAGGTGACACCAATCAGAAGAGCGGCAAAAACCAGGAGACAGGCGGCTGCGGATTGCGGGCTGAGAATAGGGTTCAATGTAATTTAGTCCTCGGCATATAATCTCTTGGGACCGGCGCGGCGATCCGCATCAAATATTATCAGTGAGTCGCGTCCGCCTCCCGCGATTGGCTAGGCCTGCTCGGGTAGTAACATGCCACGTCACCGGTACTCAAATTAATGATCTTCGTAATCCCATCTGGATCAGAGTCCTTAACAAGAAACCAAGACTCTGGATGATCTTTATCTCGATAGATCATTCCGGCATGCGTAACGGTAACACCGTAACGTTCTGCTATCTGAGCGGTTGTGAGATGTTCCCTCTGAATCTTCGCGACATCACTCGCGGAGAGCCATGCATCCATTGATTTGGAAACGTGCTGACTGCATCCCAGTAGCCAGGTCAGCATCACCAAAATGAGGAATTTGCACACTGCCATACTTTCGGGCCTAAAGTTAACGATTATAGCCGCCTCGCTTCATTTTACTCCGGAATTTTGCCCTGGCAAATCTAGTGATGTACTTTGCTCAATCTTCTTATGTGGTCGGCTGGTTTGAGTAACAAATTTCTGCATTAACGATCGTGCTCTTTCTCGCTCGACATCCTCCACAATCTGAATTTCCTTGGCTGCCAGAAACTCACGCCATTGCGGATGAACAGGACCCTGTCCAAACTTCATGATCTCTTCTATATCGCATTCCCTCGCCCCGACTACGATCTGACGAATGCCAGAGCTATAAATCGCCCCGATACACATGGCACACGGCTGGGCCGATGTGACAAGAGTGTACTCACCAGATTTCGGTAGATATGGTTTATTCAAAGTGCCCTGTGCGAATTGAAGTGCGAGCATTTCAGCATGAGCAGTTGAGTTGTTCAGAGCCACACTGTAGTTCACTCCAACAGCTAAGATGCGGTGAGATTTTTCGAAAATCGCTGAAGCGAATGGATAACCTGTTCCGTAATCGATCTGAGAAGAAAGGAGGTCCAACACTAACCCCATCTTCTCTTCATTGGTTCGATAAACGACAGAATGTAGCACTGTCTGTGCGGCCCATTGCGGAAGCCGTAGTGAAATTTTTGGAGATAATTCGATCATTCGCTCATATCACTTTTGGGATTACCACATAACGATTGCAGACTACCGTTTTCGCCGCTCCAATAACTATCTGATTATACGCTCGAATCAGAGCATATTCAAAGATACAGCGCAGCGAAAATCCAACAATTCTGCCTTGTTATCCTCTTTCGAGGAAACTTTTCTGAGTTTTCTTCGACTAATAGTTTGAAATTTTGCTCGGAAGCATTCTAGCAAGAAAAGGGAAAGCATGAATAAGCGAAGAAATGAAGCTATTGCCACTCAGCAAAGTGGTGAAGCCGCCAAGCCCTACATTATTTCGATTCGTGGTCTACGAGTGATTATTGACACAGACTTGGCCGCTCTGTACGGCACAAAAACAAAGCGCCTAAAAGAACAGGTAAAAAGAAATACTGATCGCTTCCCAGCAGATTTCGTGTTGCAGTTAACCAAACAGGAGAGGGACGAGGTGGTCGCAAAATGCGACCACCTAAAAAAACTCAAATTTTCAAGCGCTCTGCCACTCGCATTTACAGAGCATGGTGCAATTATGGCTGCAACAGTCTTGAACAGTCGAATCGCAATAGAAACAAGCATTTTGGTCGTGAGAGCATTTATTCACGCACGTGAGATCATCTCGGAGCATCGCGAACTGAAATTTAGACTTGAACGGCTTGAGGCGAGAGTAGCTCGCGGCTTCCACGATACTGAGGAGGAATTGCAAGCGGTGCGTTTCGCGGTCGATCAGCTTATGAACCCCGCACCTTCGAGTTCTAAGAAACCGATAGGATTTGGTAGAAAGGGATGATGATGTCTTTACGAACCTCCTTTTCTCGAAATTCCAAAGGCTACCTTTGTCCAATAGGGTTCTTAAGTTGCTAAACAGATTACAAGTTTTCTGACATGTTCAATCCAGAAATTTCATCGGACGTGCGCGCGCTCCCTGAGAGAATTAGAATGGATTTGGTTAAGGGTCAACTTCGACAGGTCCAAAGCCTCTACTGAATTTGGGGTAATCTTGGGGTCATTCATATCAAAACTTCCTATACAACAATGAGGAGGATCTAAGGCCGATAACGTCCTGCTAACGAGTTCGCTCCTCCATTTTAAGTCTCACGTACCCACTCGTACGAATCTCGTTCAGCATTTTGTTATCGCCTTTCTACTCCTTGTTAAAGTCCCATTTCTGATGGGTTACCTTAATACTTTTAATATCTGAATCGGAAAATGGAATATCCTTTCGCCCTCGTATTTCAGCCACCTGCGCGCCTACTATAGCCACCTGATCGTATTTGGTGCCATCGTTAAGAGTAATAGACACGACTTGATACCCCATGCCAGTTTCGCCCTTGCTAGCCAAATATTTAATCCATTTTCCTGATAGCTGCAGCACTTAGCTCCTTAGGCGATAAAATTAAGATAGGGCTTCACCTCACAGCGAAGATACCCTCTTACACCACCGTACGTAGGGGACCCTATACGGCGGTTCGGCGGGAGCTAAGCTTAGTAAATTCCTCCGCAAGCAATACGAGCCCGAGAGATTTGAAGTACGAGTAGTTAAGCACCTGCTGCACTGCTGGACTTCGACTTATCCGCCACGGTCCGTGCCCCGACTTCGTGGTGACCCACGCCGTATAGGCTCGAACTCCCCTGGCTTTAAGCTCTTGGTACCGCTTTCTTGCGTTTGCCCACTGTTTCCATATTATACAACGGAGCTTGCGCTTAATCCACGACTCAAGTGCTTCAAAGTCCTTCTTTACTTCAGCGAAAGCAAAATACTGAACCCATCCCTTCAGATATCGATTCAGAGCGGTCATTACCTGCGTGATACTTCGACCTTGGGTCCGGCGTGTGAGGTCACGTATTTCGGCCCGAATCTTTTCCAACGCCTTGGGCGCAACCTTACGCCGAATCCTCCACCGACCACGCCACTCCTGGGCACTAAAGGTAAATCCAAGGAACTTTCGGTTCCATGGTTTATCCACTGCACTCTTTGATGCATTGACCTTGAGCTTAAGCCGTTTAGTAATAAACTTCGTGATGTTTGCCATCACTCGTTTACCAGCTTTCTCACTTCGTACGTACAGATTGCAGTCGTCTGCATATCTGACATAGCGATGTCCACGTCTTTCAAGTTCTCGGTCTAATTCATCGAGCACTATGTTGCTCAGGAGCGGTGAAAGTGGTCCACCTTGCGGCGTCCCCTCGTCGGTCGGACTCACCAATCCATTCTCCATAACGCCGGAAGTTAGGAACGCTCGGATGAGTTTGATCACCCTGTCATCTTTTACTCTCTCGGCTACTTTCGCCATCAGTTTATCGTGGTTCACCTGGTCAAAGAATTTCTCTAAGTCCAAGTCGACTACCCAGCGATAACCTTGGCAGATGTAGTTCTGCGCTTTCGCCACCGCCTGGTGCGCTGAGCGTCCAGGGCGAAAGCCGTAGCTATTATCGGAAAATGTTCGGTCCCAGTACTTCTGCAGCACCTGCAAAACTGCCTGCTGAATAAACCTATCCAGGGTCGTCGGGATTCCAAGCTTCCGAGCCCCGCCCTCTGGTTTTGGTATTTCAACTCGTCTTACGGGTTGCGGCCTGTACCGGCTGTTCAATAATGTTTCGCGAATAGATTCCCAGTTGATCTTCAAGAACTCCGGTAGTTCTTTCACCGTCATCCCTTCGACCCCGGGGGCTCCTCCATTTGCTCTCACTCGTTTCAGTGCTTCTCGTAAGTTATCTCTCGATAGTATCTCCTCCATCAAGGTTTTACTCGCCAGGCTTTTATCTTCCGATCGTCCCCTGCGTGTTTCAGCACCCTCATTCACGATTGCCTCTTGAGCTTCACTCCGACCGGCGCCGTGGGGCGATTCCTTGCGGTATTCGATTCTCTGCTGCTTTACACTCATGAGTTACCGGCGACTACTCGCCTTCTCCACATTATGCCCGTCGATACGGGCTCCGTTCGAGCCTTCCTTGCTTTGTAAACCAGGATTAATTTGTTTTTTTTACCTGGAATTCCTGCAAGTAGTACGCTCTCTGCTGACTCCTCTTGAACGGTCAGTGACGATCGCTCGTCTCTCAGCTTAGATGCCCCGGTGGCTCGCCACCTGCCTAAGCGCTCAAGAGGTCTCCCGAGGTAAGACGCTCGGCGTTTGGTGACACAACTGCTGGAGTTTACAAAACGCGGGCTTTGATGAAGAGGTCTTCGTCTTCACGTGCAGACTCGACCCACCCGTCGTCACGCCTCTAATCCAGTTCCTGTACGTCAGCTCGTCACTCTTGCCCTTGGCCTTCTTTCAGGCTCCCCTCACAGGGCTACCCTTGGCTCTATCTAATCCTTCGGCTTCATCTGCCTGGATAGCGGACTTTCACCGCCAACGCCATCGTCATGCTCGGCACACACGTTGCGCGGAGCACCGGCGAGCTACTCCACATTTTAAAATTACTTACTCACTTCGCGGGCTCGCCTGTGTTCCCGCGCCTTGGTTCTCTCTGCATTCTATACTCTTGCGTTTAGTACACAACTGCGACGTCAGGAGGTTTTAACAGAGGCTTTTACCTCGGCGATAAACTCCTCCACGATCTCAAGTGGAAGTTCGGTACCGTTTGTTTCAACATAAAATTGCCCGGCGGCATCCCAGAATGTGATCTTGGCGACACAAGCCGTTGAGTGCGCTAAAACTTGGTGCAGCTCCATTCCACCACAGCCTTTGGTTGAGTCACTAAATGAGGATGTCTTGTAGAATGCGTTGCTATACTGTCGGTTCATTCCCATCCATCCTTTCTCAGGTTAGGCAATCTAGGCCTAGCTAAAAAACTGTCAAATTAGCCAGCAGAGAGAACGTTGCGCGGAGCACCGGCGAGCCCACTCCGCTATTTCAAACTACCTATTCACTTTGCGGGCTCGCCTGTGTTCCCGCGCTCTGGTTATGGGCGCAATTGAATTGTTTTTCGCCCCACATATCGCCGCTGCATATGTAACCATCATGCGAAGCTCCCAGTGGCCGATATACAACAACTACCCGATAGCATCTATTTGGATCCAATTCGTAAGCAAACTGCCCGGTCCCAGTAATGAAAGGAAAAGCGTCTTTTGCCGCAAACGAAAGTGCCCAATCAAAAGTCTCTCCAGGCGCGAGAGTCAAAGTCTGCTTCCTCGGATCAACCTTAGCGACACCATGTGGCTTAGATATGTTTCCATGATCATCAAAAATCGCGAACGCAATAGCCAGGCGATTTGCCGGATGCTCAATCCGTGGTGTGCCAGTCCAAGTATTATTTAGAGTGAGCTTGAACTCGTAAACTCCAATTTCCTCTTGCCTGATCGAATATGAACAGGAGATCCCTAAGCCGCCTGCCAGTGCGTCGGTTGGAAGAACAAGTACGGTCAGAACTAACAAATTTACAAATTTTTGGTATGCGCCCATAATGTTTCCGAAACCACCCGCCATTTTACTCATAATTCGCAACCAAAGCTAGGGCGGTGTGGTTCTCGGATGTGTTATCCGCCATCTGTTGCTAGTTTTGAATCGTACGTACCTTCTGCAATGGAAATGAACGTCTCACCCGTCCCTCCATCTTTCTCGATGCTGAAATTTCGTCATCGAGCCGGGTATCTATCCAAAAGACCCTCCGCTGCGCTTGCAGCTCGTCGAGATTCAACTCCCGAATCCAACGAGTATGCAGCCTGTTCGAAAGGTTAGATCCGACTAATAAAATCTCTCGGCGCTTCCCGGCGATTCGAGAGAGAAGTCGATCGATTGCTGCTTTATCCAGGCCATCGCAGAAAATGAGTTGCCGTGCGGTCCGTCGATGAGGAATTCCCGGTAAAAATTCTAATCCACGGCCAGAAAAATTACAGATAAGCTCTTTTAACTTGCGAGAGGTAAATCCGTAATACCGCTCGAGTGAAGACATCCCTCTTTTCTTTTGCTTTTTCGCGATTGTGATCCCATCGTTCGGCAAATAGATTCGCATTATAGAGTAAAAAAGTTTTCTGAAATCGGAGGGATCGGCTGGCTTACTCCTTCTGGTCCGAGATTCCAGATGAATCAAGCTTGCAGAACCAATTAGCCAGTTCTTGAATCCACATTGGATGGCCCGCGCGCAGAGATCTATGTCACCGCCGAGCATTTTATAACTTGAGTCGTATGCGCCCAGCTTCCAAAATGTTTCGGCTGCAATCACATGACAGGCGCCAGTCAGATACTTATGTAGGCGATTGACTCTATAGGCGGGGCGCATCGCCCCGCCGAAATGACTATGGCAAAATCCACGATCAGGGTGCCCGCCACCATGTTGGACGCTCCCATCAGGATACCGCATTACGCAGCCGACAACTCCAGTCCTTCGAGCGAATGCCTTTCGCGTCATGGTCTTGAAAAGTCCTCGTGATCGCCTGTCGAAATAAACGTCATTGTTCAGAAAACAAAGAACCGAGCCTTTAGCTCTGCGAGCCGCAAAATTGTTGATTCGTTGCCAATTGAAAGGTCGTTTCCAGGTGAGTAGTAAAAACGTTGTACTAAACTCTTTTTCAAGTCTTTGGATACAACGAGAAATCTGGGCCCGCTCCTTGGGTGCTGAATCATTGTCCACGAGAATAATTTCAGTGATGAGTGGATCCTGTGTTCTCAATAAAGATGTAACAGCACGAATAGTGAGGTTCGCCTTATCGCGAAATGGAATAATGACGCTTATTGAAGGAGGCATTTAAAATGGCAAAAAGGCGGATAACGTCACAGAGACAGGCGCGCCCCAAATCTCTGAAATAGTCCCTTTAGTTTCACGAACAATGAGGAAGTTTGACGCGTCCTGTCCTCTGTTTTGTTATCGCTGATTGGCGTGAATCCAATCATACGCAATGACTCAATCGCTTGAGATTGATGGAGCTGACTAAGTAGCGCCGCTGACTTCTTTACAAGTTCAATCTCTCCTCTTGATTCAGCAACCTTAGGCAACGAAGTCGAGATTTCAGCGAATGCTCGCTCGTCAAGTCTCTTGTTAGGCACAAACGTCGGACGCTTAGTAGTAAAGCTGATAGATGACAACTGCACTAGGTAATCTGACGTTGTGCTGATGTCCGCCAAGTCCTGCGGAGAATATCGTCTTGAGATCTGCTTTGCAAAATCTTTGAGTACTCTACTAGATGCGTCTTCAATGGCGCTTCCTAGCAAACCCTGAGCACGAGGGTCAATCGTAGTTTTCATCATAATTCGATACTCAGCGATAACGTTTCACTACTGCGGGCGGCCACCGCTATTTATTCCGAGTTTGGCTGCTTCACCGCTCCGCAGCTAGTGGTGGTTATCCGCGTTTTTCTGTAAACATTTTTATAGAGTCAGACTTTGCTACTTGCTGCTGCGCTTCAACCCTTAAGTCTTTAACTAGCTCTATTAACTCCTCCGCTAATGAACGATCTAAGATTACTCCATGGAGACATCTAATGAGGTAGTTATTTCGGTCAGTAAAAGTTTCCAAATTTGATGGTATATGCCGATCCGCAATCAGTTGCGTTTCGGGAAGGACCGGTTGTCCCGTCGTGGAATCGACGACTGAAATAACGGGAACGATCTCAAACGGGCTACTTACGCCAACTTCCAACTTAAAACCTTGGATCTTCTTAATGCCGACAGAGGGCAATAGCGAGTCGTCAAGTGTTGCCCTCATCTCGCTGGAAAGATTTGGGGTTAATCTAAAAGCTGCCAATATCGGCTGAATTTCTCGTCGAGGCAAATTAACGAACTCGGGTTGATTGGTCATGAATAACTCCAAAATAAAGTGCGATCGCTATTTTAGGCACAGTATTTAAGCTAAGCAAATTACCGCGCGCGGATTGTGACCGGATAATGTTACGGATTAAACCGATGCCACCGGTCGCAATAGCAGCAGAGAAGCATCG
>CAZEAC010000112.1:0-13015 GCA_964510065.1 uncultured Bdellovibrionales bacterium | reverse complement strand
AATAAGCTGAAGGCTTAGGTAGGTGAGGTGTATCTCGGACACAAGTAAATTCCGCTAAAAAAGCACCTAATAGACTCTCAAATAACAGCGCTCGGTCGGTTGCGTAGGGTACTCGGTATGGCACAATATTTATATGCTTGAGAATTCGCGTGGTAGGAGCACTGCGGAGAAGAAGATTTGTGCCACTTTGGCAAGCTTATCTCTGTTATCAGCTCCTCAATCTCACGCTCAACCAATGAGTCCTCAGGAACAGGCCCTCATTCCCGCACAATCTGAATGGCGTTATCAGTATGCGCAATCAGCTCTTCCGACGGGCTGGAAGGACAGAAATTTCAACGACACTTCTTGGCAATCCGGGAGAGGCCCATTTGGGTACGATCCGGAGTTTTCTGTAGAGACGCCGCTTGCATTTGGTACCGATGAGTTGAACAAGCCGATGAGCGCATATTTTCGTAAGAGTTTCACCATCCCAGTTGCGACGGTAGAACAAATGGTCCTTCGCTACATTGCTGACGACGGAATTGTGGTTTATCTCAATGGGAAGGAGGTGTATCGCAACAATATGCCCGAGGGCGAGGTTAACTCAAACACTGCTGCAGCTTCAGTGTTGGAGGAATTCCCGCCGCAGTATCGTTCAGCAGGCTTTGGTACCTATTTTCAGCCTGGTACCAACGTGCTTGCGGTTGAAGTACACCAGTGGTCGCCGTCGAGCTCCGATCTCCTTTTTGATCTTACCCTCGGTAACTGGATAACTCGAGGTCCCTACCTCCAAGCGGGAAGCAGTGACGGCGTTGTCGTTCGATGGCGTACACCCGTTCCGACTCCAAGTGTTGTTCTTTGTGGTACCAATTCAGGATCATGGCAGTGGAGTTTTACTAACGCGAACTTCACGGAGGAGCATGAGGTGCGCCTCACGGGGCTAGCTTCGAATTCTAAGTTTTTCTACGGCGTAGGCGATACCAATCAGATTATCGTCAGTGGTGATGATTATTCTTTTAAGACTTCGCCCACGAATTCGCAGCCGGTGAAGATTTGGGCAATCGGTGATTCCGGTACTGATTGGCCGAATGCTCAGCTTGTTCGTGATGCCTATTTAAAGTACTCAAAGGGCGCGGCACCGGATGCGTGGCTAATGCTTGGTGACAATGCCTACTATGACGGAACTGATTACGAGCACCAGGTCGCGATTTTTAATTTCCATACGCGCATGCTACAGCGAACGATACTTTGGCCAACGATAGGCAATCATGAAACGTATTCGGGTGATCTGAGTGGAAATTTTCCTTATCTACAGATCTTTAGTCCACCAACGAAGGGAGAATCCGGAGGAGTCGCTACCGGCACCAAAAGATACTACTCATTTGACTACGCTGATGTTCATTTTGTCTGTCTTGACGCGATGGCGTCGGACGTTTCGACCGGCGGTCCGATGTGTCGTTGGCTAGAGCAAGATCTCGCGGCGAATGGCAAAAAATGGCTCATAGCATTTTGGCACCATCCACCCTATAGCAAGGGCACGCATGACTCTGATTCAGAGAGTGAGCTGATCGCTATGCGCGAGAATGCAGTGCCAATTTTGGAACGATACAACGTCGATCTTGTACTTTGCGGACATAGTCACTCCTATGAGCGCTCGTATCTTTTAAACGGTCATTATGGACGTTCTTCCAGCCTCAGCCCGTCTATGATCCTTGATTCAGGGAGCGGAAGAGTTGACGATACGGGTTCCTACCGCAAAGTATCGAGTGATCCTGGAGACAGGCAGGGCGCGGTCTATGTCGTCGCGGGGACGGCGGCGGAAGTTGGTGAGATGGAAGTCTTTCATCCGGCAATGATGCAGTCGTTTGGGCGTCTCGGATCCTTGGAGATCGTTATCGATGGCGATAAGCTGGATTCGCGCTTTATTGATGAAAAGGGAGAAGTTTTAGACTCCTTTAGAATTGAGAAAACCGACAGTCACGCACCGCTTGCGTTCGTGAAATTTGTCGTCAACGACGGTATTGTGAGCGCGCACTGGAAATCAGTCGCGGGTGCGACATACCAGGTAGAATCCTCGCCATCTCTAGATAATCCGATGTGGACCCCCAAAGCAGAACCTGTTGTTGCCACCGGTGCTACAACAAAATGGGCGAGCGAGCATAGGGCTTCCGAGCCGGCGTGCTACTACCGAGTTGTACAAATCTCAGCTCAGTGAACTAAGGTGTCCACTTCGTAACTGTTGGTGGTTTGCTACAGCTACTTGTATCCGTCCTTCCATCCGCCTCCTTTTGTAGAGAGCCCTCACCCTGCTAAACGCAAAGGAACTTTTTTGAGAGAGTTACTATGCGGAAGAACATTGAGGAAATAGTTGAACTGGTAGAAGCGCAAGAGTCGAGCGGTCGAAGCGTGCCGGAAGGGATGTTCAGCTAACTCTTGAGCTGATTGCCAAACTTTATCAAGCTGAGTCTCGCACCAGGAACCCAGAGGCGATTCTTGCCGCTCGAATGAAACGTTCCGCTGACGTTCTTGAAAAGCTCTATAAGCACTTATCTTCTTGGAGTGCACGTACGTTACCAAGTAGTGACGTACAAAAAGCAATTCAGTATGCGCTAAGCCAGTGGGAAGCGCTTTCATTGTTTCTGAATAAACCGGAAGTGGCGCTTGATAATAATCTCATCGAAAACCAGATGCGACCGATAGCACTCGGGCGAAAGAACTGGCTCTTCGCCGGTTCTCATGAAGGCGCTATGCGCGCGGCGATATTTTTCACGCTGATTAATTCGTGCAGAATTAATAAAGTTAATACTTGGAGTTACCTCAATGACGTGCTGCCGCGAGTTGCGACTGCCAAGGCTGACGAGCTCGATCAGTTGCTGCCAAACAGGTGGACGCTAAAGAGCAAGGAGGGGGCTTGAAGGACGGATACCAGCTACTTGTGGGTTACTACGGTAAGGGTGTTTGGGTGTCCTGAGATTCTTGGAGCAAGGAATCTGCTTGTGCCAAAAAGTACACCTCTCCCAAGGGAGTTCGTCGCTCCTTTTCGTAGGCTTAATAAAGTGCTCACAAGTTTTGCTATTATAAATGAGCAAAATTGCAAGGGAAGAGTTGTGGATGCGGATATGCTAAACTTTTCCTCGAGGACCGGGAAATAATAGCATTGAGAACTCACTCGAATGAGAGACGACAAGCTCCGGGGTCATCGGTGAATTTCATAAATTGAGACGTATATCAACGGGGACTTGAGAAACGAAGGCCAGAAGACTCAAGCGGAACGCCTCGCCTTTCAGCCTGAGAACTGAAGCCATAGGCCTCATATAAAAGTAGTAAGTCGCCTGGAGCGCTGAAGTAGTATGAGGCCCTGAATATGGGTAGTAGTTTGCTCACAAGTAAATTCCCTAAGAAGCACAAGATCGGCCCAACTTAACCGTTCTCGTGTGAGCTCAATTCCGATACGTTCAACGGTATCGTCTGTATGAGTAAGTCCAGCAGAGTAATTCGGCTCACGAGTAACCCTAGGAAGAATAGCGGTCGTTAGCATCGTCGTCTTGAACCGCGGTGTGCCAGGCGGCATGCACCGTGGTGGGGGGAAGTGAGAACGATAGCAATTCAGCTATCGTTCTTGCTTACCCGATTATGCCGTCAATTTGAGCTTGAACTATTGTCAAATATATTTTACACTTAATTAATGCAGATTAAAGAGAGACGGATTATAATGCTTCAACTTTCGAACGGAAAAGTTCCATTTGAAGCTTGGTATAATAGGCTCGACAAACTAATGCAGAGAGCGATCGATGCACGAATCACCAGGTTGGTCGTCGGGAATTTCGGAGATCATAAATCAGTCGGTGATAGTGTATTTGAGCTGCGGATTCCAAAAGGTCCCGGACTCCGCGTCTACTATGGACTCAAGGGCAATGAATTAGTGGTTTTGATTGGAGGAGGAGATAAGGGATCTCAGAAGAGAGATATTAAAATCGCTAAAGAATTATGGAGGAATTGGAAAAATGAAAGGTAAAGATTACAAGGCTGGCTTGCTTAAGCGTTTAAAAGATCCTGACTATGCAGCGGGCTATCTGGCAGATGTCTTGGAAAGTGAGTCGCAAGAGACATTTTTGATAGCTGTGAAGAATGTTTTGGAAGCTAGGAAAGCTAATATTAGCAAATTTTCAAAAAAGACAGGTCTTTCACGTCAAGCGATTTATCATGCTCTATCCAAGAGAGGGAATCCAAGATTGTCAACGCTTAATCAAATACTCAAAACTGCAGGACTGAAAATTACTTTTGATTCAAGTAAGAAAGCGGCATAATGTTTCGCGGACCGGCGCGGCGATCCGCCTCAAATTTACATGTTCAAGAGGAATTTACTTGTGAGCTACTACCCATATTTTGGGCCTCATACTACTTCAGCGCGCCAGGCGACTTACCACTTTTATATGAGGCCTATGGCTTCAGTTCTCAGGCTGAAAGGCGAGGCGTTCCGCTTGAGTCTTCTGGCCTTCGTTTCTCAAGTCTCCGTTAATATACGTCTCAATCCATGAAATTTACCGATGGCCCCGGAGCTTGTCGTCTCTCATTCGAGCGAGTACTCGATGCTATTATTTCCCGGTCCTCAACGCAAAGTTTAACATATTGGCGGCATCTAATCTTCCCTATCAAATGTACTCGTTTATAATTGCAGAACTTGTGAGGAAATTGTGAAGTCCGTAAAAAGGAGTGACAAACTCCCCCGGGAGGAGTGTGCTTTTTGGCACAAGTAAATTCCTTAGTAGCTCAAGTAATACCTCACTAGTAGAGGGGGGGGGCGACCAGATGCCTTAATCGTCGTCCTCGTCTTCGTCCTCGTCGTCGTCGTCTTCTTCTTCCTCGTCTTCGTCATCATCGTCGTCATCGTCTTCTTCGTCGTCGTCTTCGTCTTCATCGTCGAGATCGATGTCGTCATCATCGTCGAGGTCGATGTCGTCTTCTGCGTCCTCGGTCTCTTCGTCGTCTTCTTCCGCCTCTTCGTATTCGGAGAAGACATCGGGATCAATCTCCTCAAGCGCTTCGGTCAGAGTCGAAATAAGCGAGGCGACTTCGGCCGGCTCAAAATCCTCGGAGTCAATGACGGTTTCAAGCGCTGAGCGAATCTCAGTAACAATCGCCGCGTCAACTTCTGGGCTTAGCTCGCGAGGCTCATCGTCGTCTTCCTCTTCCTCATCTTCGTCCTCGTCCTCCTTTCTCCCGCTCTTGCCGCCACCAACTTCATCTTCGACGTGTTTCTGTAGCTCGGCAAATCCCTCCAGTAGAGAGGTCATGGCGTCAATTATCTTCTCGGCAGCCTTAATGGTCATAGTTCACTCAACTCCAATCAACATGTGAAATCTATATAGCGCCCGTGTGTTATACGAGAACGGCTATAGCGAACACAAAGGTAAAGCCATTTCGCATTGAAAATCAATAGATCATCGCTGTTGTCGAAAGGGATACTTTCATCAATAATCAAGACGCGTTAAAGAGCAGATCTAGGGAAAATAGTATGGTCTACAGCATGGTATACAACCGATATCAATTTTATTTGACGAGTCTTATTTCAATCAAGCGGAATAAGCGCTTGCTGCCGGGGGTATTCGCGGTTTTTCTTGCGATCGTGCTGGTGGGCTGCGCAGGAAGAAAAAACGGTGGCGTGTCCGATAGTGGTGCTACAGGCCGGACGCTTTCGAACTCGGCGGGGTTGCAGGCAAAAATCCCATTGAAGCGTGAGATCGTCGGCATCAACACTGTTCTTGTCCTTCCGCCCCGTCCCGATAACGACATGCGCCAAAATCAATCGCTAAGTTCGGCCTTCACTGACGGAACATACTATAGAGAGCTTGCGGATGCTTTTCGCGCGCAGAACGAACTGGAAGTGGTCGCAGGCGCCGAAGTTCCCGAGACTATTCGTAAAGATTTTCCGCGGAATCAGGGTGGTCCGTTAAGTGTTGCTGAGATTGCTGGGTTGGGTAAAAAATTCGCTGTTGATGCCGTGTTATCTACAACGGTGCACCGTTTTACTGAGAGGAGTGGGTCGGCGGTCGGGGCGAACGTCGGCGCTGAGGTCGACTTTGCGATGGAATTACGAAGTGTCGCTGACGGTAATTTGGTGTGGTCTGCTTCTTATCACTACTCGGATCAGGCGATCTCCGAAAATCTGTTGAAAGTGGTCGAGACTCTCAAGACTCGAAAGGGGAAGGGGTGGGTTACCGCGCGTCAGGCGCTCTCATACGGATTTGCCTCCGCTTCTAAGGAGCTGGCGCTTGCGCGGCAGCAGGCATTTCTAGCGCCGGTAGTTCGATAAGAGGCGATAAGATTCCCTCTCGCTGGAATTTTCGATTTGTCTTAAAATATGGTTCTGATTGCTTATGTCTTCAGCTATTTCACTGCGCCGACAGTCTGCTTCGCGCAAAAAATCAGTGCGTGCCTCGAGCCGTGCCGAAAAACGGCCGGTTGAACGTCGATTAAAGACTTGGGTCAATGAAGCCTGCGCGATTTTTGCGGGCGCGCTCTCCTTCTTCCTTCTGCTGAGCTTTCTTTCAGGGCAGGCCTCTTGGAGCGTGAACTCTTCCAGGGTGACCGATTTCCTTGCGGGAGCGATGGGACCGGTAGGGAGATTTACTGGCACTCTAATGGGTGGATTTCTTGGATGGGCGGCGCTCGTGCCTGTACTTTGGAGTGCGTGGCTCGCGGTGTACTTCTGGAATAGGTCCGATGATGAGCCGCTAGTCCAGATTCGGTCCTGGTGGATGCTACTGCTTGGCATATTCGGCATGATAATTTTCTCCGCGGCAGCTGTGACTATTATCGCTGGCTCGCATAGTGGTGGAAGTATTGGCGACTCTGTGTCGCGTCCGTTAGTGCGACTTTTTAGCTCATTTGGTGCTGGGTTAATTGTTCTCGTGTTATTGGTAGCGTCGGTGGCGCTAACCACTGGCAATAGCGTGGCCTATCTTTGTCACTCGTTTTTGCAGCATGGTATAACTGCGGCAAAAATGCTCTTCGTGCAGGCACCACGTTTCATTCTGAAAGGCGGCGCAGTTGCGTGGCGAGTGCTTTGGCTCCCGCTCTCAGCAATTTGCGCGGTGCTTTTCGGAAGCCGCGCAGAAAACGAAGCACGACCGATTCCTAAGCCGAGGGTCCGCAAAAACGCGCTTTTCCGCGATAGCGCGAAAGAATCTGACGATGATGAGAATGAAGAGCCGGAGGTGTCAGTTTCTGAAGACGAGCCTGCTGAAGCGTACGACGAAATCGAACCGGAAGACACGCTCCCTCCCGGCCCACCCGCAGTAGTGGAACGAAAAGCTGCGGTGCGACCGGTTGCTGAGCTTAAGAAGGTGATTAAGCAGGTTAGGCCGTCCGGTGATAGTGATGATGTGAATGCGTATTTGGAATATCAGCCGCCAGATGTGGCGTTGCTTACCCGTGGCGAAAGCACGCCGGGAAGCGAAGACGATCAAGAACTTCGCGAAAAGTCTAAGCAGATCGAAGCTAAGCTCAAGGATTTTGGGGTGTTTGGCCGGGTAACGCATATTCACCCTGGACCAGTAATAACCCTATTCGAATTTGAGCCGGCACCAGGGGTGAAGGTGGGGCGAATTGCCGCTTTGCAAGATGACTTGGCGATGAGCCTTCGCGCCAGTTCTATCCGTATCATTGCGCCGATTCCGAAGCGCGGCACGGTGGGAATTGAGGTACCGAATCGTCACCGAGACATTGTGAGGCTTCGTGACCTCCTCGAGAGTGAGGCCTTTGTCGGAGCTGAGTCGCTATTGAGCGTGCCGATTGGTAAAGACACCTACGGCGATCCGGTAGTTGCCGATATAACGACGATGCCGCATCTGCTCATGGCCGGGACGACCGGAACGGGTAAGTCGGTCTGTATTAATACCCTGTTGGTGAGTCTGCTCTACCGGGCAAACCCAGCTGATCTGGGGCTCATTCTGATCGATCCGAAGATATTGGAGTTGAGCGTGTACGAAGATATCCCTCATCTGCGCGTTCCCGTGGTTACGGCTCCGAAGCAGGCCCGGGCAGTGCTTGAGTGGGCCACACACGAAATGGAGCGACGCTACCGAATGATGCAGAAATTCGGCGTTCGAAATATTGACTCTTACAATCGTGTCGCGAGGGGCGAAGAGGAGCGAGATGACCACGAAGTAAGAGCTGCGGAAACTAAAGTCGCGGAAACCTCTGGGGAGGCTGTCAGCTCGAATGATGGCGAAAGTTTTGAAACGCCTTCCGAGGGGGCTGCGAAGGGCGAGAGTAGTACCGAGAATGAACCACTGAAGCCACTTCCAAAGATCGTCATCGTTATCGACGAGCTTGCTGACCTGATGCTCTCTGTGGGCCGGGAGATAGAAGAACTTATCACTAGGCTTGCGCAGAAGGCACGCGCAGCCGGGATTCATCTTATTGTTGCAACGCAACGGCCATCTGTAGATGTCATTACCGGGTTGATTAAAGCGAACTTTCCGGCGCGTCTTTCGTTTAGAGTGTCGAGCCGCATTGATTCACGTACAATTTTGGATTCAATGGGCGCCGAGAAGCTGCTTGGGCGCGGCGATATGCTGTTCATGCTTCCTGGGGCTGAGGCGCTGCGCCGTGTGCATGGCGCGTTTGTTTCTGACTCCGAGGTGAAGCGTGTAGTTTCGGCGATCAAGTCTAAATGTAAACCTCACTACGATCAGCGAATAATGGCTATCTGTGAGAAGGCGCTCGAGGATGATTCAAAGTCGAGCGTTGAGGGTGGCAACGTTGACGAGCATGATGAAATGTATGATAAGGCCGTGGAGCTTGTCATGGAAAAGGGCCAGGCTTCAACCTCGATGATTCAGCGTGCCTTCCGAATCGGCTACAACCGCGCGGCAAGAATTGTCGAAATGATGGAGCGCGAAGGAATAGTTGGTCCGATGGATGGAGTAAAGCCGCGCGAAGTGAGGACTCCTGGACTTTCGAACCTCGAGAATCGGCCCGCCGTCTCCGAGCGAAGCAAGGATGACCTCTTTTAAGTGTAGTGCAATAGGAATTAATTGTGTTTGAGTTTGATGCAAACGACGTAGTGACCTCGCTTCGCAAAGCGAAAAATATTAATTCGGCGATAAAGAATTTTCTTAAGAAGGAGATGCGTGCCGGTGTTGAAGGAGAACGCTTTGTCAAAGATCTGCGTGATCGGCTGCTGTCGTCTAATGTCGAACGGGCCAAGAGTTTTGTCGAGCCGCAGCTTCCTCGCTATGCGGCGCACCTGCTTGGGATCGGGCGCTACGCCTTTTCCGAAATGGTGCTGCCGGTGAGCGAAGAGATAGTCGATAAATACGCCGACTCTTTCAATGCAAGTTACGTCAAAGAAAACGGGGAGGTTGTTATCAAAGATGAAAAGACCTTTACTGCTATTGTCAAAGCGACGCTCGAAAGAGCCGAGCAGCAGCTAACCTCGTCTGGAATCGAGGCTACTCCTTTTATGAAGAGCCTTTTTATGGTTGGAATTTTCGAGGAGGAGGTGCTGAAGAAGATTAAGGTGCTTCTTTGCTGAAAAACCCTGGGCGCCTCTTGATTGTCGCACTTGGGCTATTCGGTGCGCTTCTTTCTGTTTTTTCGTTACTCTTAATCCGCAAGAGCGCGACGGGGCTTGACCAAGAAGAGCTTGCTCATACTATTCCAGTCCCGCGGCCAAAGCGAGTGTCTCAAGAATTCGATCCCGCCCTTATCACTCAATCAATTATTCTTGGAGGTGACGGCGGCAATATTGATGAAGACATTCGTAGCCTTCTTGAGCGCCACGTTCGGATTTTGACTGACCGGCTTACGCTAATCTTTCTTGGGGACAATATTTATCCAAGTGGCCTCTCTGGCCCGGAGAATCCTAACCACAAGAAGGATTGGTCAAAGATTAATCAACAAATAGAAATCGCAAAGGGAAGTGGGGCAAAAGTTATTTTTGTTCCTGGTAATCATGATTGGGCCGACCCTGGTCCAGACCACAAGGAGGGGTTCGAACGGCGAATACGTGAGCAGGATACCGTTGAAGAAGCACTTGGCGCGGAGAGCTATTTGCCGCGGAACGGTTGTCCCGGGCCAGTCACCCGTGATCTCGGGCCAGATTTCTTTCTTGTCGCTGCGGATTCTGAGTGGTGGATTGCCACGAGCGCGAAGCCGAATGCGGAGAGCGCGGGATGCACTAAGGGATTTGAAGGGACACTTATTGATCGTTTTAAGCAGGTCTTTAAGGATGGTATGGAAAACAGGCGAATACTGTTTGTCGGACATCATCCGCTCTATAGCGTGGGGACTCATTCTGCTGGGATCGCCAATCAGGATTTCGGCGGTTCCCTTTACAGTCAGTATCGAAAGCAGCTGATCGACGCGCTCACTCCCGCTCCAGCATTTATTTGTGCCGCGGGTCACGATCATTCGTTGCAACTTATTGAGAACATGCCAGGTTGCCGTTACCAGATAGTTTCGGGGTCTTTGTCCCATCCCACAGCCATAGTTGCACCTAAAAAGGCCAAATTCGCTGCCTCCGAAAAGGGGTTTGTCCGCCTAGACTCTTTCAAAGATGGTCGAGTGCGCGCTATCTTCTATACTACTTCGCGAAATGCCGAATATGGAGAGGAGCTCTTTCGAGAGTGGTTACATTAATGAGTGAAGACTTTGAGCCAATACTCTTCGGCCCCGATTTGATCTTACTCGAGGAGCTTGCCTCTGGAGGCATGGCGCAGGTGTTCCGTGCGCGCATGACCGGCACGGGCGGATTTGAAAAGACAGTTGCCGTGAAGCGAATCCTCCCTCACTTCGCCTCACGTCCGGAGTTCCGAGCGATGTTTCAGCGCGAGATGAATCTTTGCGCGAATATGCAACACCCGAATATCGTGCAGGTGTTCAAAAACGGCTTGTATCAGGGCTATCTCTATTTGGTCATGGAGCTTGTCGACGGCAAAAACGTTGCCGAGTTGATTCGCGAAACGATTGCAAAAGGGGTGGTCCTTCCGGTGTCGCTTGCCTGTTTTATAGTTGCCGAGGCGGCACGTGGCTTGGCGTATGCGCACAATCTTCGATCTGAAGATAGCGGCGAGCATCTGGGTATCGTGCACCGCGATATTAGTCCGCAGAACATAATGGTGAGCTACAACGGCGAGGTGAAGGTCGTAGATTTCGGTATCGCCAAGGCGGCCCAGGGGGTTCAACTTACAAAAACAGGTGATGTCAAAGGTAAGGCTTCCTATCTTTCACCGGAGTATATTCGCGAGCAAAAAATAGATGCGCGAGCGGATATTTTTGCGCTTGGCGTCGTATTTTTTGAGCTTTTGACGCAGCGCATGCTTTTTTCAGCCGAAAATACATTTCAGGCGATGCATAAGGTTTGTGAGCTGAACGTCCCCGCGCCCTCGACCGAGAATTCGACAGTACCGCAAGGGCTGGATCCTATTGTAATGCGTGCGCTTGAACGCGATCCGGCGCAGCGCTGGCAGACAGCGCAGGAATTTGCCGATGTTCTTACCGTGTTCATGAACCAGGCTTTTCCTGAGTTCACCAAAAGCGATTTTGCCAAGTTCTTGGGCAGTCTCTTTGCTGATGAGCGAACCAAAGCCCGAGAAAGGCGTCGCAGTCAGAGTGGCTCACGGCGAGCCGCAGAATCTGCAACGGCGTCTGAAGAAAGTGCAGCGATTGAAATTGATGCGACCGAACCAATGCCGGCTGCTGAAGAGCTCTCTGCCAGAAGTGCTGAGAGCGCACGGCGAAGAAAGCAGGCTGTATGGGCTGCGTTTAGTGCGGTGATGTTACTTAATGTTGCGCTTCTCGTTAGTATTTATTCTAAATGGAGTCATCCAACGCCGCTTTCTACTGCGCTTTTTAAAAATGCTATTGTACGTTTTGATGCAGCAGCGATCAGCGCAGGAAATGGCTCAAAGTTGCAAGATTGGCCGGTTAGTATTGGAGCGTTTCCGCCTGCGCGCCAGTATACTCCAAGTGCACAGGCTGTTTTTAAATATCCTAAGTCGGGGAGTGTTCCGTATCTACTCTTTGATGGCATCGCGAATTATTATGTTGCTGACGCAGTGGCGCTGCCGCTTCGAAAAGTCGTAAATGCGACCATCATCACGGTGGGGAGGATAGCGGATTACTCCGAGAAGCAGGTCTTCTGGTCAATACATCGTGATGACAAGAATACCGATGTCTTGAAGTTTGGCTTCACGTTTGGCGGTCGGGCTCGAATTAAAGTAACTCCGACTTTAAGCAGTGAATATTTAGAGTCGCGCCCCGTCGATGCTAAAAGGCTTTCAGTGTATACGCTTGTTATTGAACTTGAGGAGTACTCGCTGTTTCAAAATGGCAAGGAGATTATTAGTGGCGACCTTGAGACTCCGGTCAGCTGGCCACGAGCTGCTACCTTTACGATCGGAGCCGAATTCGATCGCGGAGTTCCGGGAGACTTCCTGAATGGAGAATTAGTCGAGCTCACAATTTTTGGCGAAGCTCTTTCGCCGGCGGCACGGAGCGGGATAGAGCAGATGCTGATTAAGCGCTACAATATTGAATAGAGTTATGTTTGACATCATGCTCAGGATGCCTCGCCCAGCGAAACTGTTCGTCATTAGTTTGTTCGTTGCGGGATTGCCTATCGTCTCGGCGCTTTCGCAATCCCGGAGCTTCGAATGTCTCGAACAGAAGAGTCAGGCGAAAGAGCAGGGGAAAAATATCGTCGCGAAGGTGCAGCAGGCTTACGGCAAGATTACGAGCTTACGCGCCGATTTTGCTCAGGACTCTTATTTGGCCGCACTAGAAGTCAGCGAGTTAAGTTCGGGGACTATGATTTTTCAGCGTCCAGGGCGAATGCGTTGGACGTACAAGAATCCCGAGCCACAGGTCTTCCTTATAAACAAAGACGAAATTCGGCTCTACCAGGAGCGTGAAAACCAGCTGCTTATTGATGCCGCGCAAAATATCCTCCTGTCAGATCTCCCGTTGGCGTTTCTTATGGGAGTAGGAGAATTGGAGCGTGATTTCGAGCTTTTAAAAAGCTGCCGAA
>CAZEAC010000111.1:0-13335 GCA_964510065.1 uncultured Bdellovibrionales bacterium | reverse complement strand
AAACCGAGACGCTGGCTGCTTAACTACCTACTCAATAAAAGTGGGGAAAGATCAATGCATTCCATCGATTCGAGGCCGATATCATTGGATAATCTGCAACTATCCTGGGATATGTATTATTTGGGAGACAGACAAGCATTGCACTCCCATAACTTCTACGTAGCACTCGGTGTAGTATAGAAAACGGTCTATGTCGCAGTCACGGCTTGATACTTCGAAAATCATTGGGCTTCCGCCAGACCCAATAAACGATATAGCTCCAACAATGGAAATGAAGGAGCAAATTATTCGACTTTCTTTCGAACTCGAACTTCCCAAGATGCCTGAAATTGAGCCGATCGATGCTCCGGTAGATCAAAAGCTACTCGAATTCTTCCAGGCATTTGTCTCTCGACGCTATACGACGCTCTCAATTAATCCTCCTGGTAGTCAGTCAGAAACACATGAACCGCCGGGGGAAAGCATTCATGTCATTACTGAACCTTCGTGGTCGGACGCTGTTACGCTTCCCTCGTTTGAGACTGGAGCAGTCCAGGAATATTTGTCCGAAACTGACCGGGAAAACAATCTTAGAAACCTCGTGGCGATGAAGGCAAACGATGCTGCTTTGTGCCTCTATATGGCAGCGCGGTTAGTTTCTTCAAGCTACGAAGAAATGCTTATCAGAATTAACGCTATCGAAAGCGCCGCGCTTGACCAGCTTAGCGGCAAACCGAACAGCAACAAGCTTTCGTTGGTTGAACAGGCTGCCGTTCAAGAGCTTACGATGGCAGCTCAAGACCTTTCGATGTGTACCAGCAACTCGAAGGTCGTCAATATGAATTCCCCGCGGGCGAACGCCCGCTACATCGGAAGCTTGGCCTGTTTTATGCGCAATTACACGCCAGAACTTCGCGAGAATGCGCGAGTTTTAATAAGCTATACCGGCGATGCAATGGAGGCCACGATCTACGATTTAGGGGCCGGCGCACAGGAGTACGTCTTGCAGTTCGATATCAAGATGCTTAAACGACTACAAGACCCGGCACTACGCCTTGCGACCAATAGTGTCATCAATCTTGGTGATTTCGCACAAGCAATGAGCAAATTAAACAATGCGGATCCACATAAAAACATTATCCCACTTTGCCGGGCAGCTTCTTCTGACGAAAAAGCTGCTTAGAATACTTTCCAATTCCACTATTTACTGAAGGGAGTAAGAAAACATTACGTTTGGTTCACAGCGGTCAAGGCTAGAGTTGCCCCGTTTCTGTGGCTGAGATAGCGTGCGCGTATGGTTGATGCCCTGCACCATCTCGTTATTACCATCTCTGACCTTGCAAAGACTGAAGAGTTTTATACAGCATTACTCACTCCACTTGGTTGGAGCTTGCGTGGGCGCGGCCCCGATTTTGTTGAGTACGTGCCACCACACGATCCTCACGGCTGCGGTTTTTTACTTGTGTTTGGCTTAGCACGTGACACCCCTAGGCCCATTGCAAACTTCAACCGCAACCAGATCGGGCTCGATCATTTCGCGTTTCAGGCTGCCAGCAAAGAACAGCTGCTTGCGGTCGTTGCTTCCGCGAAGGTCGCGAACATCGAGCTTGAAGATGGAGGAATTACCGACGATGATTTTGGCGGAACCGCCATCTTCTGTAGCGATCCTGACGGGATGAAGTTCGAGGTTCACCTTCACGAAATAAAGCCTTGATTGCGATGGCCGCGAATATGTCGTCAGCTGCCCACTTGTTTTTACGATTGGCCTTTGTCGCCGCTATATCTTTTGGTTGGTTGCTATTCTCTGAATCGGTAAATGCGCAGGAGCCGCGCAAACCTGCGTGGCCAAAATCTATCGCTCTCGATTTTGAACAGGAGCACCTCGGAGAAGGCTCTTGGGAGCCGGAGCGCTGTCTCAATAGTGATCGCTATGACGATTGCGGAGGTTATTTCACCGAAATGGGCATCGTTGCGCCACCTGGGTTTCGCTCAACCATTCAGCTTCATGCCTCACCAACTCTCTCGATCACAAGTTACTCTAGGACGGAAAAAGATCCAGGAGAGCTACGCGCAGTCGTCAACGATCCTTCAGGAAAAAGGAATCGGGTACTTCAGATTAGCTCTCCGGATCATAATGATGCGACAATCTTACGAAGCACTCTTCCGCTGCCCTCGCGCTACAAGATCTGTGTTGATATTGGCTACGTAGATTTCGGAAGTGGAAAGTCCGGAACATTAAACGGTTATGTGGGCGGAGAGAAGGCATTGCCTTGGCTCGCTATGGATGCAACTTTGGAGAATGGCGTTTACTGGCTTACGATTATGGACACACAGCCCTACCCTCGTAACAACGTCTGGATCCACCATCATCGCAAAATAGTCGTCGATTGTGATAATAATAGGGCCGCGTGGACCGAGATATGGAATGGGCAGGCGTTTGTGAATGATGGGCGGCATCCACTCACCATGTTTGCGCTTTCAAAAAATGGCCCTGACGATCCGCGCATCGGCAACCCCTTTATCCCCTTTGCTGCAGGAGAACTTCAGCCTGAGGGAACGGTTCGTGCCGTTGATTCATATTTAGATAACGAATGGTACCACGTCTGCATTACGAAAGATTCGAATCAATACTCGGTTTTAGTATCAGGAAATTTTCTCTATGGCGGGAGTACGAGCTATAACTTCTCGGTGCCACTTGATCGGGTGCGACACGCCCTTAATCATCCGGACTATTTTATGTTGGGTGATCCACACATTAATTTTTATCGAGGCAAAGCGCTTTACGACAATCTTTCATTTGAAAGCCTCGCGCCAGATCCATCCGGACCTCCCGCGCTCCAAGTAAAAAAGGTCTATTAAAAGGCGAGGCGTTCTTCGCCTCGAACACTTCTCTGCACATAAGTCGCACAAAGGCGATTTGCAGGTCAAATTTCAACCTGCATCCCGAGCTCAATAACCCGATCCCGTGGGATGCGAAAAAACGAGGTCGGATTTTCAGCGTTACGAGCCATAAAGGCGAAGAGCTTTTCTCGCCACAGCGCCATACCAGGACGATCGGTGGCAATTATGGTCTCCTTGCCGACATAGTAAGTGACATCTTTGGTATCGAGCTCGAACCCGCTTTCGGCGCAAAGCTTCATTATTTCCTGCACATTTGGACTCTCCATGAATCCGTAATGAGCGATGATCCGCATAAAGCCGTGCCCAACGCCTTCGACCTGTACGCGATCGTAGACCGCCACGTACGGCACTTCGTCGGTAACGATCTGAAGCAATGCGACCCGCTCATGCAGTGACTTATTTAATTCGAGGTGATGACCCAGGATCGGCGGCACTCGATCTACGCTGCTGCTCAGAAATACCGCAGTGCCAGAAACACGCGCAGGGGGATTCTCGGCAAGTGAGTGAACAAAAGATTCGACCGGTAAGAGTCCGGTACGCAATCTTGCTCCCATAATTTCACGACCGCGCCGCCAGGTGCAAAATAAGAGCAAGAGCACCACCGCAATCAAAATTGGCACCCACCCACCGTGGGGAATCTTTAAACAATTTGCCAGGAAAAAAGAGAGGTCGAAGCTAAGAAAAAACAACATGCACGACCACGCATAAACCGGTTTCCAACCCCACACTTCTCTCATCACGAAAAACACCAGAATTGTAGTAATAAGGCTTTGCGCCGAAACCGCGAGACCGTACGCCGCGACAAGTCGGCTTGATGACTGAAAAGAAACTACCAGGAGCAACGTTGACGCAAGAAGTAGCCAGTTAACTAACGGAGAATATGTCTGGCCAATTTCATCCGAGGACGTATGAAGTATTCGAATGCGCGGTAGATAGCCGAGATGTACCGCTTGACGTGCAATCGAAAAAGTACCAGAGATAAGCGCCTGCGAAGCAATCACGGTGGCCGAAGTCGCGAGAATAACCAAAGGTATCCGAGCCCAATCCGGCGCAAGTAGATAAAACGGGCTGTCTATCGCCTTTGGATTTCGTAAGAGCAGTGCGCCCTGACCAAAATAATTCAGAACCAATCCAGGAAGCGCCACAAAAAACCAACCGATCTTTATTGGACGGCGACCAAAATGTCCCATATCGGCATAGAGCGCCTCTCCCCCTGTCACCACGAGGAAGACTGACCCTAACACGATAAATGCATGACGGCCTTCATGGATCAAAAAGCGTATGGCATGCGTTGGTACAATCGCTGCGACAATTTCATGAGAAGACATTATCTCGATAAGGCCCAAGATTCCGATTGTCAAAAACCAAACCAGAATTACAGGTCCAAAGATCTTACCAATACGTCCCGTACCATGGCGCTGAAAGAGGAAGAGTAGAAAAAGTATGACGAGCGTCAGCGGAACTACGATGTGCGTAAATAGCGGCGCGACGATTTCGAGACCTTCGACGGCACTGAGCACTGAAACTGCGGGGGTTATCATCCCGTCACCGAAGAAAAACGCTGCCGCCAAAAGCCCCACAAATGTTATAAATCGAGACTGTGGAGTTTTGACCAAGTGCGCGCGTGGGCTAGCAAGCGACATCAACGCAAGATTTCCGCCCTCACCACGATTGTCCGCCCGTAAAACACATGAGGCGTACTTCACCGAGATAACCAGAATGAGCGACCAAAATATTAGCGAGAGCACTCCTAGAATATTTTCAGGAGTAAGTGGAATTGCCGACGGACCGGAAAAGCATTCGCGCAGCGCATACAACGGGCTTGTTCCAATGTCGCCGTACACTACGCCAAGCGCTCCGAGGGTAAGCGCGACTAGATATCTATTGTTGGCGTCGTCGCCATTTCCGTTAGCCATACTGCTACTCTTTAGATTCGACCTTTTCTAATTGAAATATCAGTACAGAATGAAAAAAATGTAGAACAAGATTGTGGTACGCACTGGCCCAAATTATCGTTCTATAAACAGCGGCGCAAGCGCCATTTTAATCTTCTCCTACCAAAATTCAGATTCGAGGAATCACAAAATTTCGTTCTACGACGCACCGGTCGGTGGTCACAAATCAGCGCCGAGTGGCGAAATTGGCAGTCCACCAGAATGAGCCATTAAAGACTGCGCACCCTACACCAAGTCGTTCATAGCTCGTAGCAAGTAATACTTCGCGGTGCGGTGGACTTTGAAGCCACCCTTCCACCACATCTTCGGGATCGGTCTTGGTGGCAGCAATCGTCTGAGCCGCCGCCCGAAACTGATCAAAGTTCGGAATATGCGCTGCCCAACCATCGTGCGAAATATCTTTCGCACGTTCGGCCATCCAATAGCTGTGGGTTTGAGCTCCAGAAGTTAGATCAGCATCTTCAAGTAGCGTAAGCAGAGAGTTTCTCAGGCGCACAAGATTAAGCGCTTCGATAAGCCGTGATCTGAACTCCACATTACAGGGCAGAGAAAGTAACGGGAGGTCGCGGAAATCATCCGGAACCTGAATTTCTGGCGTGGCTATCGGCTCAGCGGGCTTCGGATCTTCAACTACATAGTGGCTTACTGTTACTGGAAGGCCACGAAACTTCTTACTACGCCTCCCATGCCATTTCCTCAATTCAACACGATAAGTGTATTCGCCTTCTTCGCGCAAAACATCCTGAATCTGAATCTGTTTCGAGAGACGCCGCCGGTAAAAGAGCGTAAGAGCCTCGCCCAATGGCCCCTCGCGAGTAAGCAATAGATAGGAGCCGCGACTGCGCGCAGCCTTCGCAACGGTAATGCTGATTGCCACGATGCCATTATCGCCAAGCTTGACGTCAATTTCCGGTAGTGGCGTAGCAAAGACTCCCCGACCGAAAATAAGAAATAAGATCAGACCGCGAAAAAGATTTCGACCAAACAAACTAATTTCGCGAAAACAAAGACCGGAATGGCTCACCCTTGAAAGAGTAGAGCCAATCACAGTGGGGGACTATCCCAAAAAAATAAAACGAGCACTGCTGATATATTCTTCCTGCGCCCAAAAAAATCACCCGACCTTTGGAAGAGGCGGATTAGAAGATTGCATATCGCTCCGAAGCAACCCCTCACTTGCGCGCTGCTTGATTTCGGACTGCCGATTTATTAGTCCAGAAGTGCTCCTCAGCACCATCAACTACCGACGTACGCGCCGCGGAATGCGAAGCGACGGCTACGAATCTATTGAGTGGCGCTTGGTAGGTAACCGGGACGTACTGCGGCTCACGATATCGCACAATCGAGTGGTCCTCCTCTGGAATCGGATTCGGAGGAATAATCCGAATAGGTTCATAGCGTACCCCCAACTTTTCTGAGTTCGCGACATCGTTTTCGTACAGACGTGGCGCTTTGACTGCGGCATGCGCGGTCTTCACTGATTCATGCAGCATCACTACCGCGGCACCAAGGGGAACTCCGATAGCTGTTCCCACAACCGTTCCTACGTCTGACGCCCCCTGCACCGCCGCGGTCCGATAGACACCACACCCACTTAACAACGCTAGGACGAAAATCAGACCGAAAAAATTACCAGGATTAACTCTCATAGACACTCCAAAAAATACCGCCGTTAGCGCTCACTTTGAGCATACGGTGTTCTCTTGGATCTATGAGAGCATTCCTTTGATACAATGTAACCGCCGAAGCAGCGCATAGCGCAGTGCTCCGAACTTGTTACGCAAATTATTCGTCACAGTGTTTTCGAGATAAGCGCCTGCTTTTTGGCTTATGCGTCGTTATTCTTTCGAGAACGCTAGAGCGTGTTACGAACTTTTTTCCGTCGCGAGAGACCCAAGTCGCATTAGAATGCGAGGCGGCCGCCGGAGCGAGCGCGGAGCAAGCCTACCAGGCTTGCGAGTACTCGCGACTAGGCCAACGAAGCAGTCTAATGCGAATTGGGGCTCGTAGCAGGAGAAAAGTTCATAACACGCTCCAGACAGTGCAATTACTTGACATCAAATAGTTCGACATCAAAGATCAAGTTTGCATTTGGAGGAATAACTCCACCGGCCCCTCTCGAGCCGTAGCCCAATTCCGATGGAATGAACAGCGTACGTTTGCCGCCGACTTTCATTCCTGCGACTCCCTCATCCCACCCCTTAATGACTTGGCCCGCGCCGAGCCCGAAAGAGAATTTTTGCCCGCGATCGACCGACGAATCGAACTTCTGACCTTTTTCCCCTTTGTTATCAAGCCAGCCTGTATAATCAACACTCACTCTCTTACCTGCAACAGCTTCTGTGCCCGAGCCCACCGTAGTATCAGTGTAACGTAGACCAGATTTAGTGGTAACAGTCTTCGAATCCGCCATAACCTCGAAAGCTCCAATTAATAATACAGAAATAAGAAAAATTGCCTGCTTCATAACGATTCCACCCCAATTTTGAAAAGCACGTATAGACCTGTCTTATATCAGTGCCGTCGAACGTACAAGACGAAAGCGTTTCAACATACAGGGAACCCTTGGTATTGCTTAGGCCCGCAACCTGTAGAAAACTAGCACACTGTAACCGAATTATTTTCCTTTCCCAGCTCTGTGCTCTCCGTGCCTCTGTGGTTTTTTGAAAGTAAAATAAACCACAGAGACACGGAGCGCACCGAGTGGGGACCGAGACTTAGAATTTTGTTAATTTAGTTGCCGCGCAATAGAGCGCCGACTATTTAGTGTTTTTATGCAAATCCAGCGACAAAACGAGCCACGATCAGTGGCCAAGCCCGAGTACCCTCCGGATTGTAAATTGCCACTGGTCAGCAGTGAAGCGCGATTCGAGAGAAATTTCGAAGCGCGTCGCGTTGCAGATCTCCCGACGCTCTCGGAATTTAGTAAATTTAAGCGCTATACACCGCTTACGAAGATTCACAAAGGCAGAACGAGCGTGCTGTATCTCGCTCGACACGAGCTTTCGGGCGAAAATCGAATACTGAAAATTGTCGATCCTTCACTTGACCGTGGGGCGGCTTGCGCGTCTTACGACAGTGTCCCGTGGCATGAGCTTGAGGTTCAGGCGCTTCAAGTTCTTAAGGAGAGACACTTTCGAGGACTGGTAAGGGTCTATGAGCAGGAATATCTCCCCGAGAGCTGTCGGCTCTGCTATGCAATGGAAGCAGCCGATAGCGGCGCTTCAGGTCGACACACAGCTCGCATGTATCATCCTACTTCGTTACAAGATAGGCTCTCAGAGTTCGACAAAGACAATCCAATTCCCGAAGCACTCGCGCTAAGGTGGCTACACCAGATTGCCTGCGGTATTGCCGAGCTTCACCACGCAGAACTCATGCATCGCGACATAAAACCTTCAAATATAATTTTCGTTAATAGCGTTCCCAAGGTTGCTGATATCGGACTCGTTGCGCCGCATCGTATGCTGCACCGATTCGTAGGCGGCGGTGTTGTTGGTACCGTTGGATATGTCGCGCCCGAACTCGCCTCGACTCAAGTAGCCGACATTTTTAGCCTTGGAAAAACTTTTTATGAAATACTTTCAAGCCTCGGATATCAAGAGACTCCCGGTCGATCATTTGAAGGGCATTCTGCGCATCCTAGCAACCGTAATGCCAAACTTGAGCGCATCCTTCAAAAGATGTGCGCCAAAGAACCAACGATGAGACATACAAATGCAGTTGAGCTACTTAGCGAACTGGAAACACTCTAAGCGCCCCATCTCAGTTGCGTCGCGCGTAGCACTCTCGATTTTTTTAGCAATTGCGGCACGGCGCCTCTCTTTGCATCGTACTACTTTAAATTTGATCTGTCGCGAAAAGCATCGAAGTGACGTTATACTCTAGTGAGGCGAGCACCGATTTCTATGCAACAATCAAATACCGGTTTTTTTGCTGCCCACTATAAAGTCCTTAGAAGCATTAGCACTAAACCGGGTGCTGAAATTTATATTGCCGAAGATGTCCGGAATGGACAGATGGTCGCGATTCGGGAGATTTCATCGGAACTGCCTGCTGGACTTCCGGCACGAGAGCATTTCGGAAGAGATTTTGCCGCGCTTGCTCGCACCCGACATCCAAACCTCGTACACGTTTTGGAGTTTATCGATCATCCGGACTACAAATTGCAGATTACAGAATACGTCGAGGGTCGCACTCTCGCTGAGTTTCTGTATGGCGGAAGAGTGGTCGAGTCCGAGGCCGTGCTTATGATGCTACAGATTGCAAATGGGCTTGCGGCGATTCACCAGCTTGGCTTTGTCCATCGCGAACTACGTCCGGATAGAATTATCATATGCGCCGATGGATTTATCAAAATCGATGGCATTGGATTCTGTCGCTCGGGATCACTGCAGACAATTGGCAGTTCAAATGATTTCGTGGAGCGCGCAAAGTACTTCGCTCCTGAATTCATTGAAGGGGCCAGGGCTGATCAGCAAAGCGATCTCTACGTATTGGGGGCGATTGGCTACGAACTGCTCGGAGGGGCGTCACCATTTAGAGCATCAAGCGCCGATCAGGTTATTCCTGAACGATCGAGAACTACATTCGCTGAAGATCTTAGTGTGCTCGCGCCAGATAGCTCTAGCGAGATACGTAGAATTCTCGCGAAGGCATTGAGCGCCAATTTGGCTATGCGCTATCCTGATATAGGGTCTTTTATTGGCGAATTGCGCCGTGTGCTTCCGCCACACCCGATCACGAGGGCAAAATCAGAGGCAATGCGTCTTTCCGGTATCTATACGGTAGTTCCAATCGAAAAAGAAACGAAGCAGGTAGGCTTCCAAGACAAAATATTGCTTTGGACCGCCTTGGTCACCACGGCGGCGGCAGTATTGGCAACGCTCGTGTTGTTGCTCACGTAGGTGACTACTACAGGTGAATTCGTTACAATATTAAGTAATGCTCAGTCTTCATTATTGCCACAAGCCTCTTTCCTATGTCGAACAACAGCTCCGCTTTTGATTGGCCAGGCTTTTTGCCGGAATTTACAAAAGCCGCAAACGCAGAGGGCTTTCTTGGCAAGACACTTCTTTCAACTGGTGCTGGTCCAATTACCGCGTGGCAACGTGCCGGGGAAGGTCCTTGCGTATACATCTCTGCCGGAATCCATGGTGACGAGCCTGCCGGCCCGCTTGCACTATTGCGCTTGGTAGCAGAGCGCCTTCTCCCCAAAGAATACGAACTTGTGATCTGTCCTGCATTGAACCCCACCGGACTCGCCGCCAGTACTCGCGCAAACCATCAAGGCCTCGACCTCAATAGAGATTATTTGCAGCGGCAGTCATCCGAGATCAGGGCGCATGCTGAATGGCTTTCGTCACGGAGAATCCCCGACCTTTTTCTCTCGCTCCATGAGGATATTGGGACGCCCGGCTTCTACCTCTACGAGATTAACTGCAAGACCGACGCGCCGCATATCGCTTCCGGGATTATCGGAGAGGTCTCGCCTATCTTCCCTCCGGAAAACGGGGCGCTTATAGACAACCATGTCCCGCGCGCCCCAGGCTGGATCTTCCATCCACCAGTGGCGGACATTCCTGATGGATGGCCCGAAGCGATATATCTGGCGAATTTAGGCTGCCCGCTGTCGTTTACCTTCGAAACACCCGGAGAAGCCGAACTTTCGCAGCGCGTCTTGGCACTGTGCACCGCAGTTCGGAGTGCGCTTACGCTCTGCAAATAATCGACGGCTTCAATTCTTAGAAGTGATTCGAAGTAATAAATCGATAGGCATTTTCAAATGCCAGCCGCTTAATCTGATCTTTGGAAAATGCGCCTTCAGATTCCAGCTGCGCAAAAAAGTGCTGATACGCAGCGGCATTTTTTAGGGCTCCGCTGAACATCGATGCAGCTCGAGCTGCTCGTACTTCAGGCGGGAGATCTTCTAAGCAAAAAAAGTCGGCGCCAAGTGCTGCACCTTCTCCCTTTCCAAGAAGCTCCGCGTGTCTCAATTGCTTCACAAGACTCTCTATCGAAGCGCCGCCAAGAAACTCCGCAATTGAGTTACATCCGACAACACCTCCTCTTCTGAGTAATTCCAGGGCAATATCATTATGCAGATTCCTTACGTGGGAACAGACTGCTCTAAAATTAGAATGGCTTGCGAGCAATCGCGCGGGAGCGTTGATACGTTCAACATAGCTAAGAATATCCTCAGCAAGCGAATCGCTCGTATGACTAAAATCTACAGCAATTTTTTTCTCAAAAAGAACATCGAGCAAACGTCTACCATCATCCTTCAAACCCGCTCGTGAGTCATTTCCGCCGCCGAAGCGATTTTCACCGTTCCAGGTCAAGCTCACATACAAAACCGGTGAGATTTGTTTAAGCATGTCATCAAATCGCTTAAGTCCGTCTTTCAACGATTCATTCTCGTCACAGAAACCCGACGCATTTTCAATCGCCGCCATGACATAGACCTTGTCCCCAGGTTCTGTCGCCGACAGACGGGTGCTCGAGTGAAAGCGCAACAACTCTTTGTAGGTTGATTCCAAAGCACAAAATTTCTGCATCTGTGCGTGTGCAAACGCAAGTGCATTGGCACCGGTCTTTGAATATATTGCTACGATTTGCAGTGCGACCGCTCCTTCAAGAAGTTCCGGAATAGAACAATTTGAGCCGCGATCGTACGCGCTTCTCTCCCTGCTCGCAGCTAAATAGGAAAGCAGGTCACAGTGTAGATCTATTACTGGCTGCTCAGCGGAATTCTTCTTCATATTCTGGCCCGCCAAGTTATTCCTTGAAATTTCTTTAGTAAAGCATCTCCTTAGTACCCGTCTAAGTCATCAATGGCGACGCGGACACTTAACAGCTCCGGAACGCGGCTGCGATCCAAGACCCTCAAGAATCAAGATAGTCATGTTTATGGGTCGGCAAGCGGCACTCGGACGCAAACTAGATTAAGACCCTAACAAGTCGACCTTTTGACCTATCCAAGCTAAATTAAGCTCTAATAGAATGGTTATTATAGTAATTTTTTAATTGTTAAGATTTTATTAGGTTTATAGGCCTCTCAGATCTATTATCAGACTTGGTTCACATGGCTCTGAGTCGGTTTTCGATGTAGTTGACCTCCGCCAGTAAAACCTCACTACAAAAAGATGACTTTGGTTTGTGCAACATCATGCACAACGGCACCTTTTTGCTCTTTTAAAGCGGCCCGCCCGCTTGGGCAGGGTTATTGATACGTGGGTAGACGTAGACGGTGCTGCTTGCCCTGAAATCGGCGAAAGCCTGATCAGGGCAAGCAGCAGTGGTCAATTAAACGTTTTAAGAGAAAGGTTATCTATGAAAAAAGACGGTGCTGGGACCTATCCGGCGCACTATGACGTGCTTGAAGTCAGTCCGCGCGCTCGTCAGTCTGTAGTGCATGCGGCATACCGAGTGCTGATGCAGGAGCATCACCCCGACAAGAACGGTGGCGACGATACTCTTGCGAAACGGTTAAATGTCGCCTACACGACACTCTCGACACCGGACAAGCGACGTGCGTATGACGCTGACCATGGCGCAAAGGAAGGCAGCGTCATCGGCAACTACCGAATCTTGGAGCAGATTGCCGAAGGCGGATTTGGCACCACCTATCGTGCTGAACATCTCATCGCGAAGGAGCTAGTATGTGTCAAGCACTGCCATCACGTCTCCTCGGCCTACGGAGATACGCTGATTGAAGAAGCGAAAGCAGTGTGGGATCTGAGACACTACTCGCTTCCCGTGATGCGCGACTTTCTTCGTCTCGAAGACGGAAGTCTCGCCCTTGTCATGAGCTATATTCCCGGGCCGACACTCGAACAGGTCATAAAGAAAGTCGGACGACTTGAAGCAGAACATGTCGCTTGGATAACTGAGCGCGTGCTGAATGCACTCAAGTATCTGCACTTTCACGGTGTAGTTCATGGTGACATCAAGCCTCAGAACATCATCGTCCAACCTGAGTCTCACAACATCGTGCTGGTTGACTTTGGCCTCTCCATGGTCAAGCCAACGCGCGAAAGTGACCCGAAAGGGTACACACCTGTGTTCTCGCCTCCCGAGCAGCTTCGCGGTTCGCCTCTCGTTCCAGAGAGCGATTTCTACAGCCTTGGGATGACGATGCTTTACGCACTGAGCGGAAGCCCTGATGCGGCCCTGCAGTTAAAGGTGCCTGCGAATGTGCCCGAGCCTCTTTGCGAGTTCCTCAAACGGTTCATTGTACGATCGGTTCGCACTCGTCCCAGCTGGGAAGCCGAAGATCTCTTCGAAACTATCCAGAAGGTACGACATGAATCTTTCGGGCGGAGCCGTTCGAAGATGAAGCCAATCCCGGGCCTTTAGAAGGCACGTGAAGATAACCGGGCCCTGCGTGTGCAGGGTCCGGCCGCGGTAAACACAAAAGAACGAAACAAGAGAAAGGAACTGTTATGAGTGAATCTGGTGACTTCGATCCGGGTCCCTGGAGGGGACATGACTTCAAGTC
>CAZEAC010000110.1:0-13655 GCA_964510065.1 uncultured Bdellovibrionales bacterium | reverse complement strand
TAGCAATTTCGCTATTTGCTCTAAGTGGCTGTCCGAAGGGCCCGCCGCCGCTTCCAACAATTGAGGGAGTACTGCTTCCGGCGAATCAACGTGACGCAATCTTGCGCGAGCTTCAATCGCAGTCGGAGCATGTCCACAGTTTCAAAACTCTTTCGCGGCTCACCATGCAAAACGAAGAAGGCGCTTTTACCCTTCGCGCTGCGATACTGTTCGAGCGCCCAGACAGGCTACGCATTGAGCTTTTTCCGCTGACTAGCTTTACTACGCTGTCATTATTGGTTGCGCGCGAAGGGCGTTTCTCATTAATTGAGCAAGACCGAGAACAGCCCTATCAAGGTGATCAGAGGCTTTTAGCGCGTATCTTAGGACTTTCGGTAGATGTGGAACGGTTCGCTTCGATTATTGCTTCGTTTGTTCCAGTGACATCAAACTTCGAAGATTACAAGGTATACCTTTCTTCTGATAGTCTTACCCTGAGCATTGTGCTGCGCGATTTTGAGTCATACTGGGTACTCGATCGTCCAAGTAAAATTGTAAAACATGTAGAGTATCGCGATCCCTATAAGGGGAGACTCCGCGCCGTGATCAACTATGGTGCGATGAGGGCATTTGAGGGGGCCGCGCTTCCCGGTGAGATTGACCTATATTCACCAGAAGAGAGTCGGCGCTTTCTGCTCAAAATGACCTCTCCACAGGTGAATTCTGAGATCCGTTCTGATCTTTTTGAAGTGACTCGCGGAGTTAGATAGTAACCCTGTTCAAATGGTTATTAACGCCAAAATCTTAAGGATAGAGGCCTGATCGCCGACCTCTCTTCTCACGCCGGAAGCTGTGGGAGCGTTCGGTCTTTTTCGAAGTTGTTGAGGTGTTACTTATGTATATTCGTGTTTTGGCGACTCTTTTCGTCTCGGTTCTCTGTGTCTCCGTTCCGGCGTTTGCTCAAGACGACAGCGATCCTGGATTTGAAGATGTGGTCAGTAGTTTTGTGGGCATCGCAACAGATGTGATTAGCGGGAAGTGTGTATGTCCTGAGACCGACGCCGAGCTTTCCGATTATGAAAGCTGTCTTAAGAAACAGGGCAAAAAGTCGGGCGATGCCTTCAAGAAGGCACTGAAATTCTCAGGTGAATCAATGGCCGATTATAAAGCACTGCTTGGTGATGAGATCGACTTAATGGTTGCTGATTGCGAAAGTCTTATCGGCGGTGGCGGAGAAGAACCTGTTGAGGGAGAATTCCCTGAAATTCCGTGACCAAGCTACCGCTCCGTGCGCGAAATGATTTTACTGGCGAAGCCTCTTTAAAGAGGCTTCGCCGAGTGCGAATGCCCAACGTGTCGCGGCGAGATTGATATAAAGAAGAAGTAATCCGCTTAGACTAACCGCTAGGTACCATTCAACTGGTGAAAATGGCACGCCTGAGTTTCTAAGTGTTCTCACTGCCAGCAGCGTGCAGGTAGGGATGAAGTCTAAAAAGATCAGCAGCGCTGCGGCGAGCATGTAGACCAAACTTCCGAAGCTCGCTGAAATTTGAGAGCTATGTTCCCAGGAAAAATTGGCGAAGAACGCTCCAAGTCCAACTGCCAGCCCAACTATTCCGTAACAAAGAAAGCAGCTCGTAAAGATATTGAGAGCTACGATGTGCGGTTCGGCGTCAATTGCCAACGCGCCTGATCCAAAAATTACACATCCGACAAGGCACAGTGGCACGAGCCAGGCCAAAAACTTTGCACGCATCACTGAATGGATAGAGATTGGTGAGGCCTGCACTACCCAGAAGGAATTTCCTTCGAAGGAAACCGAAGGAAACACGAAGCGGGTGCTTACCGCGGTCAGCACAAACGCCCCCATGGTCAGATTTGATAGTATGAGGAATGCCTGCCACCAACCGCGAATATGTTCGGGGAGCCCATCGACACCGTGCAGCACTTTAAAATTGTAGAGGTAGATCATACAGATTCCAATGAGCAGCATAAGCTGAACCGCCTGTGCCATATCGCGGCAAAACATCTTGTACTCTTTCGCAATAAAAGCACGGTAGGGTGAGGGCAAAAATGGAGTCAGTGCCCGGAATACTTTCTGGCCTACGTTGCTTCGGAGCTTGATTGTTTGCCCAGAGCTTTTTGCCTTGGAATATGCGCTGTGGTGAAAGCGCTTAAGTACGAGGTTGGCGAAGAGCGCAAGCGTAAGCGCGAGCGCATAGAGATACACGAGCGGCAGCCATGAGACTGATTGCTGAGGGTCTAGGAATGACGCAAATAGCAACCCCACCCATGACGCTGGATTCCATGGGCTTCGCGCAACGGCGAGGATCGCCGTCACTCGCTGCAGATGCGTCGGACTACTCTCTACCTCCGAAGTGCCGATAAGAATCTTGAAAACGAGATATACCGCCAATAGCGTGCCGGCGAGACAGACAAGCATAATTTCTCGCGTGCGCGACGCTGGCACGATGCGCGCGAAGAGAGTAGCTCCAATGAGCGCTAGCGCGCTTGGAATTGCGAGCAGAGGAATGAGTGTAATCAGCGCAATGAAGAAGAACAGTAGCGAGGCATGATATGCGTGCGCGTATGCAATCATAAGCGGAGTGCCGAAAATAAGCACCATCCACGAAGAGCTCAGGCCGATCTCGCAGATTTTGGAGACAAAGAAGCGCCCACCACGAAGTGGTGACGCAAGAATCATTTCAATATCATGAGATAAGAAGAGCGAACTCAGCGCGCTAATGGCATTCGAGAAAAGCAACATTGTGAGGAGAAGCGTTATCAGCACCGAGATAGTGACTGAGGGCGTCAACATCGCGGTTGTGGGATTGTCTGCGGCTCGGCTTAGAAGGTCGAAAGCGCCGCGGTAGAGCGCAAACATCAGCAATGCCGAAGTTGCGGTGATAATCAAATAACGGCCTTTTTGGTTTTTGAAAATATTGGAGCGAAATAGGCTGTTTTTAATGGTATGAAGCCTAGGCTTAAGCAGGAGCGGAACCATGTCCGAGCCTATTCGCCGTATCCGGCAGTGAGCTGCAGAAACATTTCTTCAAGCCCCTCCTCGGCGCGGCCCGTAACCGCGCGAATTTCGGAGAGCGTTCCAATAGTGAGAATTTTGCCCTGATTGATAATCGCCATACGATCGGCCACTTCTTCAGCGACATTAAGCGAGTGCGTAGAGAGGAAAATAGATACGCCGGCTTTGGCGTAACTCCGAAATTTGTCTTTTAACAACTTTGCGCCATGAGGGTCGAGGCCAACCATGGGCTCATCGACAACCAGCACTTTTGGCTGATGTACCAGCGCCGCGCAGGTTGCAAGGCGTTGCTTCATGCCGTGGGAATAATTTTCGACAAGCTCGTCTTGCCAATTTGAGAGCCCATAATCTTTTAGGAGCGAGTCGATCCGCTCCTCGGCGGCGTCGCTATCGACCATGTACAGGTCCGCGACAAAATACAGAAATTCACGACCAGTTAGTTTCGGATAGATATAAGGACGATCCGGAATATAGCCGGTAATCCCTTTGGCTGCCTCCGGCTCTTCCTCCAGATCATGTCCACCGATAAAAATTCGTCCCGAAGAGGGGCGAAGAATTCCGGTGATCATGCGGATTGTCGTAGTCTTTCCGGCGCCGTTTACTCCAAGGAAGGCGAAAATCTCCCCTTGGCGTACCTCCAGCGACACTTCGCTGACCGCGCAAAATTCACCGTACTTCTTGCTTACGTTTTCAAGACGAATCATAGCCGTGGGATCGTAATCGATCCTCCGAATAGAGCGCCGAACGAAGTGACTAGTTCAAGACTAGTGACTCTTCGCGTCGGTTCCTTCTTAAGATGCTTTCAATTGCTAAAGCGGCGAGCTCGTATCCCTCTTCTTCGCTCTTTCCCGCCTCTAAGGCTATTTCGGTAATAGTGGCGATGAGATCTCCGATAGTGGTCTCAATAGTTTCCACATCATCCAACTTCTTGTCGTTCATAAAACCCTCTCCTAAAAACTGCCTGATAACCAAGCACATCCCTTACTTACATAAACTGAGATGTGTAAAACCTTGTTCCGGAATGCCGGAAAATCCCACTAACATCAATAATTATATACCGAGATTGTAATTATCCCAATTTCTTTAGTTCGAGGAGATTGACCGGGACTTCTTTTGACTTAAATAACTCTTCGAATTCACTGGATATATTCATGTCAAGTAGTTCAGAATGGTACAAATCTCGAGTCAACTTGCTAATCACTGTTCCTGGTAGGGTCTCCAGAAATTTCTCTGTTTCGGAGAAGTATTCACTGTGGTCGGTTTTATAGCGAAAAAAAGCGCCAGGCTTGAGCAGCGCAAGAATTTGCCGAAGAGTTTCCGGTCTTAGTAGCCGGTGTTTTTGCCAGCCAGCCTTCTCCCAGGGATCGGGGAAATTTACAAACACAGCATCAAGACTTTCTTCGGAGAAAAATTCCCCGACACGTCGCGCATCGCAGTGCACAATTGCTACGTTTTGAAGCGATTTCTTTTCAGCCTTCTCGGCAGTTTTGAAGCTGCGCTTAAAGCGGATCTCAAATCCGACACAAAGCGTGTCCGGATTTGCTGATGCAAGTGCAACAAGATGGGCGCCGGATCCAGAGCCAAGTTCACAGTACACCTTCTTGAATCGCTGGCTTTTTGCGCGCAGCTTTTCGCGAACGACGTCGGCCCGCGCTTCGCGCGCGCATGGAAAGATGAGCTCTGGCTTCGAGCTAATAAGGTCGATGTACTGGTTTTTCCACATTGTTATCGGCTGCGAGCGGGCACGGACACCAAAAATTATTTTGGCAGTATCTTCTGCAGCTGCTCCAGCTGCTTTATTGATTCATCAAGTGTCTTCGGATCGATTCCGGGCGTAATGACGTTGTTATTGATGACTATCGAAGGTTGTGGTTTAAACTGTGTCACGATAAATCCAAGCACAATTCCGATAGCAATCAGAGAGATCGTCGACGTTGCGTAGTAGCCGACCTGACGATCTTTGGGCACCGTCGTCATTACCGGAATACCCTCGAAAAAAATATAGAGTCCGTATGCCGCAGCCGCAATCGACAGCATCAATAAAAGAACGCTTGGGTATATTGAGAGAACCCCAGCCAGCAAACCGGGCGTCATTGAGTAGCCAAGTAGTTTAATTCCATCAATCCGCGAGATAGTGCCAGCGAATTTCGGCGCAAGTTTTTCCAAAACAACCGCGCCAACATAGAGCATACCAAGAGAAAGTCCGTAAAATATTATCTGGCTAATGAGAGTTGAAAAGAAGGGGAGCTTTACTGATCCGATTATCGGCGCTGAGTAGCCAACAAAAGTCATTCCGATAAATCCGCAAATGGCTGGTACTGCGGCGAGTATCGCAAAATAATTGCGATAAAAATCCTTTGCGTTAGTAGCGTCTTCTTTTTGCGTAGGCCAAAACTCCTTAGGATTGGTAATCGCTCTTTTGGCTCTGTCTAAAATAGAATTCCAGGGAATTCCCGATTCGGCGATCATATTTCCCATGCCGGGTTGTTGAGTCATAGTGAATCCCTGAAGTAATTATCAAAGAATAGGAGCTACACCCATTTATGGGTTAGATCAAGGGAAAATGAGATTCGCCATAACGGCGTCTCGATTTGTTGTGGATGGCTCCATGTTATAGCGAGCCGCTCCGCGCCGCACCCGGCTCCTGTGCAGATTTCAATAATTCACACTGGAGCAGCGCATGGCGCGGAGGTTGGTATCAAAATTCCCAATTAATCCCTTGAACCGCAGGCGAGCCTAGTGCATGAAATTGACATGTCAGTACTGCCTCTTCGAACGCTGCTTGAAAAAGCTAGCAGAAAAACCCGCAATGTTGCTGGAATGCTTTCCGGAACCAGCGTTGATTCAATTCATATCGCTTTTTGTAAGATCCGTGGGGCCGGGCTGCGCCACGCTTCGGTGGAGCTCATCAAGCTCATCGAGCTGCCGTATGACAGAGCGCTTCGCGAGGAGCTCCGCGCGGTCGAGTCTTTGACTGCGCGGGATGTTGCCGAACTCAATGTTCGTCTTGGAAAGATGTTTGGCTTGGCTCTTATAAAGGCGGCTAAACGGGGAAATATTGCTCTGTCTTCAATCGATCTAATCGGTTCACATGGACAAACTGTTTACCACCATAGTAGTAAGCGCAACGCTTTGCGAGCGACACTGCAGCTTGGTGACGGCGACGTCATCGCGGAGCTTACCCGAATTCCCGTGATATCTGATTTCCGCGCCCGCGATGTCGCAGCGGGCGGCGAGGGAGCTCCGTTGACTCCGTATGCAGACGCGGTGCTCTACCGGGCGCCATCTCGTGGTCGCGGACGGCTGGTGCTTAACCTAGGTGGTGTCGCCAATGTGACCGTGCTTTCTACCAATCCGGAAAAAATTCGCGGCTTTGATTGCGGCCCGGCAAATGGACCGCTCGATCGGCTCGCTCGAATCTACTCAAAGGGGCGGCTGCGCTGTGATCTGGATGGTCGGCTTGCGCGCCAAGGAAAGATTGACGACAAGCTCGTGGCGCGACTTCTGAAGGCCGACCAGTATCTTAGAAAGCCCCCTCCGAAATCGACTGGATTCGAAATGTACGGAGATCGCTTCATTGAGAGTCTTATCGATCGCTATGGCGAGATCGATCCGAATCTGATTGCAAGCATCACCGACTTTTGCGCGCAGGCGAGCGCCTTTTCGTTGCGTCGCTTCGTATCCCGATCGCTTCATAAAGTCGAGATAGTGCTTGCAGGAGGTGGCGCGCGAAATCCGGTGTTGGTAGAGCGGTTAAAAGTTCACTGCTATCCGGCGGACATAGTTCTTTCAGACTCGTTGGCTATTCCGTGTGAAGCGCGTGAAGCGATGGCGTTTGCACTTTTTGCAAACGAAGCGCTTTGTGGCGAGACCGCAGGGCTTCCGTCGATAACGGGCGTTACGCGGCCTACAATCCTTGGAAAGCTCTCCTGGTGATACCGAGAGCGCTTCAGTACCTCTATTATTCGCTTCGCTATCCTACGCGATCTGACTTTGTCGATATGGGGATAGGAATAGAGGCGCGTTACGAGCGCTGTTATCACGAGTGGCAGGAGCATATTCAGCGCACCAAGTCCTTTATTGGAAGCGCGCTCACACAGCTTGCACCACACTCCAAGATTGCGGTACTTGGCGCGGGGCGGCTTTACGATGTTCCAGACACTCTACTCTCCGATCGTTTTCAAGTTGAATTCTTTGACGCCGATCCGTCAGCACGAAATTTTGCGCTTCGCCGGTATCCAGATCTGAAGTATCGAGCCGTGGAGCTTAGTGGTGTGCTCGATACATGGAGCTCTGAATTACGTAAGTTCCTCTGTCGTGGCAAAGCCGACTATCAGCGACTCGCCCAGTTTCTTACGGATTTGCGAGCTGAAAAGAGTGTACTATCCCTCAATGAGTTTGATTGCGCCGTGTCGCTTAATTTGTTGAGTCAGATTCCAATATTTTGGCGCGATAGAGTGAGTAGCCAGCTCAAAAAAAGATGGCGCCTTGAAAGCGATGAACAAGGCAGGTTTCCTGCAGCGCTGCAGTCGGCGCTCGAAACCTCAATGCAACTTCTGCAGAGGCAACATCTTTGTGCATTGGCCCAGATTCAAAAAGTGCTGCTGATATATGATTACAAATTTTGCTACCGTGCCGAAGATAGGCAGCCGCTTGATGAAATCGCGATCTTTGCCGAGCCAGCGGAGATTCTTCAAAAATATCGGATAGTCGAAAGCGGCCTTTGGAAGTGGCATATTGCGCCTCAGCATCTGGAGCAAGCTGAATTTGATCAGTGGCACGAAGTTCACGCAGCCTACTTTTGCCGTGACATTGAAGTCACCTCTTAACAATAAGCGCGCATAACCAGTAGGTAGTCTTACAATAGCAGACGCAAGGGATTCTATGGTTCGCGTTAACATGTTGAAAATATTCATTTTATCGTCGGTTCTGATCTTGTCGAGTTGTGCCTTTTCTTCTAAGCAGCAGTCGGGCCTTGTTGGCGGCCTAATCGGAGGTGCCGCAGGCGCGGGAGCTGGTGCGGCAATAGGCGCAGCCATAACCAACGGTGATATCGCCGCTAGCGCGCTTTTAGGCACTGCAATAGGTGTTCCGGTAGGCGTTATTGTCGGCGTGGCCTATGCAGTTCATCAACAAAATTCAGTGCTTGAGGAGAACGCCGAAAATATTCGCCAGAATCAGCTTGAATTATCGCGGACGCAACGCCGAATTGAGGAAGAGCGCGCGCAGATTGACGAGGAAACCCGAGCAACTCAGCCCGACCGTGGGCGCGGACAGTACGAGTATATTGGCCCATCTGCGGGAAACGTGTACCGCTAAAAATTAGCGAAAACTTCATTAAGCACAGGCTCTATGCTAGCATGCCCGATACCTTTTTCTGAGGTTGAAGTAGTATGCAGCAACAGAGATCGAAGAGACAATTTGCTTCCGATGGCGAAGCTCAAATTCTTCCACAAACCTACGGCGTGGCAAATCAAAACCTTTCCTCTCCACGTGTTACCTCGACCATTCACGAAATTGCCTGTGACATCATTGAGTACATCGCTGAAAGAGGAAAAGGGCTGGGCGGGTCGCCAGTAGCTGCCGATTACGTTGCCATAAACTGCCCTAACTCTCCATTGGGCGCAAAGAAATTTCGTAATGAGGAAATCTTTCGAATTTCTGACGTTCGGGCGCCGTGACCCGGAAATACATCTTTATTCATGGACCGACAATGCGTTTCTTTGGGTTCGCGGTCATCCAAAAATATGCGCAACAGTTGCCGCCGCGACGCTCTTTTCGGGACTTACTTTTAAAGACTGGCCCAGCTGGAGCCCCTCCGGGCTCAAGATACTAACTGAGCTAAAGGAAGAGTATGTACGTACTGTGCGGGCGGAAGCCGAGCGGAAAAGATTGGAGTACGAGAAACAGGACGCGGCTGAACTTGAAAAAATTTCCCGTCATATAGAGACTGTTTTAAGTACTACACCGGAAAACGCCAAAAAACTCATTGGAGATCTCGATCACGAATGTTACGAGCGAATCGTTCGTCGGCTTGCTCACGCGGATTCCGAGGCGCGACTTCAGGCTTTTAAGGTGCTATTGCGCTGCACAAAAGCAGAGGAGTTTAGTAGCGACGCTGACTTCAAACGAGTGCTTTATGCAGGCCTTAGTAGCCAAACAATTAATCGCGAATATTTTATGACAGTGGCGGGCAGTTTTATTGCTAATGAATCAGGCATTGAGCTACGTCACCGTGCGGTCGATCTGCTGCATACTGCTTTTGACAAAGCTGCTGACTAGTCCCAGGCGCGACGTTTAAAATCTGCATTGCTATCTATTCTGGTAGTGCTAGGCTTATCCACAACCGATCCTCTTTGACGCCTTGGCATGGATTGGGTGAGGTGCGCATGCCGTTTGGTCCTGAAATCTCAGACCAAGTCCGCGAATTAACTGACGCGCCGCTCCCGGAGTATCAGGAGTTAAAGACCCCGCCGGCGCGAGCGCGCTACTTCGCGGAGATCCTTCTTAGTGCAATTGAAGACGGAGCATCGTCAAGCTGGGAGAAGGTTTCGCGTACTCTTGGTCTCGTAGAGCTGCTTCATGACAGCGCTCTCTGTGCGGCAGTCCTCAATGCATCACGTGTCGATGAGCGGGTCACCGCGCTCCATCTTTTACTCTCAAAGGGCGCGCCATTAGGCCTGATACAGAGAGCGCTGGACTTAGGTGCTGATCCATCCCTTAAGATGCCGCTTCTGAAAAGTCCTCACGGAGAGTTTTCTCAAGCAGCGCCTCTCCTTATCGCAGCGCTTGCCGAAGATGAGCCGGCTTTTCTTGAAGTTCTTGCTCGCAGCACTGACCTCGACGCGCGCGATGGTCGTGGGCACACCATCTCGCATTGCTTAGTAGAATCACAGCTTAATCGCGAGCACCTTCTAAAATTTATCCGCGCGCTAGTTGAGAAGGGCGCGGACTTAGATCAAATCGACTCTTTCAGTCACACTGTGCTGAGCACAGCGCTTCTTCAAAGCGACTGGGAGCTTGCCCGCGAACTTATAGCGTTGGGAGCTTCACTCGAGAAACTAGGAGGAGCAGAGCTCTCTTCCGTTACGCTTCACTTAGGAAGAATGCTAGTTGTCGCCTCGGAAAGTGGCGAGCGCGCACATTGTAGCCTAATTTTGTCGGTCCTTGAGGGGCTTCGTGGCCAGCTACCGCAGGAAGCGCTACGCGCCATCGTCAATAGCCGCCGCGGCGAGACAGGTCCAACGGTTTTGCACTATTTAGCATTCGCGCCGGCTCTCGCGGAGATAATTCCGATGGCAGCTCAATTGGGTGCGGAGGTGAACTCTCACGCCGAGCTTGAGCTTGAAATCGGTGTGCAGCACGAAATTCGAAAGAAAGTCACCCCGCTTCACATGGCTGTACTGGGTGGGAGTACCGCGGGGGTCTCAAACCTTCTTGCAGGTAGTGCGAATCCACGCTCTCCCGATAGTAAGGGAGAGTCACCGCTGTTCATGCTTGCTATCGCAAGTCCGGATATTGCCACAAACTTGATAGTTGATTCGCTCGTGAAAAGTGGTGCGCAGCCTAACGATCTCAATGTCGAGGGGCTAAGTTGCTCGACAGTGTGCGTTCGTATTTTGCGCTGGGCGGCGGTTCGGGAACTGAGCTGCCACGGTGCCGAGGCGATCGGACTTACCGAGGATGATGTCGAGAGGCTTCGCGTAAGGCTTCCGACGCATATTAATGGGCTTATCACCGGTCGGCGTTGGGAGAAGGTATCTGATCTTCTCCATGCTGTATGTCTCACGATTGAACCTCGTCATGAGGGCTTCCTTGCGCGTCTTCTCAATACGAGTGTTTCAGAAAAGGATCAGGCAACTGTTTTCCTCTCGCTGTGTCGAAGCGGTGCGCCGGCTCGGCTTGTGCGAGATGCGCTCGAATTTGGTGCCAGTATTGAAGCGCGGATCCCCTTTGATATTGAAGGCAGTATAAAGGATGTCGAAAAGCAGCATTATCGACTTCTCTTTAAAGGGGAATCAACTTCGCGCGAGGGTGGAGTCGTTCGAACGAATGCGCTGCATCTTGCTGCGCGTTATGGCAGTGTCGACACGTGCGCCGCGTTAATCGATTTAGGCCTCAAGGTCAATGAACCTGATGCATACGGGTATACCGCGCTTCATTATGCGATGTATCGTCCGCAGACAATGCAACGCCAGGAGATGTTGCAACTACTACTTTCGAGGGGCGCTGATATCGATGCGCTGAGTGATTCCCGAGAAGACGCGATTTCACTTGCGTTTCACCGTCTTGCGGCATCGGCGGTCGCCGATCTGATGGACGCGATCGATGGAGTTCGCGTTACGCAGAATCAAGACTTATTTAGGCAGTTTCCACGTCCGCAGGAGTACCTCACCGCTTTTAAAAGACTTGTGGAATATCAAAGGCACGGCGATTGGATTGCCTCAATCGCCGAGGAGGTATTTCTCACTGCTCGCGATCCCGAGGTCGCAGTATTGGTACACGAAGCGCTTCGTGAAGCAACAAAGATGCCGTTTCCAAGTGACGGCTGGAAGCTCACGAAGGTAATGCCCTATCTTCTCACGCTGCATTCACGTGAGCTTCTTGCTCCGCTCGTGTATGCTGTGGAGTATAATTTAGGTTCTGGCTTGAGTGGAAATGGCATCGGCTATCATCCAAACGAAACTGAATTAATGGCGCTGCTGAATCATCCCCGCGATATTCGACGCCGCTCGGAATTCATTGATCGGCTCACGTCCGCACTGACAAGTATTAATCGGCTGATTGCTGTCCATTACCAAGCTTCGGATCTCTCCGCTTCGAACTGGGGACATATCGGTACGTTTGCGCTCTCGTTTTCTCGATGGCGCGAAGACGCATCAACAGTGAGCTATCGCGATCGAACTGGAAGTCGCGTTGAGTTGCACCCGTCACTTTTTTCCTGCTTTGGTCTTAGCGCCACCCCGGCGAGCGCAAATGATGCGATTTACGGCACGGGTTTTGACCTATTGCCCGGCAGCAAATCGTTTTCATATTGGGCGGTTGAAGATCGTCGCAAGGTTCGCCGGGAGTTCGATAATGAGTGTTATATTTCGCTTCGACGAGGGTACATCGTCGTAAGTTCGCCGGAAGGTGGTACGCTGCTCATTAGAAACTCTTCGCCTCGTTTTGGACGAAATTTGCTCAAATTTACTGCGTACTGGTCACCTCGATCGCTTGGCAAGAGTTTAAGCTTAGACGACCTCAATAATTTCGGTTTTGAAAATAGTGGCCGACTCGCCGGTCTCCAATTTTGTCCAATACTTTCCCGAAAACTATATAGTGACTATTACGATGCTGACGAACGGATCGGAATCTGCGTACAGCGACTACGAACATTTTTCCATGCCTACGGGGCGTACAAATTCGATACCCGCTTTGACGAGGCCTGGCATGTTGAGCGTGGTATCGGCACAGTTCTAGTTGGTGGACATCTATCTGATGGTTTTAAGGAAGTAGTCAACCGACTGAAGGCTCAGCTGACTCTGCACGAAATGTTTCCGGGGCAGTTCCACGTAAGTGACTTGGCGTTTATGCATCGTGATCTTACTCCCTGGAGCACTTTTGGATTCACGGCGAATGGACGGCAGACGCCGCGACTGCATGTCAATCGAGATGTAGTGTCGGTCATGGAAAAAATGAGCATGGGCGATTTTACCGAGTCGGAGCTTAAGCGAACAAATCTTCGAAGATTTTTGCAGGAAGCGGGACTTAGTAAGGGCGGCGAACTGATATTTATTCGAGGCGATTAATTACCAAGGAGTATGTATGGATGCTGAACTGTTACCCCAAGTTGTGAAGCCAAGTGTTCGTACTCCAATTAAGCTTGGAGAGCAAACGTTGCCGTCGTCGGCGAGCGCCGTGCCGGAAGTTGCGCCTGATGTCGCGCCTTCGCCGGATGTGGCGCCTGCGAGAGTTGCTCCCGGGATTACGCCGAGCCCCGGCCGCGATCTCCCGGCGCCATTTGAAAGGCCGACAAGACCTCCGGCGATCTCCCCAGAGGGCGATCCCGATGAAAAGCATGAAACCTGTGTTGACCCGGGGCACCTGCGATCAATGATCGGTTGACGCGTCGCTATCTTCAAATAATAAAGTGACTTTCGCCGATGGCCTTGGGTATCGGGCATCTCGAACCGGGATGCGACTCTTTTGTCGCCCTCCACTACCTCGAAGGTGAGCGGTGCTTATCAAGCACATCAAGGGTTTCAATACCGACTGTCCGCCCCGTCAGGGCCGATTCAAATAACATTGCGGCTTCGACTCGGTCCGCGGCTGAAATTGCAGGTCTGCCGTTTGGGAAAATGTAATCCCCATCTAAATCGAAGGAGATCACACGCCTTTCGAGGATTGCATCTCCTTCATTTGAATAGCGTACCAGAGATCGATTGTCCGTTGGATTTGGCATATTCTTGCTCCCAGCAAAGTGAAAAAAAGCTGTCGAGGAGTAACGGTTATTCACAGTAGTTCGTGTTTGCCACTATATCACGTTTCCTTCCCTTATTCACGCGGACCGAAATCCGGATAGGGCGTCAGAATTTTTTTACGCGAAGAGGCTGTGTTAGAAGTCAAGTGGCTGATTGCAAATCAGCCTGGAATT
>CAZEAC010000109.1:0-13941 GCA_964510065.1 uncultured Bdellovibrionales bacterium | reverse complement strand
TACTCTTTATATTAAATCTTATGACTTCTCCTACCTCTTTGCCCTCTGTGAATATGTGGTTTTTTTTAGAAAAATGAACCACAGAGTCACTGAGGTGGAGCTGGGGGAAGGAAAGGTTACTTTTGTTCCGGCGGGGGGGGGCTAGGCTGGAGAAGACAAATCCCGCGTGCTGCTATAAGCTAGCTCCTAGCTATGTGCGCAGCTCCATATATTATTGAAAGCATTAGAGAAGATCTTCGCTCGCGCCTTGAAAGTGGAGCCTATAGGAAACTATTGCAGGCAAAGGGCGGCGTCGATTTCTTCTCCAATGATTACCTCGGTTTCGCTCGAGAATCGCAAGATGTGCGAGCTGCCCATGGCGCGACCGGCTCGAGGCTCATCTCTGGCAATAAACCGGAGCATGAAGCGCTTGAAGAAACCGCTGCAAAATTTCACCGCGCCGAAGCAGCACTGCTTTTTAACTCGGGGTACGACGCAAACCTCGGTCTCATCTCTGCGCTCGCAAAGCGAGAGCTGACGCTGATTATTGATGAAAGGTCGCATGCGTCGATTCATGACGCTGGTAGACTTGGGTTCTCAAAAGTTTGGAAATTCGCGCACAATGACACTGCTGAGCTTTCTGAAAAACTTACACGTGCAGGGGGCGGTGCAATTGTGGTTGTTGAGAGTATTTATTCGATGGAGGGAGATGAAGCGCCGCTTCGGGAGATCTGTGAGATCTGCGAGAAATCAGGCGCTGCGCTAATTGTCGATGAAGCGCACGCTGGCGGTGTGTACGGGCCGGATGGTGCGGGCATTGTGTGCCGAGATCAGTTGGAGTCGCAAGTCTTCGCGCGGATAATTACCTTTGGAAAAGCATTCGGTCGCCATGGTGCAGTAGTAGTAGGTTCGAAAGAGCTTCGTGAATATTTAATAAATTTCTCACGACCATTTATCTATTCGACCTCGTTAGCGCCGTCGTCAGTGGCTTCTGTCCACGATGTTTACGAAAGATTGTTGTCGAGTGCCTCCACCCGTGAGGCGCTTTTTTCGCGTATTGAACATTTTAAGTTTGAGGCAGCACGAGCGCGGCTTCCCCAAGTGATTCCAAGTAGCTCCGCGATTCAGGCGATTTCGGTTGCGGGGAATGCAAATGCGAGACGAGTAGCAGAGACTCTTCGTGAGCGAGGACTACTTGTAAAAGAGGTGCTCTCGCCAACGGTGGCTCGTGGTACTGAGAGAATTCGAGTAGTGATTCATTCCTTTAATAAAACGGAGGAGATTACTAGGGTTGTAGACGAGCTGGCGAGTGCGCTTACCAAGGGAGAATTGAAATAATGCGGCTATTTATAACAGGTATTGGCACCGATGTTGGAAAAACCGTGGTTTCAGCGATGTTTGCCGAAGCACTCCAGGCGGATTACTGGAAACCGATCCAGGCGGGATCGCTAGAGCATACAGACAGCGATACGGTGCGTGAACTCGTGACAAACACAAAAGGCACCTTTCACCCGGAAGCTTTTAAGCTTTCGCAGCCACTTTCGCCGCATGCAGCGGCGAAGCTTGATGGTGTTGAAATTAACCTGGAAAAACTTATAGTTCCGTCGACACCAAATGCGATTATTATCGAAGGGCCGGGCGGGCTACTTGTACCACTCGGCGGTGGAAAGCTCGTGGTTGATCTGATTGCTCATTTCGACGCGCAGCCGGTGATAGTATCAAAGCATTATTTGGGGAGCATTAATCACACACTGCTTACCTGCGAAGCGCTCAAACGGCGTGGCTATTCCCCGCTCGGAATTATGTTTGTAGGTGAGCCTCTTCCCGATAGCGAGTCTGAAATTCTAGAGCAGACTAAACTACGAAAAATTGGCCATGTCCCTTGGTCTGCAAAGGTTGATAAAGAGTTCGTCTCGGAATACGCGGCAAAACTTCGTCAGGTCTTACAATTCGTGATGCGTATGCGTTTGGAGCCGTCGTGAGTTCGCTTGTTGAGCGCGATGCCAGGGTAGTTTGGCACCCTTATACCCAAGCTGCAACTGATCCCGCGCCGCTTGCGATAGTGCGCGGCCACGGGGCTCGAGTCGTCGACGAGACTGGAAGAGAGTATATAGATGCTATTTCGTCGTGGTGGGTAAGTATTCACGGCCATGCTCATCCTTATCTAACTGAGAAGGTTTCCGCGCAGCTATCTTCTCTCGAGCAGGTAATATTCGCCGGCTGCACTCATGAAGGCGCAGTGCATTTTGCGGAGCGGCTGCTTACACATCTGCCCAAGAATCAGTCGCGTGTGTTTTATAGTGATAACGGCTCCTGCGCTGTGGAAGTTGCGCTGAAGATTGCTGTTCAGTATTGGCACAACCAAGGCAAGAAACGCACGCGCTTTATCGCACTCGAGGGCGGCTACCACGGAGACACTATCGGTGCGATGTCCCTCGGTGCGGGACCATTTTCTAAGCCGTTCTCCGACCTGCTATTTGATGTTGTTAAACTGCCGCTTCCGGTAGATCAGGCGAGCACCACTCAAGCACTCGCTATCTTGCAGCGCGAGGTGGCACAGGGAGACATTGCTGGATTCGTTTTCGAACCGGGCATACAGGGCGTTTCCGGAATGCGTATTTATCCGACGGAGAATCTCGAACGGCTCCTTTCCGCGGCACGAGCAGCTGGTGTACTTCTTATTGCCGACGAGGTGCTGACCGGTTTTATGCGTACTGGGCGTTTCTTTGTGTGCTCGGATCTGTCTGAAATGCCCGATCTTATTTGCCTCTCAAAAGGGCTAAGTGGTGGGATGCTACCGCTTGGAGTCACCTGCAGCACCGAGGAGATTTTTAAGGCATTTCTCAGTGCGGATCGATCTAAAATGCTGCTGCATGGGCACTCTTTTAGTGCAAATCCTGTTGCAATCGCCGCGGCGCTGGCAAGTCTTGATCTTTTAGAACGCGATCAGACACAGCAGGCGATCTCGCGAATCAGCGAGCGTAATCTCGAATGTGTCGAGAAACTGTATGAAATTGTGGGCGCTGGCCGTCCACGTGCGCTCGGAACAATCATTGCCTTTGACCTTCTCAGTCAGCAAGGGGGGCCGTCATATTATTGCGACGAGAGAACGCGGATAATTGAGACTGCGCTTGCCGAAGGGGTGTTGTTAAGGCCGCTTGGCACTACCGTCTATGCAATTCCGCCCTATGTAATTAGCGACCACGATCTTTCGGCTGTTCATGGAGCGCTTCTTCGCATTGCGAGAGGTGTGTAGGGTATGCGCAGAGTGTTTGTTGTCGGTGCCGGATCGATTTCGCCTGCGGGCCCCAGTTCGAGCGATTTCTCAGCTGCTCTTGAAAGCAAACCTGGCCTTTTCGTCCTTCGCGAGTGTAATGGTGAGGAGCTTGTTATGGCCCCACTGTGCGAGGCCTCGGAGGCCATGCTTACCAAAATTCGCCGAGCAAATCCTGCCTATGAGAGCCTTGATCGATCGGTGCTCCTTGCGCTCGTCGCGTCACGAGAAGCGTATGCGCGTGCCGGTTTTGCTGCCTCAGATGATCTGATGATTAATATTGGATCGAGCAGAGGCGCAACCGAGCTTTTTGAGCGAAATTTCGCTGGGTTTATTCGAAATGGGAAAGTTCCTGCGAACTCGTCGCCGACGACGACTCTTGGAAACATTTCGAGTTGGGTGTCGCATGAGCTAGGAGCCGATGGTGCTTCAATTAGCCACTCGGTTACGTGCAGCAGTGCGCTGCATGCCGTTGCGAATGGACTTGCCTGGCTTCGTTCTGGAATGGCATCAGAGGCGCTTGTAGGTGGTGCTGAGGCTGCGCTTACTCCATTTACGATGGCGCAGATGCGCGCGCTCAGAATATACAGCAACGAAAAAAATACTGAATTTCCATGCCGGCCGCTCCTCGGAAAAAACTCCCTGGTTCTCGGTGAGGGCGCGTCGGTTATTGCACTCAAAGCCTCGGAGAGTGTTCCTGATAATGCCATTGCGGAGTTGTTAGCAGTGGGGCTTGCAGTCGAGCGGCTTGTGAGTGGAGCTGGCATCAGCGAAGAGGGCGAGGCGTTACGCCGCTCTATGGAGCGAGCGCTTGAGCAGGCACCGGGCCGTGTCGATGCCCTTGTCCTCCACGCACCAGGAAGCGCGAAGGGGGACGCTGCTGAGCTGCATGCGCTTAGTACTGTTTTTGGTGATGAACTGCCCGCGATAACGTCGACCAAATGGCTTTTTGGACATACCTTTGCGGCTTCGGGGGGCTTTTCGATTGAGGCGGCACTTCACATGCTTAAAAATTCACAATTGATTCATTTCCCTTATGCGGTATCATCCGCAGGAAAGACGGCACCGCGTAGAATCCAACGTATCATGGTGAATGCTACTGGTTTTGGGGGAAATGCGGTATCGGTCCTACTTTCATGTGTATAAGGAGATGAGATGAAGTCATTTCTTGCGCTGTTAGTTTCGCTCTATTTTATTGTTATACCTTCTATGGCCCACGCAATTGACCAAGAGAAAAATGAACCTGAGAAAATCAGTGCTGAAGAAGCTTGGAAAAAAGTAGAAGGCGGCGCGCTGCTTATTGATGTGCGTAGCGCTGAGGAGACCGCGAGCGGGACTTTTGGTGATGCGATTCATATTCCGCATGAGTCTATCTTGCAGCAGCTTGATAAAGTTGGATCGGACAAGAATCGTGAGATAGTGCTGTATTGTCGCTCCGGACGGCGCTCCGGGGCGGCAGGGGAAGAGCTTCTTAGTAAAGGCTACAAGCATGTCTTTAACGCTGGAGGTTTCTCGGAGCTTCTGGCGAAAAAGCCGGTGAATCGTGTCCTCAGGTGATCTGGTAGATATACCCGCCGAAATTGCGGGTACGACCTACGTCGACGAGGCGCGTTATCGTGCGCTCTATAAGGAATCAATTGAAGATCCCGAAAAATTTTGGGCAGCAGAGGCGCGTCGGCAGTTAAAGTTCGACAAAGAGTGGAGCAGGGTGCTCTCATGGGATTATGCCAAGGCCGAGATTCGCTGGTTCGAAGATGCCAAGCTTAATGTATCGGTTAATTGCCTTGACCGTCACCTCGAAGCGCGTGGCGATAAAACCGCGATTATTTGGGAAGGAAATGAGCCCGGAGATGTTCGGAGAGTAAGCTATCGCGAGCTTCACCTCGAAGTGTGTCGTTTTGCCAATGTTCTTCAACGGCATGGCATTAAGAAAGGCGATAGAGTTGCCGTATATATGCCGATGGTTCCCGAAGCCGCGGTTGCAATGCTCGCGTGTGCGCGGATTGGCGCGGTGCACTCAGTCATCTTTGCCGGATTTTCGGCGGATTCGGTCCGCGATAGGATATTAGATTCGAAATGTGCACTGCTTATAACTGCAAATGAGGGGCTGCGTGGACCAAAAACAATTGCATTAAAGGCGATTGTCGATCAGGCACTTACGCAGGCTGACTGCGTCAAGTCGGTTATCGTTTTTAAGCGCACGCGAAGTGCTGTGCCGATGATGGCGGGGCGCGATGTGTGGTACCACGAAGAAATGGCGCAGAGTAGTGCTGATTGTGCGCCAGTATCGCTCGATTCCGAAGATCCTCTCTTTATTCTGTACACTTCAGGCTCTACTGGAAAGCCGAAAGGAGTGCTGCACACCCAGGCGGGCTATCTGCTCTATGCAAGTGTCACCCACCGCTATGTTTTTGATTGCCGTGAACAGGATGTCTATTTTTGTGCCGCCGATATCGGGTGGGTTACCGGACACTCCTACGTGGTGTATGGACCACTTTCGAACGGCGCGACCACGCTCATGTTCGAATCGGTACCGGTGTATCCCGATGCCGGCAGATACTGGGACGTAATTGCACGTCATAAGGTTACTATTTTCTATACTGCTCCCACGGCGATTCGCGCGGTGGCAAAAGAAGGACCGACACTCCCTGAGAAATATGATTTGAGCTCGCTTCGAGTTTTGGGAAGTGTTGGTGAGCCTATTAATCGTGATGCCTGGCTCTGGTACTTCGAAAAAGTTGGTGGTAGGCGTTGTCCGATAGTCGATACCTGGTGGCAGACTGAGACGGGCGGAATTCTGATTAGTCCGCTTCCCGGCGCGATGAGGTTGAAACCTGGTGCGGCGACGCTTCCCTTTTTTGGTGTTCAGCCCTGCCTTGTTGATGACAGCGGAAACGAGATCCAGGGAAACGGAGTTAAAGGAAATCTCTGTATTAAATTCCCTTGGCCTGGACAGATGCGCAGTGTGTATGGCGATCATCAGAGGTTTTTTAAGACGTATTTTGAGCGATTTCCAGGAAGGTATTTTACTGGCGATGGTTGCACCCGAGATGAAGATGGCTACTACTGGATAACAGGGCGTGTCGATGATGTGCTGAATGTGGCTGGACATCGCTTGGGTACTGCAGAAATTGAGAGCGCGATTGTGCAATCAGGCGTGGTCGCCGAAGCTGCGGTCATTGGAGCCCAGCACGAGGTAAAGGGGCTGGCAATTTGTGCCTTTTGTATTTTGAAACAGGGCCAGATTCCTTCCAACGAAATAGCTAAAGCTGTGCGTGCATCAGTGAGGAAGGTCATCGGCGCTATTGCAAGTCCGGACATTCTTTATTTTGTTCCGGGCCTGCCAAAGACCCGTTCGGGGAAGATTATGCGCCGAATTTTAAGGCGCATTTCTGATCATGCCTTTGACGAGCTTGGCGACACCACGTCGCTTGCCGATCCCACGGTGGTGGAACAGATTGTAACCGCGGTGAAAAGCCAAAGTGCGTATTAGGGAGCGAGCCCTTTCTGCTACGCGGTGAATTCTGTGTCTGTGGTTTAACTACTCTAAAAACCACAGAGACACAGAGGGCACCGAGATGGGGACTAGCTACCCACGCTTAATGAGGGGGGTTCCTCAAGCCGTGTAACCACCTGAAATTAATTTGATTTATTTCGTAATGTTGGTGCCACATCCGGTTTAGTTAGGCCCATAACCGTAGATGGAGTGGGTGTATTTTAAGCAACATCAGGTGATCGGGGGCTCTGCGCATGAGTGACCGCGAGTTAAGTCAGCAAAAGGTCGCTAAAAATCAGTCAGGTGAGCCATCGAAGCTCGGTAAGTTGAACTTTCCCGATCGTTCTGGATCTCATCCAAGCACGTCAAAAAAGTTCTCAGATCTTCATCATCGGCAGGTCAGCGATGGCACAGTCAATGGTGCTTCATTTCAAACCGGATTGAATATTCCCAATCAAACGAGCGCTGCTCGGGGGGCAGTATTAACAAACGGCCTTGAATTATTCGCGGCGCAGCAGGAGCTCACAGTCCAAAAGAGAATCAAGAAGAAAGTAGCCTCATTTCGTGATGCCGAAGAGCTTGCACAGCATATGGCGCAGCTCGACCCTGAAACGCAATGCGAGGTGGTGCGAGCAATTACGAAAGAGTTAGGCCGCGACCTCATGAGTAAGTCGCAAAGTGGTGCGCAGATCTCAAAGGAAGAGCTCTCGGCATTTGCTGAAAATCTCGTAGGCAAATTAGGCGGTCATGACGGTACCCTTGAGTTGATCATTCGAAATGAAACTCGCCAAACGCTTCAAGAGTCGATAAGCGAGCTTTTTGACTCGGAAACCCAAGCGAAATTCTACGCGCAGTTCGCGCATGTTGTAGGAAGCCCTTACGCTCCTTCGGCCGCGATCTATGCGCTGATGACCGGCGCAGCCTCGAGTGCAGGTGTACTAGGGACGTATTCGCCCGTGATCCCGTACTACACGGCAACGACGTCGTCTTCTTCGGGCGACAAAGATCCACTGCGCTTTTACAAAGCGTCGCAGGGGTCATCAAAGAGCACTGAGCGTAAACTTGTCGATGGCGTGCTTGGCGAAAATGATCAACAGAAATATCTTGATGAGCTCGCTGAAGCAAAGCGCCGAGAGAAGGAGAAAGCTGCTTTGCAGGATGCGGCGTGGCGCGAGGAAAAATCCGACGAATTTCACAAAAAACTTGATCCGCTTGCACGAGAGTTTAAGGTCACCTCGGAAACTGCTGATCCGCACTATCGTGAGGTGCCGACTGACGAACAGGTGATCTTACTACGCAGAAAGCTGGAGGCTGAAAAAGCCGATGAGCTAGCAAAATGTGCAGTAACTGCGGAAACCGCGAAGCGGGCGAGCACCTTAGTCAAAGAGGTAGTCGAGGGACGCTGGAAATTAAAGTTCGCGGCGCTTGACCTCTCCGAGGAGGGCAAAAAGAAATTTGATCAGATCTCAAAAGACAGAGCAGCATGCTACCGTGAAATTGAAAAGCTCAACAAGGAGCATCCCGGCCTTGTCGACATGGCAAAGCTTAAGGAGCTTAACGCGAAGGTTACCGATGAAGCCAATAACGCCATAGACGCCGGACGAAAAGAAGCAGCAGATAAAGTGGCAGCCGAGCCTTGGTATGTACGCGCGGGTAAATCTATTCCCAGAGCGCTTGAAGCTAGCGTCGATCTCGTTGTAGGCAATGCCGCCTACTATGGAGGTGGTGCTCTGGGATTTGTACTGGGCCAGGGCTGGGAGTGGTCTGAAGCTGGTGCAGCAGTAGTTAATGCGAATCGATCGGTGATGAATAAGATCGGCGTTGGTTCGGTCCTCGGTTCGGATGAGCAGTTTGCCAGCTCAACGCTCGTCGATAACTATTTCGCCGTAAATCCGCTGGTTCAAGCCGGTGAAGGGGTTGGCGCGCTGCTCCAGGGAGTTGATCAGAGCTATGACGAATATCAACGTTGGGTCATGAACGTTGGTGAAGATCAGAAGATGGATCGGCAGCAGTTCAAAGAGTATCAAAAACACGATACCCTGCTTAAGGTTGGAAAGGGTGCAATCAAGACCGCTGAAGCGGCCGGTGGATTGGCGCTTACGCTTAGCACAGGAAATACGTCTGCACTAAAAGCCGTCGCAAGTGCGGGAGGACTTTCCGCCGCTGCGGCAACCGCTGATGAGCTCTATGTGTCGCAGACTGCGGGCGAATCTTTTAAGATAGGTCGTATTGTAAACAACACTATTAGTGGAACAGCGGATAGCCTGCTCTTCATGGGCGCGCTCTCTAGAGCATCTCGCGCGGCAGCGACGGCGCGTTTTGGTGCGGCTCTTCCGAAGACTGCGGAAGAGTTGGCGCAACTTTCGCCCAAGCGGCTTGATGAGCTGAATAAAGCATTAAAGATGGGTACAAATCTCGGCCGTACCGTTGACGTTGCTGAAGGAGTTTCTGATGCCCCTGAGATGAGTGCCCGCGTGGTGAATGCGGCTGCCTCCGGTAATGTGATTCAAATGGTAGGCGCTGTTGCGGGTGTTGGTGTAACGGTTGCTGATACCTTTGACGTAAGTCTTTCTGGAGCGCTGAACCACAAAAAAGGAGCACACGCCGAAGCGCATCTCGATAACGGAAAGATTGATTCTGCGCCGGTTGCCGATACTGAGATTCAAGGAGCCGTGCCGGTTCAAACGACCGAGATCCAGAGTGTTGCCGAGACTAAAGTGGTTCAGGCTAAGGTGTCTGAGGTCAAGGTAGCAGAGACGAGCTCTCCAAAAGTTGAAAGTTCGGAAGCGACTTTGAAGGCTGAGGTAGCACCTGCATCTGCTGCTTCGAACAATGAAACTGTCGCGGAAGAGTTCGATGACATCGATCGTATGTTGCAACGAGCGTTGGGCGATCCGGATGCGCTTCTTGCTGACACTGGGTACAAGGAGTCAAGGGCTGAAGACTCTGCAGCAGCAGAACAAGAAGAAGAAAGTGACCTCGAAAACGAAAGACTTTTTGAGCAGGCCACCCGAATTATGAACAACGCTGATGCACAGCTCGGAATAGATTCGGTGCCGAGTGTAGATGGCGCTAGCGATGTTGAAAAACAGGACCGCGATGTTGATGGACCTGGTTTCAGCTACGATCCGACCGGCTGGGGAAATGTAAGTTTCGATCCGGGCTCGGGCGGTGGCACTGATTTTGGACCAAGCTTGGGCGGCGGAAGCTCTCGCAGAGGTGGCGGTGGAGGCCCGGCAGTGTTGTCGGCGCCTGAGGTGCGTCCAGTAACTCAGGTTGCGTCTGCGCCGGCACGGAGCGTCCAAACACAGGTGGCCCCGAACAGTTCGACGATGCAGCTTTCGGAGGGTTCTCCAACCGCAAGTCTCGGTGGCTCCGCACAAACCACGGTAATCAACGTTGAAGGTAGCGCCTCGGTTGCTCCGAACACAGTCTATGTCGCACAGCAAGTGTCCAGCCCAGAAGCGCGTGTCGAGCAGAAATCAAGTCCGAAGCCTTTGACCGCGCCACAGGTTATACCGGCCGAGATTGTTATCCCGACGGCTCCGGAAGTGCAGCGTGAAGTAGCGCCGCAGATAGTTACATCGGCTCCGACTATTGAGACACCGATTTTAAAGCCGACACCTGTCGCGGAGCAGGCGTTGCCGGAACCGCAACTTGCTTCCGAGCTTCAAGCAACACCAGTAGTCGACGTCGAGTATCGGACCTCGACGCCATTACAGCCGGTGCCGCAACCGCACAATAGTGCGCAACCCAGACGAACTGAACAGAAAAAAGTAGAGAGTAAAAAAGAGTCCAGCCGCCCCGCGCATGGCTTTGGACAGGATCGCGAGCATGAGTATATCGGTGAGCTCGGAGATCAGAAGAAGAATAAGGATTTTGATCGCACTGACACCAATGCCTCCGGCCTATGGAATCGAAAGAAGCCGATCTACATACCGAAGTACGATGCCAACGGAATGTTCACTGGCGAGTACGATATCGTGTATCTGAAGTTTGACGATAAAGTTAATTTCGGTTTCTAGTACTCTATAACATAAGTTTTCCGACTCTTCTCGCCTCTGTGCTCTCCGTGACTCTGTGGTTTTTCCGAAAGTAAAATTAACCACAGAGGCGCAGAGAGCACCGAGTGAGGACCGGGAATAGGGATAGGGTGTGTGCTAGTGATTATTCCGCAAGCTTGTAACGCGGGGTAAAATCCGGAAATGTTGCAATCTCTTTGCTGTCGAGCGGCACAAGCACTCCAGCTTGAAGCGCCATATTAAGAAGGTGTGTGAGCGCTGAACCGACGTCGCGAGAAAAACTTAGGTGTCCTTCGGGATAAAGCGCTTGGTGAAGAAATAGCTGAGTTTGTGTGCGCGGAGTTTCGAAAAATGTTCGAAACGATGCGCGAAGGTCATCTTGCTTTTTCCGGTCTTCGGCAAGTTGGTCGAAAGCGCTACTCCAGAAGTTTTGTAGAGATTGCTTTCTTGACGAAGCGTCAGCGCTTACCGTTTGAGGGTTTATGGCACGCTCTTCGTAATTAACCTGATTGAATAACTTCAAGACTTCATGATCATTGCTAAGTTGAAAAACTGCTTCCTGTTGGTCGCGTGCGGGATCTTCGGTTCTTGATTCGGACTTGAAGAGGATCCCATACTGATAGGCCCGCGTGAGCACAGTAGAAAGGGTTTTTCTGTCTTTCTCTGGGTCTTTGAAACTTTCTTCCCGAAGCTCGAGGGCCTCTCTTCGGGATATCGCGCGTTCGCGCGCCGCTGGTGCGGCGAATAGGGCAAAAAGCACCGATCGTACTGTCTCTCCCCAGGGAAGCTCGGTTTTAAGTAGTGCTCTAGCGAGCTCTGGTTGTAGAAAAGTAGCTCGCGGCAGTGCTGGAAGTGGAGCCGCTTTCTGTAGACGGATATCGACGGTGCGCGATACGAGAGCCTCGGCTGCAGCAATATTTTTTCGTCGAGCGACAAGGAGGTCGTTCATATAATGCCAACTGCGGCTATTTTAACCGATCTCGCGAAGCTAAAGATCGGTTTAATAATGGTTATTCTGGAATATTAGCGAGAGTGGCGAGGATGGCTTGCCAGACGAAGCCGCGAAAGGGGCGAAGCAGAATGGACCCGAGCGGGTTCGAACCGCTGGCCTCAGCAATGCGAATGCTGCGCTCTACCAACTGAGCTACGGGCCCGTAAGGGACGGAAAAGCGAAATGAGTCTAGTGCCTTATTTGATTTTTATCAAGCGTCGCTCGGTTGCTTAATAAGCTGTTTCCTGTATCATACGGGCTCGAAAAATACCGATTTGGGGAACATCTATATGAAGGCGAGCGACGTTCGAAAGGGAACTGTAATTATGCATAATGGCGTACCTCACCGCATAATGGAGTTTCGGCACCATACCCCTGGGAATCTTCGCGCCATGGTTCAGACCAAAATGCGCAACCTGATGTCGGGCAACCAGACTGAAGTTCGTTTTAGTTCGACGGAGGAGCTTGAGGAAGCCGATGTCATGACTGCCCAGGCAACATACCTCTACAGCGATAATGATGGGCTCCATTTCATGTTTAAGGAGTCTTACGAAGAGATTACGATTAGCCGAGAAGTATTAGGCGATGGAGCTTACTATCTTCAAGATCAAATGGAAGTTGATATCACCACCTTTGAGGGCAATCCGATCGGTGTGAACCTTCCGCAAACTGTTGTCCTTACCATTGTCGATACCGCTCCGGAGCTTCGTGGCGCGACGGCAAGTAATTCTCCAAAGCCAGCCAAGACCGATACAGGGCTCACTCTCAATGTGCCGCCTTTTGTAAATGTTGGTGATAAGATTGTGGTCAGCACGGAAGAGGGACAGTATATTAGTCGCGCTGAATAGGCGCTTTCGCCGTAATTGCTCGCAGACTCCGAGTATTCTTTCCCTTGCTCTGTGTCTCTGTGGTTATTAAAGTATTTGAACCACAGAGACACAGAGTAGCGGAAATTGCTACCGCGCAGAAATATTACATCTCTAACATCCGCGTCACTGCACGTAGTGCCCGTGTTCGGACAGCTTCCGGCACTTCAACCTGATAGCGATCTTCGCGGAGCGAAGCCAGCGTGTCCTCCAAGGTTATCTGGTTCATATGCGGGCAACGCACGCTGCAAAGCCTTAAAATGTCTTTCTCTGGATTCTCCGCGATAATGTTATCACCCATGCTGCATTCGGTGAGTATGAGAAAATGCGGAGCGTTGCTCGCCTTAACATAGTCAACCATCTGCGTAGTTCCACCGGAGAAGTCGGACGCGTTTACCACTTCCGGAGGGCTTTCGGGGTGGGTAATCGCGACCGTTCCCGGAAACTGCTTTTTGGCGTTAATAATATCTTCAACAGTAAATTTTTCATGCACTTCGCAGCGTCCTTTCCAGCCGACGATAATCGGGTCGTCGCTCGCGCCGCGAGTTTCACCCTTATCCGGGAAGATAATTCTTCTCCCAGTCTCGGCAGCGAGATTTCGCGCCATAAATTCATCGGGCAGAAAAATAATGGTCTTATCCTTAAGTGATCGGATAACTCGCGCGGCGTTGCCGGAGGTAACGCAGATGTCGCTCTCGGCCTTTACCTCGGCATAGGTGTTAATATACGTCACTACCGGTGCTCCCGGAAATTGTTTACGGAGCGCAAGTACATCGGCGGCGGAGATTGCTCCAGCGAGCGAGCACCCAGCTTTAAGTGCGGGAAGCAAGACGGTCTTTGTCGGATTAAGAATCTTGGCTGTTTCCGCCATGAACTTTACGCCGCAGAATATAATCGGATCTTTTGCCGTGCGCGCGGCTTCGCGCGAAAGGTAGAGTGAATCGCCGACTACGTCAGGAACAGTGTGGTAGAGCGCCGCCTCCATATAGTTATGTCCAAGGATTATAGCGTTACGCTCTGCTTTGAGTCTCAGAATCTCGTAGACAATTTCGGCCTTCTTGCGGATCTCAAAGTCCGGCATTAGCCGAGAAAGTTTCGCTGCCATCTGATCGTAAGTATTGGTGACTGAAGTCGCTTGCATAGCTACGATAGTAGCAAACTGTTTCGTACTTGGGTATTTCCTAGGTAAAATTATCCAATGTTAAAGGGAGTATTGCTAATTTTGCCAAAGGAATCAGAAATGCTCATTACGTCCTAGGGAACCTCTGAAAAACTATGCATTCCGTCTTCGCCGGCCTTTTGGCGATTTTTGC
>CAZEAC010000108.1:0-13967 GCA_964510065.1 uncultured Bdellovibrionales bacterium | reverse complement strand
ATTTCTCTGGATCGCTGCTTGGTATAATCTATCGATAGCCTGATTTACTCCCGGTTTTTGTCGTAGCGCATCGTACGTGTGGCGATTACCATTGAGCCCTGTCCCAATAAATACTTCATAAGCGCGTGATGCGGGAAATGCCGTATGATTGATGACAGAAAGTGCAATCGGCGAATGCTTTTCATTAGCATCGCGCGCTTCTAAGTCTGAAAGATAAATTGATCCTCGTACTATCCGAGCGGGGTCTACTAAACCGGTGGTAAGGAGCGCGGGAAGAAACTGTCGGCTTGCCGCACCGGGACGCCATCTCTCGTCGGCACCGCAAATGGCGTCAAATGATCGGTTCACTTCGTTTTTTGCCGCTCGCGGCAGGAGTAAGTCAAAGCTCTCTAAGCTTTTCCTGGCGATGGCATCAAAAAGTGCCCTTGGGATTGCGGACTGCGGAATAGTTCCACTCTCTAGCAATTTGGCGATTAATTTATGGTTATTGGCCTGAGCCAAAAAAGCAAATGCTTCATTTCGGTGAGATTCGTTTATTTCTTCGTCACGTGTCTTTGGACTAGTCGCGTCCCCTAACGCGGCAGTGCGAGCAAAAAGATCTAAGACATATTTCGTTTCAACAGGGGGAGTGGAGTGCTGCGGCTCCCATAATGTGACCTGACGTAGTCCAAAGCTTAAGGCTCGCCGACCTATTCCCGCCTCGACGAGAGCTTGGTAAGATTCTTCGTCATCGCTCTTTACCACCTGCTCGACGTGGTTACTGGTGAGATACGCAGGAGTGGTTTTTTCTCGGATAAGAAGATCGCGCGCTGCGCCCTTTTTCATTTCAATTGCGCATGTGATTAGATCACTAAGAAATTCACGATCGAGATTTCGTTTATCAAGATCCAAGATTTCAATTTTTGAAATCGCCCAAGACAAAATGTCAGGGCGATCGCCAATTATAGCCGCCTTTGCCGCTTCCATGCATCGGCCATCTTGCCCAATGCGGGACGCGAGCCGTCGAAGAGTTTCCAGCTGACCACCAGCTGCCGCGCCGCGAATTCCCTCCTTCACGAGGTTGTCAGGGCGAAGCTGTTCGTCTTCTTGGCTTCCGGACGTTGCAATCGAAAGATAATCCGCAAAAGGTCCCCGGGCGAGTTTCGTCAGCCGTTGAACGTTGGCAATGACCAGGTCGACCATATCCACGCGCCCCTCACGGCCGGCAAAATGTGCGAGCTCAGGCTGCCAGTAGAGAGGGACTGAAGGGAGGAGAATGGCAAGCGTTGGAGCGTGTCCGGCACGCAATGTCTTTTCGGCGGCTTCTCGGAAAACGAAGGGCGTATCCTTGAATTCCATTAAGCGTTCCTGAATCGGCACGAGCTCACCTCGTTCGGCCTGTTGCAAAAACGTCATCTGCGAAGCATGGATTCTTGCAACATCGGGATTGATTCGGGCGACTTCTTCCAAAAGCTCACGTGAAGGTGGTGCATCCGAAGATCGGTAAATTCCCCAGGCCATAACTTCAGGTCTGATTTTCACCGCGTCTGGATATCCCTGTCCCATTGCAGCGCCAAGATAAAAACCGACAACGTCATAAGATGCGTTTCTGCAGGCGGAGATAAATGCAGCCTCAAATGTCCCGGCCCAATCTCTCGGATTGAAAATGAGTTTATCCCTTTTACTGCTAACGAGATATTGAGTAGCACCAATCGCATCATTTTCAGCCGCTGCCATTAATGCGGCGGCGAAAATTTTCTTGGATCTTTCCCATGATACCTCCAACGATGGGAGCATCATCTCGCGTTCGGCGATGACCAAAGCTTTGAGGTCATTTTCCCCTGCCGCTTTAATAAAACGCGCGGCAGCTCCGGAAAACGCGAGTGCTTGAGAAGGGCGAGGCATGCCTGGTTCATTGGCCATCCTCGGATTGTTAAGTTCGGAGACGTTCGGGGTATGTGACTGTGTGGATTTCTCTTCCTTGATTCCGAGTTCCTGTAAGAATCTGGCGACAACGTCGTCAAGGTTTGAAGGAGGGGAAATTTCAGATTTCGCGACAGGCACTACCAATGCATTCGGAATTCCTCGATTGGGTTTGGGCACTCGAGCGGCTTGTGCAGCGGTAAATGCTGTAGACGACATGCGTAACGACTCCAAAGCGGTTCCGTCCAATATTGAGACGGAGATACTAATGAATATTATATATCTTATGGAAAACTACTCTAGTTCTGCTTCGTGCCGAATCTGGGACTTCCTCAAATTGCTGTGACTCGGCAAGCCTTAAACGTTGTCTCCAGTAATTTCAATATCTTTACTGTTAAATCGCCAAGCTGGCCAAATCACTCAAAAAGAACCTACTTGTGAGTAAATTACTACCCGTATTCTGAGCTTCATACTACTTCTGCGCACTTGGCGACTTAGCGCTTTTGTATGAGGCCTATGGTTTCAGTTCTCAGGCTGAAAGGCGAGGCGTTCCCGCCTTCGCGCAAGGCTACGGCGAGGCAAGCCGCTTGCTTGTCCGCCGTAGCTCGTGAGAGCGAAGGTGGAAGTCTTCTGGCGGAGCGAAGCTCCCCCTTCGGGCCGTCGTTTCCCACGTCCCCGTTGATAAATGCGGTTACGAGAGTCTGCGCCGCGCGGAGAGATTCCGAAGTGTTGTGAGTCACCTGATACTACTCCGCAGCGCGGTTGCCCATCGTGACTCTCACACTGATTTTTTTCTCACCTTTTTCAACCTCGCTATAGGTAATCCGGCTGCCTTCGATTTTGATGCCATTGGCCAGTATCTCCACGACTCCCGATTCAACATGCTTCGGATTGTGCACTTCGATTTCATATGCAACGCCGCTACGAGAAAGATTGACCTTAAAATAATCCCACGTCGGCGGCACGCAGGGTGAAATCTCGATGTCGTCAGCGCGAATCTTAATGCCAAGAATATATTCGAGCCCGGCTTGGTACAGCCAGCTTGCCGATCCGGTGTACCAGCTCCAACCCGCGCGGCCATCATGGGGCGGAACTGAGTACACATCTCCGCAGAGAACATACGGCTCGCCTTTATAGGTTGCGACCTGTTCACGGGTAAGCGCGTGGTTGACCGGATTAATCAACGAGAAAAGCTTATGGGCAGTGGCGCCTCTGCCCAATAGTGCGCTGGCGATTACCAGCCAACAGGCAGCATGAGTGTACTGTCCGCCGTTTTCACGCACACCTGGGAGATAGCCCTTAATATACCCAGGTTCAAGATTGCTCTTATCAAATGGGGGAGTAAGCAGAAGTATTATACCTTCCTTTTCTTTGACTAACCTTTCACAGGCATGTTGATAAGCCTTCGCCCTTCTCTCCTTGTCGGCAAATCCTGATATAATTCCCCAGCTCTGCGCAATTGAATCGATCTGGCATTCAGCGCCAGAATGGCTGCCAAGCGCAGTTCCGTTATCAAAGTAGGCGCGCAAATACCACTCGCCATCCCAACCGTCTTTTTCTATTGCTGCGGCAACTTGCGTGGCGATTCCCTCGTAGCGCACTGCGCGCTCTTCGTCACGGCGAAGACGTGAAACTTTGGCAAATCGTGCGAGTACATCGCAAAGGAACCAACCGAGCCAGATACTTTCTCCTTTGCCCTGAACACCGACTTCGTTCATGCCGTCATTCCAATCGCCGCAGCCGATACAGGGAATGCCATGAGGGCCAAACTTGAGCGCGCGCTCAATTGCAAGTACGCAGTGATCGTAAATAGTCGCGCGCCGAGTTGAATATGAGGGCACGAGATAGGCCTCCATCTGCCCCGCGGCAAGTTCGGAGCTCTCGATAAAGCTCACATCTTCTTCGAGAATCATCTTATCGCCGGTCGCTTCAATATATTTTTCGACGACGTACGGAAGCCACAAAAGGTCATCTGAAATTCGAGTGCGCACTCCGCGACCTGTCGGCGGATGCCACCAATGTTGCACATCTCCTTCAATAAACTGCCGCGAAGTGTGAAGGAGGATCTGCCTACGCACAAGCTCAGGGGCTGCATGTAATAAGCTTAGGCAATCTTGCAGTTGATCGCGAAATCCAAATGCGCCGCCGCTTTGGTAAAGGGCGCTTCGGCCATACAGCCTTCCTGCGCAGGCCTGATATACCAGCCAGCCATTCATTATGACATCAAACGAGCGATCCGGAGTTCGCACCTGGATGGAATTGGTAAGGCTTTGCCAGTATTTTTTAACTCCTTCGAGCGCCATTTCCGCGGTGCGCTTGTTTCTAAAGCGGGCGCTTTGCCGACGCATCTCGTCCAAAGTCGGAGCCTCGCCCAAACAGAATACCATGTCGCGAGTTTCTCCGGGTTCGAGATCTACTTTGACCTGCAGTACCGCGCAGGGGCTCAATCCCGCGCCGACTTTGCGGCTCAATGTCGCATTGCTCTTGAGGCCAAGCATCGAAGGGCTCGCAAGCAGCGCGTGCGGCGCCGAGAGATCACGAGTAACGCCGATAAATTCGGCGCGATCACTTGTATAGGAGGCAATAGATTCACTGCTACCGACATACACGATTCGGCCGGCGAACTCATTGTTGTAATGATTTACCGCGTAAAGAGTCTGCGCCGAGGTATCAAAGCTTGTGACCACCGTTCGAGCGGCCTCTTCGGCTTGAATGCCGAGCGTAAGCTGGAGGTAGAGGTATATGCTGAGCGAGCGTGGCTTCTGTTCCTGGTTCGAAAGAGTAAGGTGCCACCATTTTATGCGCTCCATCTCAGCGGTGTGCAGAACAAGCTCGCTCGAAATTTCCTGCCAAGAAGTTCGGAAAATCGAATAGCCCATGCCGTGGGTAACTTGATAGACCGCATCAGCGCGAACGGGAGCTGGCGTCGGTGACCAAAATTCTCCGCTGGTGTTGTCCTTAATATAAAGCGCTTCGCCCACTGGGTTGGTGACGGGATCGTTAAACCAAGGGGTCAGCCGATTTTCTCGGCTATTTTCGCACCAGGTGTAGCCGGCTCCAGTCTCAGAGACAAGAAAACCGAAATCGGCGTTGGCGATAACATTCGACCAGGGAAGCGGCGGGAGTGCGTCGTGGCTGATGCGCAAATGATATTCTTTGCCGTCACCGGCGAATCCTCCAATACCGTTAAACAGCTGCAGCGAAGGCATCTCTAGTTCGCTGGCGATGCGCCGCTTGGTACGCGGCTTTGGAAGCGGCATAATCGGAAGCTTCGCATCAAGCCCATCCATAAGTTCATCAAGCTGCTTCTGCAGCGATCCGCCACCTGCGCTGAGCGCTACTCGTGCCAGCGCTTGGAGTAGGATCAATTCCTCCTCGGCGACCTGAGTTTTTGTGCGAATAAAGATGCCGCCTTTCTTATCGAGGAGCCCACCTTCGGAGCTTGATTTTACAGAGTGTTCAAGCTCTTCCTGGAAGGCCTGAGTGTAGCCGCCGGGATACTCGTTGAGAATTACGATATCAAACATCAATCCGCGCACGCGCAGATAGTGATGCGCCAGAATCAGCTCGCGGATTGCCTTAATCTGCTCGGGGTCGGACACCGTTACCAGAACAATCGGCAGATCTCCCGATATTCCCAAACGCCATAGTCCCGACTGGGTTAATCGGTTACGAACGATGAAAGAAGGCGCCGCGCGCACTTCACGCACGTTAAAGAAGAGTGCGTTGGCTAAATACTGAAAGGCATGGATCTGGCCAGGCGTTACACCATCTTGGCGCATCTCCACATTGCTCTGACTTAACGCCATCTCGAATGCGCGAGTTACGGAGTAGATCTCCTGATACTTTTTCCCAAGATGAAGCACGCTTTCTCGGTCATTTCCGGTGGCGGTGACAAAGACCACGGTTTGCGAGCTTCGCGGCTCAATTTCGATCTTGGTGCGAAGTGACATGATTGGATCAAGTACCGGTCCGACCGAACCGCTGAGTGGTTGATTTACATCGAATGCGCGTGGATTGTGGATGTCGCGACCACGTCCAAGAAACTGCTCGCGTGAGCTTTCGAACTCGGTCTTGCCCCAGGTTACTTTAAGTACCACGCTGTGCAGAAGATAAAGCCGTGGCTCGTGAATCGAGCGCGGGCGTCGCGAGAAAAGCAGCGCGTCAAAGTCGGAGATAAACTCGGACTCGACGAACATCTTTGAAAATGCTGGATGAGCGGTGTCGGCACGAGTAGGGGTAAGTGCGACTTCGGCGTAACTTGTAAGATCGAGCGTGCGAACTGTGTCGCTTAAGTTCGTAAGCGTGACTCGTCGAATCTCGACATTATCCTCCGCCGAAACAGTGATTTCAGTGTGTAACGAGATTCCAAAATCGCGCCGCCTAAACTCCAACTTGTCGGGCTTGAATATGGCTTCGTAATGCTCCGGTTCGATACGCGTCGGCTGATATGCCGTAGACCAAAGATGCCCTGTGTCGCGGTCACGCACGAAAATGTAACTTCCATAGCTGTTGACTACGGGATCTTCTCGCCAACGTGTAAGCGAAATTTCGCGGTCGAAGAATGACCAGCCTGCTCCGGTATTATCGACCATCACTGAGTAGGATCGATTTGAGATAAGTGCGGTGCGCGGGAATGCTGTATGTGGAGTCGTGTAAATCTGCGCGATGAGTCCAGCTTCCTCGTCAAGAGTTTCGATGCCGAAAGTTAGTTCAGTCTGATGAGGAACGATGGCTGGAATTCTGTCAGGGAAGCGCTCTTGTAAGAGTAGCTCGGTGGCTTTAATTCGCGGATCGCGGTGAAAACGTTCCTGGAATATGCCGGAGTAGAGCAGGTTGACAATCGAAAGAAGCCCCATGCCCTGATGGTGTGCGAAGAGCGATTGAACGATATGTTTCTTCTCACTTCCGAGCCGCTCAACGGTGTAATCGATCGCCTCGAAGAATCCGTAATCGCCGCGTGCCCCTTCGCGTTCAAGATTACGAAGATTTTTAATGCAGAGCCGCGGATCGAGCGGCAGCGCTAACATTGTGGAGTAGGGGGATATGACGAGATCCTCAACAAGCCCGCGTTTAAGGCCTAGGCCCGGCACACCAAAGGCCCGATACTGATAGGTTTTGTGAAAATCTACACCGCTATAGCCTGATTCAGAGAGCCCCCAGGGCACGCCACGAAGCTTGCCGTACTGGCGCTGGGCCTTGAGTACAGCACGATAGGTTTCATCAAGCAGAGTGTCCGGATAGCTTTTGGTAACAAGTATCGGCATCAGGTATTCGAACATCGTGCCGCTCCATGACACCAGCGCTTTACCGCCGAGAGAGTCGGCAAGCTGACGGCCCAGTGCAAACCAATGCCGCTGCGGAACTTGGCCGAGCGCGATTGCAACGAGACTTCCGAGGCGCGCCTCAGAAGCGAGGAGATCGTAAGTAGCATTGTCGCTTTGCGCGTTGTCGAGATTGTACCCAATGACGAAAAGTCGCCGGTCTTCGTCGTAAAGAAACCGAAAGTCTGTTTCCAGAACTATTTTCTGAAACGTGCTGCGAAGCTTCCGTGCGCCGACCACGATTGTATCGATTTTTTCAGCGGCAGCGCGGAGCAATTCTTTGGTGGCGCCAATCGGATGTGCCGGATCGGCGGCAATTATATCCAACAGATCTTTAAGAAGCGTTTGTAACGAAAGAAGTGAGGGCGCAGTCGAAAATGCCGCGTGCACCTGTGAACGCACGGCGTCGGTCACATCAAGCATTTGCATTATCTTCTGCACGCCTTCAACCCAGCCAATGAGTGGCTCGAGATCGGCGAGTTCTTGAAGTTCGCTTTTTATCGCGCGCAGTGAATGCGGAACTTCTTTGTCGGCGAAGTAGTGCCGTAGAAGTGCACTTGCGGCGCGCTGGAGTAGACAAAGACTGCCGAGATCGACGCTGGCGGAAGTAAATAGCTCGATTTCGGTCTTAAGGTTAGTTCCTGGCAGTGCTGCGTCCTCACCCTCGACAAGCGCGGTCAGGGATCGCGCGAGATGGCTGCAGATCTCCCGCTTGTAAATGGGGGACGAAAGATACTCTAGCAGAGTCGTGTCGAGTGTCATTAGGTGCCCGACAAAATTTCCGCTGTCGACTGTTGAAATGTATCGTGGAGCAAGTGAGCGAAGCCCGGTGGTCTGATACCAATTAAGAAAATGTCCGCGATACCGTTCAAGCTTCATCAGCGAATCAACGACTCGCTCGATTCGGCGAACCACTCCCGGAGTTGGGATAAACCCCAAATCGTATGCTGCCGCTACGCTGAGCAGCGAAAGGGCGATGTTTGTGGGCGAAGTGCGATCGGCTACTACTCGTTCGGGGACAAGCTGAAGATTGTCGGGCATTAGATAATTATGCTCGGACGTCATCATCTCATCGAAGAAGCGCCAGGTGTCATGAGCAAGGACGCGAAGGTAGCGCTCCTCTTCCCGCTCCACACTAATCACCCCTTTGCGAGAAGGTTCGCTGCAACGGTAGGCGATAACTGGCGCAAACAGCCAAAGTCCGAGGAAAGGGAGGGCGGCTGGGATCGCCGAGGGTGCCAGCGCAGCCAGTATCAGGGCAACGGCGAAAGCAGTTCCTGAAGTCATCCACATTGCGGTGAATGTTCCGCCAAGTCCCTGCTTTTGCACTTTGTGGTCTGAATGATACGCAGTTTCCCACTCAAGCAGATTTCTGCGCGAGATCGTCACGCGGAATAATGTTACTGCGATAGCGTGTAGTACGAGCCAGGCCTGGTGCGGTAAAAAACTCGCCACCAGTAGTGATTGCTGAGTGAGCTGCAGCGCATCACGATAAATGCTTCGCAGATACCCTCGAAGCGAGAGGCCAAGGGGTGATGTCACAAGGGCATTGGCCAGACGGGCGTAGAGCGGGAACGCAATTACCAAGAGGACAAGCGCGGAGGCAAGCCAAGCCAAGCTTGGAATGACAACCCAGCTTGTTATAAGAAATGCAAGCGAGCAGGGAGCGACCAGGCTTCGGCGAAGATTATCAGCTATCTTCCAAATTTCAATCAGAGAGAGCGGGTTCTTTCCGAATGCGCCGCTTTTTGAGCGAATAAATGGCTGGAGCCAGGGAACAAGCTGCCAATCGCCACGGACCCAACGGTGTTGGCGACGGGCGTGCGCCAGATATTTCGCCGGAAAATCATCGAGGAGCTCTATGTCGGTAGCAAGCCCGACACGGGCAAACAGGCCTTCGAAGAGGTCATGGCTAAGAAGGCTATTCTCAGGAACCCGTTCTTTTAGCGCGCGAGAAAAGGCGTCGACATCGTAAATTGCCTTTCCGACAAATGAACCTTCGCCAAAAAGATCTTGGTAAATATCGGAAACCGCTTGAGTGTACGGATCAAGACCAGGGTGTCCGGAAAAGAGCTCGGAGAACCGTGACATATGCGCGCTTGAAACCGTAGGTCCAATTCGCGGCTGAATAATCGCGTAGCCCTGTGTCACGGTATTGCTAGCCGTGTTGAATATTGGTCGATTAAGAGGATGCGCAAGCGCACCGACTAATTTTGTCGCCGATTCACGAGGAAGTTGCGAATCAATATCAAGAGTAATTACGAAGCGGATTGACTGTAAAAATTCGCGATCGCCGACGCAAAGTTTAAGCGTCGTCGATGTATCGCCTCGCACAAAACGATTGAATTCACAGATCTTCCCGCGCTTTCTTTCCCACGCCATGAATTTGTTCTGGCTTGGGTTGAATAGGCGCTTGCGAAACATTAGAAAGAAACGCTGCGCGCCGTCAGCGCAGTATTTCTCATTGAGTCCGCGAATCTTATTCTCGGCAAATGTCACGAGGGCAGAATCAGTTGGAAGGTCTTCATGATCGGCGTCATGCAGGTCGGCGAGTAGTCCGATATGGAGATTCGGATCGTCATTTGCAAGAAAACGCACTTCAAGCCCTTCAACTACTTTCTCAATGGCCGAGGTGCTGCTGAATATCGCGTGGATGGTGACTGCTGTGCGGCAGTTATCGGGTATGCCCTTGGAGAAATCCAATTTGGGGAGCCGCTTTGGATTCATCACATGGCTGAATGCCCACTGTACGAGATTGAGCGCTAATTCCGATGTTGGAATTACGAGCAGGCATACGAGCAACGCCAGCGAAAACGAACTGGCAACTCGCGTGATAAGCAGGTGCGCTACGGGAAGAAGTACGCAGACAACAAGAGTGATTACTAAACCGAGGTAGATGGCAGTGGCGTAGCGCTTCACTACACGGCGGATTCGAAGATGCAGCGGTGGAGAACCCTCAAGCGATCGCTCGAATTTCTCGCTTCCCTGATCAATCAAGTAATAGCCAATATGTTTTTTGCGATGCAGCTCAGAATCCTCTTGTGCTTGCGCTTCTACATCGGGGCGAGTCGCGAAGGTAATAAGTCTGCGCCCAACCTCCAGCTCAGTAAGCCTCGAGCGTCGAGCCATCGTTTCAATTCGCGCGCGGTACCGATCGCGGGTAAAGAAGTCCGATTCGGCATATGCTCCTGCTGGATCGGATCGTAGAATCGGCTCTAAAAGAGAAATCTGCTCGAACCAGTCGCGCCAATGTATTTGGCCGATAAGTTTCAAAGAAGAAACGGTATTTCCAATAGAAAGCTGATTGGCGGCCTGAGTCTGGTGCTGAGTGCGGGCAATATCTTCGGCAACGAGCCCCTGTTCATGCATCCTTTCTTCGAGCCAACGCAGTGCAAGCGCGGCTTTGGGGCCGCGATCGCCCAGACGTTTCATGACGTGAATTCCGGCAGTTTTAAGAAGTCCACTGTTGAGCTCGAAGCAGCGCGCAACCTTAAGCAGAAGATCGGTGCCCTGAGCCTGTTCATCGCTCAGTAGCTCATCACAAAGTTTGTCGGCGTCGCGGCGAAGTTCATGGGCGCGCTGCATTGAGAGGGTAATTCGCGTAAGATTCTCGATTAAGGCGGCGCGAAACATAATCGGCATCGCCCAAAGTTCGCCGATACTGAGTGATTGAATCTCCTGGTAGGCTCCTACAAACGTCGAAATGAGATCTCGTTTTAAGAGTGAGTCGGTGTGCGCGAGAAGTTCGACCGCGAGTTGGTACACTCGCGGATAGCCATTTAGTGATCCGCTGAGCAGCTTCGGTAGCGCGTTGCAGTAACTCGCCGGAAAGTGCCTGCGCATATCGGTCATGTGCTCTTCAATGGCGTGGAAATTGTCGAGTAGCCAATCAACACCGAGCGGTATCGACTCCTTATCCGCAGCTGCTTTGGCGAAGAGGAAATACGCGTATTCGAGAAGGCTTCGGTTCTGCTTAAGACTTTTTTGTAGCAGTCGGCCGCCCAACCTATTGATTGCAACTTTATGGCCAGTAGCGAGAGCGCGCGCATGCTCCTTAAGCCCGTCAGAGGTCAGAATTTCGTCTCTAAATGGAGCCAACGCAGGGTCGAGTGGAGAGAAGGTCGGAGTGACCAGCGCCAAAATCGATGGGCTAAGAATCTCGGGCATTAAGGCGCAGGTATACCATGAAAGCTGGGGAAGAGCGAAGAGTTAGCAGAGTTTTTAATAACTAACTCTGTGACCTTTGTGTCTCTGTGGTTTAAATATTAGAAAACCACAGAGACACAAAGGTCACAGAGTGAGGTGGGGGAGAAGCTACGCACTCTTAATGAATAATTACAGTAATTCTTACTTTCTTACACCGTGCTTGCGGCGAAGAGCCCGTAACGCTGGTCTACCCCGCTTACCGGCAGCCGGCGAAGCGAATTGAGGAACTCGGCTTCTCTTCTGGTACATCGGAGCTCGTTTTGGTCTTGTTATCCTTCTTTGAGAACGCGTTCGCTCCTGAAGCGGCATCAAGGCTGCGCTGGCTCTTACTAATTAGCTTGGTAGTTCCATCGAGCCCAATCGAGTACACATCGCCTTTGCCAGCAAGCGCCGCGAAACCTAGACCGAATTTCCCTGTTGAATCTTTAATGTAGTTTCCGGCCACGATATCAACCACCGCGAATGGGACATTAAACTTGGTGGGTGAAGACTTACCGCACGATATATCTGCGCCCTTCCATGCTGGTTTTTTGTTTTTCACGCCGCAGAAGTCAAGATCTCCGTCCCGATCTATGTCGATAATCACCATTTTTTCGCCAATGTCGCCGAGGTTAGTTCGGCTCACGAACTTGCCCTCGCTGATGCTTATCACTGATACTTCAGTCTTAATCTTAGTACGTTTTGGCGTTTTAATTGTCGATCGGTGGTGTACGATGATTTCGTCAATACCGTCATTGGTAAGGTCATCGCATTTTACGCCAAGAACCTGTCCTAGTGGCTTGAGTGAGGTATTATATTTTTTGCCGTCCGAAGAGCGAACGACCGCAAGCTTATTGGCGAAGATTGTAACCAGATCCGCGGTGCCATCGTTATCAAATTTACAGGTCATCGCCGTAGCGTTTTTTCGACCGAAGCCGATACTGCGTATAGCGTTACCATCGCGATCGAGCACGTCCCAGCTCAAACCTCGGGTATCCGACGAAACAAGTGCCACATCGAGTTCTCCCAGAACTGCATCGATTCGCGCCTCTGGTGCGGTCGCGCCGAAATCGCCGACTATTACCTGTGCATCGCCTTCGAAAGCAAATAGCTTATGCTCTTCGGCGAGCGCACCATCGGCTATAGAAGCTGGGTCTATAATCGAAAGCTCACCGTTCCGTACTACTGGGATCAGCGAAGCGCGAGCTCCAGCGGGAGCGCAGTTCATATCGTCGTCTTCGCAAACATCGCCTACGCCGTTTTTGTCGCTGTCGGCCTGATCTGAGTTCGACTTGTTCGGACAGTTGTCACACGCATCACCCACGCCGTCATTGTCGATATCGGCCTGGTTGGTATTCGCTTTCGTCGGACAGTTATCTTTGTAATCCGGAATAGTGTCAGCGTCTCCGTCAAGGGCAGTGCCTACGGTAAGGCGAGCTGCGGAGGAAGCAGTTGTTCCCGCATCGTTAATTACGTCAACTGAGAACATAGCATTGTCATCTGCCGCTCGCGTAGTTGCCGGCGTGGTGTAGCTCGCGGCCGTCGCGCCAGCTATCGCTGTGCCGTTTCTCTTCCATTGGTAACGCAGCGCGTTCTCAGCAACCACGCTAAAGGTGGCGCGATTTGGTTCAGCAACTGACTGCGCTGCAGGCTGTGTGGTAATTATTGGGGTCTTACGCACGGTCACGATAATTTCTTGTAGCGCTTCGCCAAGACTGTTCGAGAGCCGAAGTGCGTACTTAACGCCATCGTCAGCGGCGGTTAGCGCCTCTGTCGTAAACACGCGCGGATTGACTGGCGCTGGTTGCGCTACGCCATTTCTACGCCACTCGAAGGTAAGTGGCTCGGTGCCAGTTGCCACTGCGCTAAACTCAATTGACTGACCCGGGTTTACCGTAGGTGGTAACGTAAGCGCCGTGGTCGTTCCAGCAATCTTTGCCGTAATCGCGGTAATAACCGGCAATGCGTCAACGCTGAGTGTGCTCTCCTGTGTGGCGGTCAAGGTATCATCAGTACCGCTTCTCACGGTGACACGAATTATGGCGTTATGGTCTGTCGCAAGTGCAGTTATGCTTGCCGAGGCCGTAGTGCTGTAAGCCGCGATAGGCGTGGTTTGGCCGTTCAGGATCTTGTCAAACTTATAGTTAAGTGGGCCCTGTCCAGACGCAGTCACGTTGAAGGTAATCGGGCTCCCGGCGGTAACCTTAAATCCGGCTGGGTTTGAGGTAAAGTTACTAATAGTTGGTACAGGTGGCGCACCATTGACAGTAAGTGTCGCGTTGCCCGAAGTAGCAGTGCTGCTAAGAGTTCCCACAGTGTTGGTGACAACCACACTGAATAGCGCACCGTTATCAGTAGCTACGGTAGCAGGAGTGGTATAGCTCGCTGCGGTAGCACCAGTGATGTTGGTACCATTTTTTCTCCACTGATAAGAGAGTGTTCCCGAACCCGAAGCAACAACGCTAAATTGAGCGGTTGATCCAAGGTTGACGGTCCGGTTTGCCGGCTGAGTGGAGATAGTAGGAGCAGGAGGTGGCGAGGTAACAGTTAAAGTAG
>CAZEAC010000107.1:0-15394 GCA_964510065.1 uncultured Bdellovibrionales bacterium | reverse complement strand
GTGCCTCTGTGGTGTATCTTACTCTCAAAAAACCACAGAGGCACGAAGAGCGCAGAGATGAGAAGAGTCGGAAAACTTATGTTCCAGAGTACTAGATACTTTGCTCCCTACCTTCAAAGTCTCACGTTACTCCCATGCAAAACTTAAGCAGATACGCTATACTCATCGCCATTATGAATGTCACTCAACTCCACGGAAAAACTCTTGCACTTGCTGCCTCCGGCGGTCTCGATTCTTGCACCACGACACGTTGGCTTACCGATCAGGGCGTCAAAGTAATATGTTGCTGCGCGAATCTTGGACAACCTGATGAACCGGACATTGGGGCAATTGAGCAGCGCATGCGCGCAAGCGGTGCTGCAGACTTTGTCCTGCTCGACGCGCAGCGCGAGTTGGCCGAGGCCGGCCTTACAATTATCCAGTCACAGGCGACTTACGAAGGTCGCTATTGGAACACCACCGGAATCGCGCGGTACGTCACGACTGACGCAATTGTGCGCGAAATGCGGCGACGTCAGATTACAATACTTAGCCATGGCGCAACCGGTCGTGGAAATGATCAGGTCCGCTTTCAACTCGCAGTCAATATGATCGCTCCGGACATCACCGTGTATGCTCCCTGGCGTGATGATGCTTTTATCAGAGCATTTGGCGGACGCGCGCAGATGATCGATTTCTGTCAACAAAGAAAGCTTCCGATCAGTGCGTCAAAAGACAAGCCCTACTCGACTGATGCCAATATGCTTGGGCTTACCCATGAAGCGGGCAAGCTAGAATCCCTGCATACTCCTGCCAATTTCATCACGCCCGGTATGGGGGTGTACCCCAAAGACGCTCCGGCGATAGGCGAGAAAGTCAACCTACGCTTTGAGCGGGGGGTTCCTGTTTCTTTCAATGGGTCAAAGCTGGAGCTTGTGGCGCTCCTGCGCGCGGCTAACTCGCTTGCGGGAAAGCACGGAGTTGGGATCGGAACTCATCTCGTGGAAAACCGCTTCGTCGGCATAAAGTCCAGAGGCGTCTATGAGGCTCCAGGCATGGAGCTTCTTGGAAGCGCTTACAGCTTACTTTTGGAACTGGTGGCAGATCGTAGGGCACGCGAGCTCTTTGACCAGCTTTCGCGTTTTATCGCCAAACAGATCTACCAGGGCTATTATTTTGACCTCGCTACCCAGATGGCGCTCGAAGCTATCAAACCGCTGGCAAAACTGGTCACTGGTGAAATTTATCTCCATCTTGAAAGAGGCACCCTCACCTTCCTCTCTGCCGATAACGTCACACACTCGCTGTACTCAGAAAATACCGCGTCAATGGAAGCTGTCGGAGACTACAAGCATACTGATTCCGAGGGCTTGTTAGCAGTGCTTGGCGTCAGCGCACGGGCGCTCGCTGCCGCCGGGCAAGTCGCCGAGAAAAGATAGCCGAGCTGCGGTGTAGCCTTACGCATACGAGCGCTAAGAATAATTCCTACCTTCCAGGAGCGAGAAAGAATTTATCCGGCCGTGAGAATGGCGTGAGAATTCACCGCTATAATATAATAAGTTGACTACATTGCTTACTGAGTCGAGGTCAGTTTCTGCTCCACGACGAGTCAGCGAGGTTAAAGAGGGAGGTTTACCATGCTTAAAAACGTTATAATAAGTCTTGCGTCACTAGTATTGCTAATGGCGGCGCCACTTCAGGCGCAAACACCTGAGATTCCTGTAAGAATAAAAGGACGCACAATATTCCAGGATTCAAATCAGTACCTAAATCCGGGCTCACCGCTGCTTCTGGATGAGACAAAGAACGCTGTCTATATTCTTTCGAGCTATCCGGGATCGGTCGTGATGCGGCGCATTTTCCTTGGATCCGAACAAATGGACACCAAGACTTTGGAAAGATTTGAGTGGAGCACAACACCTTCTGGCTATATCAGTGCTGCGATTAGTCCCGACGGACGATATCTTGCCTACTCCCGGCTCGGATCCTCCGGTATCAGCCTTGTCAATTTAGATACCCTTGAGACTCAAATATTGCCAAGTGGAGCTCCGCCAACAGATCCATTGTTCAGCTTTCGCGCTGCAGTAGATGGACTCGCATTCGATTTTCATGGGAATCTTTATTTCACCGTTCCGATGAGTTCGAATCAGCCAATCGGGTCGAGACTTCATTATCTCGATACTCAAAGCAAGTCGGTCACCGCTCTCGATATTCTATTTCGTTGGGGCAATATTAAAAGCTCTCATGGCGGTACTGTCCTTTGGGGCCCAACCTATTCCCCAACTCAAACTTCAAACAATTGGGATCGCTACGACATAAGCGGAGCCACCCCAATCGCGATTGAGCCAAGCCTCTTCGATAGTTCAAGTAGACCGGAAATCTCAGACCGTTCGAGCCGCCTACTCACTTCAAGGCGAACTTTAAACCCATTCGGCGGAAGCTCCCAACAGCTCGTGCTGATGAACGCCTCGTCGCTTAACGAAATTGCACGCGGGCCCGAAGTAAGCCCATGGATATTCTCGTTCGCGCTCAATCCACAGGGCGATACAGTGTACCAGCCGGGTATGCTTCTAAATCAACCGGGGGATACTACAGCCACCCAACCTGGAATTCTCTCTTTCAAGCTCACAACAGATTTTGCAGGACAAAACGTACTGCGCTCTGACATTCAGTTCGAGGCTCCCTCGGGGACAGTAAATGGCCTTGTCATAAGCTCGGACGGGGCGAAGCTTTTGGCGCTTGTCGATAGCTACAACCCAGCAATTACTCCGTGGCAGACCCCTCCCAGCTCTACGGTAAGCATCGTGCTATACGATACTCAAGTTGCTCCGATTTGCGATCTTACTTCATTCAAGATGAATAATGACGCATTGCGAGCTGAGAACGCCCTGCTTACTTCTCAGCGTGAAAAGCTCAGCATTGATCTTAACGCCGCGAACGAGAAGGTAGGTCTCCTCGAAAGCAAAAATGCGGAGCTCCAGGCAAGCCTGGACGCCGAGAAAGCCAAAGTAGCACAGCTTCAAGCAGAGAATGATTCGCTCAAGGCTCAGGTAAGTTCTCTCACACAAAAAGTAAAGGGACTGATCACACAGCTACAAGCCGTGACCGCTTACTATGTGAACGTTATCAACAAACTTCAGGTGCAGCTCTATGAGTGCCAGAAAAAGGCACTCATGTGCATGTCACCTACACCAACGCCCACTCCCGATCCTACCCGTTAATCAGACCAAGCCGACCTTCCTCTCAGCCGAGGGGAAGGCGGCTACTTAGCCAGCGGCCAAATCCCCTTAAGCCAGCTACTTCCAAACTTGGCTACGCTAGCGAGCGCGACTTCCCAGTGCATGCCGCGCTTGAACATATTTCGAATCGCACGCGCGCGTCTCTCGCTCGGCAATCTATCAAGACCTTCGGCGATATGCAGCATCATTTTACAAATCTGATCGTGTGCAACGCATTCCGCTTCGCCGCGTGGAGTAAAGCGTGAAATCAGGTCGCTCACATGCGCTTGCGCTGAAACCTGATCCTTACTGCGAAGCACTTGGTGCAATGATTCGCCGATAAAAGCACCGAGCATTTTTCGCGCCGTTCGAGATAGTTCTTCAAGACGAACACCCCCGCCGTCGAAATGATACAGCACTCCCGAGTCATAATTAATATTGCCGAAGTGGCGATCGAGGTCTCGCCGCTTTGCTCTTAATAACATTCGCCCCTGGAGCACTGCAACAGCTTCGATAGCGTCGAAGAGATCCTGCCCTTCGGAAGGTCGGTACACCAGATCCACAAGCGCGCTCCCGGGCTGCAGCTTCTGATGAAGATACTTCTCGCCAGCTTCGAGGACCCGCGGCCCTTCATTCTTGACTGCTCTTCCATCAACAACCAAAGTCTGTGCATGTACCAAGTCACGAAGTTCGTCGGTTAGTCGTGCCAGCGTAACAAATGACGTCTCTTGAGAAAGACTCGATTTACCAAGTGCCAACATGCGTCCAAAGAGTCCGTAGACTGCGGCTTCATCCTGCGGACTTGTGCGCGCTAGCTCACTGAGCGCCCTTCCGAACATATCGTAACCGCGCGCAGCTCGTTCGCGTGCATGTGGACGAAGGACCTGTAAGGCGCCGAAAGGAATACGCGGCGCCTCTTTGCGGCGAGTCTCCATGGTAATGAGATACGCACCATAGCCAAGGTTCCTGCCAATGTAGAGTCTCTCAAGCATCTCCTTTGGAAGCGCTTCACTTACTGCTTCCAATTCCTGAAGTCGACGAAGCTTGCCCGGGAAAAGCTTGGAGCTTCGAAAAGCTCTACGAAGTGCGGGATGAACACCAGGGGCGCTTTCAAAGAGTTGTTCGAGCCTAATTCCTGCAGGTCCCTCGCTTTCAAGAAACGCTGCTATGGCAACGCCCAAGCTTTCCATCTCACTCTGCGCTTCTGAAAGATGCTCTGACGCGGCGACAACTGCCTGCGCGAGATACGGCGCGCGCGAGTATTCAGGAAGCACACCAAGGTAACAGGAGATCGCTCTTCGCATAGCCGCCGCCCGACCTCCCGCAGCCGGAACAATTCGATCTTTACAATATTCTACAGTCTTATCCCACTCCGCCGTACCTGGCTTCATCGCGAGGATAAGATGGTTGACAATCATGCCGCGAATCTCCTGGGGCAACAGCTGAAAGTTTTCATGCAAAGTACGCACAGTCCAACGTGGATCCTCAAATACTGGCAGGTCGAATATCAGGCGGAGATCTCGCCTTCTCAAAAACCTTCTATAGGTCGAGTCGCCGTGATGCGAGAGAAGAAACTCGCATAACACACGTCGAAGCTTCGGCTTCTCGTCAGCAAATGACGTAAAGATCTTAAATCCGACACCTGCAAGAAAAAGCTCCGTAAAGTTCCCACCATATTCGTCTTCGAGCGAACCATTCAACTGCTCGACTCTCCTGGCGAGCGAATGCTGGGCAATTATTGCACGCGAAAGCCTATCGCTTACCTCGAAACGATCGAAAGAGTTCATCAGGCGAAGAACTGGAAACGCCATATTCTCGAGCTTACGTGCATAGCTCGCAGTACCATCATCCGTGCCGATGCAGTGTAGCACCGAATCTATCCACAGATCCGCTATCTTGTTACGAAGCCGGAATGGCACCACGCGGTGCCTTGTAAGAAGGCTTGCCAGCACTTTTTGCCGCTTTTCAATCGACAACACCGCAGGCTGATCGACCAACTGGTCGAGCCACTTGTAATCGAGCTTTACCGGCAAGTACGACAGTGCCTTAAGTTCAACCCACGCATCGATCGCTACCGTCGGACTCTGTCCCCAAAGCAAACTGAGCCTGAAAAATCTACGGATCAGATGCTCAATCTCATGATGACCGCATAGTGGGCATTTCGAGAGGTCGCGAAGCGCCCGAGCAAGACTGAGCCCCTCGGCTGCCGAGACCTCCTCTCTCGAAGAGCGCCGCAAGTACAACGCGCAAAGACTAAAGGCAATAGCCGCCGCGAAGTTCTTAAGTCCAATATTTCCCTGATACTCGACGGTCAGAGTCGAAATTTGCGCCACGAGCTCCGCAACATTCTTCGCTGGCCGGGCAAATTTTGGACCGAGAAGTGGCGTCAATATCTGCCAATTATCGCGAAGATATCCAGCTTTTTTAATCAACTTGGTTTCGCTATTCGTCAACGTTCCCAAAGGCCATGCAAAAACCGTGAGCTTCTCTTGAATACTAGAAAGCAGCTCAAAATTTCGAAACACATAGCACATCAAGGGCCGAGGCACTAAACTGGCTCTTCCATAATGGAAAAGAAGATCACGCGCCGAGCAATCCTCGCCGAGTGCCCGCACAAGCTTTTGGTAGGCTGTACCACGCACTTCTGGGGGGGCGCTTTCAAGATATTCAACCATCTTCACCTGAAATGGATCACAAATTCGAATTAGCCAGTGATATGCGTGAACAAATGTTTTGGGGTCTGAGATCAGCTGTTCCGGCGCGAGAAAGGGGATACGCTCGGGACATCCGAGCCACTCAGAAACTCGTATTGCCTCATACAGATCGTCTTGCACAAGATCAAATGATGAAGAAGAGATACTGTCCAAGAGCGACTCTAATACCGGCTGCATATGGATGCGTTTTCTTTCAGCTTTCGGACCAAAAAGTGTGCTTGAAATTATCGTGGACCTATTCCCAGGTGCCGCATGAAGCGCAAGGCGGATGTCATAGTGCCCCATGGCACAAAGTGCTGCGGTAATCGCTTGCGCCTCGCGTGGCTCGCTCGCCAAAGCTGTCTCAACATGCCGCGCCACCTGTCTTGGCGATCTGATCTTCGGCATGCGGATCGTAAGCGTGACGGCAATTGGCCTAGGCGCCGCCTGCATGCGCAGCGCGTTTTTTCTAATGCTCTCTGGAGTACGCGATGTAAGGAAATCTAGCGGCGCGAGCTCACTTTCACGAAGACGCCCAAGCCCACGTCCGCGGAGTCTCGACTTGCGCGCCGCAAGTGCCATGTACAACTTAGTATACTGACTACCAAGAAACATGCTTCTTGCGGGGCACGTCGCAATTTCTCTCTTAATCCTATCTTCCATGCAGTCACACAGTTTGTCGGCAGCTCGCTGCACTGAAGATGAGTCACTGGGTCGGATATAACCCACATTAGTACGAAGAAACCGCGCAAGATCCTTGAGCCTTGGCTTTGTCAGCTGATCGAGAGATTCAAAATATTCTCGCGCCAAATCAATACGGTTACGTTTCGAGAACTTGCTTACATCGCCGCGCAAAGAGAGAAAACGAGCGAAATGGCTCGCATGATATAAATTTGAAAGTCCAGCGATACCGCGAATCGCATCGATAATGCCAAGCTCATGGTTGGTGGCTGCACATTCTTTACCCCGTTTACGTTCTCGATCCGTAAGTAGCTCTTCGATGAACATTACACGATGACGAGTATCGAGATGCGGATCAAACCAATCTGCCGCAGCTCGGCCACCTTTCGTTTTCTTATCTTCGAAACGTTCCATGAGGCTCTTTGCTTCGCGGGGATCCAAGCGCGCCTCGCGTAGTCCGCAAATAACCGCTCGAATATCACAGGCGACCTCTTCGGCGACGGAATTCAGATGCTCTCCATGCTTTCGACGAAAGAGAAAATGCTCTAACTCATGACGATGGACAAATCCCAGCCCACTATCATTTTGGATATAGTGAGAATTAAGAATCATCGCCTTAGTGTAAAAGACATAATTCCGACCCCCACTATAAAGGTAACAGGCATTCGGAGAATCATCGTCGATAATTCCAAAATGGATCGGCTCGCGGTCGAAATCAAAGTTCGGAAGTAAGATCCGACTAAGCGCGGCAAGATGCTTTTCGAATTCTTTGAGCTCAGGCCCACCCCAAGGCACGAGGCGTAACGACTCGACCATATGCGACGAAAGCCCCCTTACATCGGAATCCTCTGAGCGCGGCACCAACGCAGCTGGCATGGTCAGCGTCGGCTGGGGAGAAGTGGAACCACGGGCGCCACGAGCACCTGACTCCCGCGCAGGCATGATTGCTACATTGAGAAGCTGAAGATGCTGCATGAACAACTGCCGCTATAAGACCACCACAGGTCCCGTTTATAGCAACACTATAATGCCGGGATCAATCTTAGAGAAGCTAATACACTACTCGTAAGGGCTGCATTTTGGCGTAAAGCGGCGCTACCCACTACTGCGTAAGCCACCAAAAAAGCACTAGAAGCAGTGCGACAAGAAGTACGCTTCCGACGATGATAACAATCTTATCCTCGAGCACATCCAGCGAATCGCTGCCTGGCTCTTGGTGTCGATGCCCAGGATGAATATCTCTTCCAAATACTCGCGAATCGCCATACGAAGCATTCCAGGGGTCTGAGCCAGCTGCGGAGCTATCCTCTTGTGCGTCTACGCTCTCTTCTCGAGCTCTTCCAAACGGTAGGCTCATCGTGCTCTTAGTAGTCCCTGGCTCATATGCCGGGGTAGGCTGTCCCTGCTCCGTCGCAACGACCTGTTGAATCTGGGGAGGATCATTGATGATACAACGATAATTTTCAACTACAAGCTCTTCGCGATCGGCACATCCCACCGTTCGTTCAATCTTCTGACCGTTACTGTAGGCGGGAATCTCACGGGCAACCGAGAACGCACACACGGCATCACCGCGACGCTCAATAACAAGGGACGGAAGCTCGTACACATCAACATCGAGTTTCAGGTCAGCTTTCGCGCCGCCGATAATAAGTGCTCGGCCCTGCTCCGGAATAAGGAACTCTTCAAGCGGTTCGTCACGGCTAAAGACCACGATAGAGCGTGGCGTTGTTGGTACTCCAGAAGGAGCACGAAGCTGCAGTAGCGTATCACCAAGCTGCAACGAATCTCCCGAGCGCACCAACATCGGAATGCCCGGCTCTACTTTCACACCGTTAATCCATGATCCGTTGGTACTTCGTAAATCCTTATAGATCCACTGATTCCTAAAAGGCATCAGCAGTCCATGCTCACCGGAAACACCGTTACTAGGAATACGAACGCCGAAGTCCGGCTCTCGGCCCAACACTGTGGCCTCGCCCGAAAGTTGGGCAAGATTCTGATTACCCTGGTCAGTGACCAGATCAATTTCTAACTCCTGAGCCATATTGGGAATTGTAGAATGAGCCTATAAGCGCTGTCTAGTCAGGGAATAGGTATCGCCGAGGACTCAATAGAGTCACACTTGGCGCTGTCTTTTCTCAATTTCAGCCAAAATCGCCGCCACCACCTCGTAAAGATCAGGGGGAATCTCCTGATCTGGCTCAAGCTGACTGAGGACTCGCGCCAATGCCGATTTCTCAACTACTGGAACCCCCGCCGCGCGGGCGATCTTTACAATCTCGTCTGCGCTCAGAAGCTCACCCCTTGCCGCCACTCTCGGCGCATACCCATCGTGCTCGTTGTAATCAAGTCCGACCGCACTCTTGTATCGCGTAGTCACTTCGCCTTCTCCTGCATTATCACTTGCGCTCCTCAGACGTATCATCATCGCGCACAAGGACACGCGACGCCGCCGGTTGCGCAGCTGCTGCACCGTTTCTCTCAACTTCAATTCGAGACTCAAGCGGTGAAGACGCACGAGCAGGCTCCCCTCGACAAGGAAGGTAGATACTGAAGACACTTCCTTCTCCCGGCACACTAGTCACCGTAATGATGCCATCATGGCTACGAACAATTGCATATGCCGATGAGAGCCCAAGCCCAACCCCACCAAAGCCAATTCCCGTTGCCGGTTCCACGTTCTTTGTGGTGAAAAACGGCTCGAAACAGCGCGACCGCTTTTCAGAATCCATCCCAATGCCATTATCTTCAATATCAATGCGCACGTAGTGACCAGGAGAAAGCTCCGGATCGACTTCACCCGATCGGAGCCGTACCTTCTTCGCAACAATGCGAACTTCTCCGCCAGGCTTTTTATTAATCGCCTCCTTTGCATTAAGCAAAAGATTGGTAAGGGCCTGCTGAAAGGCAGGAAGATTGACCAATACGCGAGGTAGATTTTGATCTGCTTTTATGACCAGGGAGATCTCAGTTCCGAGGACTGAGCGATATACATCTCTACTTTCCTCGAATTGCTCAAAGAGCGAAACCTGGGTGCGTTCCTTGGTCGGAGCTGTCGAAAAGTTAAGAAGCTGGCGCACAAGGCTGGCACCTTTCTCCGCTGCAGAGAGGATCATCCGTGCCGAACCGGAAAGCGGCGAATCCGAGGGCAGCTGCATATCGAGAAGGCTCGCCTGTCCCATAATTGCCTGAAGCAGATTGTTAAAGTTGTGGGCAATGCCTGAGGCAAGTAATCCGGCCATGCGCATCTTATTCGTTTCCGCCATGCGCAGCTCAAGGCGCCTCGACATAAGTACAGTTGCGATCTCATTTGCCATGCTGACGAGGAGTGGCAAAAAGCGCTGCAACAAAAATGCGCTCGGCGATGACGGCTCAACGACCAAAACTCCGACTACTTTTCCCAACGAGACAAGCGGTACTATCGCAAAGGATCCCGGCTCAAGCATCTTGATAATTCGAGTCAGCCCGGAGCACTCTAGATTTTGCCGCGGATCAATAACAACAGGCTGACGTTGCCTGATTGCCTCATCGAATCCATCATGGCGCAGATCAAGCTCGATTTGTACATTTATTATCGCGCTTCGCACACCCGGCCCGTATCCAGCCTGTCCAACAATGTGCGTTTCCTGATCATTGAGAGTTCCGAGCCAGAGCCGCTTACACGCAATCTCACTTTGAATTATCGGGAACGCTTGCTCAGCGATCTCTCGTGGAGAAGGTTGCTTTGAAAGCTCATGGGTCAATCGATAGAGCGCGTTCAGCGAACTCGAATGGCGGCGCTCCGAAGAATGCACCTCGGCTTGATGAACGGCGAGACTGATGTGCCCCGTCGCCACGGCCAACAACTCAGCATCCGCTTCATGGTAGCGATTCGGTCTCTTATCAAGGAACATGAGCAGCCCGAGCCTTTTGCCATCGCTCCAAAGTGGCGCGAACAACACTGAGCGAATTCCTTCGCGAAACAAGAACTCAAAAGGCGCTCTATCGAGAGCGTTATTGATGTTTATCTCGCGCGATGCAATTACTTTCTCGACAAATCCGCCTTCGCGAAGCTCACGGTTTATATTTGCGAGCAGCTGCTCGGAAAGACCCTCAGCTGCTACTATTTCGCTACGCTCGGTCGCCGCCTCATGCAGACAGGCAATTCCTGCATCCGTATTCATAGTGGAAAGAAGCGCCTTTAAGCCTTGTAATAGCACCACCGCCGGATCGCTTCCGGTTTGCAGTGCTCGAGATACGCGGTACAGCGCCTCTATTCGTCCGCGCTCTTCGACGAGATCTTCTTGCGCTAGCTTTTTTTCAGTGATGTCGAGACCAAAGCCTTCCCAACCAACGACGTTCCGGCTTTGGTCATAGAGCGGGACTCCCTTAAGTAAAAGCCAGTGCTGTTGCATCGTCTTTTTATTGAGCACGCGAATCTCTTCGTCGAGCGGTTCAGCGTGAGTATGCAAACGGCGAATCTTGAGGCCGAGGCGCCGAAGATCGGCTGGATGCAGAAAACGCGCCCATACGTCACTCGAATTCTTAAGTTCCAATGGCTCGACACCAAGAATCCGTAACGTGTCGCCAGTCACCTCGACAACGCGCATTGAAGGATCAGTACGTAAAATCAACAGGTCACCGTAATACGCAAGCCTCTCGTATCGCGACTTCGCCTCATGGTCAAAAGAACTTTCTTGAGTCGGTGAAGAAGAAGCCAGCGCGCAGTACGCACCGACCTCCTCAAATAGCAGCGTATCCTCCTTGCGCCAACGATAGTACTGCTCGGTAAAGTGCGCTTCGATCCAGCCAACATTCTTCCCTTTTTGCGAAATTGGGACAATACCAGCGGATATTACGCCCTGGCTTTTAAGCGTTTCACGGAGCGTCGGCTGAATCGAAACTCGTTCGATATCACTAAGGAAAAATGTTCCGATCTCCTGTTCGCCGGAGACTATTTTCATCGGATCGAAGAGCGGCTGATGCGAGAGTGGCGTTGAAGAAGTTGCTCGCCACGAGCCTCGCAAGACTTCGTGGCCCTGCACATAGTATATGAAGACACTATCGGCTCCGGAAGCTTCGCCAAGAATCGCTGCCGCGCGCTCGAAGAGTGCTTCTCCGCGAAGCGAGGAATGAATGCCGTCGCGGAAATCCTTTAATACTCGGCGCAAAAAATCAATCGACAATGCAAACCTCCATGCATGGAGAACGATTACGTCGGCTCGCGCAGTTTCTCAACAACGATAACTCTCGATCGTTTAACCCTCGCGATGATAGTTTGCAATGAAAGCGCAGCATGTTGAGAACGTCTATAGGATCGGTAAAGGGGATCTCCGTCCTCCTCCTTGTGCTCCCGTCGCGCTTCTTCAGGCGTCGATGAAAGCTCGCGAAAGTACCTATACCGATTGACCCAATACTCTAAGAAAGCCAATGCAAGAAGACATAGAGAACCCCACGCGAAGAACCTGAGGATCGAACTTCCAAGCAGATGCATGGCTGCTTCGATTGCGCAGACGCCGAGACAGCTGCTCCACACTTCGAACTCGCCACGTAGAAATTGCGCCACAAAAAATGCCGCAATACTCAGCTTGAGAAGTAAGAGCCACATCTCCTTGGCTCCAGCGACTACGCGCCGGAGTCCTGAACCTAGATTCAGCCGAGAGAGATTCGGCGCCACGGCACCGGGTTTCAAGCTTGGTCCCACCTGGGCAAGCTCTACCAAAATAGTTATCGTGGCACTCAAGATCAGCCAGCCACCGGTAATTATCAAGAAAAACTTGGCAACTAGCAGAAGCGCAGACTGAGCAGATCCTATTTCTCCTAACACTATGTATTCTAACAGCATTTTGATTCTTACCCAAGCAGCTCCCGCTAATAATTTCAATAAGATAGCAAATAGAGCTAAGCCTGAGGCAGCTGCTAGAAGCTGGCTCTTAAAGACCTTACCTTCATTTCTTGCGCGCAGTAGCTTGCGCGGTGACGGTGGCAATTTGCTCATTGTCGCGCGGCATTGGCCGCCCTCAAAAGAAAATCAAACAATCCCGATTCCCAATGAGAATCTATGCTTGAAAGTAGAAGCAGCGTTGAAAGCCCTAATTTCACCACAAATGTCTCGAGGGTAAGCGAAAGTGTTGGCGCGAGCCTGGAAACGTAGGCTAATGCAAAGTCGACAAGAAGAAAGACCGCGACAAAAGGGAGAAAGAGCGAAAGCGCCGCTTTCATGACAGCAGCGACAAGACTCAAAAGGTCGCCTACCCGCGCTGCGTTGATTTCAAAGAAAAGCACCCCTCCAGGAAACGTGCGGTAGCTTTCGGTAAGAATTCGCAATAAATGCTCGCCGAATCCCAAAGCTAGACAGCTCGTCCATAGCAGTGTTCGCAACAGCACGGCGCTCGTAGTTTCCTGCGACTGACTCAAAGCATCAAAGACACCACTCAGCTGCTGGCCTCTTCCGAAGTCAAATAATTCTCCGATAAATGATGCTGCGCCAAGCAAGGCAAGCATCGGCAGCACCAGCAAAATACCGATCGCGCACTCCGCTAAGATCCTATAGCCATAGGCATCGGTCATCGGAGCGGAAAACTGTTGAAGCCAAATACCAAGAAGAAATGCTAATATCAGCCGCTGTAACAAAAAACTACCCTGTCCAAGCGGCAGCAACATCACCGCTCCGAGCGCCCGGAAGAATGGTGCGCAATAACTCGACACAATTCCTTCAAGTACGAATTGCATAGTGACTTAGCCAAGAAGTATTATTTTGGAGAATATTTGCGTACAATATTCGCAAAGCGCTTGGAAGAACTTATCTGCGAAGAGAACCAGTACGGCTCCTACTGAGACAAACTTTACACAGTAGCTTATTGATTGCTCTTGAATTTGAAAAACTGCCTGCACAAAAGAGCAGAAGAGCCCCAACACTGCCGCAACAGCGAGAGGAATTCCCGAAACAAACAGCACTAACAGCACTGTCTGAGTGAGCTCTTCACGAAACACCGTGGACTCCATACGAGAGTATCAACGAGCGGCTCAGCAGCAGCCACCCATCTATAGAAATAAAGATAATGATCTTAAGCGGCAATGAGATCATAGCCGGGCTCAACATGTACATCCCAAGCCCGGCAAGGATATTCGCCACTACAAGATCTATTACCAAGAACGGAAGGAGCAACAGGAATCCCATAGTGAACGCCTCTTTGAGCTCACTCAAAATGAACGCCGGAAGGAGCACAGAGAGAGGAGGCGATTCACTTTGCGTCGTTGACGTCGCTCCTGCGCTGAGGTCCCTTAGCACACTTATTTCTCGCGCCCCGCTGTGTGCAAGCATAAATTCACGCCAGGGACGAAGCACTACTTGTGCCTGAGATAAAAGCTCGGCAGTTGGCGCCGTACGAAGCTTCTCTAACGGTATCTCTGCAATTGATTTGCCCGTAGTATCTATCACCGAACTCATCACCAATAGGCTCAGCGCAAATGAAAGCACCATTACCACCAACCCATTTGGCGTTTGCTGCAATCCAAATCCGTTCCTTACAAGGGAAAAAACAATCGAGATCTTAAGATATGACGTCGTCGCTCCGACGATAAGCGGGATAAGTGTCACTACAAAAGTGATGCCGATAATCCAAAGTGGATGTGTTTGCGAAAAATTAGAAGCCTCGAGCACTATCCCTCCTAGTACGACTGCGCCCTATGCGAAGACCGCGCCGCGAGAGTTCGCGCTCTATGCATTGAAGGAGCTCCCTTCGGGCGCCATCGGAAAGCTGCGCCTGCTTTTCAAAATTCACTTGAACCACGCCAGGCTGGACATTGTGCAACATAAAGCGAAGCTCTTTGTTCCCAAGCATACAGCTGAGTAAAAAAGAGCCAGGCGAGATTTCACTGAGCGCCGCGGGCGGCCCTGCGTGCGCAGCTCGGGCCAGCGCCGTTGGTGGCTGCGCCGGCACCGGATTAGGGCGACCCTGTTCGACTGACGCGAGCGTTATAACCGGCGCACTAAGGTGCGCTGGCGCGGCCTTTCGGCTGAAGAGTTCTAGATTGACCTCCTCCTGTGATCGCTCATTGACGACCTGTCTTTGGCGGCGCAGCCGATCGAGAAGTGTCGAGATATTTGCTCGTTGTGTGCGCAGTGCCTTATATTGCCGTACAATAAGATCACCACGCGCTCTTGATTTGACAATTTTATCTTGGATCGCTCTCTTCTCATCTAGCCGCTTAAGCAGCGCACTGAGATTCTTTCCTTGGTAAGAAGCCGTGCTTGGAGCAATCTCACGAAGTTGCCCCAAAATTTTACTAAAGGCACTTGCCGACTGCTGCAGTTCAGTATGTAGTCGATTCTGCTCGTGGCTAATTTTCTCGGCATCGACTTTGCGCTGAAGCATTGCCTCTTCTACCGTTCGCTCCTTTACTAAAAGACGGCTGTGCTGCATCGATTATCCTGGAGTTTGAAGCCGTTTAAATCCTGAATTGAGCGCTTCAGCCCCTTTCGAAATCAGCTCCAGATGAAGCGCAAAGTTCTGTGCCGTAATTTGATACGTAAGGAGCTCCGCGGACGAAAAGCGTTTGCCGTTTAAAAGTGAGTCGCGCATGTTGATAAGCACTTGGTGCAGGTCCGCTTTTTTGTCGTCTAAGATCTGCTTAAATCTGTTACCTTCGCCCTTTGTGAAGCCAATTGTCGGTGAAGCAGGCTGTGATAGCTCCAGATCAGGAATTCTCGGTTCTATTTTCATGCTGTTCCTCTTCGATAGTCTTGGAGTGGCACTACCTATTCGAGGGATTTTGAAAAAAGTTGCGCACTTTTTTAGCTGCGCTTTTACCGATCAGCAATGCGTATTGAGCTATTAC
>CAZEAC010000106.1:0-15646 GCA_964510065.1 uncultured Bdellovibrionales bacterium | reverse complement strand
GCCAGAAAATCGTCGATTCGCGGAGTGGAGACCTCGCCGCTCTTTCGTAGTTTGATTTCAACTGTTTGGTTAGCCAAGGTTCGCGAACTTATTACCACTCTCTTGGGAATCCCGATAAGATCACTGTCGGCGAACTTTTCGCCAGCTGAGGCATTCTGCCGATCATCAAAAAGCACCTCGATCCCATGCGAGCGAAGCGCGGCATACAACTCATTCGCTTGCGCCTGCTCTTCGGGAGTTTTGGTAAGAGAAACAAGATGCACGTCAAACGGCGCGATCGCTTCAGGCCAGATTAATCCTCTGTCATCGTGCAGTACTTCGGCAATTGCTCCGATTAAGCGTGAGGAGCCGATACCGTAGCATCCCATGTAGATTTTTTGAGCGGTCCCGGCGTTATCGAGAAAACTGAGAGAAAAAGCGTCGGAAAAGCGAGTCATCAGCTTGAAGATGTTACCCACCTCAATTGCCTTCTCTTCGCAAAGGGCGGTTGATGCGCAGTGAGGACATTTTCCCTGCTGATCTTCAAGAATTTCCTTATTGATCGCCAGCGCACATGGCTTGCAAAGGTAGATAGTGTCTTCGCCATACGGGGTAATCGTCTGAAACTCATGCGAATATTTTGAAAACATTCCGCCTGAGGCGTACGTGAGAAAGGTTTTCTCCCCGAGTCCACAGCGCTGAAAAACATTGAGATACGCGACCTTCGACTTTTCATAGTAGGCATCGAGTTCCGCTTCACTTGCATGAAACGAGTACATGTCTTTCATTCGAAACTCGCGCCCGCGTAAAAGACCGGACTTGGCACGCGCTTCATTACGAAATTTTGTCTGAAGCTGGAAGACAGATTTTGGCAGATCCTTATATGATTGAATAAATCGACCGACGAGTGGGGTTACGACTTCCTCATGGGTTGGACCTAGGCAAAGGTCGCGGTCTCCCGCGCCTTTGAGTTTGAATAGGATATCGACATTGTTCCAGCGTTGCGTCTGTTCCCAATTCTCCTTTGGATGCAACGAGGGCATCAGTACTTCCATGCTCCCGAGCGCCGACATCTCCTCACGAATGATATTCTCAATTGCACCTAGCACTCGCACGCCGAGTGGCTGAAAAGAATACACGCCAGCCATGAGCCTATCGATATATCCGGCGCGTGTGAGAAGCTGTGCGTTAATACTTGCTTCTTCCTTGGAGATAGATTTCTGTGTTTTCGTGCTGAGCTCAGACTGCCGCATGTGTGTTCCTTCTCAATAAATCAGTAAATAGTTCATAGTGCCGTTCGATCGTCGAGGCGATCGCAAAGCTGTTCTGAATTCGCTCTTTCGCGAGCAGACCCATCTTCCTACTACGTTCACGGTCTCTGGCAAAGTAGGCAATCCCCTCGGCAATGGCACGAGGATCAAGCGACTGGATAACTCTGCCTGATACTGAATCTTGCACAAGCTCAGGCATGCCGCCGACGGCGGTCACAAGTGCCGGCAATGCTTGGCTCATGCCTTCGATGACGGAACGCGGAAGGCCTTCTCGGCGCCTCGATGTCATGGCAACCAGATCACAACACCTAAGAAGCTGAGTGGCGTCTTTGCGGAATCCGAGGTGTCGAATCCGCGTCCGCGCAGGGCCACGTTCGAGCAGAGTTTGAACGGTAGAGTCACGAATCTCACCAACGAGGAGCAGTTCAACGTTGAGTTCGGCCGGGAGGTATTGCATTGCTTGTAGTAACAGATCGACCCCCTTCACCGGGCGCACGTTGGCGACACAGCCCACCACAAAGGCGCTTTCAGAGAGCCCAAGCTGCGAGCGTGCTGGCGTGTTCGTGCTGTTGTACCAGCTGGTGTCGTGTCCTTTATGAATTGTCACGGCACGCGACGCATCAACGCCCTGAGTTATGAGATACTGTCGCACTGCGTGAGATACACAGATAATTGAGTCTACCCGCCTGTTAAGAAAAGAGAGGTGTGCAGCGGGATCGAGACGACTGAGATGTCCCATAGTACCGCGATACGCGACATGGCACATTGACTGGCCCCACGTGGCGAAGAGTGCGTTGCTTAGCGCTCGCGCGCTTAAGGAATAAACGATGTCGGGGCTGAAATCTCGAAGGTGATGGCGGATTAGCGAAATTGTGCGTGGACTAATCCGACTGGAAGGGAAGAACCCGGCAACAGAAGCGCACGCCAGTGAAGGATGCTGGGTCCTGCTCAGCAATCGAACATCGACGCCACGAGAAGCCAATCCATCGAATATTGCTTGCTCGGAGCGATCGGGGTCGGGGCTTAAAATCAAAATACGCATGGAAATTAGAGACGAGGTTAACCTGGACTTCTCACGAATTACGCGTCCACTGCCGGAACCCGTGAGAAGACCAGGTTAGGATGAGCGGAAAGATGAAGACAAGAGCAGTCCGGACTAGTTTCCCAGACTTTTTAAGCGGTTATCCGATTTCTGTCTAACCATATAAAACTACTGGTCTTTTTGATAATTAAAGGAAATTGGTCTATACTCCAGCAATGACCAATGAAATTCCCGAGACCGTAAGCGATTCAACCCATAGTACTGAGAGGCCGCAACCGACCTACCGCCGGGTCATGGCTTACCTTGTACCGTATCGCTGGGCATTTGCTTCCGCGATTCTCTGTATGGCTCTTTTTGGCGCAACTGACGGCATTGTGCCGTTTCTTGTGAAGTATATGCTCGATGGCGTCTTCTCGGCGAAGCAGCGCGATCTTCTGTATCTAATTCCGGCGGCATTGGTGGTCTTCGCGGTGATAAGAGGACTTCTTGATTTCATGCAGCAGTTCATTTCAGCCAAGATCGGTCACCAGATCGTCCGCGATGTTCGTGGCGACTTGAATGATCATGTCTTAGCGCTTGATCCGGAATACTTTGTGCGCGCACGTACGGCAGATCTGGTCGCGCGTATAACAAGCGATGTTACTCTGGTGAAAACATTGGTCACCGATTCGTTTTCTTCGGTGATTCGCGACACGATTCGTTTTGTCGCGCTGTTAATCTCCGCAATCTATCTTGACCCCTACCTTGCCGTGATCGCGTTTGTCGTCTTTCCGATCGGAAGATTTCCGGTGTACCGCTTTGGCAGAAAAATGCGAGCGCTCAGTAAACGTGGCCAAGAAGCCGTCGGTAACGTAAGTGGCCGGCTTCAAGAGAGCATAATCGGGAACCGTGTGGTCAAGATTTTTGGGCGTGAGCAGTACGAGCGTGACAGATTTCGCGAGGAGAACCAAAAGCTTACAAAAACCTTTATCAGCTCGGAGCGGGTTCGTGCGCTCACCGGCCCGATAAATGAAGTCCTCGCTGCGGTGGCGATTTCTGCGGTAATACTTTACGGAGGCTATTCGGTCTTAAACGGTTTGCGCAGTCAGGGTGATTTCATCGCGTTCCTAATTTCAGTGTTCCTGCTTTACGATCCGGTGAAGAAACTCTCTCGAGTATACTCTTCGGTACAGCAAGGTTTGGCTGGCGCGGAACGTATCTTCGAAATTCTCGATCAGCAACCGGCGATAAAAGATCCACTTCAGCCGCTCAAAATGAGCAAAAGCAACGAAATAGAAATAGAGGATGTTGAGTTCCAGTATCGTGGTGGCGATAGTCCGGTGCTGAGCGGTATCTCGCTCACCATCGCTGAGGGAAGCAAGACTGCAATAGTCGGCTTCTCAGGGGCCGGAAAGTCAACGCTTGTTGATTTGATACCGCGCTTTATCGATCCGCAACGTGGCCAGGTAAAAGTGGGAGGAGTTGATATCTCGAGAGTCTCGATTCAGGAATTGCGTTCCCGTATCGCATTGGTCGGACAGCATACGTTTCTCTTTAACGACACCGTTCGGAACAACATTTCGTACGGTAAACCCGACGCGACAGAGGCGGAGATTCTCGAGGCTGCCTCTGCGGCCTACGCCCTTGAGTTTATCAAGGCGCTTCCGAAGGGATTAGACACGGTAATCGGTGAAGCCGGTTTATCGCTCTCAGGCGGTGAGCGTCAACGAATTGCAATTGCCCGAGCCATTTTAAAGCGGGCGCCAATTTTGATTCTCGACGAAGCAACCGCCTCACTTGATAATCGCTCGGAGCGTGAAGTACAAGCGGCGCTTGAGCAGCTTGAAAAGGGGAAAACCAATGTAATTATCGCGCATCGCCTTTCGACGGTGCGTTCGGCCGACAGAATAATCGTGCTGAAGGAGGGCCGCGTGGTTGAGCAAGGAACTCATGATGAACTGCTACAGAAACAGGACGGCGAGTATGCCAAGCTTTATACATTGCAGTTCTCGGTGCCGCCCGGCGCCGGTGACATTGACGAAGCTTCGATAAATTAACGAATGCAACGCGAAGATTGCTGCTTTGCCGCACTTGAACGTCTCTATGAGACTCTTGTTGCGCTTTTATGCTTTTTGTCGTTGCCGGTTCTTCTTTTGAGTAGGCGCACACGATCGCGGCTTGCAGAACGATTTGGAAGATGGGCGCCGGTTGAGAATGTGCGCTATTGGTTTCACGGTGCCTCGTTTGGTGAGCTGCAGGGCCTAATTCCGCTAATTCGCTGGGTACGCGAGCGTCATCCCGAGCGTAAGGTCTTGGTCACTGCCACCAATCCACGTGCATTCAGCGTGGTTGAAAACGAAGTCGATTTCGTGCGCCTTCTGCCTTTTGATTCAGCGATATTCTTGCGCGCAGCCCTGCAGGGGGCCTTGCCTGAGCAGGTGATAATCGCTGAGACCGAGATCTGGCCCGGATTTCTTCGTTTTCTGCACTCACGGAGAATTCCCGTTAGTGTCGTCAATGCGCGCATGACCTCGCGCTCGCTCAGGCGTTATAAACTGCTCGCGTCTTTTTTCCGAAACACGTTGAACTACACGGGCAAAATTCTTCTCTCGGAAAGCGAGTCGGAGAAGCACTTTTCGGAGCTCGGTGTCGCAAAGAGTAAACTAAAAGTCACCGGCAATATGAAATTTGAGCGCCGCCCTCGATTTAACGAGCCGGAATTGAAGCAGAAAATTCGGACGGAGTATCGAATTGTTCGTGAGCTCGTTGTCGTGCTCGGTAGTATTCGACCGGGTGAAGAAATAGCGTGGATCGAAGCGCTTCGCGCGACCAATTTTTTGCAGCATGGCGCGCTGATTGTCGCTCCGCGGCATCCCGAGTTCTTTGATTTCTTTACCGAGCGTTTCGCGGAGCTCGGCGTAGCCGTTTCTCGTGTTTCTACCCCCGCCATAGAGCCACACGAAGATCTGGCGTTAATTGTTTTAGACCGGCTTGGTGAACTTGAGCAGATGTACGCTATCGCAAAACTTGCTTTTGTTGGTGGCACTCTCGACTCTAAGTACGGGGGGCATAATCTGTTAGAGCCTGCAATGTACGGCTGTTGCATCGCATGTGGTCCTTTTGGTGAAAGTGTCGCGCGAATCCGTGATGAATTATCAAGTAATGCAGCGTGCGTCGTAATAAAGAATCGCAATGACATAGAAGCACTTCTTGTCCGACTGCTCGGTCGAGATCCTGAGTTGTCACATATTGGCGCTCGCGGCGAGGCGCTATGGCGCCGCCACAGTGGCGCGACCGAGCGAATCGTCACAGAGCTTGGATGGAGTGAGTCGTGATAATCTTTTGGCCGATCTCGCTTCTGTACCGGGCGCTGACAACATTTCGAAACTTGCTTTACGATAGAGCAATCATCCGAGCCTACCGAGCCACCATTCCTGTAATTAGCGTGGGAAATCTCACCGTAGGCGGCTCCGGAAAGACTCCGCTTGTCGTGTATTTGATGCACAAATTATCCAAAGAAGGACGAACGCCAGTTTGTGTAATGCGCGGGTATCGCGGAAGTGAGCGCGGGCCTTATTTGTTGCGTGGCACCGAGAACGCTAAACGGGTCGGCGACGAGGCGCTCCTTGTTCGCAAGAAGACCGGCGGTCTTGTTGTCGTGGCAGCCGAGAAATGGCGAGGTGTGCAGTACGTTGAAAAAGAAAAACTTGGCGACGTTGTTATCGTCGATGACGGATTTCAACATCGAAGACTTGCCCGTGACTACGATATCTTGCTCCTTAGCTGTGGCGATGAAGGCTCGCTTGACTCCATACTTAAAGATAGGCTGTTGCCCTATGGGCGGCTGCGCGAGGGCCGCGCGCAAGCATTCCGGCGTGCCAAGAGCTTTGTTCTTTCACATCGGAGCGACAAAGTCTTTGGTCAGGTAAAATTGCAAGAGCTTAGAAAACTACTGCCGACTGATAAGGTGTGTTCTGAGCTTTTCTACAGAATTGGCGAGGCCCGTTCGGCAGGTGGCACGACGATTCTTGCGCCGCCTTGCGATGTCGTGCTTTGTAGCGCGATTGCAGCCCCTGGAGCGTTTTTCCGTTCTGCCGAAAGCGCGGGTTTCAAGGTTGTTGGACAGGTGTTCTATCGCGATCACTTCCGATTAGACTCTACGCATATCTGCGCACTCAAGTCGCGCTTCCCTGGAGTTCCGATTCTCTGTACCGAGAAGGATCTGGTAAAAATCGAAACTCCGATCGATGATCTCTACGCATTGGAAATTGACGTGGTGCTAAATGATTTCGAGCTCTCGGTAAAATAGACATTGGACAAGGGCTGGTTGCCACATACTCCCGCGGGAGAACCGAGAAAGGACGATGATATCGAACTTTCTGTGGTCATTTGTGCTTGGAACGAAGCCGCGAATCTGAGCAAATTGCTACCCGCACTTCATGCCGAAGTCTCTCGTCAGGTCGCGAAATATGAAATAATCGTCGTTGATGGCGGGTCGAAAGATGCTTCAGCTGAAGTTGCGCGTGCTGCTGGCGCGCACGTTATTTCGCAGACCCAGGTTGGTTATGGCGGTGCGGCGCGCGAAGGCTTTGAAAGAGCGCGTGGGCGCTACGTTCTTACCCTCGATGCTGACTGCTCGCATCCTCCAGCACTTTTCTCAGCGCTATGGGCGCAGCGAAAGTATGCTGAAATAGTGGTCGCATCAAGATTTGTTGAAAACGGAGCTTCAGATGCTCCGCCCTTTCGTAGATTCCTCTCTTCGATATTGAATTCAATCTTCCTTCGTTTGTTGCGTGTCCCGATCCGGGACTCTTCAAGCGGATTCCGCCTGTACTTACGCCAAATATTGAAGCCGCCAGAGTATCACTCGAATAATTTTAGTATTCTTCAAGAGATACTTGTGCAAGCGATCTCCGATGGGTACTCAATTAAAGAGATCCCTTTTCACTATGCCGATCGTGAAGAAGGAAGTTCGCACGCTTCGGTACTCAAGTTCGCAAGCTCATATCTTATGACGATTCACAAACTGTGGATTCTACGTCATTCACCTCACGCGGCCGATTACGAAGCAAATGCGTATAATAGCCGACATCTGCTTCAACGCTGGTGGCAGCGACGTCGTGTGGCAATCCTCGATGAGTTCACCGCGGGTTGTGAGGCTATTGTTGATGTTGGGTGTGGCTCGGGGAAGTTTATCACTTCGCATCCAGAGGCGATCGCGCTCGACTCGCAGCAGCGCAAGCTTCGTTTCCTTCGGCGCACGCATCGCAAGCGAATTTGCGCGGAGTTCCCGCGACTGCCGTTCCGGAATGAGTCGCTTTCTTGTGTGGTACTTTCGCAGCTACTCCCGTATGTTGAAAATGCGCCACGCTGTTTCGAAGAGCTTAGGCGTGTGATCAAAGTCGGTGGCAGAGTCATCATCGGGGTGCCCGATTCGAGCCGGCTGCGTTGGAAATTGGTTGGGTTTCTCTATCACCTTCTGCCAAACGTTGCCCGAAATAAACAGATTACAAGTTTTGCTAGAGAATCACTGTGCGCGGGTATTGTCGAGCAAGGATTCGCTTACGTGCAATCGAAATATGTATGCGGAAGTGAGTTGATTGCATTGTTTGAGCGGGTCGAATGATCGATACCGCGGTGCATCTGAGCGACGCTTTCATCGCGGTAACAGAAACTCCTGTACTTACTGATGGTTATGCCTCGGAAAAGTTTTTGATCTACAAACGACAAGTGTGCGAAAATGCCAACGATTTTCGCCGTGGTACTAAGAAAGCGTACAGACTTTTCTTCTGTAGAAATAGGCTGGCATGCTGGCTTTGTGACGTAGCTCACTAGTATCCGAATCCTTTGGAACTTGCGCGGTCGAGGAATCAGCGGCGGAAATAAAGAAGATAATGTTGCCCGCGCGGCACATTGTCGGAAAAGGATCATTGAAATTGAGGTGCGTGCGGTACCATGAGGACGAGAGGCAAAATCTCGTCCTGGAGTTCAGTAGCGCTCTCCCGGCTGGGGCCGAGGTAAACCTTAAAAAAAAGTTCCCTGCGGCGAAGGTGGAGAAGGCGGTACGTGCGGTTTTAGTGGAAGTTGAGCGGAATAAAATTCCGCTTGGCAGCGTCAAGCATGGAGAGATTCAGATCGTCGGCGTTCGTTCGATCGTCGCTAACCGATTCTATCTGGATGTGGAATACGAGGTGCTTTTCCCCGGGAAAGGAAAGCCAGATTCTCGCGGCGTGTATCATACATGTCGCTGGATTGCGGGGATTGAGAATGGTTCGATCGCCGTTCCGATTACCAAAGAAAAGTGCGTGGTGTTTTCGCGACAGTATCGGCACGGTCCGCGTGGTTGGCGACTTACTTTGCCACAGGGCCTGCGTAAGGACGGCGAGACATTTGTTGCGTGCGCGGAACGCGAGGCGAGGGAGGAGGCCGGCATGGTGTGTGTTGGCACTCCGTGCATTACCGAGTTGGGACAGATCGAGGAAGACCTCGGTTTTGCGATGGCAAAACCGTTTGTTTTTGCCTTCACTAATATTGAAGTCGACAAATCGAAGGTCCGTGCTGATATTAGCGAATCAGAGACCGGGTATGTCCTGGTTCCAATCGCCAATATCAGGCCTCTGATTAAATCGGGGCAGCTCGTCGAGGGCACTTCAATTGCGGCACTCTACAAGGCAGAGATTGCCGGTTTGTTTGGGTCATAGACCTTGGTTGTTTCAAAGGTCAATTCATTGCGGCTCTACTTCGGTAGCAGCCGCTTTTTTTCTCTGAAAATTGTGCATTACGCTAAATTTTACCGAATTCGCGGCTGCCGAAAATGATGACGGTTTCTTGACCCGAATGCTTGCACTAAACGCGAGCTTTGGACCTTGTCCAGTTCATCTGATCAGTTTACCGTAAAGAGATATTATATAAGGAGTCTTATGCTAAAAGTTTTAACCAAGGTTGTTATCGCTGTCGTTCTCTTCTCAGCCGCGGAACCCGGAGTTAGTGAGCTTCGTGACGGGCCTTTCGAAGCCTGCGCGCGAATCTTTGGTGTTCAAGACGGAGGCCTGATATACAAGAACTCTGCGCCGGTGCGCAGTGGGTCTTCGCATAGCTCGCCAATCGTCGGCTTTAGGGAAGAGCCGACCTTGCTCATGTTGCGTTCAAACCTTGCCGAGAAAAAAACTACAACAATTTATGCTTCTGATGGGCAGGTGCTCGGACGTTGTCCGTGGGCGACTGCAAATGATGCGTCGGGCGGCAGATATCGCTGTACGCTGAAGACTCGAACAGTGCGCCGAAAAGCGGTGAAGCTTACCGAGTCGCCGACAATTTACATTAAGGCCCGGGCGAAGACCTGTGTTGAAGTTCCTGATGCTGGGAAATGTTACGGAAGCGTCAAGGGACTCTGCAATAAGACCCTTAAATAGTAGCGATTAAGAGAGGGTTACCTGGCCTTCGCGCTTTTGACCCTTTTGTATTCTTCTTCGGCGTATGGCATTGCGGCCCGTAACGCGCTTTCGCGATCGCCAAAGCTAGGGTGAGTGCTGAAAAAGGCGCCAACTTTAGAGGTTGAATCACCAAAAATCTCCTCGGCACGACTCCAGAATTCAAGGGCAGTTTGCGGCTTGTAGCCAGCTCGCGCCATCAGAAGAAGCCCAATCTGGTCGGCCTCATATTCTTGATCGCGGTCAAAGCTTCCTACGAATGCGCCATAGCCGACCATGCCGGTGGTTGTTTCGGTAACTGAGCCGGCGACATCGGAGAGCCCCCCAAAACCGGCAACTGAGGTTGCCACAGAAGCGACTGTTCCGAGAATCGTGCTACCGATACTTACCGCAGTGGCGCGACTCTTCTTTTGCTCCTCTTCCTGGGAGTGGCGTCCCAGAACATGGCCTATTTCGTGCGAGAGTACGACAGCGAGTTCATCATCACTCTTCACCCGTTCAAGTAGTTTCTTGTAGACAACAATTGACGCACTATTCACCGCCATAGCGTTGACGTCATCACCCGCATCGACAAAATGTATTGGAAAGGTATTCGGTGCGAAACCGGCTGCCTTGGCAAGACGCTGCACAACGTTAGTTACCCTTTTCACTTCGGGGCCGGAGGTGACTGGTGTATAGCCCTCTTGGTTTACATACTGTGAGATAAAGGACTCGGCACTTGCCTTTTCATCCGTGGTCGGAAGTACTGGGGGAGGAACTTCGCCCGGCTTTAGCCGACTTCGGCCTGAGCACGAGCACAGCACAAGGCAGAAGATAATGAATAAGCCGATTCGTGCGAAATGCAGTTTTGAAGTTCTCATTTTTCTCTCTACGCTCCCTTGTTTGCAGCTATTATAACTGATGGAGTTGGTATCGCAAATCCCTGCCCATCGGCGAATTCGTTAATACGCTCCGAAATGGCTGACTTAATTATAGTCTTTACTTCGGGTTTCTGTAACTCAATTAATCCACCCATCCGGGTTCCTGCCTGAATTGAATTGAAGAACTCATCAGCGCTTGTAAAATGCCACACTGTAGGAAAGATCTCAAAGCGTGGCACTTGAAGCCCAAACTTAGTGAAAACTTCTGCTGCGTAAGTAGCGGAAGTGAACTTAAAAATATCATCGGCGGGAGGTATTACGCTCATATCAGCAAATTCCTTGAGCACCGAAAAAATCAAGTTAAGTCCCGGTGATTTATCAGGTGGAAGCCAAAGAGTAATCGCCAAACGGCCGCCGCGTTTTAGGACTCGTGCCGCTTCCTCAATTGCGCGGTCCTGCTCGGCAACGTGTAATAAGAGATAGTTCATAGTCACCACGTCGAAAGAACTGGTGGCGAATGAAAGATTGGTGCAATCCTCTCTTTGAAAAACAATATCGGGATGGAGCTGATTGGCGATGCGCAGCATCTCCACCGAATAGTCACAACCAAGCACCCTGGCTCCAAGCGTCTTCGCTCTGGCACAGAGCGCCCCGGTACCTGAGCCGCAATCTAGGAGCTCGGTTCCCGCACGAACATCGGCCATGCGAAGCACTGCATCAATCGGCTGGGTAGTGACAGTTCCCCAGGTGTCCTTATAGCATAAAGCCTTTCGTTCCCACTCACGACGTTCAAATTCTTTAAATGTGAGCGCCGACATACCCTACACGAATGAGAGAAAATGTTCGAACTGTGCGCAGTTCGCTGAAACTATATCGCCGAATGCTGACTTTATCACGTTCGTTATCGGTCCCACTGCGCCGTTACCGATAAGATGCTTATCGATTGAGCGGATCGGGGTAACTTCAGCGGCAGTTCCGGTGAAGAAAGCCTCAGCTGAGCGGAAAAGCTCCTCGGGTTTGATATCGCGTTCAATTACTTTTATGTTTTTTGATTTGGCGATCTGAATGACCGTGTCGCGAGTAATCCCAGCCAAGATAGTGCCGAGTTTAGGGGTGTGTAGTGCGCCTTGCTGCACTAGAAAAATATTTTCACCGGGGCCCTCAGCGACATTCCCGTTTGCGTCCAAAAGAAGAGCTTCGTGAAACTCGGTCCCGCGTAATTCGTTTGCCGCCATAATACTGTTGACATAGTGTCCGCAAAGCTTTGCATCCACAACAGTTGAGCGCGGATGAAGTCTGACGAAACGGCTAATTTTTACATCAACACTGTCGTGAGGAAGATATGCGCCCCATTCCCAGCAGCTAATCGCCGTATCCACTGGAGCATCCTTTGTGCGAAGTCCCATCACTCCGTAGCCGTGGTACACAAGCGGGCGAATATAACCGTGAGCCAATTTGTTCTTCGAAAGCAGCTCAAGAGTAGCTTTGCAAAGATCCGCCGAAGAATACTTGAGTTCCATGGCGAGAGCGCGCGACGAGTAGATCAGCCGGTCCATATGTTCTTTTAGCCGCAACACCGCTGTGCCTTTCGGTGTTTGATAAGCACGGATACCTTCGAAAGCGCCGCTTCCATAGTGCAGTGTGTGAGTGAGGACATGCACTTTTGCATCTTCCCAGCGCACAATATTTCCGTTCATCCAGATGTAAGCTGTTGGTTTCATAGTGGGTAATGATTCTAGGGAACTCTCCCGAGGTTCTCAATCATGCTCGAACGGCAGCTTCCCTATTTATGCCGGAATAATTTTCCGGGGGAAGCGCCGTGTCAAAAGCACTCCTCAGTTATAAACATTTGAAATGTAACAAATTTATCTCCTAGACGGAATTGGCTCGGGACTTGCTTTTTACTCGCTATGATAGAGGGCGAAGCCCTCGTTTGAGTAAGCAATTATGACCCGAATATCTCGTCTGGTAAGACAAAATCTGCTTCGTGCTCAAGGGGTTAGCCTTGCTGGGCAAGAATTAGAAGTAAACTCGGACCTGTTCCAGGAGTTCGAGTCATTAATGGACAAAATTGCCGATAAGGTTAACTCGCAATCTCGTTCTAGGGCACAGGCGCCCAATTTTGAAAGAGAAGAGCTCACTGCAACACCAGACTTTAAGGAGATTGCAGCACCTAAAACAAACCATATCGATGAGTTACGGGTAGTCAGTGCAGCACCTAAGAGTACCAAGAATGAAGCCGAAACCACGCCAGCTGCTAAACATGAAACTGATGAAAAGACAGTAGATCAGGACGAGCGGGAAGTTCAGTGCCAAGAAAGCGCGAATGAGAACCTCGAGCAGGATCAAGAACATACTACCGATAAGGTGGAAGCCGCCAAAAAAGGCGAAGAAGTGGAAGTGATTGTGTGCGACGTGCCCCGAACCGGCAAGGCAATTGCGAATGAACAGACCGAACCGTCTCCCGAGATTGATGAGGTAATTGAAGCCCCCGAAAAGATCGCTGCTGAGAATGTCGGTGATTTGGAGAAACAGTTCGGCCAAGAAAGTACTGCGCAAACGGAAGTGCTCGTCGAAGAGCAGGGAGCAGGCGAATTTGAAGCAATCGAGATTGATAGTGCGGGAGTGGAGGCTTTGAAGGAGAGCGATCCCGGAGAGCCGGTGACGACTCCTATCACTGAAGCCGAGACCACGGTAACGCCGAACGTTGAAGTATCCGACGGCGAGGTAGTGGCTCCGCTACCAGTGAAGGGAGAATACGCCGATGCTTCTGCTACCCAGGCAGGAATGGAAGCGGCCACAGGCGTTGATTCTGAGTCGCCTCTTCATCAAGATGCAAAAGAGCAGGCGCTGAATACTTCTGAGGCTGGCGCAGAGTTCTCATACCGAGCGCTTGGCGCCAAAGAGCAAGAGCATGCTGCGATTATGAGCAAAGCAGCAGCAGTAGTAAATAAGGCGGCCTCGGTCGCACAAGTTGATCCGACGGTTGTGACGCCCAATGCAATCGACACTCGCACGCTTTTGCGGCAAGTCGCGGCGTTGGTTTCGTCAAAGTTAAATGAAGGAGTAGGCGCGGTACAACAGAACTCTTCAGCAGCTTTCGGTGACTCATCTTTTGCATCGAAGAGCGTAAATACGAGTCGTCGGGAGGAATCGCGGCCGCGCGCACTTACGCGGATTGCAGCAATTGCGACAATGGAAAAAGTTGAAGCAGCGCTCAAGGAAGTTGTTAAGTCGAAGGATGGCAAGACCATCTCAGTGCGGCTTGATCCGCCGACTCTTGGGAGCGTAAAAGTAGACGTGTCGCTTCGCGATGGGAATCTTCATGCGCGTGTGAGCGCCGAAAGCTCGCAAGTGCAGAACTTGCTTAAAGAGCGTGCGCACGAAATGCATGCGATATTGCGGAAATTAGGACTGCCGGTCGACTCGGTGACCGTTTCAGTTCGTGATGATGAGTTGACAGATCAGAGCTTGCCAGGATTCACTCAACAGAATGACACTGGTGAGCACAAGCAACAAGATAGCGAGTGGTCGTCATTCGACGGGTTTGAAAGGGGAGAACCTCCCGTGACGAAAAATGATACTGCACCGCAAGTACTCGATCATTGGGTGGCATGAAGGAAACGTTATGGCAGATGACAGCACAGGAAAAGTAGGTGATTCGGCAGCGGCGGCGCTGTCGGGTCTTACGAGAGGAAGCGGAAGGAATGCCCAGATTGGCAAGGATGAATTCCTGCAGCTGCTGGTGACGCAACTAAAGAATCAAGATCCCATGGACCCGATGAAGAGTGAGGAGTTTGCAGTGAATTTGGCGCAGTTTAGCCAGCTCGAGCAGTTAGTATCGATAAACGAAAAATTAGGAGAGAGCTCATCTCAGGATCTCAGCTCTCTCGCCGCCTACCTTGGACATGAAGTAATCCTCGGTGGTGATAAGATCAACGTGGCGAATGGAACTGGAGGCCATCTTCGCGTTGATCTTCCGACAGATGTGAGATCTCTCAATGTGGAGATAATCGACGACCAAGGTAAGGTCCGTGATGTTCTCCGGTTTGGCGAAATACCAGCAGGGAAGCACACGCTGAACCTTGAGGGAGTAGAGGCAAGACCAGGAAGTTACAGCTACCGGGTTTCGGCAGTTGGCGTTACCGGTGGCGAGTTTGACGCCGAAGCAAGTCCCGCAGGAGTGGTGACTGGCTTTGTGCCTGGTCCGGAACCGAAGCTGATCATCAATGGACAGGAGGTCAGCCCCTCAGAGGTAACGGAAGTAACTCTTGCTCCGCAAAGCGGCCAGTAGCGCCGCGGCAAGGAATCGCGGAACGAGCAGAGTGTGCGAAGTTGAGTTGTCGATGAAACCGTCGAAGCAGATCCATGCGTGTCATTGATCTGTGTGGCGTAGTATTCGACTGTTTTGAGCAGTAGGTTGGTGTTTCTTTATTCGAGGAGATAATCGTGCCGAGCATTGTAAACGGTCTTTTCGCAGGTCGATCCGGTATTTCAAGCCATGGTACTGCAATCGCGGTCGTGGGCGACAATATCGCGAACGCGAGTACATTGGGTTATAAAGCAAGCCGTGCTGAATTTCAGGACCTTGTCGCCGGTGGCCAAACCGCAGGCAAAACCGTCGGAAGCGGATCGTCTATCAGCTCGGTGAGTACAATATTTGAGCAGGGCACGCTGGAGTTTACCAGTAAGCCGCTCGACTTAGCGATCGACGGAAACGGCTTCTTTGTTCTTGCCGATCAGGAGGCGCGCTACTATACCCGCGCTGGAAATTTCAAAGTTGATAATTCAGGCTATATCGTTAATCAGAACGATCTCGCCGTGCTCGGCTTCCCGGGCTCCGGCGGCACAGGCGCATTGGCGCCCTTGAACATCAATACAATTTCACAAGACAGTGTTGCGACAACCGAGGTCACTATCTCTGGTAATGTGGACGCAAGTGCCGCGACGATAGCCGCTGCGGCGATCCCCGCCGCTACTGCTGCCGGCGCTGCGCCACCGGCAGTTGAGACGGTTTCATACAGCGACCTGAATGATGTGGCTGAGTTTTCAACGGTGGTAAAGACCTTTGACTCGCTCGGTGCC
>CAZEAC010000105.1:0-15668 GCA_964510065.1 uncultured Bdellovibrionales bacterium | reverse complement strand
CAGGCTGATTTGCAATCAGCCACTTGACTTCTAACACAGCCTCTTTGTGGTGAAATATTCCGATGCCCTATAGTATTTTTATAGCAAGTTGCTTAAGGTCAGTGGTAAGAATAAAATAAAAAGAGGTTTTATCATGATTTTGTTATCGGGCTTGGGTTAAAATGCATCGACACGCATTACATATAATTGCAGTGCTCTGCATCGCAGGATGCGCCACACATTTATTCCCCTATATTCGACCAGGAACCAATCTTAGGGTAAAACTCTTAGATAACATCAAAGCTTACCAAAACGGCCAAACGACACCCGCCACTTTCGTATGCGACGAAAGCGCATGCTCACGCCTGTTCGCCCCAAGTGCCGGAGAGGTCCGAATTCGCGCTCATGCTCAGGGCCGTCTCGTTGACTCTCGAGTTCTTTTCCGTATCGAAGAGGCAGAGCTGATTGATAAGAAGCTTAAGCGACCTCTCGATGGTTGGATTGTTGGCGAAGATCAGATCAACGGGTTGGAGGGCACTCTCGGAGGGAATGAGCAAGAATTCTACTATCCAAGACTACGTTCATGGGATGGAAAGCACTGGCGGGTCAAGCCACCTCACAGTCCTAATTCGCAAGCGGCCCCTAATATTGAAGTACTTGCGGGGCGAATGGCTACGGTGATCATTGCAAGTGCAGATAGTTCCAACCTGACGCCCGATACCACAACCGAGCAATAGAATTACTCGCATTTTGAGTCGGCTGAGGTTATGCCCCATGAACATTAACGACTACATTCTCTATCAAAACGGTTACGAGTGGGAAGAAATCTTATCGGATTTCGCTGGTGAATGCGGCAGTGGCAGAGGGAATGACTTCACAACCAGGCCAGTGCTACTCATTCAAGGTGGCACCGTGTTTGGGAGGGGCTTATGACCTTAATAATGTCTGTGTCACTGATGTAAGGGTGCACTTGAGTTTTACCGCGGACATCTTGCGGCAAATTAAAGACTTACCGGACGGTACGAAGATCCGAGTTAAAGTGGTTGATTAGCGCATAGTCAGCCCCCACCTCCATTAAGGTAGCGCCCTAGCTGGAGAATATCTCGCAAGCCACCTTATTTTATGAATTTCGAGAGTAATAGCTCACTCGCAACAAACGCTGCCACGCCGACACCGACAAACGCTGCCGCGCTTGCGATAACGCCCACGCCAGCTGCCGCCGAACCTGCCCATAACCCAGCCCAAAAGAGCGCATTTGCCGATCCAAAGAAACGCAGCCCTTCTAGAAATGATACCTCTACTTTCTCGGGATCCTTGTCTTGATCAAAAGCCTTAATCTGCCGAAGACCGCGACGGCACGCTTCGTACATCGCAAGAAGATAGGTACAAAAGGCTGGAATGAGAAAACGTTGGAACTGCCACTGATCGTTTTTTGACAAATCAGCTCTCGCATTTCTGCTTGCATTCCACTCCTGATAAAGTGTTGCCGGCGGAAACATATAGGTGAGCGCGTAGGGCCAATCTCGCGAGAAACGGTGATAATCTTTATGGTGACCAAGTTCGTGCGCTGATATCGAACGGACGTTGCTGTAACACACCATCGTTGAAGTCATTGGATTATAATAATCGCCACGCCTGCATTCGGAAGTAAGTTCACCTAAAAATGTTCCGGGAGCACCGTAAATCCAACGTGGGAACCATCCATTTCGCGCCCCAATCTTTGGATCGTAGAAGTTTCGAAAAGTATCTTTCCATACTGCATTGTGATTTATCCGAACAGTAAGTCCCTTGATATTCTTATCGCGCTCAACCATCGAAAGCACTGCCTTTGTTCCATCCGCGTCGAGACCAGCGCCAAGCCGAGAATCGAGAAAGAAGATTTTTCCAAAACAGGAAATGAGATGTCCAATCATACGAGTCGGCCAGAAATCTTCCTTCTTTATAAACATATAGCGCTCGGTCTCAAAATTAAAACTTTTTGAAAAATCAATTTCCGCGGGACGGATCACGTTTTGAACGAGCGGTTTTGCAACGAAATCTCCAAAGTTGCCGGGTACCCTTACGAAGTTGGTCGTGAGATGCGTCGGCACGCTCGCGCTTCGCACCGGAATCTCTTTAGGGAGGGGATATTCCTCGGACACCGAAACTGTGGACTTCTTTCCGGTGAATGCAAAGCTAATCCAGAGGCCAAGCACGAGCGCACCCCATCGCGCACCGGGCGAAAAATCAGGTAGAGATGCACCCATGCGGAGAGACTCAAGCGGAAGCTTTGCGACTGTTCGCAGCGAGCGCGAGAAGCTTCCAGAGACCGGTTTTCGCGGAGTTCCCGCCGAGCGAGCGCCGTGCTGATTGCGCTGCTCAATATCGAACTTCATATTGCAGCGTTATGCGCTGCCGTAAGGAAAGCGTAAGATTTATTTTGGCGACCTACTACACTGTAAACAAAATACTCTTACTCTCCTAACTCCGTGTCTCTGTGGTTTATCTTACTTTCAAAAAACCACAGAGACACGGAGAGCACGGAGATGAGAAGAATCGGAAAACTATTGTTACAGAGTACTACTTGGATCCGCACCAAAAAAGATAACGAATCAAACTACATTGGCGAAACTAGCCATAAACTGCGGATGATTCCGAATAGTATTTTCAATCTTTTGACGCTCAACCTCGGAAGCATCAATTGGATAACGATTTCCACTTCGCTCCCAGTGCAAAAGCCAACTCTCACCTAAACTCGGAAACCAATGCGGAATCGGCGGGAGCGCGGCAAGAGTAGTTTGCTCCTTGGCACCCGTCGCCACTCCTTTTCCGACGTAGAAGCCGGCACAGAGTAATGCAGCTCGGAACGCGGTAGAAGCTGAATACGTCGCAAGAAGGGTTGGCCGACCTTGGCAACGCTGCGCAATGCTGCCAAGAAAACTCTGTCCCCAGAGATCTGAGTCGGTCTTATATGAAAATGGATCGAAAAATATATAATCAGCGGGTGACGCTTCGGAGAGTTTCTCTCGCACATCACCCACAAGAAGCTGCCATGAAATTCTCCCACTTCGGTCGCTCCACGAACCATTTTTCAGGAGCTGATGCGGCGCAGGATGTTTTGCATGTGGGAACTTCCCCGCAAACTTTAAAGTAAGCTGTAATGGATCAAGATCGCGTTCAAAACTAATTAGGCGCAACGGCGCGCAGGCAACTCTTTGCGCGAGTGACTCGTAGTCCGAAATAAGCGCCATCGCATTAATCGCGGCACCCAGGCCGACATCCCAAACTACGACAGGCTGAACGGTCACAGCTTGCACCCTATCAAGAATCCTCATTTGCTCTACGTACAGCGATCGCGCTTCTACCCCCGGCGCAACCGAAGCATGCATCGTTTCACCGGAGCTTCGTTGCATCACGCTAAAAAATCCCTGCCTGTTTTCCACTATCTGATAGTCACCGCGATGTTCTTTTACGGCACTTCGACGCCGAGGAGGTTTTGGCGGATTCTGCTCATCGGCGAGGGCCAACCACTCGCGCTTCGCACGGTACAGAGTAATAAACCGATCCTGCTTGATGCTTTCGCGAATCTCACGCATCAATTCATAATAAAATGAGAGGTTATGAATTCCCAAGAGCTGCGAACCGCTATACTCACCAACTTTAATTAAATGATGTAAATAGCCGCGTGTATAGTGCCGGCACGTTTCACAGGTACATTGATCATCGAGCGGCGCTTCGGATCCACGATAGACCCCACGCCGCAGATCGATCTTCCCGCGAGAGGTAAACACCACCCCCTGTTGTGCAAAGGCGGTAGGAAGCACACAATCAAACATATCCACTCCACGATGGACCGCCTCCAAGAGATCGATAGGGGTACCCACTCCCATCAAATACCGCGGCTTATCGCGCGGAAGAAGCGCGGCGGTCATCTGAGTGAAGTCTTCCCTCTGGCTTCGCTCCTCACCGACCGCAAGTCCGCCGATGGCAAACCCATCGAAAGGGATCGCGCAGATCTGTTCGGCGCTTCGCGCGCGCAGATCTGCGTAACAGGCCCCCTGCACTATTCCAAACAAAGCTTGCGTCGAGTCACCGCGCGCGGCAAAACTTCGCACCGCCCAACGCGCCGTGCGCTCAACCGCAATTTCTGCAATTGCATGCTCCACGGTCGACGGTACGCACTGGTCAAGCACCATCATTATGTCACTTCCGATCGCGCGCTGCGTTTCGATACTTAATTCAGGAGTAAGGGTATGATAGCAACCATCGACATAGCTTCGAAAACGGGTCCCCTCCTCGACCGTATCGAGCGCGTGCGCCATCGAAAATATCTGAAAACCGCCAGAGTCGGTGAGCAATGCCCGTTTCCAGTTCATAAAGCGGTGAATTCCACCACATTTCTTAAATATTTCCGCCCCAGGTCGAAGAAACAGATGAAATGTATTTGAGAGAATTATTGGAAAGCCAAGCCCGGCGATATCCTCTATCCGCTGCCCGCGAAACGCGGCGTGAGTTGCCACCGGCATAAAAATGGGGGTCTCAAACTCAGCATGCTTAGTTTTGACCCGCGCCAACCGAGCCGCCGACTGCTCGGTCTCCTTAACTAATTCGAATTGAAACTCCACACCTCTCACTCTGGCTCCTCAAGAGCTCGCACTATATCAGGAAGTTAGGGTATAACCAATCAATGCCAACCACCGACCTCACTGATAGCGCCAAGTACCAGCCACCGCTGCTTTTTCGACAGGCCGACCTGCATACTATTTACCCGGCCATGTTTCGACGAACAGCGACTCCGCCATTCATTCGAGAGCGAATTTCAACCGCTGATTCTGATTTTCTCGATCTCGATTGGCTTCGCCAGGGAAATAAACGGCTGGCGATACTCTCGCATGGCCTAGAGGGATCCTCACGTAGCCGCTACTGCAAAGGGATGGCTCAAGCCCTCTCAGCCCGAGGCTTTGATATTCTCGCCTGGAACTTTCGCGGCTGTAGCGGCGAGCCAAACCGGCATATTCGTTCTTATCACAGCGGCTTAAGTGAAGATCTCCATACGGTGATTACCCATGCGCTCATTGGAGCCTGCTACCGGGAGATTTGCCTGATTGGGTTTAGCGTCGGTGGAAATATCACTCTCAAATATCTCGCTGAGAGCGCCAAAGTGCCGTCGGCCGTTCAGGCGGCAGTCTGTATCTCAACGCCATGCGATCTAGAAGCTTCTTCAAGAGAGATGGCGCGGCCCCGAAACATTCTCTACATGCGCTGGTTTCTTTGGCTCTTACACGAAAAGATCCGAAAAAAGATCGCGCTTTTTCCCGGGGAGATTGACGACAAAGGCTACTCACGATTTAAAAACTTTTATGACTTCGACAGCCGCTATACCGCTCCCTTTTTCGGCTACAAGAGCGCCGAGGAATATTGGCGCTCAAACAGCGCAAAACCGCTCTTGGAGAAGATTAAAATTCCAACACTTATGCTGAGCGCCGAAGACGATAGTTTTTTGGGCCCGCTTAACTATCCCGTCGCCGAGACCGCTCGAAATAGTAATATTTCCCTTGAGATACCCCGGTTTGGCGGACATGTGGGATTCATGGCAGAATTTGGTGAGCGTGAATATTGGTCTGAAAAGCGAACCGCCCAGTTTTTGGCGACGGTTCTTAGCTGAGGTACAGTGTGGATACGCTAGACTCTGTAGAAAGAGAACATAGGAAGAAAGCTTCTGCGCTAGCGCGCGAACAAAGCCGGTCACGCCCTGCTCTCGGGTTCGCAATCGGTTTTTTCGTGACCCCATTCGCCTGTGCTGCCTCCCTGTTTGTGCCATTTTTGGGGCAGGTGCTCGGTATTGGCGGATTTGCGCTAGGAATATTTTATCTTTTTATAAAGCGCTCTTTACGACTTGCGTTGTTTTCATTGAGCGGAGCAATTGGCTCGTTCACGTTGGTGTCATTTATCGGCGCACGTTTTTGGGCCCATGTTGAAATAGTGGGGTATGTCTTCTTTGGTTTCAGTGTCGCTGTAATGATCGCATTTTGGATCTTCGTGGGCGCTGCGATCTGGAGCCACTACGAACTGGGATCTATTGCATACGAAAAACAGCTGCACGGGTCGAAGAGCTTACGCTGACTATTGTAACTACTCTTTAAGTGTTAGCTTTTCCCGCTACTCTGTGACCTCTGTATCTCTGTGGTTTTTTTTAAGTGTCTAAACCACAGAGACTCGGAGGTCACAGAGTGAGGGAAAAAATACCCGGGGTAAATGAGAGATTGCTGACTATTCCTCTAACCACCTAATACCACAGAACAAATCCTTGTGCTTCGTTTACACTCTTCGGTTATAATTCCGGAATGATTCCGTTTCAGGCAAAAAATAGCTTCCCGCGAGATCTCGTTACCTCAACTGAAGGGGTATATGAAAGATTTCTAAAAGCACCATTTCACATGATGCCGCTCCAAAAAACGCCGACCGTTCAAGATGTACGGCAAGCCGTTCAAAAAGGTCCAGTCATTGTTTGCGACTTATATATCCAAGATATCGAAAAAGAAGGCACGCCAATTGTAAGTAAAGATGGCACGCTCCTTGGGTACCGAAAGGGCGAGATTATCAACATCGATCACCATGGACCCGAGGAAGAGAAGTTAGGTCTGCTCTCGACAGGTCCACAGAGTGGAATTTTTCTTAGAGATCTCGGCGATACGCTCGCGCCAAATATACCGGTAGCGACTCATCATACTGATTGCGATAGCATTCTTTCTTGTCTGCAAATGTTGCGAGTCTTACAGCCACATCCAATATTGGATAGAGCCGCACTCTCCGCGGATCACACCTGCTTGCCCGATCCCATCGCCGATGTTCTTCAAGAAATGACTGAGCTTAAGCAGGAGCCAGGCTATGAAAAGGAAGCGTGGCGCTTAAAACGCTTCTCACTTGGTGTCTTATTGTTTGAGCAAATCGTCACCGGCAGGGGCGTCGAAGGCCGCGAGCTACTTGAGAAGTTACAACACATTCGGCAGGAGAAACGCGCGCTGGCTAATCAGATCTTCGCAAGAAGAGATTTCGAGAGCTTTGACAACGGAGCGCTCATTCTTGTGCAGCAAGGCATCGATTCCGAGTTTCTCCCGGCGGTGTTTCGCGATGCCGCGATAATTCTCTCCGTATCTCCTCGTACCGACAACAGTGGAAAGCACAATATTCGGATTCGCCTTGGAGCAAATGCTCTAAATCGCGGAATCACCCGTGCAAAGTTAAATTTGGAAGCATTTGATCCCGCCGCAGGCGGCCGCATGGATGCCGGCTCGAATGAACGTGGCGGCGGAACGCACCTTGCGCCTTTGGAATACGCTGAACGAGTACTTGAATGCTGGAAAAGAGAGCTTAGAAGATCTCTTTTGCTATAACTAGTAGTCTGGAACAAAAGTAACCTTGTCCTTCCCTCAGCTCCACCTCTGGGCTCTCCGTGCCTCTGTGGTCTTTTTAGAAAAATAAACCACAGAGTCACAGAGGGCACAGAGTAAGGGAATGAATACCTGGGGTTAATAAGTAATTACACAGGTACTAACTATAACCTTAATAACACCCGTAAATTCCATTCGACCACGCCGTCGAACGTCCTGAGCCGACATAATTTTCTTCGGTTTCAGTGCTTTCCGCCCCATAGATATCACAGCTCACCTGCCCTGCTCGCTTGGTACTATTTCGCTCTACAATGTGGCTATCAACTTTGTGCGGACCTTTTCGCCTAAGCACTACCTGGTATTGTTTGCCGGCGGTCCCCACTACAACCCCACCGCAGTTTCCATTTCTCACGCGGCGATCGCAGCGTCGATAAATACTCAAGTAATCGAAACAGTCGCAACCGCTGCGCTTCTTAAGACACTCCTCGTACGATGAGTAGTTCATTGAAGAATAAGAGTGGCAATTCTCAGGTGGCTCCTTTACGTCCACATTCAATGAGAACTCCTGTTTTCCAGGGAGCAGCTTAATACCGCCCATGCCAAAATTCACGCCATTGGCATAGGCATCATCAAGATTTATCCAATCAGACTCGTTATCGACGGTAAGAATGATCAGCTCTTCATCGGGACGCTCTGGACCTGGATATCCTTTGGTTGCAAAGCAACCGGGAAGTATCGAGAGAAAAACAAGACCGACTAGCGCGTGCCCCAAGCTCCTACGCACGCGATCCCCTCCTTCGCTGCGCCGAACGTTCGCGGATCGCATGCGAGAAGAAATAGTTACACACGGGAAGCCCAAGTACTAATCCCCACACATGAAAAAGCTTCCCGGCAATCGTGAGAATTATCAAAACTAGTACCGGATTCATGCGCAAGTGATGGCCGTAAATTCGCGGATTGAGCACGTACGCTTCGATGAGATGGATCACTGTAATCATGATAATGGAGCCAACAACCAAATAAAGCCCGCCTGCCTGAAGCGCAAGAAGACAGATTGGAATCGAACTGATAAACACTCCGGCAACCGGAATAAAACTACACAAAAACACCACCGTAGAAAGAAACGCCGCATTTTCACTAATTCCCAAGAGATAAAGTCCTGCCAAGGTCAAAAGCGTATTTACTAGTGCAATAAGCAGTTGAGCTTCAAGCGCCCGACCCAGTACATTTGCAAAATTGGTAATGCTGCCAGCCACTTCGAGATAGATAAACCGAAGCTTCGAGTCGCTAAGACTGACCACGCTTCGACTGAGCGCAGGAAGATCAAGCACAATCAAAAACGAAAAGAGAAGTGAGAGCAAAAACGCTGAACTCACCGCAAGAATAGTTGCTCCGAAATTTCGAAGCTTGGTGATCGTTTCACGAATATCTGGCTTCTCTTCGGTGTTTTCACCAACACCGAGGAATGCTTGGAGCGTCGTCGCCGCGGGCGATGTTCGTAAATCCCAGTTACGAATGCCGCCTTTCGGATCGTAGCGCTCCTTGATCGCATCAATGCTAGGGAGTACTCGATCGACAAGAGGGTAATCAATACTGAGACGCACCAGCTCGGTGTCAATTGCCTGCAAATGGGTGCCGTATTTTTGGGAGAAAAGCTCGGCCTGAGTCTTAATTCGCGGGACCAAGAAGCTTCCAACACCAACTATAACTCCAAGCAGCAGCAACCCAACTAAGACCACACGTAACGGCCGGCTCTGAATTCGCGGTTTGAGGCGTGCCACTGTATGCGCCTGCACATAGGCAAACACAAAAGTCAGAAAGATCAGCAGAAAAAACGAACGTAGTATGTAGAGAATAGCGAATATTAGCCCCCATACAAACACCCGGGTAAGAAAGGTAAAGACCATATTCCAGGGAGGCGGGAGCGCGAGCTTTTCAGAATCTTCAATACTCATCAGTATCGACGAGTATGCCATAGGAGCTAGGTTGGCGACAATCGCCGTCTATCCGGGAAGGAATTTGGTGAGCGTGGCTGTTAGCAGTTATCTTCGTCGCCAAAAGCTCGAGAAATACGCGCCCGGGTGGAATAACGCCTTCCCGATGAACTCCGCGCGTAAATGATAATGGTAATCCTTCGTACCACTGAGGTGGATGGGACATCAGAATTTGCTCCCACAAAGCGTTTTGCACTTCCCACGGCAAGCGCAAAGTAACCTTCAATTGACTCATTTATTTTCGAGGGTTCAATGTCGCCAAGTGATATTGGTGAGTAGCGCCGCGAACGATAAAGTCCCGCGACACGAAACTGATACTTTTCAATACTTACATTTTCAAGATAGTTATTCTGCACCGCGAGCCGAAACTTAGTTCCGCCAAACGGTTCCTCTTGGTTCCCGGCAGTGTTCGGATCACAATCGGAGTTTTGGACAGTGTCGATACTTTCAACATCAGCACTTAATTCTGAGTCACTAAGCGCAATACTTTTTATTCGGATGCCTTCTGCGTGGGCCGAGTGTGTCAGAGAGAGCAGACTAAGAAAAACTACTAGTGCGGTTAGCTTCATAGGCAGGATATCGACCTTTGCCTTGGCCGAATAGAGAATTGGTGGCGTTATATTTGGAAGGCTACAGGCGATTGAGATAGCCCCAGAGACCAAGATACTCACTTCGGAAACAGCTCATCTAAAAGCTCCCGCACCACAGGAAGAAGCTGCTGAACGCTCTCAAGTGATCTACCCCGTGCACCCCAGATCTGCTCAAATTCCTCGAACTTGCCAATACTGATCGCGCGTACCAGCAGTCCATTTTGCTCAAGCTTATCGATGGCTGACTTGGTTTTCCTGGGTTTCGACGTCTTGCCGTCGGTAACTTCGATCACGATATCGACAAGCTCTCCCTCCTTTCGTCGCACCACATCCTCCGGATCGAGCTGATTTAGGAGCAGCTGTAATGCCAAATGATCATTAGTATTGTTCTCGTAGACAAAAAAAGATTTATAGCTGCGCATGACATCAGCGAGGGTCATATCCGTGCGAAGGGGCATAATTTCCCGCGCTCCAGCCCCAAACGTTACTACCTGGCCCGCGCAACGAAAGTCGCTATCTTGAATCTGCGCCTGTGCATTGGCAGCACGGGCGGAATTGGCAAGAACCAACCCCAGATCAGCGACCGTACCCATAGAGCTCCTCATTGACTCCGAAGCATCAACCACAAGCCGTACCCGTACAAGTTTCGGAGCGCGCTGTTCAGTCTGCTTTTCAACCAGCTGCTCCATCAGCAGCAGATTACTTTCGCCGCGGTCAAGCTGCGGGAAATTTGCAATTACCCTATGAATATTAGGCCGAAGCCCCTGCGGGAAAATGCCCTCATAACGGTAATCAATCTCTATCGATGCCTGCGGTATGCTCATCCAGAAATCACGAAGGGCACCACTATAGGGTTCGAGCCGCTCAAGACGGGTGACAAAGTACTGTTTTTCCGTGGGGCTAAATCCTGGCTTATCGGCGCTCTGTTCCTGCTGACTACGCAAAAGATCACGTGACCTTTGCGCCGGAGTTTTAAGCCCTTCCGCTACCTCTTTAAGAATTATATTTAGCGCCTCGCGCAGATCCTTAATCGACGACCCCCTAGGCGCACCGTACTGCGCAGCCGCGCCAAGCGCTTTCAACTTCTCCTCACCTAGCCTCTGCCGATCGAGCGCAAGCAGCTCTTCAAAGCGTGGTTCGATAAAGCTCTCAACCATCTGCAATCGGGTAGCGAGTGAGTTAGCCGGCGATCTCGCTTCGGTTGCTGGGCGTGGACGAAGATAGCTATCAATAAACTGCGCGGCGCTCATCATTCGGCCATAGACATCTATTGGCCTCTCCACCATTGCTTTAACTTCTGGAGCAACGACGATATCATCTGCTGCATGCATGCCAAGATTAAGCAGATAATCCGCATACTGCTGAGAGAGCGCACGCTCGGGATGTCCGGTTCCAGGAGACTTCGTATCAAAGTTTCGCTCCTTAAATAAGACAGTACGATAAAGTGACGTCACTAGATCCGAGTACCCCAGCAAGTTCGCCGCTCTAAAGAGCGCCGAATCGTGGCGATTTCTTTCATTTACACCGATATCTTCAGTACAGTTGTAAAGCCTAAAGTAGAGTGCGCCTAATCCATCCGCTCGCTCTCCTTTCCCGATTAGTTTCTCGTATGCTCGCGGCTCGCGGCGTAGATCAAGGTAGTGCTTAATCTCGTGCAGCACTGCAAAATCAATCCCTTCGAGTGTGCGGACGCCACTTTCAACTAGATCGCGTACTCCAATCACCAGCTCTTTACTTGTATGATCAAAACAGGTCTTATCCCCAAAACGGATACCAAATCCGGCATCGCGAGCATGAGTTTCGTAGACCTGACGTCGGCTGAGAACAGACTGCTCAAGTGAATGTACGAGATCATGAGCCGGAGCAAGGGCAGCCATAAAGAGTGCCTATGTTCTTGAGCTCGCCCCTGAAGGCGCATCTTCCTCGGCAAGCCGCTTCTCAAGTTCGCCAATATTTGCGAGGAGTTGGTCAAGTGCTCTCATCCGAGCAAGACGCTCCTCCTCCCTTACTTGATCTACTTCAGCTTTACGTACGGCACTCCAATCACTTCGCGCGGGTGCCGCGCCCCAGATAGCTTCGACTACCTCCGGCATTGGAGTCATTGTTATATCTGCCGACGAGTTCTTCGGCGGATCGATTTTAAATTGCGGTACCTTTCCGCCGGAGACTCCCGTATTGAGGGTAGGCCATCCCGCAGCATTAGCAAAAAGGCCGCAGCTTTGTCCCAACTGATAGAGGTAGGCTCGCTTGGTACTATCGGTCGTTCGCGGAAGTAGGTTGCTTGCGATATAGAAATCAAGTTCGTACTGATACCCTTCCGCGCGCCATGCGTTTAGAATACTCTGCAAGCCACGTGGTGAAATGAGCGTATCTGTTGCGACTCGAACTTTGGTACCGCCCTGGACGAATTCATGCTCCGCTCCAATGGTTCCGGCAAATGCCTGCTGCGTAAGCGCGGCATACTGCGAGAGAGTCCAGAGCTTTTCAAGCACGCCCTTAGGAGCAACAATATTTCCCTGATGATCAAGAAGCGCTGCGACCGCGATCATAAATACCTGCTTATCTTTTGCTGAAGCAACCTCGCGGAAGCCTCCTTTTACTGCCTGCGGCAAATAATCATATTCGATATAGCCCTGCCGTCTATCGAGTTCATCCGGGGTGTAGCTAAATCGACCGCCATCTTTCCTTTCACCATAGCGCACACCCAGATTAGCGGTCTCTATTTCGCCGTAGCCCTTGGCCACTACAAACTGCATACCGCTATCTTCCTGAACGGTGACTAATTCACCAACTTTTTTTGTTTTAAGGTCATTAAGCTTTCGCCTAAGTGCTGCAGGTATGGCATTCGCTTCATCAAAAATTATAACTCGGCCCTCTTTCATCGCGCGATACTGCGCACCTAACACATAGTCAACGACGGTGACTCGGCTCTCTTGAAGCAGCTTCTTGGTAATGAGCTCACAAGCCTCAGTGCGCTTCTTCTTACTCGCGCCCTTATTTTCCTTCTCCCAGTGCGCAATTTCACGTTCAATCTGTCCAACTACCTCAGCCGCACGCTCCAACCCTTTCGCGCTCAGTGTCAGATGACCGAAGATCTCTTCCTGTGCCATTCCCGGGTAGCCACGCACTACCAGCGGCTCTTTTCCAGAGAAAACCCGTGCGGCTATCTTTGCCACTTCTGTTTTACCCGCACCGGTATCACCGTGAAGAAAAACAGTCTCACCGCGCTCAAGAAGTGCCGTAATCTTATCAAGCTGTGAAGTTACGTAGGGCACCTCGGCGATTCTTCCGGTTTGAAGCTGCTGTCCAAAGGCCTTTAACACTTCACGGTGCACCGCATAAAAAAAATCACGCTCCTGACCTGTCCTTTGTTGAAACTCGGCTGCAATTCGCTCGCGCTCGGAGCAAAGAAACGCTCTCGCGCGGATTTCAGCCACGGTCGGCGCACGCTGCTCTTCTCGAACATGTGCATCGAGCTCTTTAATCAGGGTGGTATATTTTGCGACGCTCTCATCGGCAGTTTTCTTAATCGCGATAATGCCGGCGAAATTTCTCTGAATTGTTTTTGCTAATGCATCAACTTGAGCCTGGTACTTTCTCGCAACGGCAACAAGTGTTGGATCAGCTGCGACCGGCTGGTCGAACTGTTCTAAAAGTGCACTTAGACCTGAAGATGCTTTTGTTTTTGGCGTAGCACCCTTTGAACTCGTCGAGCTCGATAGTTTGTGAAATGCGGCACGCTCAATTGCCTCGTTTAATGTTGGATCGGATGGCGAGACATTCTTGGTTCTCATAGTCAGAGGTAGTTATGGCGTAAGCGGCATGCGGAGTGACTTTGAGGCTATGGTAATTACTCATTAAATCCGGGTAGTTGGTATTGCACGTTCACGGGCCACCCGGGGTTAATGAGGAATTACGGGCCAAGGCCTTAATTTGCTGTGGATATTAGCTATTTTAAAGTACCACGTCGCCAATTACCGAGTACCGAAGTTCCAGCACGCGGCGCACCCAAGCAATGGATTAAGATTGGCCAAATTGTCAACGCAAATGCAGAATCCATCCGCAGAGAAGAAGCCAACGTATAAACCGCCTCCTGTGGCGCCCCACGGTCGATCAGCACACCAGCCCCACTGGCTGGGGTAAATTCGCGTACCCTGCCTAGTTCCACTCGCAGCCGCCGTCTTCCTTTCGTACATAGTCAACGCCGCAGCAAAGCCCAGTGCATCAGCCTGCTCATACATCGGATAGTCTGCCTTGAGCACAGACCGGGAGTCTTCCCAATTTTTTCCAAGCGTCTTTGGCGGACATCGCTCCGGGATAAGAAGCCAGCTCCCTCGGCCGGCGCTCTTGGCCCCAAGACCACTTGCCTCGCTAATGAACCAGTCACTCCAAAGCACATTCCCCGGCATGCCACCAACCGCCACACTTAACTTCGTCAGCGTAAGTCTTCCTGGTACCCAGGCTAACAGGTGCGTCTCGTATACTCTCTTCCCCTCTCCCGATACTGGGCAGGGTTCATTGAGAATCTCAATAATATTTGGTGGCAGGGGACCATGCTCGCCAAGATTAAGCCCGATCCTTTCCCGGTAGTCACTGCCGACTATCAGCCGGTCACCCAGAAGCTTCTTTGCCTGACTGAGCGCGAGGAATCCAAATTTTCTCTGCAAGGCAGGAAATTCTTCGTCTACAAGCTCACCTATTTTTGCCGACTGCGCACGAGTCATCACCGCACCTTCTGTGCCGCGGATCTTCTCCTTCAGCCCACGCGCCTTGCGCCCTAACTCGCTAAGCTCTCTTCGGGCTCTTTCCAACTCTTGCTGATTCATTTAGGGCAGTTGCTAAAATACTTCACGCTATGCGGGTGTTATGGCCGGGCCGAGATATAGTGTGCTTGGGCCTGGATTTCCTTTCTTTTTTCTGCAACGCGAGGTCACTAGTTTCAAGGTACCAAGTATCCAATTACCGAGTACCGAAGTTCCAGCACGCGGCGCACCCGAGCGACGGATTATCGTAGCCGGGCCTGCCACGGGCGACGCGGAGGCCGGTATCATAGAAAGCGCCAATGGACAACGCGGCGCCGGCGGCGCCCCACGGTCGGTCGGTACACCAGCCCCACTGGTCGGCATAGAGCCGCGTACCCTGCTGAGCCCCACTCGCTGCTGCAGTCTTCCTTTCATGCATAATCAGCGCTGCCGCAAAGCCCAGTGCATCAGCCTGCTCATACATCGAATAGTCTGCTTTAAGCACAGAGCTCGAGACTTTCCATTTCTTTCCAAGCGTCTTTGGCGGACACTGATCCGGAATAAGAATCCAGCGCCCGCGGTCCCAAGCCTTATCTCCATAGCCGCTTGCGTCGGTAATGAACCAGTCACTACAAAGCACTGCGCCCACCCGGCCGGCAACCGCCGCACTTAACATCTTCATCGTAAGCTTCTCTGGTACCCAGACTAACAGGTGCGTCTCGTATACTCTCCTCCCCGCTCCCACTACCGGACAGGGTTTCTCAAGAATCTCTATAATATTCGCCGGAAGGGGACCATGCTCGCCAAGATTAAGCCCGATCCTTTCCCGGTAGTCACTGCCAACTATCAGCCGATTACCAAGCAGCCTCTCCGCCTTAGCAAGCGCCAAGAGTTCAAATCTTCTCTGCAGGGCGGGAAATTCTTCGTCTACAAGCTGCCCTATTTTTGCCGACTGCGCACGAGTCATCACCGCACCTTCTGTGCCGCGGATCT
>CAZEAC010000104.1:0-15765 GCA_964510065.1 uncultured Bdellovibrionales bacterium | reverse complement strand
CTTTTTACAGTAGGTTTGATTTACTTACTGCCCCTTAAGTCGCAACATACAAGGAACGAAGGGTCGAAGGGGAAAAAAATTCAATAGTTCGAGCGGTCGTGCGGAAATTGTAGAATCAGTCTTCTTAGCGGTAGTCTCAGACTTAGTGGCATGCGAATCACTTTCAGTTTCATTAATTATTTTTCACCTTCGATCCTTCGTTCCTTCGCGTTAACCCTGAAATGACGATCTGGGAAAGTAGTTGCTTACTTGGCACAGAGGCATACAATGCAGGGATAACCAAGCCCGAGATACGGAGCGGTAGAGCATTGTTGGTAATTTCAATCTCTGTGCCCGCCCGCATCCGGGGGCGTTACCCGCCGACAGGTTTAAATGACCAACAACAGTAAGACCCACTTTCTCGACCGACTTCGTGCACTCGCGCAGCAAGGGCTGAATTATTCGAGTGCCTCGTTTGATAAGGAGCGTTACGGACAACTTCTCGCACTTGCTGCTGAGGGATATACAGAATTGCTCGACCTTCCCGTGGACATCATCACCTCTCGACTCGAAGCCGAGTTCGGACACATTACGCCTAAGGTTGGTGTTAATGGTGCCATCTTTTCCACTTCAGGATCCTTGTTTCTGACCCAGCGCTCTGATGATAAGTGCTGGGAGTTGCCAGGCGGTTGGGTTGAGGTCGGCGAGTCGCCTCAGGAGGCATTGGTGCGTGAGTTCGCCGAAGAAACATCCACCAGTGTCAATATCGAGCGCATAATTGAAGTGTTTTCAAGAAAAGCTGGCGACTTTGGCCAAGCACATTCATCGTGTCATCTCTTATTTTTGTGTCGATCGGAACATATAGGTACTGGCTTTTCGCACGAAGTAACGGATAAGGGGTTCTTCGACCAATTTGATACGCTAGCTTGGCATAGAGATCATCGCAAGATGGCCGATGCAGCACGAGCATTTTGGCGTCAGAGCGGCGGGAGGACCAACCGCTGAATGAGATTCGCTTCGAGTATCGGTGGATATCGCGATACAATGTGCGCGAACTTATTAGCGAAACGATCTTGCTGAAGAAATATGACTGAATCGGAAACTGAAGCACTGCTTTCGGCATATGTAAATCCGCTTTTGTTTGACTTTGAAGAGTCATCAGGAGGCGAGAACCAAGATGTAGCGAATAAATTACTTCGATTCCTACTCGTCGGTAATCCTTCTGAGGAGCTTCCTTCAATTATTAACAAAAGAAAGACCCGATTGGCCCCCGTAGCTCAAAAGCTTTATGCTTTGCCTGCGGACCAGCGAATTTCTGATAAGCTTATCGCTCCGCTTCGCCAAGCGTATGCTGCCTTTCTTGTCGGTAATTTCCTCGGAACGTTAGCGTTATGCGGGATGATCGGGGAAATGGCTGCAATTTTCCTCTTTGACGTTATGGGATTCCAGATTAATGGTCGTGTAATGACGCAGGACGACCAAGCTGGATTATTCGGCGATCAGTTCGAACGGCTCGGACAGGAAAGACGTATACGAATTCTTAGAACTTACGGAGTCATCAAAGAAGACGCAGCGGCAGACTTAGAAAAAATTCGGAAGATTAGAAACAACTACCTGCATTACTGGAACAAAGACCGCCAAGCACTCGAAAATGATGCTTTCCAGGTGCTCGTCGCTACGATCGAGACCATCCTTCGACTTTTTCCTCAAACGTTCGAAAAGGGAAGGATGAGATTGAGTCGACATATCATAAAGTATCTTGAAAGGGAGCAAGCATTAGTACCAAAGAACGCGGTTAAGCAAGATAACAAAGTGCTGGAACCGACCGACGAAGTCGGCGGCTCAGCTTAACGTGTGTGCCGTGCAGCTAGATTGTCATTTGTATCAAGCAGCACCCAGCAAGAGATGGCTTCGGAGATTTTGATCGGACGATTACGAATTATTATGTTGTTGAGCGTACTTCTGGGTCAACTTTTGAAGGTCGCAAAAGAGGAGTGCGAGGCCCATTTTCATTGGAAGAATTTAAAAAATTGGAAAGCGCTGAATCTCTTCCCTCGTTCAGCAAGCTTTTCAAAGATCTTGAGTAGGATTGGGCCAAAACCACCCGAGAACCGCACTGTAATAACTGTCAAACCTAAGGAACCTCTGAAAAACTATGCATTCCGTCTTCGCCGGCCTTTTGGCGATTTTTGCGAGAAAACATGCCGGGAAAATACTCGAAATAGCCCTGCGATTCCTGCGCTTTTTCCGGCATGCTTTCTCGCAAATCTCGTCAAAAATTCCGGCAAATCCAAAACGCCTAGTTTTCAGAGGTTCCCTAAGAGACACTTGGCACTTTATGATTGACATGTCATGATTATGTACATTACTATAATATCATGGCTTTGAAAAAAAAGACGACCTTTACCCAACTGCGTAATAACGCCAAGAAATATTTTGACGCGGTGGAACGCGGGGAAAGTATACAGGTGTATCGGCATGGGAAGCTTGCCGCCATTATAGTTCCCGCAGACGAAGATACGCTGTCCCGGTGGTCGTTAGCCACACCTCTCAGGCTTAAGAATGTGTCGCTGAGCAGAGCGATTTTAGACGATCGCGATGGCTCGAACTAATGGCTCGAGTTTTTCTCGATTCTTCGGCTCTCGCGAAGCGGTATATTGAAGAGCACGGATCTCGAGAAGTCAATGAACGCTGTCGTGGCAGTGTGGCGGTTGTAGTGAGCGTGATAGCACCGCTTGAAATAATTTCCGGCCTCAATAGATTGCGACGAGAGAAAAAATTATCAATCGCCCAGTATAAAGGGATAAGGACTACTCTTGCCGGCGATATTTCATGCGCGGTTGTGGTGCCGCTCGATGATCTCGTGATCCATTTTGCTTGTCGATCTTTGGAGAAAAGCGCTCTTCGCGCGCTCGATGCAATTCATGTGGCCTCGGCAAAGGTTTCAAAGTGTGATCTCTTTATTTCGGCGGATAGACAGCAAACTCTTGCCGCATCTCTCGCCGGGTTGGAGACCGAGTTGGTTGGATGAAAACGGGAGCTAAAGCTCCTGAGATCCTCTCAATAAATGCTTAACTCACTCGGCGCAGTCAATTTACAAAATGCCCTATAGTCTCGCCGAGTCTGCTTGTAGAGCGAGCGCGCAAACTCAGTCACGAGCTCATCAGCATTGAGACTCTTTTTTTGTGCGTAGAGCTCATCGGCCATTCCTGAACGAGCATGCGCCTGAGCACCAAGAAATGCGAGCACTTCGGCATATTGAAGCAGCGCCTCTGGATTAGAGTAGTTTGCACTTTCGAATTTTCTTGCGAAGGGCGACACCCTTCGGACGTAATAACCTCGGCCGTGAAATTTTGTGGTACCCAGAAAGTCTTCGGAATCAGGCACGAAGTAATGCGCCGCGCCCAGCACTCGCTCGGCATTATTGATAGTTGGCTGATCCAGCACAAGCTTTGCCGCGGGATCTCTGGCTTCCTTAAGTTCGATAATTTCTCGAATGGGGCGATGCGCGTTAGTTCCGTGTTCGACGATAACGTCAAAACGGTTGAGCCCCAAAGAATCCATTCCGGCGATTCGAAACGTGGCATCGAGCATCGAAGGACGTGGAAAGAGTTCCGGGAGAGTTTCTAAGAGCTCGCGGAGCGCATATTTTATGTCTTGCGCCAGCTCCTTTCCCCTGATTGGAAGTAGCTTGTCAGTGTGATGAAAATGCACGCCGTCGGTCCAGCTTCGCATAAGCGCGTCAGGGCGCCGCCTGCTTGCCGAGGTTAAGAGTCTGCGTACTTCCTCCAGTTTGAGTGTCTCGGAATTCAACGGCGCGCGAAGCTCTTCGATCGAAGCCTTACGGAGCTCCTTGAGGCGCTCAAAATATGTCTCGATATAGTGCTCCATCGCGCATACGCGGTGTTTTTTTTCGAGCCCGCCATCTTTCCCCGCAATGAGTATGCTTGTGGCGGAGCGCGCAACTTCCCAAAGCGAAGGCGCGCGGCAGGCGTGGTCGAGATCGCCAATGCCAAGGGCGAAGTGTCTGCGTGTATCAGTGCGAGTGAGATAACTTTCGTTATTGCCGATATGCATATCACCCATGATGACGATCATTAGTGACTTAAGAAGCTCACGTGTCGCTGCGGCATCGGCGTAGAATAATGCGGGAGTGGCGCGGAAAAAATTACTCATCGACCTTCGCATTTCGTCATACTTGAAGTGAACAATTTTCGGGTGCCGATGCGCATATGGCGCGTTGATTTTGTCAATCATCGAAACGACCGCATTCCCGCGGTCCACGACCTCACCGATACGGTGCGCTGGCCAATCACGCGGTACATGAACGCGTGGTGCCTTCGGCAAAGCGTCGTACTTTAAAATAGTCGACAGAGGCGCGCGTGATAACTTCCTTAACAAGTATTGCCTCGAAATGGTTGAAACATCGTTACCGATCGACGGTAGCCCGGACTTCTCACGAGTTTTTCTGCTGCGAAGAGATTCGCGGGCTTTTAGAGGTTATTAAGCAATCGAAGGGTGATGAGGCTGCTTTTATCGCAGGCATCTTAGGTGCGCTAAGATATTGAAAACAAACGGGTAAATTTTACTTTGTCTTTCTTTTTAGAGTCCGCAAAAACGCCAACAGTTAGCCGCTTTTCGGCATCTTATGAAGATACTCGGTCATGCCGCCATGCGCTTTAATAAGATTGTAAAGAGACCAGATATCATTATCGCAACATTTCTCATGCTCAGTGGGGCACTTGTTGCTGTCCGAGCTTATGCGATTCTTCTTCAATCTAATCGCGAAAAACAGTCGATAATTCGTAATATTCCGGGCTACCAAGCGCACTTTAAAATTATGAGCGCGAACAGCTGCATCGGCTCATTTCAGCATGAGTTTATTACAAGCGCAGACGAGATAGAGATTAAAGGCACAGGCAGTCTTCGATTTAAGCTCGGGAATGAAATTGTGAGCGCAGAGATCGCACTCAACGCCGGATTTAATACTTTGGGACAGCTTGGTGGCTCTGTGCTGCGCATCTCCGCACATGGATCGGAGGTACGACTTGGCACTAGAGGAGTTGATCCTGTGCGGTTTCTCTTTCGCTTAAAAGAGTCTGAGGCGAACGCATGGCAGCGATATGAAATCTCTGGGCCAGGGCCGATCCTTCTCAAGAAAGACGCAAAGGATAGTTATCGCCTCGAGTATCTGCATCTTGGCCAGGCGCTTTCAGAGTATAAGAGCTTCGCGCAGTACCCGATGCTGCAAGCAATGGCCTTGCACATCGAACAGGGCGAGCCAGGCGATTGCTCGGATCCACACGGTAAATCCCTCGATCTTTCGCCGTTAATGTTATTCGCTCCCCCGGTGCGTCAATGATTCCGCTGCTTGTCCGACCAAAGTTCCTCGCACTTAAGAACCGCCTCCTTCTTGAGTCAAAGTCTTTTCGCGACTTGACGCGTGACCTGGTCCTCGTGTTTTTCGCGATATTTATTATGGTCAGCATCTTTCGCGGAACGGTGTGGGCGATGCACAAGATTAATACAGATCCCACGCTGGCACTGCTTCCTCCTTCGCAACCGCTCGCGCTCATTTTGATGATACTTCTCGGTATGCTTTTTATAAGCAGCATAGTTGGCGCAATGGGCACATTCTTTATGTCAGATGATCTCGATCTCCTTCCCGCAGCGCCGATTGGCTCGCCGAAGTTTTTCTTCGGAAAGTTTTCGCTGGTACTCTTCGGTGCCTCGTGGATGTCATTAATATTTATTGCACCTTTGATTTTGGGCATGGGCTATGCTTCACATGCTGGAATTAGCTACTACATACTCGGGCTCCTTGCGACGATTCCCTATTTCGTGATCCCAGCCGCTTTAGGCGTATTAGTGGCGGTCTTATTTCTTCGCTTCGTTCCGCCGCATTGGTCGCGAATATTCCTGTATGTGCTGGGCGGATTAGTTCTCTTCGCAGCGTCGGTGGTAGCGGAAATTGTAAATGCGAGGCTCGGACATAGCGTTGATGGCGGGATGGGCCGAGTGCTGCAGCTTTTTTCTTCGGCGAACCGAGAGTGGCTTCCCTCACTTTGGCTTTCAATTACCTTGCAGGAGCTCGTGAAGGAGACCTCACGTGGATTTGAACTGTATCTCTTGCTGCTCTTAAGTGTCTCTGTAGGGCTTTGTTCGGCGGCATATCTTGCAGTGCAGCTTTTGCATCGTGCGGCGAGTGATGTCTCGCGAAGCTCGTCGGGCGGACGGCGTCGCTCGAGCCGCACTATTAATTCGCGGTTCAGGGGTATTCTGACGCTCATCGGCAAGCAGCGCGGCGCGCTTGTGCGAAAAGAGCTGATCACATTTTCTCGAGAGATCACCTATACCCTGCAGCTTGTCATGCTTGCCGGGTTAACCTTAATTTATTTACTCAATTTGAAAGTCTTCTTTGATACCGAGGTGTTTTCGGTCGAGGCACGGCGCTGGTGGCAAAGTTTCTTCTTTGTTTCAAATTGGTCGATTGGCGCCTTCGTCTGCACCGGAGTTTGTACCCGCTTTGTATATCCGTCGCTGTCACTCGAAGGCCGTGCCTTTTGGATTCTCGCGACTAGTCCGATGCATACTGGACGGCTACTATGGGCAAAATTTGAATGCTGGTATCCAGCGGTCGCGCTTATATCGGCATGCGTGCTCTCGACAAGCGCGTTTGCCGTGGGCGCGACGGCTTCGACAATTTTGATGACCGCGCTTACCGGCTTTGCAGTGGCTTACGGTGTTGTAGGATTGGCAATTGGGCTTGGTGCGCGATTCGCCAATTTCACCTGGGAGCATCCCTCGCAGCTCGCCGCGGGATTGGGGTCGATGGTGTTTATGCTGTGCAGCGTCATTTTAATATTTATAAATCTCTTACCGCTTTGGGTGTATCTCTTTTATGATCCGGTGGTGCTGTTTGGCGAGTATCCATTTGGACTTGAGCGCTTCATACACCTCTTCCTTTTTGCCGTCTCTATGTATCTACTTAACCTTGTGACCGCGCGTGTATCGCTTCGCGATGGCGCTGAGGCACTCGCAAAGCAGTGGAAATGAAAGTGGCAAGAAAAACCGCAACAAAAGCCGCAATAAAAGTCGGAGCGCAGTTACTGCACTAGCGTTCCTGACGATCGATACCAAAAAAACGCTTCTGTCCACAAAGTGGGGCACGCACTCCACGGAGTCGCTCGATGAGCGGACTCATTGCCTCGGCGGCTGGGGATTTCGCCGGAGAAAGTGCGTCGACGGTAGTCTCGACAGAGAGTGGCCGAGAATTTAGCAGAGTCATAGAAAGTGTCAGCTGCCCGGGATCGTAAAACGCGGAAAGCGTCCCTGGTTTCGGCAAATCGCTACGTGGTGCGAGCGTTACCGGTTCGGCGAGAGCACTTAGCTCGGCGAGTACTTCTTTGGAAAGAGTTTCGATGTTCTTTTCAGATGGATAAAAACGGCCACGTTTAATCTGACCGCACTCGGAAATTAAAATCTTATCATCAAGGCGATAGTGCTCGAAGTCGGTAGCGTGCAGCGAAGTTCGAGCGAGGAGCAGTTCGAGGGTAGTGAGGGCGGTGGGTTCAGTCGCGGAAGCGGCTGGTGCAGATTCGTTGCTGGAAAAGAAGCACGATGTAAGGAGAAAGCAGAATGAGCAGAGAATAAGCGGGCGGGGAAAGCAGAGGAGGCGATTTTTCAATACTCTCATTTTCACCTAATGTATTTGCTCGTCGTTCTAATTCTTGTTTGTTGAGCTTATCTGAACTTTTATCTGAGCTTGAAATACCGAAATTATTAAATGCCCGAAAAAGGACTTGAACCTTCACACTGTTGCCAGTAGTGGATTTTGAATCCACCGCGTCTGCCATTCCGCCATTCGGGCACGAGAGCGCTATTGTCGGAGATGACGCGTTTGGAGTCAACAGGGGCAGGGGCTAGCGTTGATTAATTTCCATTTGGTTGTTAGAACCGCATGCACGTTCATAAATTTTCGTCTTAAAAGCTTCCGCGATGAGGATATGGCTCTATTTGCTCGGCGCAGTAATTGCGGAGGTTGTGTGGGCAATTAGTCTCAAAGAATCTCAAAATTTCACGAAACTTTGGCCGACCGTCCTTGCCGTGCTTTCGTTGGGCGGAGACTTCTTCTTCCTCGCTTACACCTTTAAACATATGCCGATCTCAATGGTCTATCCAATTTGGGTCGGGCTGGGTGCGCTGGGTGTATGCCTCTATGGAGCAGTTGTATATGGCGAGGGCATGAGTTTTATGAAGGCCGCGAGCATAGCGGCAATTGTCGTTGGCGTAGTGGGGCTTAAGCTCTTGGCTCCCACGGAATAGCTTCTACGCCGTCAGCTCATTTAGAGCACCCGCACAGTACGCTTGGATATCAAATAATAACCTCTAATCATGAAATAATTATTCTAGAATTGTTAGAAATTAACGCTAAATGCCAGTTCTCATGGTATTCTCAGCACTTGATGGGGAGAAAAGTAGTGTGGAGTCGTCTTTTCCAGAACAATTAAAATCAGTACGCTCCGAAAATTTTGTAGCATGCCCATGCGCAAGCGTGCGGACGCTCCCCGAAAAGCCCGCCCCCGAGATAAGTAGTGAAAATCTGCGCGCTGATCACTTGGCTGCACTCAGTGCCACGGCGGTGCCCCATCGCGACATCTTTGAGCGGCTCTCCGAGCGATTTCGTTCGGGAAAACTGGATAACCCAAAACTTCTCACCATTGAGCGGGGCGAGTTTGTCTCACTTCAATATCTTCGTGAAAAAATTAATCGTGACCGGACGGTGCTCTTTGTTCTTGATTCGGGTACTGCTTTTAACAACTGTGGGAATCCCTGCAAACTTCCCGGTGGGTACCCACTGATCGATCTAGAATGCTTCTCGCCTGAATCTCAGCTTGTCTTTCAAGGTGCATCAACCCGTCTGCTTCAGATTAGCAGGGAAGATCTCGCCGATATTCTTCGAAGCGATAAAGAGTTTCACAACCGCATTCAGAAGCTCATCGATGAGACGCATCCGGCGGGCCCAATGCCGGAAGTGGCCCGCGAGCAGATCCGCCATGCGCGCGGCCAAAATATTGCCGCGCTGATAACGCGTCAAGCGATCAAAGCGGTCACTGGTGCCGAAGGTATACAGAGAACGCTTAATCCGCAGTCATGCTGTGTTGAATCGCCCTTTGAAGCCGACTGCACAAGCCGCGTTATTAATCCGATTCAACAATCGTGGGCGCTTGTACGATCGGTCTCGACGTTGGCGCTTTACCTTAACCGCGAAAAGCTCATTGAACTTGCGCGTCAGGCCAGAGCGCTCGCGCTCCATGATAACTTTTCGGAGGAAGAGCGCACCGGGATCGCGTTGCATAGCTTTCGACTGATTGTACGGAAAGAGGAGAAAAAGCTCCTGAAAGAGCAGCTCCCGCGCCTCCTTGCGTTGGTCGAGCGCAGTGGCTTTGCGCCCTGCGAACGACAGAAACTATTCGATCGAATGCTTGAGATTGCCTGGCTCGGTGATGGCATTCGCCAGGCGGAGCGGCGAATTAGCCTTCACGGCTGGGATCGTGCGTTGGAATCGATTCTTGCCCGCTGCGTCAAGGTACACGGCGAGGATTTGCCAAGAATTTTAAAGGAACTCGATAGACGGATAGAAACGCTATTTAATGCTCGGGTTAAGCGCGGCGAATCGGGAATTCTCTCGATAGCGATTCAGCATCGCCCAGCCGCGCTTTATCTTAACCCACCGATGGGCTTCGAGCTGTCCAAAGATGATCCAGCGTATCAAGCCCTCGACGATCTGCAAAAGAGGCTGCAGAAGGGCGAACTCTCCGCTGTCGGTGGCGCGGCCTATGCGGCGATGCGTTTCCCGGACGACGTACTTGAAGCGGTCACCGGCGGAAAAGTTCCAGTGATCTTCTTCAATGGATCGCACGAGGATGGACTCTCGTATGTGCACTGGAAATACGGGCCACGCCGAGTTGATCCGGCGATCCCCGATAACTCCTTAGTAATGAATCTGCAAGGCGCCTACGGATCCTTCGCAAGAAGCTGGGTGTTCTTTCGCGATGGCACGTCGGCAGTTTTGGTGTCACATCTTGGACGTTCGCGGCAGCTGAGTAATGCCGGTGCGTTGCTGCTCTATCGAAACAATAATAATCAAGGAGTGCCGCTCGATAAGATCGTATTGGTCGATGGCATTCAAAGTGTCGCCGACGAGGTGCAAAAAGGGTTACATGATGTGCTGACACAGGACGGCGAAGCACGGACCGGCAGCATGATATTGGGGCAACCCGTGGTGCTTCCGCATGCCTTGCCCACACAGGTGATGATTTTGTTGCATCCAAAACAGCTTCGCGAGGTTTATGGCGACAATATTGATATTCGGGAGTATCGCTCAAAAAGTATCGGCAACGTGCATGTGGCCTACGTGAGAAACGAAGAAGGAGCTATTACCCGGATCATCGTTCCGACAGTCGGTGGAAGTGGGCTCTATGGTGACACTGCCGGTCATTTTGTCGATGCGATTTTTAGTGAGCCGCTTATTCCGAAACTGATTCCACACATACTTTTTAACGCGACCGCCGGCGGCTTTAGTGACACTCAAAGAAATGACCAATTTGCCAGAGAAAAGATCCGTGGACTGCCCTCAAGTGAGCCGCAAGGGTTTCTTATGCCCGAGCGCGAGATTCACGAAGACGGAATTGTGCTCCCGATGACCACACTTTTTGCGGAAGCGGCACGCACAAATTACGATCCGGCGCTCAGGAGCTTGCTCGAAAAAGAGCTCGAGGGGCTTGGTGTACATCGTTATGATCGGCATTTCTCGATCGCACATCCCGGAGATGAAACCTATCAGAAAATTGATCGGCTGATCGAAACGAATTTAGTGTCGTCAATTGATGTGGAAGCCGGGCCGATACAAAAAGCAATTCTTAGGGCACGTGAGCGCCATCCGCAGGCGACCTTCACTCCGATTTATTGTTTTTCAGATGATCCGCGCTGCGGACGGAAGGAAAAATTTAAAATGCTAGCCTATGGTGGACCGCTGCATGACAACGCCACGCCAGACGGAAGGCTTAATCCAGTACTTAAGTCTTTGCTGGCGATGTCGCTTGACCTTTATCGGCGCCAAGACCGAGCGGCGTGATTTCTTGGCGTATCGCCGAGCCAATTAACGATTCGACGCTACCAAGCAGATCCGCGGGAGTTTCACCGTGAGGAATAATTGCGGGGAATACTGTAAATCGCACCGTAATCCCAAAGGGGATCGGCAGCAGCTGATTTTTGACAAGAATCCATGAATTTTCCACGGCTACCGGGAGAATCTTGGCCGAAGGCATCGTCTCGAGAAGCGAGGTGAAGCCAGAAACTTTGAATTTTTTGATTACGCCGTCGCGCGCACGAGTACCCTCGGGAAAAATACAGACCGCGAAGTGTTCGCGCTCCGCTCGGGCTCCAAGTTCGCGGATCATTGGCACGGCGTGCGAAGGGTTCTTACGATCGATAAGGATTGAACCCATATTGCGAAGCGAAAAGGAGATGCTTGGAATCCAGCGACCAAGCTCTTTTTTCGCCACAAAAACTGGTCTGAGTCGGCGCAAATACCAAAGGAAAAGCGGGATGTCGAACATGCTTTGATGATTCGAAACAATTATTAAAGGGCCGCTTTGTGGAATCTGTCCCTGAATTTCGACCTGAAATTTTGTGCCGGCGAGGCGCAGCGCCAGGATAATCAGCACGTTGAGCAGGCTCAGCGCTCGCTGAAATACTCCGAGGCCAAACGCTCGCGAAGCCACAAGTAGTGGGTGCATGCACAGAAGAATTGCAAAGAAAAACAGTAAAAAGGGAGCAGTAAGAAACCAGGAGATGAGAAGTCGGGGAGACGTAATATGCATTGGCTATAACTCAGTCTACGCGAGTTCGAATGTAGCGCTCAACGGCTTGTTTTACTTTTCTTGCAAGAGAACTGCCGCATGAGTCGGCTTCGAGAGAGTTAATCGGCAACTCGTCGCACAATTTGAGAATGTCCATAGCACGCTGGCGCCTTTCGGTTGATGAGAGAAATGTCATGTGCAGATGGCGGGCTTGATCGAGAAGCAGTGCGAGACGGATAATTGCTGTTTCAGCGCTGCTGTCACCGCGGAGAGCCGCTCGCGCGATTTGGATCGCGCGAAGGAGCTTTGGCTCACGAAGCAGCGTCAGCAATTCCGTATCTTCTACTGATGCGAGCACCGAGCCGAGGAGCAGGTCGCGGTCCTTAGTTTTTGCTTCGCGCATGATAATTTGCATAATGCGGCAGGGACGCGGATTAAATGAGGCTCCGGGTGCGCGTTCAACTGGCCATTCTCGCGAAGCGCCGTGTTGAAGTGCGAAGTCGAACGCAACTTCGAAGTCTCCGAGTTCGTCAGCAAAAAGGCTGGTCAGGGCAACTACGGTGGCCGGAGACTGCTGTAGAAGAATTGAGGTCATCAGCCGCTATTCCTATAACGTGATTTGCGAATGCTTGATTTTATCGAGGTCGCAGCAAAGCATAGTAATTACAGTAAGTTAATGCATCCCAGGGGGTAGGTACTGGCTTAAAATCTGAGCCCACACTACAATTGCCGGGACGAGAACCGATATTTTAATTGAATTGGGGAACCTTCGTCTAGTCCACCGTGATCCAATAGTGTGGAGCCAAAAGGCGAGTGGGTTGACTCATATCAGAGATAGAGTACATGAAAGCCCGTAAGTTACTTTTTGTGCTGTTGCTTTCCACCGCGCTGATGGTTGTCGGCGTGGTCTCGGCATATTCCGAAGAAAGCCCAGCTGCACCTATTCCAGTCGATCAAGTGCATGTATCCACGCCGGCGTATACCCGCGGACCAAATTTTGAACCGCCCCTTGGAACGTATGACTATTCGGTAAGCTGGCAGGGAATTCCCGCCGCATCAGCGTCTATAACGGTGACCAAAGAGGGCGACAATTATCGTGTGGTCTCCTCTGCCAAAACAGCGCGTGGCATCGACATCTTTTATCGGCTGCGCTACCGCGCTGAAGGACTGATAAATGCTCAGAAGCTCACACCGCTTCGCTCCGTTATTGATCATCAGGAGAATTCGCGAATAAAAAATACCCAGATGACGTTTAAACAAAACGGCGAGATTGAATCTGTGCGTTCCCAGGTTGGAAAGTCGTCGACGATTACCCGATTTGTTCCTGACAACTTTACCGTTGATCCAATTTCAGCGGCGTTTTTAGCGCGAAGTTTGGAGTGGAAAGAGAACGCGTCTTATGAATTTGATACTTTTAATGGCAAGGTCCGTTATCTTATTACCTTAACCGCGCAAAAGAAGAGCACGCTCGAGTTTGACGGCGAAGAGCGCGAGGTTTGGGTTATAGTCCCGAAAGTAATTAATCTAAGTACCCCGAAAGCTGCGAAGAAGCTTCGCGAAGCGCAGATTTATCTCTCAGCCGATGAGAAGCGCGAGGTGCTTAAGATACGAAGTTCGGTCTTTATTGGAAGCGTCAATACTGAATTAGAAAGCTTCACTCCCGCCAATAATAATGGCGTGATTCATATGGCAGCACATGCAGCGTTGAAAGAACCGGGCTAGCTTGGTAGCAGTGACGAAAGCGCGGTTTGTTGTGAGTTGAGTTGACCTATCAATCCCTCGAGACGCGCGTAGCGCGAGACAAGATTTTCTTCCTGCTTAGCCAAGCTCGCTTCGATATCGGCAATCCGATCGTTGAGCGTACTAATTTGCGATTGGTTGGAGCTTTCCTGTACATCAATCAGACCATTAAACCGAGTATACTGAGATATCGTGCCATTTACTGAGGCCAGATCCTCACCAAGCGTTTCAAGGATCGTTTGTACGCCTTGCGAGTCATTGTCAATCGCGTCTTGGAAGGTGTCTGTGTCAAATTTCAAAGTACCATCACGCTCGGTGGTGATGCCCAGATCGGCAAGCACGCGAGCAGTCCCGCTGCTGCTGCTCGCTCCTCGAAGACTATCGCGTAGAGCACCTAATATGTTCTCATCGAGCGAAGAATTTGCAAGTGGCGAGAAAATGTTGGTAACGACATTGCCATCTTCTTCGCGAGTTATCTGATCCTGTTCGACAGCATAGCGGACGACTTCGTTATAAGCGTCAACAAAATCCTGTACCGTAGAGATGGTTGCGTCAGCATCGTTGCTGACGCTCACCGTTGAAGCGCCAGTTGCCTTGAAATTTAGAGTTAAGCCACTGATAACATCAGTGACGCTATTCGTAGGACGCGAGATCGTCCCGGTGATACCAGAGACAATAAACTGCGAGTTTTGTGCTTGTGTGAGCGTATTTGAAGTGAAGGCTCCTGTGCCTGCGCTTTGAATTTCAGTGCCAACGGTAATTGCAATCTGCCCCTGATCGGTTCCTTGGTAATTCCCGGTAATGACAATTGCATAAGAGGGTGACGCGGAAGTGCCAACATTTACCAGCGATGCCTCGGCGTTTTCAGCGCTACTATTAAAACTGTCTACAAATTGCTGCGCGGTGGTGCTGCTCGTGAGCTCGATGCTCACGGTTTCCATGTTTGTACCTGTGCCGATGCTTACGTCAACAGTTCGGTCCGCGGCTAACGCGCCATTGTTTATCGAAGAGTTAATTGCGCTTGACGCCGAACTAAATCGATCATCAAACGACGCCACGCCGTTTCTTGCGAGCTGGCTTACGGTCAGGCTGTAGGTTCCGTTGGTCGCGCCATTTGAGGCGACTGCGCTTGTCTTGGTTTCATCGGAGGAGCTCGCAATTTTACTAATTGCGCCGCCCGAAACCGCGCGGAAGCTGGTTGCTTTGGTTTTCAGTGTCTCGAGAAGGTCGCTGAGTTTGTCGAGTGAGCTATTCGTTTCGGTGAGAGTGGAAACTTTCTCTTCGAGTGGCGTCAGGCGGCTTGTGCGCTGTTGATCGAGAACTGCTTTTATTAGTGCCGAGGAATCAATCCCTGAGGCCAGACCTGAAAAGTTAATCAGAGAGCTCATGTACTGCTACTTCCTTGTAAAAAGAGAGGACTCCGTGCCCATCTATGCTCAATTGAGAATATCGGAAATTAAAGTCGCGACTTTAGAAAAATGATGTTTTAAGCAGTGTTTATAGGGGGTTATGACGGCACAGGGTAATTACTCTTAGTTTGTTGCAGGGGCGAGATTGGAATGTATCGTTATCCTATTTGAAGAAAGTCAAAAAAATTTTGATCTTGGTGTCGGCCTAGTCGCCCCGGAAGTCACCTCGAAAGTAGCAAAGTCTCAAAGATAAATCTCGGGTTTCTTCGATCTGCCGATGAACTGTTACTTCTCGAGGCTGCAAGCGCAGAGGCTTTGTGGCAAATGGCTCATTTAGGAGTCACAGGCTCTAAACCGCTGGGCTACGGAGTAGCTCACCGCAGTAGCGCGAAGCCATGCAAGAAAGCGAAAAGACTAAAGAACGATTCCGCGCGAATGATCTCTAAGCTACAGCGAATACCGGATTCACCCTCCGAATCGCCGAAGGTGGAAAGAATCCAGGTGGCCACATGACGGTAAAGTTCCCGCTTCTCCAGCAGCCAAGTACTTTTCGACACTGTGCAATCGACTCTTGGATAAAGGATAAATAGCTTTCCCTAATTTCTTGGTCCCAACAGATGCAATATAACCGTCTGCCTCGTTTCGTTGGTACATAGTCGTCATCTGCTGGCTTTGCGACTTCCAAGAGTGGTCGAACAGACGGCGCTTTTTGTTTTTGTTTACTGGACGCTTTGCCAGAGAGCTTTAACTCCCTTGCCCTGGCTATCATTCGA
>CAZEAC010000103.1:0-15778 GCA_964510065.1 uncultured Bdellovibrionales bacterium | reverse complement strand
CAGGCTGAGCGCGCACTTGATACAGTGGCGGCTCACCTTTATAAACTGATTCAGTTCTGTCGGGGTTAGCACCCCCTTTTGAGTTCTGAGTTCGGAACCCGAGACGGCTTTCGGAGCACGGATTCGGCTATCGGCATTCAGCTTACGGCTGACAGAACTAATGGCTGAAATCAACCAAGCAAACCTGACGTGCATCTGCACGTTCACGGGTCCGCCGGACTTAATGAGTAGGTACGATCAATTCCCCTTGATTACTTGGCCAGATACCTTAATATTGATCAGGTAGGCCGAAAAATTGTGGGCCTGGTTTTATGAGGAGATAAACCTACTTGGGCATTCTAGATTTCATCACTAAACAGTTCATTGATGTTATTGATTGGACCGAGAGCGAGAGTGGCGTTCTTGCTTACCAGTACCCGATGCAGGATCGTGAAATTCAAAACGGCGCAATGCTCACTGTTCGTGATAGCCAGCTTGCGCTGTTCGTCAATGAGGGGCAAATTGCCGACGCATTCAATCCAGGACTACACGCGCTGAGCACACGCACGCTGCCAATCCTCACAAACCTTAAGAATTGGGACAAGGCGTTTGCCTCTCCCTTTAAGTCAGATGTATATTTTTTCAGCACTCGCGAGCAGATCGATCAGAAGTGGGGTACACCCAATGCCCTGACAATTCGCGATCGTGAATTTGGGCCACTGCGCGTACAGGCGCACGGAATCTACTCTTACAAAGTAAGTGACATTAAAATATTTTACCAGAAAGTAAGCGGTAGTGTTCCCGTCTATAAGACTGAGCAGCTCTCAGGGCAGCTTCGCGGAGCTATTATTGCCTGCCTCGGGGGCATTCTTGGTAATGGGCAGATTGCGTTCGTCGATATGGCAGCGAATTTGGAAAAGTTCTCGGAAAGTCTAAAAAGTGGTCTTGTCACCGAATTCCAGAAGTATGGCCTTAGCCTCGAGAGTTTCAAAGTACAAAGCCTGACTCTTCCCGAAGAGCTTCAGAAACGGCTCGACGAACGTGCCGGGATAAGCCTCGTCGGTAATTTAAACGCATACGCGCAATTTCAAACGGCTGCGAGCATTCCTACGGCTGCAGCCAATCCAGGAGGAATAGCTGGAGCCGGAGCCGGCCTTGCCGCGGGAATCGCTATGGGCAATACCATCGCGCAATCGATGGGTGCTGGCGCCGCGCAGCGCGGCACTTCTGCGGAAGCGGAAGATCCACTCAAGACCATAGAGAAGCTGCATGCACTACAGAAGAGCGGAGTCATTTCGCAGCAGGAGTTTGAGGCAAAGAAAACGGAACTACTGAAGAAAGTCTAGTCGGCGATGAAAATTCCCTGCCCCTCGTGCGGTGGTGAAGTTGTCTTTCAACGCACACTCTCTATATTTGCGGTCTGCCCCTACTGTGCTTCTACACTCCTTCGAAGCGATATAAATGTCGAAGTTGTCGGGAAGATGGCAACACTGAGCGATGATTGGAGTCCGATTCAGGTAGGCACGATGGGACGGATCGGGCCTGTCAGCTTCACAGTAGCTGGTCGGGTGACACTTCGCTGGGAACGCGGAACTTGGAATGAGTGGTTTCTCTACAGTGACGATCAAAACCATGGATGGCTCAGCGAAGCTCAGGGTTTCTATTGTGTGAGCTTTCCAGCTGATTTTCCACCTTCCGCCCCTCAGGATCAGGCACTCCTAAAAACCGGGACTAGTTTCCAGATCGGGGATGGACAATACACAATTAAGGATATAAAGCAGGCGCAGTGTATCGGAAGTCAGGGCGAGCTGCCTTTTTGTGGCGCGGTAGGCAGGAAGTCGATTAGCGTCGACTGCACCGGCGCTGATGGACTATTCGCCTGCCTTGACTACTCAGGAGACGGCTGCCTTGCATTTGTGGGGAAGTTTTATAATTTCGCAGATTTACATTTTTCGGGATTAAGAGAACTGGATGGCTGGGAGCGCTAACGCTATCAAGAAAGTGAGCTGCCCGCATTGTAGCGGCTCAATTGAACTTCGAAGCCTGGGTAAATGCTCGACGGCAGCATGCGTGTCATGCGGCACAATTGTTGATGTAAGCGATCCAAACATTCAGCGAGTTATTCAATTTCAGCGCCAAGTCAACGCCGAGCAGTGTTACCTACCTATCGGAGCTCGCGCTCGATTCGGTGAACACCAATTCGAAGTTATTGGATTCATGGTGCGCTGTGACTCTTCACGCGAGTGGCGTTGGCACGAGTACCTGCTCTTTAATCCTTACCAGGGCTTTCGCTGGCTTGTGTGCAATCAAGGGCATTGGAGCTTTGTAACACCGCTCACGTCGGCCCCTGACTATGACGGCGGGGCGCTTCGTCATAACGGCCTGCGTTTTTCCGAATTTCTTCGGGATAGCGCTGAAGTCGTGTATGTCCTTGGAGAGTTTTTTTGGGAAGTTAAGGTAGGCGACACCAACGCGACCACAGATTACATTTCACCGCCCTATATGATCTCACTGGAACGGGATCGAGATGAAGACGTCTGGTCACGTGGCGAGTACCTTACGCCATCGGCGGTGGAAAAAGCATTTACCGTGCCACTTTCACTACCCTTTCGATCCGGAGTCGGCGCGCATCAGCCCGCTCCCGGCGCGGGACATGTAGGCCATCTTGCCATCGTCGCTGGATTTTTCGTTATTGCGCTCTTTTTTGTGCATTTGGTTCTTGCCGCCTTCGCTCGCACAGAAATTATCGGAGCCTACTCGGGAACAATTACTCCGAACGTTATCATTCCTCCGGAAAGTGTAAGCACTGAGCTTATTACCATTCCCGGAACTCGTATTGGAAATCTTGAAATCAAGGTAAATGCGCCGGTAGACAATAGTTGGGCAAGTTTCGATGTCGACCTCACAAATACCAGCACGGGCGAGAAAGAAGAAGGAGAGGTCGAGGTTGCATTCTATCATGGGGTTGATAGCGACGGCTCATGGAGCGAGGGCAGTACGCTATCAAAAGTTATTCTCCCAAGCGTAATGCCGGGGCAGTATGTCCTTGCCTACCACCCTACTGCTGGTCCACTTGCCGCGCCGCTTCCTTTCACTATTTCACTTCGTCGCAATGTCGCGTATTGGGGCAACTACGGAATCGTATTTTTTTTGATTATCGTTTACCCTATTACCATGCTTATTCTGCGCGCAATATTTGAGGCGAAGAGATGGCAACAGTCTAGTGTCTATGGGAGCGACGAATGAAATTGGTAAGTATATTTATCAGCTACTGCCTACTTCTTAGCGCCTGGATGGTCTACGCCGATCGCACCGGCAAGGTAGCCTGGTCAATTCTCGGGAACAGTGGTCGTCGGTATGTTTCAGGATTTAATCATAAGTAAGGAGAATTAAAATATGGCAGGTATGATTCCGCTAAATTCATTGATCAACTCAATTGCCTTCTCTCTTGTTGGCGTAGTGGTACTAGGAGTTTCGTTTTGGGTTTTCGACCGAATTACGCCTTATCGACTCTGGGATGAAGTCGTAAAAGAAAAGAACGTGGCGTTGTCCATTGTCGTCGGCAGCATGGCAATAGCGATTGGATTAATAGTTTCGGCTGCCGTACATGGATAGGCAATGACGGGACTGCTACTCTTTTCTGTATTTGTCGTCGCGACTTGTGGGTTAATCTACGAGCTTATCGCTGGTGCACTTGCAAGTTACCTCCTTGGCGATTCAGTCACTCAGTTTTCAACTGTCATTGGAAGTTATCTTTTCTCAATGGGGATTGGATCCTATCTTTCCCGATTTATAAAGCACCAACAGCTTAAGACATTTATACAGGTTGAGCTTCTTGTCGGCGTACTAGGTGGCGCTTCTGCTGCCATTCTCTTTTTCGCGTTTGCCTACGCTAGCTCATTTCAGATCGTGCTGTATGCATTAGTCAGCATGATTGGGATATTAGTTGGCTTAGAAATTCCCCTGCTTATGCAAATCCTGCGCGACAAACTCACTTTTTCGGACCTTGTCTCCAAAGTATTAAGCTTCGATTATATCGGAGCCTTAGCGGCGAGTATTCTTTTTCCACTTTTTTTTGTTCCGCATTTCGGGTTGATACGCACAGGGTTTTTCTTTGGCATATTAAATGTTCTCGTCGCACTCTGGGTGACATTTCGCCTCGGCGCGCGCGAAAGCTGGGCCCAGCCAATTAAGATTTTAGGCGTTTGTATACTGATCGGGCTGGGCGTTGGCTTCTCTCTTTCAGACAAGATCCTCGATTCGGCTGAAAGCTATTATTACCCCGAAAAAGTGGTCTTTTCGAAAAACAGTTCGTATCAACGAATAGTGCTTACACGGCGAGACGCCGCCGTGAGGCTTTATCTCAACAGTAATTTACAATTTGATTCCTCCGACGAATATCGCTATCACGAAGCACTGGTTCACCTCGGACTTGCAAGCCTTACTGAAAATTCCGCTAAGCCGCTTCACGTGCTTATCCTGGGAGGGGGCGACGGCTTGGCGGTTCGCGAAGCACTTAAGTACGAGCAGATAGCGTCGATAACGCTCGTCGACCTCGATCCAGAGATGACACATATCTTTAGGGAGTCTCCTCTGCTTAGGCGACTAAATCAAAACTCTCTGGATTCTTCAAAGGTCACTGTAATTAATGAAGACGCATTTGTGTGGATACGAGCAGCAGAACGCCAATTCGATTTCATCATTGTAGACCTGCCGGATCCCACAAGCTACTCCCTTGGAAAGCTGTACACCTCCGCTTTTTATCGCTTTGTAAAAGCGTCTTTGAATACAGACGGGCTTATAGTAGTTCAGAGCACTTCTCCGCTTCTCGCGCGGAAATCCTTCTGGTGCGTTGAACAGTCTTTACGCGAAGCCGGCCTTCACACACTTCCCTACCATGCATTTGTCCCTTCGTTTGGAGAGTGGGGTTTTGTGCTTGCGGGGAACACTAGCCCAAAATTGGCCACGCGCTATCTCCCAGGACTTCGCTTCGTGAGCTCCGAACTTGTGCCATCTCTGATCTTCTTTCCAAATGATATGGATCGGGTCCCCGTCGACTCGAATCGGCTCAACAATCAAGCACTCGTGAGATACTACGAGGAGGAATGGTCCAACGTAAGCTGAAGCGCACATTAAATCGGCGGAGCTTCCTTAAAACGCTGGGAAGCTCTCTATGCGTTCCGTATCTCACCGCCTGCCAGGCTTCCAAGCCGAGCGCACCTTCGTATAACGGCTCGATACGCGGAGCTTCGTCTGCTGTTGGGCACCTTCTTCGTGAAAAGTTCGAGCATGTCAACGCAGAGGAGATCCACACGCAGGTTGTTATCGTGGGTGGAGGAGTCTCAGGGCTATCCGCCGCCTGGTGGTTCAAACGGCATAGCTTCGATCGATTCTTACTCTTTGACTTAGAGCATGATGTTGGCGGGAACTCACTCTCTGGCAAGAATAACGTAAGCGCGTATCCATGGGGCGCGCATTATGTGCCAGTTCCAAATCGAGAACATGGCTCAATCCATGAACTTTTCAAAGAGCTCGGGATAATTAAAGGATACTCACCAGCGGGCAAGCCGATATATGAAGAGCTTTACCTTTGCGCCGCACCGGAGGAGCGCCTTTTTATGCATGGCCGTTGGCAAGAAGGAATCGTGCCAATGGTTGGAGTTTCAGCGGCCGAAAAAGATCAATACCGGAGATTTTTTGATCTGATGGAGCAGTACCGCCAGGCTCGAGGCTCAGATGGAAGACGTGCGTTTTCGATTCCAATTGCGAATAGTTCGCAGGACCCCAAATATCTCGCCCTCGACAGTATCAGCACCAAACAATATCTGGAGCGTGAGAATTTCACCTCGCCACATCTGCATTGGTACCTCGATTATTGCTGCCGGGATGATTACGGCATCGGCTTCGAATCAGCCTCCGCTTGGGCGGGCATTCACTACTTCGCTTCACGTGATGGATGGGCCGAAAACGCGGAACGCGAAGAGCTACTTACCTGGCCAGCGGGGAACGGATGGATTACCGATAAACTGCGTCTTCGAGTCGCTGAAAACTTGAGAGTAAATACTCTCATTCGCGAGATCGAAGGCAAGAATAATAAATTTACCTTGCATGGGTTTGATACGCTTGAAAGGCGTCCGCTACGCGTTCACTGCGAGAAGCTGCTTCTCGCGGTACCACGATTTGTCAGTGGATATATGCTTGGCTCCGCACACCATCCCGCGCCAGCGCGCTACAGCCCTTGGATGGTCGCTAATCTCACGGTGCCAGTTCGCGAGGAAACTTCCTCCGTCGGGCTCTCCTGGGACAATGTATTTTTTGATAGCCGATCGCTCGGCTATGTCGTTGCCAATCATCAGGATCCCCGCGCAATGAAGGAGAGCCTTGTCCTCACCTACTACCAGCCACTTTATGAAGGCGATTCGTCAGCTGCGCGAAAGCTCGCGCTAGCGCGGACCTACCAAGAATGGTGCAGCGGAGTGATCGCGGACCTCGAAAAGGCACATCCAAGTATTTCAAGACATATTGAGACGCTCGATATCTGGCTTTGGGGGCATGCTATGGTCGAACCTACGCCTCGATATATTTGGGACACTGCTCGCACATCGATGCCAAGATTCAAAGACGGGGTCTATTTCGCGCACTCCGATATGAGCGGCATCTCAATTTTCGAGGAGGCGCACTACCAAGGAATTGAAAGTGCTCGAGCACTACTTAGCTCAATCGGGATACAGTCGTGAGCGCAGAAAATAGACGTAACAAGATAGCTCAACACTGGATTGCATCGCGGCGCTTTGACTTAATTTGGATTCTGGGACCAGCGTTCTTTTCGGTAGTACTCGCGCTGGTTATCGCCACACTTTTGCCCAACCGCCTAAATACGATTCCAATTTGGACTTGGGCATTAGTCATAATGGGAATCGATGTCGCGCATGTTTACAGCACGCTCTTTAGAACCTACTTCGATCCTGAAGAGCGCAGGCACTATAGCGGCTACCTTCTCATGATTCCGCTGATGTGCTGGCTCCTGGGCGTATTACTCTACAGCCAAAGTACCAAGGGGTTTTGGACAGTGCTTGCGTATGTTGCAGTCTTTCACTTTGTGCGTCAGCAGTATGGATTTATGATGATCTATCGGCGCTCAGAACCGATACAGCCGCGCCTGTTCCGCGCCCTCGATCAGTTGGCGGTGTATCTCGCGACACTTTTTCCGCTAGTGTATTGGCATGCGCACCTTCCGCGAAATTTTATCTGGTTTGTGAAGGGTGACTTTGCGATTAGCGTGCCACAGTGGATTTCGAGCCTTTGTGGCATATTGTATGGCACGGTGCTGATAGCATATCTCATTAAAGAGCTTTACCAGTGGCGGCGGGAGCACTACTTCAATGTTCCTAAGAATCTGCTACTCTTTGGTACCGCGCTTTCGTGGTATGTTGGTATCGTTTTGCTCAATGCCGACTTCCCTTTCACCATTACGAATGTCATCACTCATGGCGTCCCATACATTGCTCTGGTGTGGTACTTCGGACGTCGAAAATTCTACGGAAAGTCACGGCCCACTGTCGTCTCGGGGATTTTTCCTCGGTTTTTTAGCTATCGCGCAATTCCGCTTTTTGCGCTCGTTCTCATTGTGCTGGCATATTTCGAAGAAGGCTTTTGGGATAGTCTCGTATGGCGCGAACGCCAGGAACTTTTTTCGATATTTTACGTCTTCGGCGCTATTCCCGATCACGCGATTCTTTCAATGGTAGTGCCACTTCTTGCAGTTCCGCAGGCGACACATTATGTGCTCGATGCTTTTATTTGGCGAATGCGCAAGCCGGACCGTGGATTCGCGGAGATATTACATGGAGCTCGAAGTCTATGAGCCTCACTTTTACGCCTTTTGAAGATCGACTTGAGCTCCATTTTGACATTCTCAAGATATCGCTTCTCGATATCCCACTTGATCAGTGGCGGGACATGCTCGCTTTCGCAAACATTCAGATTGTCGAGCCACTTGTCGACACGCGTGCAGCTTCTTTTATTCTATCCGAGTCGAGTCTCATCGCGCAGAAAGATGCCCTGGTTCTTATTACCTGCGGCGGAGGAAATATCGCCAACTTCATAACAATTCTTGGCAAGACATTTCCTCAAGCCTCTGCGCTTTCAGGCCTATGGTTACGGAGATTCCCGAGAGCCACGACCCGCCGCACAGATTGCGATGAAGTACTGCGAGTAATTCGAGACTCGCTGCGGCTTGACTGTGCAACCTCGTCGGGCAGTTCGGCAGTATCGGAGCTTTACCCCTTGGGAAGCGCCGATGCGTGGGAAAGACGCTGTAAGATTTTACAGCTAGTCTTAAATTTTAAGGAGAAGGCTCCACAAAGCCGCTTTGAGACTTGCCAATCCGAACTGCAAACGCTCCTTATCAGCAGCCTAGAGTCAGAGACTGGCTTCAAGTCGCACCAACATCATTTTACGCCGCATGGCTTTTCTCTGAATGCGATTTGGAGCAAAGGTTATGCCGCGCTCCACGCGACTCCTCCCTACTATCTGAGCATAGAAATTGGCGCGACTGACTCGGCAAGTTACGAATTATTCTCTGCTCGGGCACGCGCCTATCTCGAAGCTAAACAGATGCCCTATCTATTAGGCCAGGTTTAATCCACTCACGAGCCGTCATTTCGCCAGTCTCTTGAGTTCCTTTTATGGAATATTGACGGTAATAAACTGTGCTGCTCTGTTTGCGCCGTGCCCGGTATCTACGCCCGCCGCAATAATATTTACCGTATGAACTCCAGCCGAGAGTCCATTTCTGATGCGACATGCGCTCAGGTCAACCGTAAAGCTTATTGTGTTATTACCAAGCGTGGTTGAGTCACTCGCGTTTGATGGCTCGAAATCGTCTGAAGAGTCCACAAGTGGCCAAAGAGTAGCTCCTTGCTGTGAAGAGAAGCTGTCGCCCGTGCCACGAGAAGAGACTTCAGTCAACGACGAGGAAAGATTGCTGTAGAGCTCGCCACAGCTATATTCACCCGCGTTATTATTAATAAGTACGCCGTAGTTCAGATGTCCGTAGTCACGATAATCGCCACTCTCAGGAGAGACGGTGAGACGTTGAAGGCGCCATATATTGACTCGCAGCTTTCCGCTAAAGTCTCCAGAGTTGGCAAGAACAATTGGATTGCCGCTACTCGTGCCAGGGCCATTACTATCACTGTAGTCCACGACAACATCCGCTGACGCACTACTTGAAGTCGTATTGTAAGCCCGGAGTGCCGGCGCGGTGAGAAAATAGGGCGGAAGAGTGAGTGTCTTGCTCGTCACAACGTCACCATCCGAATCTGTGAAGTCAACCCTATAGTTATCGCCAGGACGAAATGCTGCTCGCCCAACTCGAGGCTGAATAGAGGCGCCATACACCGGTTCGGTGCTTCCGCCGACCATAAAGGATTCTAAGCTGTATTCGTTGCCGTCCGTTGTGATGTTCGACCACAACTGTCCGATTAAGCTTTGATTTCCCTCACTGAAGCCCGAATATACACCAGTGCTCGTCAGCCCGTCAGAAGTCGGACGGCAGTACGTAAGCTCAGATCCGCAGATGACATGACCTCCGGTGATGCTTGAGGTACTGGTTCCGGGAGGTATGGCAAAGAAGTACGCTACGCTAAACTTATTCTCGCCGCCAATAACGGCGTCCACTGCATCAGCCGATAGTGCGCCATTAATATGCCAGTTGAGCGAGTCCCGCATACTTAAGTAGAGCGCCGTGAAAGGAACATCGATTTCCTCGCCTGCTTTTGTAGAAACCCCCGAAGTAAAGAGATCGGTGTCAGCGTCTGCAATGTTGTTGATTCCATCGCCATCGGCGTCTACGTCGAGTGTATCGACAACACCATCGAGATCGGAATCTCCCTGCACCCCTGCTCTAATGCGCTGACTTCCGACGCCATTTAATCCGAACGTAGGGATCGATGCTAATGTATATTGGTTCTTCTTTTCAAAGATGCTGCCTTTGAGCGCCTTAGTGAGCGTGATGTAGTTTTCACCCGCTGCGGGGGCTTTCAGCTTAAATGTTGCTGATGCGAGGGCGTTTTTCTCCTTATCTTTTGGATTCTTGGTGAGAAACAGTGCGCCCTTGGTTGCGCTATTTGGATACATAAAGGGGCCAACAAAACGTCCGCCGCTTGTTGCATAGAAACTTGTCCCTTTTAAACTGGAGGTGGGAATACTCACCGTGACAGTCGAACCTTTTTTTGTTCCAGCAATTACCCGGCCGGTATTGGTAATTGCGTTAACCTGGTCGACCCCTGAGGTAGGGAGCTTAAACTTAGCTTTGAAATTCTTGGCGGCGCTCGGGGCCGCGTTTACCTTGAACGGAACTGCAAACAGCATGGAGATTATTAACGAAAGTATTGCATTTCTCATTGTGCGATTATAATTGTGTTTGTAGACGTTGTACTTCGCCCAGTGTTGTCTTCGGCAGTATTACTTGTACGCTTAAGTTACTTTAACTCGACTCCAAGAGATTCGCTCGGACCGTCGCCGCCTCGATTAAGACAATTTCTCTCAGAAACTTTTTAAGACATCTTCATTTTGGTTCTTCCCTTCCTTTTCTTCGGATTGGACGATATCGAGTGTCCGAGAGTACTCCCTTTGCGCAGCAACTATTACCCTCGCTCTGCCTCGCTTCGAAGTCTCCTTAAGGGGCGCTTTCGAAGTCGGCTGAGGCTTCTTTGCCTTTCGCTCACGATCATTGAGACTCACATCTTTCTGATTAAGGTTAATTATCACGCGCCGTTTGTGATTTCGGCTTAGAATTCGTGGGCGTCGCCGAACTATGTTCAATTCCGTTTCAATTTCGTTTGTACTGTAACGAGCGAGCTCTGCTTCAATTTCGGCAATATGAAATATAAGAGAATCCAATTTTAGGCTCCTGCGCAGCTTGGCTTTCTCAAGAGCTGGACTCATGCGGTTCAAGCGCAGCAACAATTGACGCTGTTGACGTAGTAAGGTACGAATTTCTAACCTTCTCGATAGCAGCGTTGGGTTTGAGATTAGCTTTCGAATCACCTGCTGATGTCGACGCAGTGCATAACGAATCGCACGTAACAGATCAGCCTCGCGTGCTACACCTCTCGCTACTGTTCTTAGGCGAAGGCCGTTATACAATTTCGTAAGTTCCAGACTGGAGAAACGGCGTGAGATCCTAAGCCCAAGCTCGCGAGGTGTCATTTCTCGTGACGACCTAATGCGAATGAGGCGTGCCATAAGCTGCTTCGCGGGAGGCAGCGCACGTCTGGAGGATACAAGCAGTGCCTGGAGTCGCGATGCGAAGCTCGAGGTATTCTGCCTAATAAGGCGCGCAAGTGAAAGCAGATCGGTCTGGCTTTGAGCCTTGATTCCAATGCGGCTTAACACACGAGATAGCCGAATCACCAGTTGCCTATCGGATAGCAATTGCGCCAGTACCGAAATTCGACCCAGGTACTCCCTATAAGCATGCGACATGCCCACACGACTAATGCGCTCAAGTAGCTTCTCCGTGAAAAGCCTCGTAAGAATCCTCTTAAATTGGGCAAGGTCTCTTGTGGCGATACGAACCAGAGTGTGTATCTCTTTCGGAGATAAGACTATTCCACGGCGCGATATGGAATTCACAAGATTCCTTTCGAAGTTCTTACCGACGGGCCCTTCGCATAATGTAAGAATGCGTGCCACAAAACGTTCAACGCGCGCGTGTGCACTCAGGTCAAGCTGCCGAACTGCCTGCCTAAGGTCCGATAGATTAGCGCTTGTGACCCCTTGAGACATCTTTAACGGCAGAGGTCCCATAGACACGGGAGTCGAAGAACCGCAAGTACTGCCAGTGATCGCAATGGCAGTCGTGTGAGAGTAAGCTCCAATACGACCGCCACCGAAGCTCGGCTCAAACCGATAAGGCGGGTGTAATTCGGCAGAAGCTGTCGCTTGAGCGCCTTTTAGCATCGACATAGGCTGAGAATCATGAATGTGAGAGGGCTCGCCATGTTTGTACCATGCCTCTACAACCACCTGCGGCGGAATCGTGTAAGCCGGCCCACTCCACGCACTCTGCGGAGCATTCTCAACTTTCGCAGCGGTAGGCTCCGTACGAGGCTGAGGATCAGCGGCTACGAATATAGGATCTTCCTTGCGATGAGGTTCTCTCGATGGCGCAGCTTGAAAATCCGGCCAAGTAGCCGCGATCGGATCAGACCTGAGGCTTGAATCTACACTACGTACTATGCCTTCGACCTTTTCAATAATATCACGCGGCTCTCCGTCAAGTCTTGCTTGGCTGAGTTTCTGCTCACACTCTCTCTTATATGCTGAATAGTATTCGTGGGTAAGCGTTCCTTTCTTGGCTAAGCTTTCAATTTCCTTCTGATAGGTAGCTATAAATTCTCGGAGGCAGCACCACTCGGAAGCAATTCGTGGAGCTTCCGATACAGGAGCAGTACCCATCAGAAAATTCAGGCCAACGTTGGTAAAGCTTGCGGCTCCAAACGGCGTTGATGTTGCCTCCCTCGGTGCTGTATTGGAGTCAAACTGCTTTGCATCAGACGTGGCATCTTTGCTAAAAACATTCGCCGAATATTCAGGCTTCAGGCATTCGATTGAAGACAAGCCTTTAAGAGCTACATTGATCAACGTGCCATTACCGGAGAGTAGTACCGCTTCTTTGAATTTTGCGGCCTCTCTTTGAATTGTCTGTCTACTTTGAGGAGTCTGAGCTTCTCTCGCAAATGCATCAATCTGAGCCAGATCAAAGCGAGCTTTATCGGGCGTCAACCTCCCCTGCTGGGCAAGGGTGGATAGTTCCTTTAATACTCTTAGCGGGTCACAACACTCTTGAGTGAGCCGGACGCCGCTCATGTCGCCTCCACTCTTCACTCCATCAAAGAGCATCCCAATACCATTCATCGCGCTGCGACCAGGTCTTGATGACTTTGTCCCCGGAAAATTGCGCGGGCTCATCGTATTAAGGCCTCTTTAAGATCACGGAAATATGTTTTCCAGGAATAAGTAGGGTCACTGGAGGAGAGCCGCTCAATGTTGGCAAGGGCGGGCTGCGTCAATTGCTTTGAGCCTCGTTCCAGCCACGGAGCAGCAAAAATAAGCTTGAACCAATCGACATCTTCTGCCGAAAGACGCCCCCTACCATTTATTGATAAAGATCTTACGTGTGCGAGTCCTTGCAAAAGCTGAGAAATGGGGGCGGTGAGTTTAACCTCTCGACTAAGCGAAAAGAGTGGACTCCCTTCACTAGTCAAAAGCGGTTGAAGATGTGGGTGCGCAAGAATCTTACATGTTACAAAAGCAGCATCGAATAGAACCTGAGCCTGCTTGACGGGATCCCTCGTCGCCAGAGCCTGATGCAGCATACGTCGAAAATCAAGAAAGGCGCTCAGAAGAGATATTACAGCATCACCAACTTCGTGAAGCCGCTCTTGATCAGGAATTCTTCCGAGGAGTGCCAAGCTATCTACCAAGTCCCAAAGGAGTGTGTCTGCCGACATCACGACTTGTAATTCCTCACCATCAAGCGATCGCAGGATCTGTTCGCGAGACGGATATAGCGCCGTAATTGCCTCGACAGTCTTCGCTCCACATTCGTGAGTTCCCAGATGTTGATAAAGATGCCCATGGCACTGAAATAGTCTTGAGTCGAGCGCTCGAACCAAGAGATAGTCTCGCCCATCTGTGCGAGGTGCCTCGGGATTTCGCGCAGACCTTGTCACGTGAAAGCCACGTTCATCAACACTGACATCGATATTCTCCGCAGCGATTACGCCCTTTGCTCGAATCACTTTAATAGGTTCGGAGACTCCGACCTGCCTCGCATCAGTTCGTAGAGTTGAAAGCGCCTTTGCGATACTTTCATTACTGAGATTTGAATAGGGATGAATATATATCTCCGAGTAATTTGCGACGTCCTGCTGACGTTGTTTTTCTGACTCGGTGTTGTGAAGCTTGGTTGTAGTGCCATTATTCCTGGTGCTTTCTATGATCGGCCAGAACTTGACCAAAGTGGCAAAATCTCTTTCACCGCTTGACAGAACGACTGTCGGCTTCTTTCCCAAGTCCTTGGTCAGCTCACCGACCAACACCTCTGCTTCACGCCGCGGCTGTGAGTCGGCTTCTTCAGGAGCGCCGAGGTGAGAGAGAATAATTCCGTCTGCACAACGAATTTGAAGATAGCTGTAACTCTTTGTTTCCCTAAGCTGATACGGACTAATCAGCGCTACAACAAACGTGTTGTAGCCAATTGATCGTAAGCGCCGAACAATCCTATCGGTTCTAGAAAGCGGGGATTGCTCGATAATCGTAAGCTTTGCTCCGTGCCTGGAGAACTCCTGTACCTTATCAACAATTTGTTCGATTGATACACAGCACGCGCATCCTGCCACAGCCTTCGCTTTTGCTTGCGCGGGAAATCTTGCAAGATCGACAAGTGCCGATTGCATGCTCACTTCATTCACAATCGCACCCACCTTATCAAGCTGCTCGGAAAGCCCCGAAAGAAGCAGCTCGAAGGTCTTGCTTTTCCCGGCACCAGCCCAACCGGTAAGGATAAGCACAGTCTTATCGAATTCAATGCGAGGGAGATGAAAGTGGTTAGATTTAGCAGATGCCTGTTGTGCAAAATTCATAAATCACTATCCCAATTGGTGGCTTTAATCAGCACATTCACAGAATTCTCTGGCATTTCCGCACGGACCTCTCACGTCACCCCTTTTCCCTCCGCGAATATTCGACCTGAAGTGCAATAGGCCTAATACCGCTGCTCCCACTGGACCAAGGAGGTGCATTCGTGGCCTAGCCATCGGAGACATAATGTGCGCCCGATCACTTCTAACACTGGGCAACGGGGTACGCGAAAGAGTCGGCGGCATACCACAAAACGCTTCGCCTCGTTCGGCAGAGTTTTTGCTCGCTGAACTCAAAACGGTCGTAATAGTTCCAGTAGAGAGTGCCCCTGCGGCAATTACGGCGGCTATTGGCGTCACAAGTCGTCTCTTGCGAAGTTCGTTAACGATGAGCTTCCACGCCGCGACACATACAGCTAGTCCAGTGGCCCCCAGCATTATTACGGGACGATGCGCGTACGCCGCGTAGACTCCTAGAGAACTCACGGTCGTAATGAGAGGTAAGCCAACGCAATTAAACACGCAGAATACCGAAAGCCCAATTCCACACCTGTCAAGCACTCGATTCGAAACCATCACTTTTCGTGATTTATTTAGCGTTGGTGTCACAATATTCGGCAAGAGAACTGCCTCGACTTGCCGCGCACTGTGATCACGCAATCGAGGTACTTCGATCTGAACCGAACTTTCCGTTGAGGTTAAAAATCTTAGCGCCGTATCTTGAGTGTGTCCTCTCGGCCTCCTTTGATTATTGCACTCTTGCTTGCGAAGGAGCTTGGGTTCAAATTGGGTCGGTTGCTGCATCATAAGTTTTGCCGGCGACGGGCGGAAACACCTCTTGTACAATGGCACACTGAAAGACCTTAACTCGAGTCGATAGCCGATTTCGGCAAGAGCTCTACTTCAAGGGCATCAGCTGTTATTTTCTATTCCTTCCACTAGCGACATTCAATGCGACAAAATGTCGCAGTTTCCGAGTACGCGTCCACGCAGGAAGTCTTAGTCAGGAAGTCTTAGTACATGGCACCATTTTGAGGCTCTTTTCTGTACTCTCGTAACAAGTCGGCAATGAGACCTTTTTCAGCTTTTTGATAATAAACGCACCCAATCTTCCCCCAATTTCTCGTTCCTAATCTCCTTTTCAGGTA
>CAZEAC010000102.1:0-15905 GCA_964510065.1 uncultured Bdellovibrionales bacterium | reverse complement strand
TGGTCTGTGTTCCCGAAATTTTTCATGAACTCGAGTCGCCCGGAACGGTGCTCGCATATGATCAGGCCGGCGCCGACCGTGGTAACAGCGATAAAATTGCGAAGAAACTCGAGTCCTATGATTCCGACGCACTTGCGGCAGTGCAGTACTTAAAGGCTGCTCCTAGCTGTAGTGGAAAAATTGGCGTAATCGGAATCTGCATTGGCGGTCACCTTGCGTTTAGAGCCGCGATGAATAGCGACGTGGTGGCGACGACCTGCTTTTACGCGACCGATATTCATAAGCGCAGCCTCGGTGCCGGTATGAAAGACGATTCACTCGATCGCGCCGGCGAGATTAAGGGCGAACTTCTCATGATCTGGGGCAAGCAGGATCCGCATATTCCTCCCGAAGGCCGAAAAATCATCTATGATCGTTTGAGTGAAGTCGGCGCGAACTTTACCTGGCACGAATTTAACGGCGTCCATGCCTTTATGCGAGACGAAGGGGCGCGTTATGATCCCGAACTTGCACTGCTTTGTTATCGCATGGCGATAGATCTATTTAAGCGGAAACTAACTACTACGCTGTAAACGAAATACTCTTACTTTCCTAGCTCTGTGCTCTCTGTGACTCTGTGTTGTTTTTAAGAGAAATAAACCACAGAGTCACGGAGTGCACAGAGGGGGAGCTGAGGGAAGGAAAAGTTACTTTTGTTACAGAGTACTACTACTCTGTTAACGAAATCTTCTCACTTTTCTCTGCCTCGGTGTCCTCTGAGCCTCTGTGGTTTTATAAAGAAAAATAAACCACAGAGACGCAGAGGAGGCGGAGCGTGAGAGGAGTAGGCTAACCGGAAGAAGATTCCGCCGTACCGACGTTCTCGACCTGAGCCTCAGGCAGATAAAATCCCAACTTTATCTGTTTGTCCGCTTGCACTGCGGAGTACCCTGCACCAAGCCACTTACGAGCTGCAAACGCGGGAATATCATACTGCCGCCATGGTTTGGAGGTTCGCGGTGAAAAACCCTGATAATGCCATGATGCCGCATGCGCGGGATCTGTAATCGAAATGCTGAGCCATTCACGCGCAAGTTCCGGTGAGATTCCGTAGGCGCGCCAAAATCCGGCTTCGTCCGCCTTAAACCCTTCACTTCGCCAACGCAGCACCTCGTCGGATCTAAATTCGGCATGAGAAAAATCAAGGTCGCCAAGTAAAGTCGAATAGAGCAATCGATTTATTTCGTGGCTTACTGCGCGAAGTTTTCCCGAAATAGAGATCCAGCGCGATCCATATGCATCCAGGATCCGCGGATCGAGCCTCCCCTTGCAGCGTTTGACGGCGACATAAATTTCATTGGAAAGGCGCTCTTCTTCGATTGCATCGTTATGCGCTGATTCCGCGCGGCGCAATACCGGTTCCAACGGAAAGGCACGCGAAAGCCTATCAAGCTCTTTGGAGTAAAGCAGTCGCTGCGCGGCGCTCCGTCTGAATCCTGCGGCAAGAAATGCAATGTCGCCCGTCCGTGTCGGAAGGTCACGAAGTCCAAGCATTCGAGTAAGCTCGTTGGCGAGCTCAAGCAGATCGTGCTTGAACTCGCGAAGGAGATTCACCGAAATGATGGCTGCTTCGCTCGACGAGCTACAGAGCGGTGCGCCAAGCCCGGCGGCCTTCGTCGCAAGTAACGCTCGAAGAGCGTCGAGCTGACCAGCAATCTCACGTGCGACGATCCGTTCACGCGGCGAGGCAAAGGGGTGCCCTAAACCTTCGAGCGCAGCATAGAATTGATCACGTCCTTGATTGAGTGAACCTAGAAACGCGAGCAGAAGCTCGACAAACAGCTTATCATTAGTCGACGACATCGTGCTTCAATCAAAAAATATTGGATCCTTAGTCCGATCAACAGCGAAATTAAGCAACGGCATATCAGCAAGACCCTTATAGCAATCCGCTATCAATCCGCGTGAAGTCAGCTCACGAATGAAGTACGGCAACGGTTTGCCATATTCATACCCAGGAACGTCACTACACGGCCAATTTTGCGCGGCGTGCGCGACGCTGGCGATTTGCTCGGCGAACCGAAACGGCTGCCATTGTGGATAACGCAACCCACCCAAACCGCCGAGCGCGTGATCGGAGGGCTCCGGCGCAAGTAGGTTTAGCGGGCGGTTCAATCCGCCATGATGATAGTTGATATTATTTCCTTCGAGACCAGAAACGCCGAGCGAAGAGAGATCAATAACGCTCATCGCACCTGGCTTTTCATACTCGACAACAATAGTTTTAAGATCTCGGTTGGCGCCGGGAGCAGGAAAGACCCCTTTTCCTAAAACTACCAGCACATTGAATTTGTGGGGAAACTCACTGTCCGCGCGTCCACCCTTTTCATTCATCCTGGCGATGGTTTCATGTACCGTAAAATCAAGCGCGGCAAAGGTCTCCGCTTCGGAAGGAATCGGCGCGTGCTGCTGGCGCCATTTCGTCACGTGATCAAGGGTAATTGTTGCGCCAGTTCGTTTCTGGGTTCTCTTATCATCCGGCGCAAGGTTCCAGCGATCAGCGCGAAGCAAGCTTTCAAGAAAAACCGAGAACATGTGCACGCCGAGATCCTGTACCATCCCAAATCGTAAGCTTCCGATACGACTATCTTCATCGTGAATATTTTTTGACTCGGTGATGAAGAGCACCACCTGCTTTATCTGCCCATACTCGCTCATGCGCTTTGGAAGATGTTCAAAAAACGCCGCGACTGAACCCTTATTGCGGTAATGGTCCCAGACAAAAGTCCTTTTCAAAAACTCCAAATGGGAGGTGCTCGAGCCAAGCGTGCGTATAAGCGGAAAACAGGTGTCCTGCGGCTTCTGAATAATCACCCTATGCGCCACGTTCCAAAACTCAAGGGCCAGCGCAAGATGAAGATCGGGAACGGTATTTACGAATACGTAATCAAACTTTCCACGTTTAGTCTTGGTGGCAAGTTGGCCAATCGAGGTTCGTTCCGTGTCCATATTCACGTAGTTCGCTCGCGAGGGAATATTTACGTGTGTTGGGTGTTTGATATCGGCGAAATGCAGCTGCACACCCTGCGAAAGCCACTCTTCATAAGCTTTCCATTGACGCTTCAACAGGTTTCCAGTGCCGAGCACAAGCGCGGATTGAAGCTTTGCCTGGCCATTCTCGCCAAGTCCTTCCTGCCAAGGATCCACTCTGGGTTTATGATCGGCGAAATCCTTTAGCTTCCATGAAATTGTCTGATGGGCCATAAGAGCTGCTCACAATATTTTAAAAATTTCTTACTACAGCGTGCCAAGATCGGCGCAGCCTAGCACCGCGCTTATCAGACAACGAAGTTAGAATTCAGTGAGCGCCGATGTTGGCAGAGACTCTTTAATTATTGCGGCCCATCCGTTCAATTTCAAGAATAGCGCACAGCGATTATATTAACACTTTTTATGCTAATCTTTCTAAATTTTATACTAAATACGATCGCAAAATCCCTTAATCTGAGATTTTAAGAAAGGAGCAAGAAAACTATTCGCTTTTGTTAATAATTAGTTTGCTTCTCTCTCCTGCAACGCCAAAGCCTGATAGTGCGTTACAAGGGGTTCAATTACCTGATCAAGATCACCATCCATCAACGCCAAAATATTATGCACGGAGAGTCCAATGCGATGATCTGTGACTCGTGATTGAGGGAAATTATACGTGCGAACTTTTTCCGAACGTTCACCCGTGCCAACCTGGCTTCGTCGATCATCACGGCGCTCGGCATCGCGTTTCTCCTGCTCGCGTTCAAGAAGTCGCGAACGCAAAAGGCGCATCGCTTTGTCGCGATTTTTGTGCTGCGACTTCTCATCTTGAATTGCGACAACAAGCCCACTTGGAAGATGAGTAATACGAACCGCCGAGTCAGTGGTGTTCACACTCTGCCCGCCATGTCCGCCGGAGCGGTACACATCGATGCGCAGATCTTTCTCTTCTATCTTAATATCAACATCTTCCGCTTCGGGAAGCACTGCCACGGTAATCGTCGAAGTGTGAATACGTCCCTGCGCCTCAGTTTTCGGAACACGCTGTACCCGATGCACTCCCTTTTCATATTTAAGCCGGCTAAATGCACCCTGGCCATTGATCATGGCAATAACTTCTTTGACTCCACCGGCACTTCCGTCGCTGAGACTCAAAATTTCTACTTTCCATCCGCGTGTCTCGGCGTAACGGGTATACGCGCGGAAAAGCTCTCCCGCAAATAGCGATGCTTCGTCACCGCCAGTTCCCGCACGAATTTCAAGGATAACATTCTTATCGTCATTCGGATCCTTGGGCACCAACAAAACCTTTAGCCGCTGCTCAAGCCCTTGAAGTTCGCCCTGCAAAAGCGAAAACTCCTCCTTGGCCATGGCCACAAGTTCGGGATCGCTACCATGTTCAATTAGCTCACGGCTTCCCTTAAGCTCCTCATCAGCTTTTTGGTACGCACGAAACGTTGCAACAAGCTCGGTCAGATCTTTATGCTCTTTGGAAGCCTGCTTAAAACGCTCGCGATCAGCGACCACCTCCGGCGAAGAGAGCTCACGCGCCAATTCTTCATAGCGTCTTTCAACTTCTCTTAACTTATCCCACATACATGATTTTCAGTTTTCACGCGATAAAACGAAGGACATTGCGGTCTTCCTATTCGAACCCTTCGTTTCTTTGCGCTAATGTTTGCTAAGCGCCTCCATTACCGCACGATGCAGATCGGTCCGAAACGCATGCATCTTGCGATTGTGGCGGGTAGGATGTACCCAATTTGACATTAATACAACATCGACGCCGCTCAACGGGTCGAACCAAAGCGAGCAACCAGTAGATCCGTTTACTCCGAGAGCTTTATCGGAGAAACCACACTCAAGCATGCCATTTTCTCGACTTGGGCTGTCAAAGCCAAGCCGCCACGAATCGCCCTCGTTTATCGTCTGACGGGCGCTAAAAATCTGCATGGTCTCGCGCGAAAGGAACTTGCTTCCGCCGCGAAACGCCGAGAGCAGCTCACGAGCAAGAATATGCATATCGTGCGCCGATGAAAAAAGGCCGCTATGCCCAGCAATGCCACCCATCGCCCAGGCATTATCGTCCCAGGCCTCGCCCCACATTACCCGCTTGCGCCACGGACAATATTCCGTGGGCGCAATCACATCAGTTATCGGCATTATTCCATGACGTTTGTTTAGGAAAATGTCGATAAAACTTGTGCTCTTTAAGCCGAGCGGCTGAGTCACATAACGGAACAGCGCTTTGTCGAGTCCGATTCCAGAAAGGATCTCAATCAGGTGCCCAAGCAGAATAAATCCGACATCGCTATAAACCTGTCGAGAGCCGACCGGATAACGCAGCCCCGAGCGATTTATAAGGGTAATTACATAATCACGCGCGCCGCGGCTCGTGAGGATCCCCATTCGCGCCCCAGCGTTTTCACGAAGAAGCTCCTCGTAAAACGGCCAATGCCCCGGAAGACCAGCAGTATGCGAGAGCAGATGTGCCACGGTGATCGGCGATTTATTGTGTACACTAAATGCCTGTAGGTACATCGACACTCTATCTTCGAGGCGAAATTTTTTTTGTTCGAAATGTCGCATCAGCGTTACGGTTGTCGCGGCAATATTAGTTATCGTGCCCACATCAAAAACAGTGTCGACGCTCATTGCGACAGGATCGCGCGGCACGACCGAGGTATCAAACTTGTTGCCTACCGCGCCGTAATAATTTACCTCGCCATTGACCGCAACAAGCAATACCGCCCCTGGAAAGACTCCACTGTCTACTCCCGAATCAAGAAGTGCGGTAACCGCTTCAAATGTCGGCGGTGTTTTTTGTGAATGGGGGAAAATTTTCGAGGCGGGAAAACTCATGTCAGGAGAATAAGCTAGCCCTTCGCATGAATTCAAGTTTATTCCTGAAAAGGCGCACATTCGCGCCAAAGAGCAGTGGATAGTTGAGCGCCTGATGACCGGATTGCAATCCGCGTGCCACGGGAAATTTGCAGTCCTTGAATATATCGATGATGACCTGATCGAGACTCGGTCCGACATTATTCTGGTGTTCGCACTTGGTGAAAGATCCGAGTACGACTGCTTTGAGACCTTTAAAGCGGCCAGCGAGCTTCATCTGCAAAAGCATTCGATGAATGCGATAGGGCTTTTCGTCTGTCTCTTCGAGAAAAAGAATTTTCCCCTTCAGTGGAATCTCCCACGGAGTTCCTAGCAAAGCGGAAATCATGCTGAGGTTGCCACCAACCAAAATTCCATCGGCTCTTTCCCCACCAGAAACGGAGTGCAGTGTTAGCTTCTCAGTCGTAGAGAGATCTCCTTCGGTAAGGAGCGCAACTAACGCCTCAACACTCTGTTTTGCCTCGGCGCTTTCCGCGAGCTTACTAAACCCGGATTCCAGCGCGGGACCATGCACCGCGAGCATCTTAGATTTCAACACAAGCGCATTTAAAAGCGCAGTCGTATCTGAAAGCCCGATAAGCGGCTTGCGATGTTTTGCGAGCTTGCTCCAATTAATGAGCGGCAGAAGCTCCATCGAACCGTAGCCTCCACGCACGGCAAGCACTGCCTTTACCTGCGCATCGCAAAACAGCTGTTCAATGCTGGCCCCGCGATTTATCGCTGAGTCACTAGAATAGAGGTAACTATAGTCTTGGTAGCGCAAATAGGGTGATAACGCGACCCGAACTCTAAACCCGTAGCTTTCAATCGCCGCAACGCCCCTTTCGAAACGGGCCTTTTCAGAGGGTGAAGAACTCGCGATTACTGCGATAGTGTCGCCTTTTTTTAGTAGTTTAAACCCCTTCAACTCGGTCATGTCGCGCCTTTAAGCACTATTCAAGTAAAAAACTACGGGAAAAACAAGCAGTTAGAGCATGAAAAATCGTCAATATTTTTTTATGGGACTCTCTTGAATTTTAACGTGGGGATGCGCATATAAGTAGCGCTCAATCTGGTGAGTTCTGGGCGTTTTCGCCCTTCTTATGTAGTGCTCGTAACAGAGTGCTCGTACGGCACTCCCGTGCAGTAAGTATTCTCACTAAATGAGCTATTTCGGTGCATGGCTAAATAAATTTAGCTGGCTACGGCCTGCTCTATTTTTTATAGCTTAAATTTTTCGAGTAATTTTCAGACACTTTTTGGAGGATGTCTAAGATGGCTAAAAGTAGCAACAACAAAATCAGACCATTACAGGACCGCTTAATCGTTCAGCGCATCGATAGCGATGAGAAAACGGCATCGGGACTTTATATTCCCGAAACTGCGAAGGAGAAGCCACAGCAGGGTCGAGTAATCTCGGTCGGCAAAGGAAAGGTTCGCGAAGATGGCACGGTACAGCCTCTCGACCTTCGCGCCGGCGATACAATTCTCTTCGGCAAGTACTCTGGAACTGAGATTAAGATCGACGGGGAAGAGTACCTGATTATGAGAGAAGACGATGTGCTTGGCGTAGTTGAGGCATAGTTTTTTTGGCAACTTCATCTGACGATGAAGTTCGCGGGTTTGTTAAGCAACTTCATCTGACGATGAAGTTCGCAAGTATAAAGTAAAAGTTGAGGTAATTATTATGGCTAAGAAATTAGAATTTGGTCTTGAAGCCCGAGAATTAATTCTCGAAGGCGTAAAGACTCTTGCTGACGCGGTAAAAGTCACGATGGGACCACGTGGTCGCAATGTTGTTATCGAGAAGAGCTTCGGCGCCCCGACCATCACTAAGGATGGCGTTACCGTGGCGAAAGAAGTCGAACTTAAAGGTAAGTTCGAAAACATGGGTGCGCAGATGGTTAAGGAAGTTGCTTCCAAGACTTCTGACACCGCCGGCGATGGCACCACAACCGCGACCGTGCTTGCTGATGCAATTTATCGCGAAGGTCTCAAGCTTGTTGCTGCTGGACACGATCCGATGGCAATTAAACGCGGAATCGACCTTGCGGTGAAGACCGTTATCGAGTTTCTCAAGAAGCAAAGCCGCCCGACCAAGGGCCGCACCGAAATTGCGCAAGTCGGTACCATTTCGGCCAACTCTGATGAGCAGATCGGCGACATCATCGCAGAGGCGATGGAGAAAGTCGGCAAAGAAGGTGTTATCACGGTTGAAGAGGCCAAGGGTCTCGACACTACGCTCGACGTTGTCGAAGGTATGCAGTTTGACCGTGGCTACCTCTCACCCTACTTCGTGACCAATCCGGATCGGATGGAAACCGAGCTCGACAATCCTCTTATTCTCATCCATGAGAAGAAGATCTCGAGCATGAAGGATCTCCTCCCGATACTCGAGCAAGTTGCGAAATCAGGTCGACCACTTCTCATCATCGCCGAAGAAGTCGAGGGCGAAGCCCTTGCGACTCTCGTCGTGAACAAGATCCGTGGCACACTGAATGTCTGCGCCGTCAAGGCTCCTGGCTTCGGTGATCGCCGCAAGGCCATGCTCGAAGACATCGCGATCCTTACTGGTGGAAAGTGCATCACCGAGGATCTCGGCATCAAACTCGAGAGCATCACGGTAAACGATCTTGGCAAGGCCAAACGAGTCGTTTCCGATAAGGACAACACCACGATTATCGATGGCGCTGGAAAGAAAGACGAGATCAAGGCTCGCGTATCTCAGATTCGTGCGCAGATCGACGAAACCAGCTCTGACTACGATAAAGAGAAGCTCCAAGAGCGTCTCGCCAAGTTGGTCGGCGGAGTGGCGGTAATCAATGTTGGTGCCGCAACTGAAGTCGAGATGAAAGAGAAGAAAGCTCGCGTCGAAGATGCATTGCATGCGACACGCGCTGCGGTTGAGGAAGGTATCGTCCCAGGCGGCGGTGTTGCACTTCTCCGCGCGGCGATAGAGCTTGCGAAGCTCAAGGTCGAAGACGAAGAGCAGCTTGTTGGCGTGAACGTTGTTCGTCGCGCCCTCGAGGCTCCTTGCCGTACGATTGTCAGCAACGCCGGTCTTGAGCCAGCGGTGGTGGTAAATCAGATTCGCGAAAACGGCGAATTTAATTACGGCTACGATGCCGCGGCTGCCAAATACGGCGACCTCGTGAAGTACGGCATCATCGACCCAACCAAGGTGGTCCGTTGCGCGCTTCAAAACGCCGCGTCAGTGGCTGGGCTTATGCTCACCACCGAGGCGATGATTGTTGAAGAGCCAAAGGAAGAGCCAGCACACAGCCATGGCGGAGCGCCAGGCGGTGGCATGGGCGGAATGGGCGGCATGATGTAATAAGTGCCTTTCATTATTCCAAAAAGAGGGGGTCCGAAAGGGCCCCCTTTTTTTTGCTCATCGCTCTGTGTACTCTGGGACAATGCTGGAGCTTGACCATATTGGTATTGCGGTACGGGATTTAGATCAGTCGATTGCATCATACCAACGGGACTTCGGGATGAAGCTCGAGTTTCGAGAAGAGCTAAAAGATCGCGGAATCACACTCGCCTTTGTTACTATTCCCGGAACGACAATTGAGCTTCTTGCCCCCTCGAACAACGAAAACATTATTAAAAAATTTATCGATTCACGCGGTCCCGGACTACACCATCTGGCATACCGGGTTGAAAATATCATTTCAGAAATGAAACGGCTTCAACAATTGGGCCACGAGCTTATCGACACATCCCCGCGCCCGGGCGCGCGAGGTAGCAAGATCGCATTTTTGCACCCTAAAACATTTGGCGGGGTACTAATCGAGCTTGTCCAGATTTAGTCCTTTTCAACTCAAGCGCCTACTTTCTTGCGAATGGTGAGCGCCGAGATTGGCCAAGATCTCTCGTAGGACTATTCATTACGTGTGCGGTAGCTTTTCCGCCACGCTGTGACCTCCGTGCCTCTGTGGTTTCTAAAACATATAAACCACAGAGATACAGAGGCCGCCGAGATCGGGACATGCTTACTCAGACTTAATGAGTAGTTACCTCCCATAATGATAAGCTACTGAAAACAAAAAAGAATATTCGCTATGGTTGTACTCGAAACGGTGCTATACTCAAGAACATCGTAGGGTCTCAATATCTCCTCCGTAAACTGCATTACATTTATTTTAAGAGCGGCTTTTATGAGAAATTTTCATTTTGCGTTGGCTTTTGCCCTCTTCAGTTTTGTTCCCCTTGCCTGCGCCGCTGGACACGCCGATGAAAACTCAGTGCGCTGCAGCACGCTTGTCCGTGATTGTCTACTTGCTTCTAAAGAAACCCGCGGCGGATGTTTTCTTCAGGCGTCAAACCACGAAAGCTGCAAAGGCACTGCACTTGGAGCGCTAAGCGCAAAGCGCTGGGCTTTCACTCCATCACGTTCAACCGGCATTGAGACCGCACCGGCGTTCCTTGGGCCGCAGTTTGTCGATCAAGAGTGCTTACGTCGATTTGACGCCGAGCTTTCAAGTATCTTGATTCGCGGCGAGCCTTCAACGCAGTCAATTCAAAAACTCGAGGACCGCATTTCCCGCTGCAACAATAGCGCTCCTAGCGATCTCCTGCGGCCATAGTCACCGATTTGAATTCCGCTATGAAGGTACTCTCGAACTTGATTGTTCCAGGCTCGCAAGAGTATATCGCCAAGGCAGCGCGAATTATTAGAGACGGAGGTCTTGTCGCGTTTCCTACGGAAACCGTATATGGTTTGGGCGCGAATGCACTCGATGATGCGGCAGTCGCAAAGATCTTCAAAGCAAAAGGCAGGCCAAGTAATAATCCTCTCATTACTCATCTTCATTCGCTCGATCAACTATCACTAATTGCAGATCTCGATTCATCGCGTATTACTGATTGGATCTCGAAGCTCTCGCATCTCTTTCCGGGACCAATTTCGCTAGTGCTTCCCGCAAAAGAACTGGTTTCAAAGAATGTACGTGCGGGGGGCAACACCGTGGCGGTGCGTTTTCCCAAGCACCCTATTGCCCAGGCGCTTTTGATCGAGACAAACCTTCCAATTGCAGCACCAAGTGCCAACCGCTCTTCTGAGCTTAGCCCAACTACTGCCGAACATGTTGCGAAAGGCCTTGGTCCAGTGGTTGACTTAATCATTGATGGCGGGACTTGCGATGTTGGCCTTGAATCAACGGTACTTTCGCTCGTAAACCCACAGCCAGTTCTTTTACGGCCGGGCGCGATTACTTTGGAAGAGCTTCAGGCGCTCCTTGGGCCAATTGAAATCGCTGATAAGTTCTCCGAAACAGCGGTCTTGCCTTCGCCCGGCCTACTTCGAAAGCACTATGCGCCTAAGACTCCGCTTAGGCTGCGTCGCCAAGTAAGGCTTGATAAGATTCCTCGTCCAGCCGCATTTATCTCATTTTCAAGGGAAGTAACTCGCGAAATTGGCTGCAACTTCGACCATACCGTTGAATTAAGTGGAGATGGGGATCTTCGAACAATTTCACGAAAGCTTTTTTCAACGCTTCATAGCCTCGATCAATTGAAATTTAGCCTCATCGTCGTCGACGAGTGCACTAATCAGGGGCTTGGTCGCGCCATACTCGATAGACTTTCAAGAGCAGCTGCATTTTAGTTCTCTTTCGTTTCATGCGCTTCTCGTTCGCTTAAAAAGGCTGCTGACAATCGCCAACCCCCGCGTGTTATGCTGAAGGTCACTGCAAACGTATCTGCGTGCGGTGTGGCCATGTCTTTGAACACCACAATAAAAACAGATTGCACGCTTACCCTAATCGCTACGATTTGCTTCCTCTGGTTCGGCTACCAGTACGGATACGAAAACTCTCCTGACAGCTGGTATCGATGCGCACTCGCAAAGACAATTCTCAACGGCCATCCCTTTTTTATTAATATAAAGCAGGGCTGGTTCTACGAGTACGGAGCCTGGCATCACGATTCAACGCATGAGCCCTTGTTGCCACTTGTGTATGCATTTTTTTTCCTTGTGACCGGGGCGAAAGCATGGGTTGCTAGCCTTATTACGACATTGTCAGCAGGACTCCTGCTTTACCCGCTACTTCGGCTTTCACGATATCTTGCGGCAAGCGCATGGCCAGGATTGGCCATATATATTTGGGGAACGCTAAACGCAGCAAATGAGTTTTTGCGAGAAGTTATCGGAGGGCTTTCGATTCCCACATCGCTTCTTGTGCTGTTTTCCGCGCTTTGCGCCCTGGAATGGCTTCTGCGCTCTGAGAAACGTCGCGCCTGGATATTCTTCGGCGTCGCACTTGCCGCGCTCTACCTAAATCGGGCAGATGCTCAGCCGGTGCTACTTCTGACGGCGTTTTTATCAATTCCACTGAGCTACTTCTATTTTAACGGCAGCACTTTCTCGCGCTATTGTAAGGGCTGGGGAATCGCTGCGTTGCTCGTTTCGCCATGGGTCGCACGAAAGATACTCTTATTCAAAAATCCGATATTTCGTGATGCCTATCCGATGATCTGGAGCGATCGCGCTTACGACTACTACTCGTACCACGAAAATGGAGAGTATCCCTCTGCTGCTCGTTATTTTCTTAACCACAGCTTCTCTGACTTTCTGCACAAAAACCTCATTGAGGGACCGAAAAGCCTTTATACGTTACTTAGTGAATTTTTTTACGGTCCCCCATCTCTCTACTTATTGGCATTTTGCGTAGGCTTGTTCCTGGTACTACGCAAACGTGGTCACATAGGATTCGTCGGACTGCTCTCGTATATTATTACGACAGGGTATCTTTGCATTTTCTCAATTTCGACATTCAACGAGCCTCGGCATCTCCTTCCAGTATATTTTTTACTGGTTGGCAATTCTTTTATTATTCTTGCACGTGCTATTCACTTCGTCTCAAGTAGTTCAAGCAAATTACGGCATACACTAAGCATTTTCGCATTCAGCGCGTTAATGCTGATTCACTTTCCTTTTCTGCGCACACTCCCCGAGAAATATTTCCGATACCGCTATACTAGTGCAGATGAAATGGCAAAGAAGGACTCCGTATACTCGATACTCGCCACGCGGATCAAAAAAGACGCGGTGGTTCTTGCGCCGTTTTCTCAGGCCCAAGCATTTGGCTTTTTTACCTCGCTGCCGATGCTAGAAACGCCAGACAACCTTGGCTCGCTGAAAGATCCCCTCGCCTTTCTTCGCAAATACAACGTAAAATATTCACTGCTCAACATCCAACATCTTGTTCCAGCAGAAAATATTTCCGCGGTAAGTTACGCGGGATCGTATCTACTTCTCGCGCTAAATACCGAACCAAGAGTAGCGACGCAAGAGTCAGTGCTTCAGGAGAAGCCACTCACTTTTAACATTCAACTTCCAAGCACTCGACCCAAAATATACTGGGATACCTTTCATAGTTGGATTCATCCTTCGTCGAATCTAGAATCCATCGCCGAAATTCATCTGGGCAGCTCGACGCTTGATTCGCCACAAGAGCGCACGATACTCAGCCAAAGCGATATTTTTGTAGTAGGATACGGCGACACTCAGAGCTTCTCAAAGTCCGAGCTTGAGCAGCTTTACGCGTTCTTCGATCGAGGAGGCTCGTTGCTCACGGGATGTCCGGGATGGTACTGGGTAGCAAGCAACCCGCGAAATCTAGAAGAGCTTCCCTGCAACCAGGCAAGTCTTCCTTTTGAAAGCTATATATCGCGAGAACAGATTGAAGGGCCGTATGCTTACGGCGTGGGTCTATTTGGGGGTGACGCCGAACCGATTCCATCGGGAGCACTGTTCTCATCGGTTGTATCACTGAAAGGTCAGCCTATCATTAGAAACTCCACTGGGATTATCACTGCCGTCGCAACTCGTCGACGAGACTCCAAGGCTGTCATTATTGGCCAAGATTTTTTACTGGGCCGAGAGTACTTAAACTCAGAGCGTGGAAGAATAACCTTCCAAAAGATCATTGGCTGGCTTACGACAAAGTAGCGTTCGTGCTCGTACTCACCCCTCGCTGTACACAACTTTGAAAAATCCACTTATCGGTGGAAGTACAGACATCGGAATTCTCCATGTCGCTCGATCGCCCGTGAGTGTCCGATACTGATTTGAAACAGGCAGCCAGACGCCGCCAACGAGAGTATCAGTCACAAGAAGATTCCAGCGCTCCGGCGTCTCCACGGGATCTCGGAATGAGACTGTGAAGGTCCTATTCGTCGAATCAAAGGCATCGGTAAGCACCGGTGGCGGAGGCACGCCTGGCTTTTTTACCACGATAGCCACCGCAACATTGTGCGCCAAGGCCCCGGTCGCCGCGGAAAGGCTCACGAGCGTTGCGGGAGCAGAAGACACTGTCCTTGTCGCGTAGAGCATTTCATAGCTGCCATCATTTACCTGAGTCGCTGGTGGTATGCGGGTCATGAGGGTATTTACCTGAGGCACTCCAGCGGAATCGACTAGGGTAAAGCTAAATCCAAGCGCATACGACTGGCCGCTGGTTACCTGAAAATCGAAAGGAAGATCAACGGCAATCGCATAGACATTAGGGTTTGTTATTCCAAATCGGTTGGTCACCGCCGGAGCGGGTGTAAGTATTGTTTCGCTTAAGCGTACTGAATAGGTCTGACCACCGAGCGGGTTGGTAGCGACTTCGGATGCTGACGCAAAGAGGTTCAGATTCAATACAAGATTGTCGCGAATTGCCCCGATGTCAACTGGCACGGGAGGTTCAGTGCCGATTGCGGAGAGAATCTCACCATAGGCGATGATCGCAACGGAAGTAATTTTTCCGCTATCCGTGGGGTGTTTTATAACAATCGGGCGAAAGTCTCGCGAATTATCAAATCCACTTTGCGCAGGGACGCTCACAGCGAGAACACCCCCTGAGTTATAAGAAGTACTTGGCGTGAGATCGAGGCTTGCGCCCGGCGAGCTGACAAGCTGATCTGCCGACGCACCGTGAAGACAGAACAAAAATGTTCCGACGATGAAGATAGCTATTCGCAAAACCGACGCAGCGACTATTTCAAATAACGCGCTGCCTCGAGGACTTCTTTCACAACACATAGCGTCCCCAAAACAGTTAAAAAACCTTCTCTAGTTATGCTCATATACCGCAATCTGTTACATGACCTAAGTTATTAAGATAACTACGCTTATAAGCGCAAAAGGACACTATAACCGCGTAGTTCCTAAAGTTACTAGAAAATGATCCTGGCTGACTCACGACCTGTACTTCAAAATTCGAGTTTGCTAGCGTGGGCGGATGGTACAGCCACCGAAAGATAATGAAATTATAGGCGTAATCGCCAAACCTCTTAAAACGTTTCCCGACGATCGCGGATTTTTCAGGGAGATAGTCCGCTCGACTGAGCCGGTTTTCGAAGGCGGACATTTCGCGCAGTGGAGCCACAGCAAGATGACCAAAGATGTGGTCAAAGCCTGGCACTTTCATCATAGGCAGTATGATTGGTGGTATCTCGCGGCGGGACAGGCAGAAGTCGTGCTTTACGATAACCGGCCTGAAAGTCCGACCTATAAAAAGAAGCTCCAGTTCAAAATGGGTGATTCGCAAGAGTTTGGCGCGGATACTCTCGAGATATGCGTGCGCATTCCTCCCGGCGTACTGCACGGACTAAAGGTGCTGTCCCCTACCGCACATCTTTTTTACATTACCAGCGAAACCTACAATCCCGATGAGGAGGGACGAATTCCCTACAATTCCGATCAGGTGCCGCATAAATGGGGCGATGGGGTGATTACCGTCGAGCGCGACAGAAAACTGTTTACTCCGGTTGCCGCGCGGAAGCCGATAGCGTGACTATATAAATTGAAGCTGATGCCGCCTACTTTTGTCGAGGCCTACCTCTCGAATAAAAAAGCTTGAGTACGGCAATTCCATTCTCAGAAATACTAAGAATTCTAGCTATATAATCTCCATTGATGCCGGATTTCTTTGGATCCGATCTTGAATGCAAGAGCCCCATTTCATGTAGTGGACGTGAGCCCCTAAAATAGTACCAGCTGAAATTAGAGGTTCTCCTGCTATAAA
>CAZEAC010000101.1:0-16493 GCA_964510065.1 uncultured Bdellovibrionales bacterium | reverse complement strand
GAATGCCAAGCGATTCTGGACCTAGCACCGACTCAGTTGTCCCAGGCTGAGCGCGTACTTGATACAGTTGCGGCTCACATTTATAAACTGATTCAGTTCTGTCGGGGTTAGTGCCCCCTTTTGAGTTCTGAGTTCGGAACCCGAGACGGATTTCGGAACACGGATTCGGCTATCGGAATTCAGCTTACGGCTGACAGAACTAATGGCTGAAATCAACCGAGCAAACCTGAGGCGCACGTTCACGGGAGAAGTACAGTGCCCGGATTTATTGAGCAGTGACTGTGCTACTTCATAAGTACTTAACATTGTTCAACATATTCCCATGAAGCAGAGACGCCCCAAAGCCCGATAAGAGTTTAGAGCACTAGAAACTATTAAAGGGTGATAGATATGTCTACAGGAATTTCAATAAAGCGTAATCCGTCAAGCTCGGAATTCTGGGGTCAATTTATCTCCGGGGTGTGGAAGTCACGCGGTAAAGATTTCAACGTTTTCAACCCTCGCCGCTCAACCAATCGAGCAGGCGACATGTTCCTTGGTGGAACCATAGTTCAGAAAGTCAGCTTTACTCGGCGCCGCGTAAACCTTCAGTTCTGGGTCATAGTCGCGGCAGGTGTTGGGTCGGGACTCATCGCCGGTGCACTCGCCGTAGTCATTTCGAGAATTTAACAGCGAATAGCCTTTACCCGCAAATCTCACCAGAATTCTGCTCCGCTGAGCGATATGCCCGTAACTCCTGCAAAATCCTATTGAGATTTGCGGGTTAACGTCTTCTCTAAAGCCTGATCAACACTACAGCTCGGGTTGTATCCAAGCAATCTCCGCGCGGCCTCGATCGAGAAATAGTGATCGGTCGCCATCTCCGATACTAAGAAACGGGTTAACGGGGGCTCACTGCTCATTCGAAGCAACTTCCAAGCCGTCTCACAGCTCGACGCCGCGATACTTGCGAGAAACTTTGGTACTCGTCTTGTAAGCGGCGCAATATTTGAGGCTTCTAAGACCTTCGCAATCCAAACCCATAAGGGATACGGCTCTCCCTGACTAATAAAAAAAGCTCGGCCACGTGCCTCCGAGAGATCGTCGATTGCTTTCATCGCCAACAGATGTGCCTGGACGCAATCATCAATAAAGGTAAAATCCGAGAGATTCTTGCCGGCACCAACAATTGGAAGTCTTCCGGCACGCGCCTTGCTGACTACGGTAGGGAGCAAATGCTGATCGCCAGGCCCGAATATCAGGTGCGGTCTAAGCGCCACCGTGCGCAAACTATCGCAATTGGCCTTGAGCAATTCCATTTCAGCAAGCGCTTTGGTATGCGGGTAAAACGCCTGGTACCGCGCTGGATAAGGAAAGCTTTCGTCAACTCCCCTAAGATCACTTCCGTTTGCGATTACACTCGGCGAACTTGTAAATACAAGATTGCGAATTCGCTGTTGCTTGCAAAGCTCAATGACATTTCTTGTACCAAGTACATTCGTAGCAAAGAAGTCATTCCACGGCCCCCACATCTCGACTTTTGCGGCGGCATGGAACACCCCGTCGAGACCACAAAGCTCCGCTGGATAAGGCGGCCGCAAGTCGACCAAGTTCGCGCGAACGGTCGTCACGCCTAGGGCAGCAAGCTCCGGGTAGTCTCGTCTGCCGAGCGCCACAACTTTGCTTCCGTGAGCAAGCAATCTTCGACAAAGCGCCGAACCGACAAAGCCCCCCGCACCGGTCACGAGGTAGCGCCCTTTTCTCACGCGGCAGCTCTCCCCTTCTGCGTCGATGCCCAGAGACCCAGCTGATCGCGAAAAATTTTGGCGTTATGCCGAGCATCAACCGGAAAGGAGGGATGGAAGAAAAACTTTACAATACCACGAGTAAGCTCGCTCTTCACCGCAAGCTCCTGCAGCTCTGAGGTAAAGGCACGCTTCTCCTCGACTGTATGAGGGAAATAATGCGGATACGGCTCCACTGCAAGCGCCGGTTCGGTAACATTCCCAAGCGAAAGATCACGAAGCGCAATCAGCGCGCTGCGTCGAACTTTCGGGTGTTCATTGAAGATTCGTTCGGTCGGAATGCTAAAATAAGTAGTCTCTTGGAAATGCACCACATGCGCACTTCTTCCACAAAAATATAGATTTCCCGCACTGTCGAGATACCCCACATCACCCATACGGTGCCATTGGCGTCCGCCATCATAAAATTTCGACTGCGCATTTGCTTCATCCGGAAAGACATACGAGGGACTTACATTCGAACCACTCACCAGCACTTCTCCAATCTCTCCTGGACGACATTCAACGAAAGGAAACGCCGGGGTTTTGGCATTGCGTTCAAAAGTGGCAAGTTTAATCGAAACACCAGGGATGCATCTTCCAACAAAAGTTCCTTGCTCACCGCGCGGGCCGTACGAAGTAGTGTGCGAGCGGATCTCACGCGCCGAAACAAGCGTCACCGGAAGAGCTTCCGTCGAGCCGTACGGAGTAAATGCCTCACCATTCGGAAGCAACCCTTGCACACGAGTAAGCACCGGCTCGCTGACTGGCGCTCCAGCCATAAAGAGCTTTTCAAGCGAAGGAAGCTGCTCGCGGCTCCGCAATCCGTACTCGGCGATCTTATTCCAGAGAGTCGGTGAGCCAAACGAGTACTGTATGCTAAGATCTTTGATTACTCGAATAATCTTCCAAGGCTCGATACTCAGTGGCGACGAGACGTTTATCGGCGGAAAGACAGAACACACACCGCAGGCAACGGTGAAGAGCGAAAAAATCGGCAAAAGTGGCAAATCGCGTTTACCCTCCTCAAACCCGAAGAGCGTACTAAATATCTCTACCTGCGCTTTTAACATCTCTGGCGTAAAGGTCACAGCTTTTGGCCTTCCCGTCGCGCCCGAGGTGAACGCAATCAAGCCTACTGGCCCTACTGCAACTGGCGGCAGAGACTTATCAGAAAAGCGCTTCATAAAACCAAGACTTCGCGTATGCGGGAAAGCGAGCGGCGCGGCGGTGATATTAAATTTGAATCGCTGAAAGAGTTCCCGATCGAAAATTTTTAGGAGTTGTGCCTTCGGCGATCCGATAAAAGCCTGCGGCGAGATTGAACTTATGCAGCCCAAAATATTCTCGCGCCCCATACCTGGATCTAAAAATACCGGAATTGCTCCACGCCCCATAATCGCGAAACTCAGCGCGATAAACTCAACTCCAGGCGCGACAAGCATTACGACTTTGTCGCCCGCGAGCAGTCCTAATTCAGTCAAACCACGCTGATACTTATTCACACGACGCAATAAATCCGCGTAGGTACAGTGGGTATAGCGAACATCATCAAATAAAAAGAGTGGCTCAATTACGGCATCGGTCGAAGGTATGGTCTCCGCTAGTCTCAGCAAACGTGAGAAGAGCGGATGCTGCGACGGCGCCTGCAACGTGATCTTTGCCGAAACCTGCGTTCCCGCATCACCTCGAAGGAACTGTTCGATTTTTGGAATCGCAATTTCAGGTGCATCTTCAAGCACAAGATGCGAGGCGTCGGCTATCTCGCACACGGTTGCGTGCGGGAAATGCCGGATGACATGGCTCAACATCTCACGATGAAAACAGGGATCGCGGAGGCCCCACACTATCAGGGTTGGAATCTTACTCAGTTTCGGAATGTTCTCAGCAAGATTGAGCATCGCTTCATAACTTGGGTGCGCGCTATCGAAGGGGATATCAGCGACAAAATCCCATATCGCGGTGCGCCGCGCGCGAGTCAGATAGGGATGCAAGTAGCCTTTCTTCACTTCAGGCTCAAGCTTTCGCACAACACCGAATTCAGTGGTAAGCTTTAAGAAATGCTTCGTCGTTCGTGTCAGAAACTTTCCAATAATCGGCCGCGCCGCCCGTTTAATAATAAAGGGCAAGCTCTCCGTCTCAGTGAGCGTGGTATTAAGAAAAACCAACTTATCAATTGCTTCCGGCTGTTCCACCGCAACGCCAGTGCCAATCGATCCACCCCAATCGTGCATTACCAAAGAGAAACTTTTGACGCCGAGCTTTCGTAAGAGTTCTTGCACTTGCCGAATTCGATCACGCGCGCGGAAGTGCACATGTGCTGGGTGATCAGAAAGGCCACAACCGATATAGTCGGGGGCAATTACCCGATATTCACTCCTCAGTGCAGCAATAAGCTTTCGGTAGTAAAAGCACCAGGTCGGATTTCCGTGAAGGAGCACGACGACGGGCCCAGAGCCCTCATCGATGTAATGCATGCGCTGGCCATCGATGACCGCGTAATGACTTTGAAACGGGAGAAAATTTTTCTCTTCCACGTGAGCTCGCTACAAACAAAATCCAAGACTCAGAGGCACCACGCAGCACGGTTCGCTGCGACACAACCCACAGCAAAACAGCCCACGCCCGTTATCTTTACCACTCGATTCCGGTGAAGATCGAATTCAAACCGCTTCCAAACGCGGTAAGCAAAATCTTGTGCCCCTGGGCAAGTTCGCCCTTGCGTTCTTTCTCCTCAACGCCACACACAAAAGCTGCCGGAAGCGCCGCTGAAACAAGATTTCCGTATTTCTTATAAATTGTGTACTCCTTCGCAAGATCAAGCCCCATCTCCTGATAGAACGCATCATTTACCTGTTTGCCAACTTGATGGCAGAAGATGTGGTTAATGCCCTCGCGAGTCCAATCAAAAGCTGAAGAGAAATCCTTCCACATGCGCGAGCCAAGCTTAGCGGCTGACGCCATTAGCTTCGCTGACTCTGTGCGCATCAACGCAGAAACATTCTGGTCACCCGAGATGCAATGATCAGCATTGCCTGCGCAGAGATCTTTAAATTGGGTCGCTGAACGGGTTACCGAGCCTATAATTTTGTGTTTTGTCTTTGCAATACTGCTATGAGTGAGCACAAACGCAACCGCACCAGATCCCAGAGTAAAAGTAGGAAGAAGCTGCAGAAGCTCGTCACGAGTAATCGATGTATTCTGCTGCAGATGTTTAATATTATTATCAGTAAGCCGAGAGATATTTTCTCCAGATACGACGACACCTGACTTAGTAACGCCGCTCTCGATCAAATTTGCGAGCGAAAGCACGCCATTGGAAAAACCAATGCACGCATTAGAAATATCGTAGGCCATTGTCTCTTCGGACAGCTCAAGATTACGGTGAATTATGCACGCGGTCGCTGGCTCGAAGTAATCTCTCGAAACCGAGCAGCTAAAAATCGCGCCTAGCTCCGATGCCGGCAGTCCAGAACGTTCAATAGCTTCTCGCGCCGCAACCGTCGCCACTTCGCTCGGCAAAATTTTTGCGTCCCAATAGCCGCGAGACTTTATCCCGCTTAACTTCTCCAACGTGCCGAAAGGAATCTGCAGCCTCTCGTAAAGCGGAGCAAGCCGGTCTTCGATTTCAGCAGAAGTTACCTCGATGGTCGGGAAATGGACCGCAAAGGCTTCAATACATACATTTTTAAAACGGAATACCAACATAGCAGTAAGTAAGCAAACAAGACTTCCGGGGTAGGCTAGCCTGTAGTGTTTAATATATCAAGAGATCCAATAGGATATTGGAGTTTGGCAGCTACTTATTAAGTGCAGGTAGCTCATTCCCAATCTCGACAATATCTGTGCTCTCTGTGGTTTACATGCATAGAAAACCACAGAGGTCACCGAGTGAGGAAAAGACTCATCAACGATACCCGGGGTTAAAGAGCAATTATAGCGTAGGGTAGCTTAGCCCTCCAATTTATAAAACCGTTTGCCACGCACCGGAAGCCAGTTTTTCTTAATCGAAATAAATAGGCGTTCCTCGTAATTGTCTTTATTGGCCGAAGCTGCCTGCCGATGAAGAAGCTAGGTACCCGAATCAAAAAACGCTCAAATTAGAGGGGGCAATGGTGACCTCGCACAAGGGAAACTCAGTAATCGACGCACTTACTAATGGCGACCATCTAGGCTTTGTCCTGCAGATGGACGCAGCTGGAATTGAAATTGCGATCTTCTCAGATCACAGTATACAGCGCGGCGCTGACCCCTCGGCGAACTACGGCGATTATCTTGTCATCACTTCCAACAAATTTCTCTATCTCGCGCAGGTAGCCTCGGTTCGTTTCGCCCGGCCGAATGAAATTATACCGATGCAGTTTGGTGGTGAGCCTCGCGATATCGAGCGCGTCGCGCGAATCCGCCTCCTCGCCACCTACGATATTCAAAACGAATCAGTTCTTAATGGCATCAGTGGCGCGCCGCGAACCGGCGATAGCATCTACGCTGCGCATCAAAAGTTCGTCCAACTTGTCGGTGAAAACAGCACACGCTATCGCGGACAGGATGCGGGCATCCGGCTTAATCTCGCCAAACTAAGTGGCGCCCACGCGATTCCGCTGGCATTCGCCCCCGAACAGCTCTTTGGTCGTCACATCGCAGTGCTTGGCACCACCGGCGGCGGAAAGAGTTGGACCGTAGCACGTCTCGTCGAAGAGTGTGCCAAGAATCGCTCCAAGGTTATACTCTTCGATCCTACTGGCGAATACCACCGCCTTGATCACGGAACGCAGCATGTACACATTGGTCGAGACCCAACACCCCACGAGCAATCACACGAAGTAGCGTTGCCTTATTTCCATCTTACAGAAAGCGATCTCCTGGCGATTTTTAAACCGAGCGGCGAAAGCCAGGGGCCTAAACTCCGTGAAGCAATGAAGAGCTTAAAGCTTGCCCGGGTCGCAGCACACCTCGCTCCTGGTGGAGTCATTCTTAAAGCACATCGATCAAAGGTAGATTACCAGCGCGAATTCGACTCGCATAGCGCTGAGATAGAAACAGCCTACGCCACGTTTGATATTAAAAAATTAGGTCCGCAAATCGAAAATGAATGCGTATTTCCGCAAAGCAGTCCAGTACAACCGCTTGTCTGGGGAGGACCAAGTGGCATTGATCAATCAAACTGTGCGCCACTCATTACCCGCATTAATGAAATTATCAACTCGCCGAGCCTAGCCTGCATCTTTAATCCACAAAGCTCGATTTCGCTCGTCGAGGTAATCGATGTTTTTCTCCGCGACGATCAAAGCAGAATACTCTGCATTTCGATGAAAAACGTGCCCTTCGCTCACAATGTGCGCGAGATAATCACGAATTCAATCGGACGTTACCTCCTCGGCAAAGCACGGCGTTTCAAGTTCCGAAGCCAGCCGCTGCTACTTGTCGTGGACGAGGCGCATCAGTTCCTCAACGAAAAAGTCGAAGTCGAAGGCAATAGCTTCCCGCTCGACTCTTTCTCACTTATCGCTAAAGAAGGCCGAAAATTCGGCCTAAATATATGCCTTGCCACGCAGCGACCTCGCGATATTCCGGAAGGTATTCTAAGCCAGATGGGTACTTACATCGTACATCGTCTCACCAACGAACTCGATAAGGAGATGATCTCGAGCGCTTGTAGCGAACTTGATAAAAGCACCGCGGCTTCAATTCCCGCACTGGGCCCAGGAGAGGCGGTAATGATCGGCGTGGACTTCCCGATACCACTACGTATCGCCATTGAAGCGCCTGTTCAAAAGCCAGACTCAAGCGGTCCAAACTACCAAAAATTCTGGCTGTCACGCGAGCAAGTGCGCGACGAAGACACTGAATAATTCGACCTATCGATACATCAATTCAGCAATTGATCAAACCGCTCCTTTTCCTGATCATGCTGACGAGTCGCTGCCGAAAGCTCTTCGAATGCTTCATCAATGCGTTTCTTCATTGCCGCGACAAACTTAGAAGACTCGGCGATTAATTTGCCATCACCCGCTTCGGAAGCTCGTATGATGTTTTCATTCTCTGTAGCTATCCGCTTTTCAAGAACGGTGATCTCTTTTTCCAAAGTGTCGATTGAATTTTTAAGCGGCTTGAGCACGCGAGATTTTTCCTGAATAAGCTCCGCGCGTTCCTGCTTTGTGAGTTCTTTCGCCGGCGCGTACGCAGGAGACTCCTCTTGAGCTCGCTTGAACGATTGCGAAGGTATATCCTTGATACCACCGCCCTCTTCTTCCCAACCGACACTATCAAGAAACTGCTCATAGCCGCCGTCGAAAGGAACCGGGCCAGCCTCCTGAAACACTATTAACTTAGTGGCGAGGCTACGCAGAATTAATTCGCTATGAGTGACTATTACCACCGCTCCCGCATACTCCTTAATACTGTCGATAAGCGCTTCGATCGATTCCATATCAAGATGGTTTGTCGGTTCATCAAGTAACAGGAGATTGCTTGGACACGCCAATATCCTCCCAAGCAGCACCCGGCTTCGCTCTCCTCCCGAAAGAATTTTAATCTTCTTAAGTGCATCATCTCCGCTGAACATCATCGCGCCGCAGATTCCTCGCAGCCTGGTTGTCGAAAGCTGGTCATTGGCATCGCGAATCTCATCGACAACACTCATCGCCAAATTTAGCCGATTGATATTTGTCTGGCCAAAAAAACCAAGCTGTACCGCCGCATGCAGCTTTACTGAGCCCGAGCTCGGGGCAAGTTCGCCAGCCAAAAGCTTGAGCAAAGTCGATTTCCCTCGACCATTTTTTCCAACGACGCCGATTCGCTCGCCCGGCTTTATTGAAAATGAGAGATTCTCGATGAGCCGCGGAGCGACACCATGTGCACTTTTTTCCTGAGGATATTGAAACCCCAGATCAGAGATCTCGGCCAAAAATTTACCGTAGAATTGCGGTGCCTCGCTAAAGTTAAAATCAAGCACCTGCTCATCTTGCAGCTCATCCTTGGTACCCATTTTCTCGAGCGCTTTGATTCGTGATTGCACAGAAGCAGCTTTAGAAGCTTTGGCTCGAAAACGATCGATAAATACCTGCATTTCTTTTTTCTTCTTTTCGTCGTTTACTCGAGTCTTTTCATACACCTCTTCGTCAACCGCAATCTGTTCATAAAGCTTCGAAGAGCTGCCCTTAATTTTTCGAATTCCTCCACGATGAATTACCGCGGAATGAGTAGTTACCTGATCGAGGAAATCCCTATCATGCGAAATTACGATCATTTCGAATGGCCACTCCTTAAAATGTTGAATCAGCCAACGTACCGAAACGATATCGAGATAGTTCGTGGGTTCATCTAACAGTAGCAGATTCGGAGTTGAGATAAGCAACCGTGCCAAGTTTACTCTAATCTGGAAACCTCCCGAAAATTTTGAAGCGGGAAGATCCATATCGTTCTCTTGAAACCCAAGCCCCGCAAGCATTATCTTCGCCCGATACTCCTCTCCGCGCTCCTCAACGGGAAGCCCCAAACAAACTTCCTGCACAATGTTTGCTTCGGCGAAATGAAGATGTTGTGCGAGATGACCAATTTGGTAGCCACGCGGAACTGAAATTGAGCCGCTATCGGGGTGCTCTTGGTCTAGAATCATCCGAAAAAGCGTCGACTTGCCTGAACCATTTCGCCCAAGAAGACCGAGCCTTTCGCCTCGGCCCATTGCCATGCTTACTCCATCAAGGAGTACCCTATCGCCATACGCTTTACTTACATTATTAATTTGCAACATAAAATTTTAGGCGACGATACTCGCATGGCTTTTAATACGGAGCAATCCGGCGATGAAGAGTCTCGGCACTATTTTCATTCCATATCAATAGGTTATCTAATCTGACTAAGATTCAAAACCTTGCTAAACAAGTTCCAGATCACGTTCATTTCAGTTCCTTACTGACAGCATTTGGGTAGAAAAGAAAGCACGCTGCCTCTCAACGGGTCTTCCACTTCGTCGAGAGGTAGCGCTGAACCAGCTAAGGTTTTTCTATGTTCGCCTCTTTCTCGAGCGCTCTCCACATTCGAGGGCCCGGAATTGTATGAAGGACAATTGCGGGCCTTTGAAACGTGGCGGGAGCGTGGCTCCTTGCAGGTCCGTTTCAGGGCAAGAAACTAACAGCAACAACAAATGAGAAAGTCCTTCAAGTCAGCATTCACATTGATCGAACTCCTTGTCGTCATCGCCATCATCGCCATTGTTTGCGGTCTACTCGCCGGCTTCGTCGGCGGCTGCAACAAGAGCGACGGCTCTAGGACCGGACGGGTAATCAAGTTTTCCAAGAAGGGAAACTTCAGCAAGACCTGGGAGGGCGAACTCGCACAGACTGAATCGCTAGTCTGGCTGTTTACATGCCCCGACGATCCCGAACTTGTAGGCGAGGTCGAGCGCGCGAAAAACAGCGGGCAACGGGTGTCGCTGCACTATCAGCAGAAGCGCTTCGCGAACCCGGCAAGCGGTGATACGAGCTATCGGATCACCAAAGTCCAGTTCCTCGAAGGAGGCCAGAGTGCCTTGATCCCCAACGCCACGCCGCCGGTCCCCAAAAGGGCTCGCGACGGCAATCTCTACATCTTCCATGATGGCATATGGAAAATGGCTCAGGGCGAGCAGTGGGTCGCAGTGCCTGGTGGGCTTCCGCCCCCAGAGGTGCTTGCGATTGAACGTTAATTACTCAGGTTCACATGGGGGAGGTAGTCCTATTCTACCTCCCCCATTTTTCACGGTTTCGCTGTTCAGCGCTTCTTATCTCTTTCGGTATCGATTTACAACTTCCCCCACAACGTTACGCCTTTCAAAGCAAAGATTTCGTCATAAGCACGACTTTCCTTTGCCAAGCAACCAGTTCGTCGGCGCCTGCAGTTTCAGTTCAACCGAGTTCGACAACAGATCGGCAGTCCGCGCGTCGCTTTTCAATGCGCCAATAACTTCACGTATTCCCACGCGCTGAAAGAAACTGCCCATAGATTCCTCTTGATGTGCGTTACTTTTAAAATAGTCAAAGAGCGCGGCGGTCACCGCCACCAGATCTTTCTTATGCACTCGGGTCAGATACGCTTGACTATTCTCTTCAACCAAAAGCTCACCTTGGCTGTCGGCATCCACGGTTCCGCCAAGTTTCAGCTTGTAAAGATCTCGTCCTGCGCCAACCCAACCAATTACTTTAGTTCCCGGACGGGGGCATTGCCTCTCACATCCTGACATACCTATCGATTCACATAGCTCCCCGTAGCCAAGCGTCTCCAATTCATCAATAACACTTGGTAGATACCTTTCCGAATCAGTATACGCGAGACTACAGGTAGGAAGCCCAACGCACGCTATCGAGTGGCGCCGAAGCTTTGAGAATCCTCTGCCATCGCGCGTGCCAAATCCGAAGCTGCCGATCGCCCGCTCGAATTCCGCACGCTGACTTTCATCGACATCGCGCACCAGCAGATCTTGGCTTGGCGTAATTGCAAGATTGAAACCGAATCGATCGACAATTTCACGTACCATCGATTTCAAATTACCATTCGGACCTCCATCGATAAGTCTTCCACTCTCAATAAACGCGCCGAACGTCCAACGCTTGTCGTGCTGTCTCGACCAACCGTGATGAAGCATACGTACTCCGGGTGAATAACCGGATGGAACGTTGCTAAATTGAACCCCGTGAGCCTCGACTTCGCGTTTGAACCAATCTATTCCCTGAGTTTTAATCACGAACTTTAGCCGCGCCAAGTGTCGACTCTGGCGATCGCCCACTTCTTGGTGCACCCTGACCACAGCATCAAGCGCCCTTTCAAGGCTTGCCCGATCAACAACGCCGAGCGGTTCAGCGAGCATCGCGAGACTCGCCTTTCCATTCTTCTCCCCCTGCCCGCCACCGACATAAATAACAAACCTCTCAACTTTGCCATTTTCAAAAAGCGGGCTCACACCAAGATCATTGGTGCGGACTTCAACGCAGTTGTCGTAAATGACCGCACCACTCTGTGGATCCTGATGAAGCGTCGAAAAGGCAATCTTAAACTTTCTATTCAGCAGATTTGGCGCATATTCGAATCTGTGCTCGGGCGTGCGGATAAAGTCAGGATCAATACCAAACACCTGAATATGCGGATCAGCGGGTAATCGAAAGTATTCACCAAAATGCCGCGCCTGCGCATTTGCGTCATATAGCGCCGACCCGCTCGAAAGTGGGCACCCCATCACGTTTCTTACATTATCGCCGCAACCATTGAGCGAGTAGAATCCCGAACTCGCGAGAGCACGTACCAGCTCTCGTACCTCACCAATGCGTACCCAATGAAACTGTACATTCTGCCGCGTAGTGAGCCTTAGTGAGGGGCGCCCCTCGGTATTCGGCGTAAATCGCTCTGAAATCTGATCTAAAATCCTATATTGTGCTGGGGTTATCATGCCACCGCCAGGAATCGTCACCCGCACCATAAAGCGCCAATCTTTTTCCTGTCCGGTGAGCGCGCGATTATACTGAAGATACAGCCCGTGGCTCTTTGCGATATGTTGTGCTTCGGCACCAAGTTCAGAGCCCCTGCCACTATCGAGTCTCTCGGGCAGGTTTCCCACAAGGGCCCTTCCCGCGGCATGTGCAGAAAGCTTCATTTTCTCTTCATTCGAGAAGTTTGCGGCGTCAGTGCGTACACTAATGCTTCGTGGATCCATAATGGTAGTTCCTTTAAAAACTATTGAGAAAAAAAATTGAAAAGAGAAGGCGCCTTTCGACGCAGAAAAAAATTCCAGGGAGAAACTCGCGGCTAGGCGCCGCAACAGCTTTGAAGAGAAGAGATTGCTACATGGAGAAAACGAGTCATACCGATGAAAGAGTAACCAGAGGTCATTCGAAAGTCAATTAAAATCAGCAGTAACACTATGTAAGGTAATGGAAACCGCTTCCATCAAAATCGATCAAAACAGAGCCGCCAGGTCTCAACGATTGCTCTAGTCCGCGATAGATTCTAGTACGAACTAGCCGATCCATCGGGTAAAGGTGCCGTGCTACTATCAGATCAAAGCGCTGTTCACCGAGCGATTTTTTTGGATCATGATAATTAACTCCGGCTTGTGTCGACAAACCGTAACGAAGCTTTTCGAATTCGGAATCGAGCTGCGGTCGCACAAAAAGCGCTCCACCGTTTATCATATCCGGGCCAAGATAAGTACTTAATATATCGTTAATGTGTCCCACAGCTTTTGAATCCCGAAAAGCGTTGCGCACAGAAAGCGCGCCCTTTCCCATGGGGAGAAATCGTAGCCGCGCACCACAGCCTACAATTTTTGAGCTGTATAGCCGCGGGTCAAACTTGACTCCTTCGAGCGCATGCACAAAAAGTTCGCCCGTAGGTAACCGAAAAAATAGTTGCGAACGTCGCTCCCTTTCGCCGTCGGTGGCTAGGCATTCAACTCTTGAGCCAAGCGCACTGCTCACTGCTCGCAAAAGCCAGGGCGACCCAAGATGGTGCGTGAGCGCGCCCCAACTTGTTCCTGCCCCGACTTCGAGAATTTTTAGCGTTCGACGATTATTTGCGACCCGAGCGCAAATCTCTTTCACTATTTCCGCATCGGCACTCCGCGCCGAGCCATAAAATATTGCATTGGTTGATCTGAAAAATGTCTGGGCTCCAAACATCGCAAGAAAGTGTTTTGCCCCTGCACTCTCAGTTCCATAGCGGGCCTGTTCTCTCCAGATCTGAATAGCAAGATCCGAAGGCGCCTCCCGACCGGCGACGCCAACCTTATTAATGCCCTTTTGTGCCCTCTCTTCTTGAAACATTACCAAGAGTTATGTGAACTCTGCTGTAACTCGTGCCCTGCGTTGGCCTACTTAATTAGACCGATTACGACGCTAAGATACAATTCAATAGTTGGCGCATGTTCCTAGCCTGGCACCGGCCAAATTGAGCCTGGGGCAGGACACTGAAATACTTTTGAATAGTAACGAAGTGTTGCACGGTACTGACCTTGAAAATCCCCACGGGCGTTAGGCATTCCGGGATCATGGTCGAGATTACGACCAATCAAATTACAAAACGATCGATATCCTCTTGTATGCAAAATATGCACGTGCCAAACCTCGTCAATATCAAGACTTGGCGTCACCGCCACTTCAGAAGTCAATGCGAGGAAAAGAAACTTCTTGTACTCCTTAATCGCTGTTCGCGCATAAACCAAATCCCATCCATATTTCTGTGATAGGTACTGCGGCGTGAACGGAAGCTCGAAGCCATCGATCTTGATCCAGAGGCTATTGGAAGCGAGGTTCTCGCAGTGCACCATCGGACTAGCTCCCTCCACAACCTCCACCTCCACAACCTCCCCCACCGCAGCTGCTTCCGCATCCCGAGCCGCCGTCACCTCCAGAACCAGCTCCACTATCTGCACCTGCCGATCCGCCGTCACAACCTACACTTGCGGCGGCACTGCAGAGCGCTGCAGAACTCATAAAGGTGTCATTGGTAATACTTGAGGTAAGCGGCTCGTGACTTCTACTCTCTAAAAGCATTCCAAGAACGTTGTCAAAGTCCGAGATACAATCCCATATACTTTGCGAATCGGCGGGAGCACTTTCGGCGTAAAGTCCCTTCTCTCTGCTCGCTTCGTCGTTAACGTCAACGCTTCTCGATTCAAGCGCTTCTACTATGAGCGTCGGATAGATAGAACCAATTAACGCAGCGGCGCGACGCCCATGGTTCGAAGTAATCCAAGAATCTTTGAGCGCTGCCTTAGCCCTCTGATATAGAAAACTCACCATACCTACGCTTCCTGGAAGCGCGGCTAGCTGCGCGCTTAAAAGCTTCCGCTCTTCGTCACGAGAGCAATCTTGGAAGGTTACCGATGCTCGGATCGTCTTAAAACGATCGACTGCCTGCCGCGGCTCAAGTGTAGTAGCACTAAGAATAAGTGCGGGGGCCACCAAGTTTTTATCTATTGCTTTGGTTCTCTCAGCAAGAAGCTCATATATTGCGGCAAAGCGCTCTTCAGCTCCCGCGGGGTCTTTGCGAACTGAAAGTCTCGCAGCGATATAGCGGCACAACTTCGGATACCGCTTCCACTCCCCGCGCATCAGCCGCTCACCTATTGCTTCAAATTTCTTAATACGATCAGTCGGTACTCCGCCCTCTTCGTCATGAAGATAGGCGGTAAGCAGCATCCGCTCGAACTTCCCATAAGGCTCACGTGCCGATTCGCGAAAGAGCGCAGCCGTTGCATCAAAATCCGGGCTCTTCGAGTTGCTCTCTATGGATCTCGTTGAAGCTGCTTCGAAGATGGCCATGAGCTCTTCTGCTTTCAAGCCCTGTCGCGAAAGCTGCGCCAGGATCGCCATGCCGCGCGTGTGCGCCGCAACGCCTCCCGCCTTATTGTTGACCCAGATAAGAGCGAGGTCGATGAGCCTGTCTTTTTTCGCCGATAGTGATGAATTGAGCAGCGACTCATATAAACTTGCTGCGCCATCAAGTTTGTCTTTTACCGTGGCATCAAAAAGCTTAATATCTTCGCAGAAGCGCCCGAAACTCACTCCTCCTAAACTTCCCCTACAGGCATTGAGCGCGCTCATCATCTCGCGCCCATACTCTGTAATCGTTACAAAGCCGTTGTTCAGGCTCCTAAAATTTTCCCTTAAAGTATTAGCTGCTCGAGCGGTGTCTACCTGTACCAAGAGCTGCTCCCTCTGCGCCTCGAGCGTCGATAATGTTGTAACGAGAACCGTGGCTCGTGACTGTTGCTCTGCGGCTCGGCTGCCGCCAAACAATGCACTTAAAAAATTGAGCCCTTGCCCAACAAACGATGCCTGCTCCTTTCGAAGTTGACGAAGCTTGGAATCGTGCTGCCTTATAAGTGTATCCGTTCGCTTTGATTCGATACCTAACGTCTGAAACCTTTCTGCGTCTCTTCTCGTCTTAGCCACAAAATCGGGTGAGACTTGCTTGATAACGTTAGTGCTCAGTAATGTCGAGATAACATGCTGATCTACCGGAATCCCATGAGGTTGGTCGAGCCTCTCACAGCTTTCGAGAACTAGCCGTGCCGAGACTGCGTCAGAGCGCTGCCTACTGCGGTTTGGGGGCAGCGTGTGCCCATGATTGCGTAAGGCTTCCGTTTCTCGCTCTGGTTGCGCGCCGTGCAGATTTTCCATGCCCATCCTTCTCCAAACATTACGTAGTGGACTGAATACATACCTAGCATGACGGCATATCCGTAAATACGCCCTTCGGCTGTCTTCTGCACCACTCCGTAAATAGATCGACGCACATAATCATTCTAGATTCTATTCCATACGGGTTTTTGTTTACTTCGTATCTCTTTTTCCGTATTTTAGAATAACAATGGCTGAATTTTCCGATACTTTAGAAAGAAAATAGATGCCGTCATATGGAGGTCAAATGCCTGCAAACGCTCCAAAAAAATCAGCGTCGCTCACATTTCCTAGCTCACGTGAATTTCGGGCTTATGTTTCTGAGCAGTTCGAGCGCTGGAAACGAAAAAACTATGGCGGAGTGGAACTTCTCGCTACCCGTTGTGGCGTATCAACACAGTACCTGTCACAAGTGCTTCGCTACGGACGTATTCCGGCGAAATCGATACTAATACTCCTCGCCCTCAATCTCGATCTCGAAAATCCACAACAGCTTCTCTCTGCGGCGGGGATGCGCGAGCCCTGGATGTATGATGAAGATGTGCGACTCGGAAAGATTTCCAAACATGACTCAGGC
>CAZEAC010000100.1:0-16665 GCA_964510065.1 uncultured Bdellovibrionales bacterium | reverse complement strand
AATCCGTGAGCGGGCGCTACGCGCTCCGCTCTGCGGGTTTTTCAGAGGTTCCCTAGTACTCTGTTAACGAAGCTTTCTGACTCTTCTCATCTCTGTGCTCTCTGTGACCTCTGTGGTTTTTTGAAAGCAAAATATCACAGAGATAGAACCGAGAAGAAGGTAACATTATTTCGTTTACAGTGTACTAGATTAGTTTGGCATTTTTTAAGGCACGCTCGAGAGTTTCCGGCTTCATGGGCTTTACGACATATGATACGGCACCAAGCTGCCGCGCCTTCTCAATTTGATCGGGCTTGCTTAGAGTCGTGCACATGACAATTGGAACACTCGCAAGGTTCGGATCTTTTTTCATGCGCGCAAGGAATTCAAAGCCATTCATATTAGGCATCTCGATATCCGAGAAAATAATGTCATACTTATTGGTCTTGGCCATTGCCATGCCTTTCGCACCATCCTCGGCCTGGTCAACATCAAAACCGTTGAGCGCCAGTAAGCTTGCTGCCGCTGCACGCATTGCCGGTTGGTCATCTTGAACGAGCGCCTTTTTTCTTGACATAGGTCTATATCCTCCAATTCAATATTTGCTCTGCACTTAAAAGCCAAGGAGATCGTCTGGGCCCTTTTGGTTGTTATTGTTACTCCCTGACTCATCTACAATGATCGATTGATCATAAAGACTCTTACCTGCCATCATGTCATCAAAGGAGACCCGCCCGGATGGCGTCTCCGCAGAATCGTTTTGGGAGCTCGGCTGATTTTCCATGGCACTGCTATACGCACTTGTACTGAGGACCTCGGACGCCTTTCCAATCAGGCTGTTCATGAGGATCAGCTGCTCATTCAGCTTCCCAACGATAACCGGCATTACTGCGGCCGCAGTTTGTGACGAGGCCGCATTTTGCTCTGTAATATAGCTAAGCTGACTGACTATCCCTGACATTTTTTCCAATCCCGCAGCTTGATTGGAATTTGACATGGCGATTTTTGTGGTCTTCTCGTCAGACTGATTTGCAAGTTCAGATATGTTTTGGAGACACTTCACTACCTTCTTACACGCTGCGGCGCTCTCGCGCACAGCTTTTTCTGACTCAGTTATCGTCGCCGTGGTCGCTTGTGCGGCTTTGGAGCTTCGGCCAGCAAGGCTTCTAACTTCCTCCGCTACGACCGTGAATCCCTTGCCTGCCTCCCCGGCATGAGCTGCTTCAACTGCAGCATTGAGCGCAAGAAGATTTGTCTGAAAGGCGATGCCCTCAATAACCTTGGTTACATCATGGATGGTATGAGAGCTCTTAAGAATTTGCTCCATCTGAGTGGCCATCTCGCCAATCTCTTCAAGCCCAGTAGACGACAGTAATGCAACTTTTGCGACCAAGGTGTGCGCCTCCTGAGCATTTTCCGAGTTTGCTATCGCCAATTGTGAAATATCTTTGAGCGCGAGACTCGCGTCACGAATACGCTCGGACTGCTCGGAGGTGACTTTCGCGATAGCCTCTGCCCCTTCATTCGACTGTTTAGCTGCAGAGACGATAATCTCCTGAGTTTCAATCAGCTTGTGACATTTAGCCTTCACGTCGTCACTCGCAGACTCCCCCTCGCGCCGAAACCGACTAAAAACAAGTGCGGTCACGATAACGAAACAGGTATTAGTAAGAAGGAGAATCGCCGCAAGTGGCTCAATCACCCCTTGTGACTGTTCAGTAGGAGAGACAGGTATAAAAAGTCGCAAAATGAAAATGAGAGACACCGCATGTAACGCGAATACGGAGGTGGGAATAATTAGCCTCTTAAAAAGTCTGCGTGCTCGCATAGGGCATTCTCAGCTGTTTTCACAATCTTCCAATCTAGGTAAACGGCTTAAACGATTTGCAACTTTACTTTTCAAATTGAGGTCTTTAGTCTGTGCTGGTACCTGTCGAATACTTTCACCAGAGACGTTGCCCAAAATCCGGAAGAATGGCTTAGAAATTTCTTAATTGATAAAATAATGTTTGGCGACGTTTTAGAAAGCATTCAAGAGAACCTCGAAAGCCTCGAGACTGAGCTCCTTCGTGCAGAAGACAATCTTAAGCAAGGAGCTGAAGATCGTAATGGTGTCCACCAAATGTTCCGATTTGCGCACAACGTTAAAGGCGCTTTCGGAATGATGGGATACGAAGACTGCCAATCACTTGTCCATCATCTCGAGACTTCGCTTGATTACGTGCGCCAGGGCAAGGGCGTAATGACTAAGGAACTTGTCGATGCATGCCTACATTCGGTCTCGGCGTTACTCCAATATCTTGGTGGTAATACAGATCCTTCACCTTTGCATTCACTCGTAGAAGTTTTTAAGCAAATTGCTGCCAATCAGTTAGCAGGTGGGCAGGTCGCCAAAGCATCAGTTCGCTGTGATCTTTCAGTTGAGCAATTTAAGCGATTCATACAATGTGACGCTAAGTCCTTCAAATATTATAGAATTGAGAAGGTAATCACCTCGACAATATCAGAGAACGACTTTAATAATCTTCCACTCTACGAAGATATCGCGCAGGTCGGCACTCACATTGTTACGCTTCCTGACTACAGCGCAATTCGCCGTGACAACACAGAAGAAACGCTACAGGTAATTTTTGGCAGTCAAAAAACATACGATGAGCTTGGTAATTCTATATTTGATACGTTTGCTGAAATTAACTTCTCTCCAAAGGTAAAGGTTGAGAAAAGCGCAGCCTCAGAAGCGACCCTCAAGAAAGTAAGCGGACAAACACAAATAGCGAACGCGAGATCGCGCATTCTCATTGTCGAAGATGAGGTAACCACCCGGCTCACTCTTCAGCGCTGCCTCGAGAAATATGGCGAATGTGTCTGCGTAAACGATGGATTTGAGGGGCTGATTGCCTATTCTCTGGCGCTCGAAGAAGGTGTGCCATTTGATTTGATATGTCTTGATATCATGATGCCGAACCTTGATGGCAATGAGGTTCTTCGCCAGGTAAGGAAGGCTGAAGATGACCGCGAGGTAAACTCGCTGCAGCGTTCGGCAAAAGTCATAATGATTACTTCGGAAGACTCTAGCGAATCAGTCTTAGGCTCATTTAGGGAAGGGTGCGAAGGATATATTGTAAAGCCGGTAAAGTTTGAGCAATTGGAAGCGACTGTTACCAAAGTGCTCAAGAAAGAGTCAGTCAGTTCTCTGTCAACGAAATAAATTATCCTTACATTCTCTTCTAGCTCGGTGCTCTCTGTGCCTCTGTGGTTTATTTTACTTTCAAAAAAAAACCACAGAGACACGATGAGTACAGAGATGAGAAAAGCCGGAATACTTCGTTAACAGTCTCGCCCAATAATCTCCGCACCAAGCGCTTCAAGCTGTAGCGGGGAGAGATTTCCTAGTACGTGAGACTTCGAGAGGGCCTCGTAATTAATCAGGGCTACAAGGCTACTACCATTAGTCTTCCGGCGCCGGTGTTCTTCGCTTAGAATTCCAAGTATTCCGAGACTAACGTCTCGGACCGCAGTCAGGTCGATACGAACCTGCTCCTGAATCGGTATCGATTCTAATGCCGTAAAAAATGCTGCCTCTTCAGCCTGCGCTAATGTGGTGAGAACTACCACGATTCGCGCCTCGCCTTCGCAGATCAAATGAAATATTCCTCGGGCGAGCTCTCGAACAGTATGAACCGGCGATGTCGCGCCCTCGCGTAGTATCTCAACGCTCGAATTTAGTGTGCGTACTGAGCGACGAATTGGATTCATGCGATGGATTTTGCGAAAATAGTGCTACAATTTATGATGCGATTTCTAGAGTCAGGGTTTTAGCTAGAACCAGACTGGTCAGTGAAGTAATGTTTTATTGTCTGCGTAGATGAATCGGCGAGATAGCCAGCGCCATCAAAAGAGGATGATTTGAACTAGTCACGAACTCGAGTGTCTTCTATAACGACTGGATTCCCGCGTCATAATAGAGGTAAAACGGATTAAGCCTATGGTTACCGAAGAAATTCCAGAAGAATTGAGAGTGTTTCTGCTTGAGGCCTACGAGATCGTAGATGCCCTCGAACGTGAACTGGTTGAGCTCGAAAAGAATCCGCAGAACAAAGAGACAATAAATAAAATTTTTCGTGGTCTTCACACGCTTAAAGGAAATAGTGGCTTTCTAGGCCTTCAGAAACTAGAGAGCTTTTGCCATAAGACCGAAACAGTGCTCGATCGTATGCGCAACGGGATTCTCTCAAGCTCTCCTCAGCTCATTACGCTTCTCTTAAGAGCCGTTGACTTTGTGAGAGAGAATCTCACTTCTCTGGAAAATACTGGAAAAGAAAGCGCCGACCAAAGCACCGATACCATTGAGAAACTTCAGCAGTTTCTGCAATAGGCTTGTAGCCCTCTGTAAACTAAATTTTCCCTCTCTTTCTTATCTCTGAGTTCTCCGTGCCTCTGTGGTTTTTTTTGAAAGCAAAATAAACCACAGAGGCACCGAGATAAAACAGAGCTGAAGGTAACACTATTTAGTTTGCAGAGTATTAGCCATGTTTACCAAGCATCGAAAACATAAAGACGAAGCCCAGTGTCCTAAATAGCAAGGCGCAAACAGCTAGTTGACGATGCCAATTACGTTGTGAGCGTGAGGCCTTATTCATCAATAGCCGAATGCCCAGAAAGATAATTGGGAAATAAAGCAAAAGAGCAACAGTAGAAACAGCAATATGAATTTGTTGAAGAATCGCCAACTCAAACGACAGCGCCGTTTTAATAGCTGAACGTGTGGCTTCGAGATAAAGAACTAGTCCGATATCGAGCGCAAGCGCAGCAGCAATACATGCAACATGCCGCAATCGATTATGGCGCTGCGAATATCCCAACCATAATAAGACAAAAGCGACAGAGGCTATCCACATTGATGGGGTCATAGGGCATCCGAATATTCAACTCGTATAAGAGCGGTAGTAATACGGCCCTTATAAGCGAACAGCCTGCAATTGAAAAGCATAGAGGAATTCAAACCACATTCGAATTGATCATTCTTCGAACTCTCAGCGCTGGGCAATCCCTTCGGAGTTAATTTTCTCAAGGTCTTCTGGAGCCAAGCCGACATCAGAGTATATGCGGAAGTTACACAATAAATAAGTGTAACCCATCACCGCATCCGCTGCACTAGAGACGTTTATCGCAGACGACCACGTTGTGAACTAAAGAACTGCTAAACATCTCTTACCTTCGTGCAGAAATGAGCGAGTTCTCTGATATATTAAAAGAGTTCCTAGTCGAAAGCGCGGAGAGCCTTGATCAGCTCGATCGAGAGCTCGTGGCTCTCGAAAGTGAGCCACACAATCGTGAAATTCTAAAATCAGTTTTTCGCAAAGTACATACAATCAAAGGCACCTGCGGATTCTTTGAGCTTAAGAAGCTTGAATCTATTACTCATGTTGGAGAAACCCTTCTCGATGGTCTTCGCTCCGGCACCCTCGAATTAAATCAGGACCGAACCACTGTACTGCTGCAGCTTTTCGACGCAACTCGACAAATTCTTGGCGAGCTGGAAGCAAGGGGTAACGAAGGCGAGAAAAATTATGACTTGCTTGTCGCAGATCTCCAACGACTCTCGGTCGAAGCCAGCGCCCAAGACGCCGAAAAACAGTCCCAAGAGGCGGCTCCACAAGTCCTTGTCCCCACAACAACCGCGGATTCTGAGAACTTTTGAGCATTGAGTCCGATACGGTACCGCGCTCGATACCGCAGCCGACACAAATTGAAACATCTGAGCAGCCAAGTTCAGCCGCGATTCAAGCTCAGAGCAACCCTCCAGCGCCTGAAGTTGACAAGAACCCGCCGCCCGCTTCCAAAGCGCCAGCGCCAAGCGCAGAAGCTCCTTCATCGGAAGGCTCGGCGCCACCAAGCGGCCTTAGCGAGTCCTCGCTAAGAGTCGACGTCACATTATTGGATCAGCTGATGAATCTCGTGGGTGAGCTTGTTCTTGCGCGGAATCAGATTCTTCAATTTACAAAAACTCAAGACGATTCAACCTTTATAAGTACAAGTCAACGCCTCAACATCATCACTTCTGAACTCCAAGAAAGCGTCATGCGCACGCGGATGCAACCAATTGCAAACGTCTGGAACAAGTTTCCTCGTGTTGTTCGCGATGTTTCTCGCATGTGCGGAAAAGATGTTGAGTTAGCGATGGAGGGAAAAGACACCGAGCTGGACAAAACCATTCTCGAGGCAATTAAAGATCCGCTGACGCATCTTGTACGCAACGCTGTCGACCATGGCATCGAGATGCCGGACATTCGTGAGCAGCATGGCAAGCCAAGGCAAGGATCACTCGTACTTCGTGCGTACCATGAAGGCGGGCATGTCATTATAGAAATCGAAGACAATGGAGGCGGGCTCGCAACCGACAGGATTCGCGACAAAGCGATTGAAAAGGGACTGATTTCCGTCGAGCAGTCGCGAAAAATGTCAGAAACAGAGATTCACCGACTCATCTTTGCCGCTGGCTTCTCGACTGCCGAAAAAGTGACCAATCTTTCTGGCCGCGGCGTGGGAATGGATGTCGTCAAATCGAATATCGAAAGAATCGGCGGAAGTGTCGATGTCGCAAGCAAGCAGCGCGAAGGGACTACCGTAACGATAAAGATCCCACTTACTCTGGCAATTATTCCAGCTCTCATTGTGAGCAGCGGTCAAAATCGCTTCGCGGTACCACAAGTGAGCTTACTCGAATTGGTGAGAATTCCAGGCGAAGAACGCAAACGACTTGTCGAGAACATTCAGGGGGCATCATTTTACAGGCTACGCGGGAACCTCCTGCCTTTAGTATTTCTTAATCGCGAGCTTGAGCTTAATGAACGTTCCGGCAATGCCGAACGCGAATTAAACTTAGTCGTGGTGAAAGCGGACGAACAGCAATTCGGACTGGTCATTGACGAAGTGCATGATACCGAAGAAATCGTCGTTAAGCCCCTAGGCAGGCAGCTCAAGGATATCTCAGTGTACGCCGGGGCAACAATAATGGGCGACGGTAAGATAGCATTGATTATTGACGTCGCCGGTCTGGCAAGAAAGTCCAAACTTTCCACTCGCGCGTCGGTAGAGAAAGAACTTGCGACAGAAGGCACGAAATCCGCCGGGACATTACAGACGCTGCTCATCGTAAAAGTTGGCGGAGATCGAATGGCGATCCCACTCGCGATGGTAAATCGACTCGAGGAATTTGATTCGAGCCTCCTCGAGAGAGCTGGCGGACGGATCGTAGTCCAATATCGTGGCGGGATATTGCCACTCATTGAGCTCTCTGGATTCTTTAGTACTCAGGGAAAAAGCGCCAGCGACGGGCAGGTACATGTTGTCGTCTATTCTAAAGCAGGCGCCACTACCGGACTAGTCGTTGACGAAATACTCGACATTGTTGAAGAGGACGCAACGATCTTGCACAAGAATGGCAGCAGGCCAGGGACTCTTGGTAGCTCAATCATTCAAAAGCGCGTGACCGATCTTCTCAATGTCGACGAAATTATTCAAGTGGCACTTGAGGCATCCGCGAGCAAACATACTTCAATACTACCACAGGGAGCTGAAATATGACGGCGTCACCTACCCAACAAGCAGTTGGATCAAAACAGTTCGCAACGTTTTATGTTGGAGAGCTCCTCTTCGGTGTTGATGTAATGACCGTTCAAGAGGTAATTCGCTTTCAAGAGATGACACCAGTACCGCTCGCTTCACCAGTTATTCAAGGTCTTATAAACCTTCGCGGCCAAATATTGACCGCGATTGACCTGCGCCGACAACTAAAGCAGTCAGTGCGCGCCGAGGGTGCGCTTCCGATGAATGTGGTGATTCGCACCGACGGTAACATTGTAAGTTTGCTGGTAGACGAAATTGGAGACGTTTTGGAAGTTGACGACAAGCTCTTTGAGGATCCTCCTCCAACGCTTGACGCGCATACACGCAGCTTGATTACTGGCGTCTATAAGCTTAAGGACGAGCTTCTGCTCGTCCTTAATACCGTTCATGCCGTAGATGTAAAGAGTGAAGTTCATTGAGACGAGGCGAATATGGGAAAACAACATGAGATGTCCAGCAAGAGCGATTCTCTCTTTGCTCGGATAGGCGGAGAAAAGGCGATTAAGTTAGTCGTAGAAAAGTTCTACGACCGGGTATTAGACGATCCCGAGCTCTTTGATTTCTTTGCCGATGTCAACATCGGGCGGCTTAAAACGCAGCAAGTGGCATTTTTTACTACGGCTCTGGGCGGTCCACCTATTTACCAGGGGCCCGACATGCGTACCGCGCATAAAGAGCTCAAGATTGAACCGCGGCATTTTGATCGAGTAGCAAGCCATCTTGTCGAGACGCTCTTGGGTGCAGGAGTCGCGAAGCGTGAGGTCGACGAGATTGTCTCGCTGATTAGTCCACTCGCGCCAATGATCGTCAATTCAGGAGATTCGATTTCAACTTCAAACAAACAAAAGGAGAGGAACATGGAAGGGGTCGGCGGTAATCATACACAAAACGGTAATGGAACTGGTCAATCAATTGACCAGTCAGCACTTCGAGCGCTCGTCGAGAATGCGCCAATTAATATTATGTGCACTGACAAAGATCTACGTATTACCTATATCAATCCGGCCTCTCGCGCGACGCTTGAGACTCTTGCGCAATATCTTCCAGTCGCTGTAGACGAAATCGTAGGACAGAGCATCGACATTTTCCATCGTGATCCGAAGCATCAGCGCAAGATCCTCGCGAATCCGAAGAACTTACCACATAAGGCATTAATTCAGATTGGTCCCGAGACTGCCGAACTGCTCGTAAGTCCAATGTACGATGACAGCGGACGCTACGCCGGGCCGATGGTTACCTGGTCGGTCATTACCGAGCGAATCCAGCTGGAAGGAGAGCAGAGCCGACTTCAGTCAATGATGGAGAACTCTCCGGTCAATACGATGATGGCGGACAAAGATCTCAACATCGTCTACCTCAACCCAGCTTCGCTGCGCACTCTCGAGAAGCTCAAACAGTACCTGCCAGTACCCCCCAACAAGGTGCAGGGATCAAACGTTGACATCTTCCATAAAAACCCAGCTCACCAGCGCAAAATTCTCGGAGACCCCAAAAATTTGCCTGTCCGCGCGCAAATTCAAATTGGTCCAGAAACAGCGGATCTCATGGTCAGCCCTATCTTCGACGCAAAGGGAACCTACCTCGGGCCACAGGTAACTTGGGAGGTTGTCACTGAAAAGATAAAGCTTGAGCAGGAGCAGGCGCGATTACAATCGATGGTCGAAAATTCGCCTATCAATACCATGATGGCAGACAAAGATCTCAACATTGTATACATGAATCCAGCCTCTCTCAAGACTCTTGAGAAGCTGCGACAGTACCTGCCAGTCTCACCTAACAAAGTCGTTGGATCCAATGTGGATATCTTCCACAAGAATCCAGCACATCAACGCCGAATCCTGTCGGACCCGAAGAATCTTCCGGTTCGTGCGCAAATTCAAATCGGGCCTGAAACTGCGGACTTAATGGTAAGTCCGATATTTGACAATCGCGGAAACTACCTCGGTCCACAGGTTACCTGGGAAGTCGTTACCGAGAAGCTTCGGCTAGAGCGAGAGTCTAAAGAGATGGCCGAAGAGCGTGATCGCCAAGGCGCAGAATTGCGATCGAAGGTCGATCAGATGCTCAAAGTAGTCAATTCCGCTTCTACCGGCGATCTTACTCAGGCCATGTCGGTAAGCGGAAAGGATGCTATCGGTCAAATGGGCGAAGGTCTTGCCAAGTTCTTTGGTGACCTTCGAGGAAACATTTCTCAGATAGCCGACAATGCGAACAATCTGGCGTCTTCTTCGGAAGAGCTGACGGCAGTAAGCCAACAAATGTCCTCAAATGCTTCAGAGACCGCGGCTCAGTCGAATGTTGTCTCGTCGGCTGCTGAAGAGGTAACCAAGAATGTCCAGACGGTAGCTACCGGTACTGAAGAAATGAGCGCGAGCATTCGCGAAATTGCTCAGAACGCGAATGAAGCGGCGAAAGTCGCGACACAGGCGGTCGATATTGCCAAGAATACCAATGCTATTGTTGGAAAGCTTGGCCAAAGCAGCGCCGAAATTGGTCAGGTAATTAAGGTCATTACTTCGATCGCAGGCCAAACAAACCTACTTGCGCTTAACGCAACAATCGAGGCGGCTCGTGCGGGAGAGGCAGGCAAAGGATTTGCTGTTGTCGCAAACGAAGTAAAGGAGCTGGCGAAAGAAACCGCGAAAGCGACTGAGGATATCGGACGTAAGATTGAAGCAATACAAGCCGATACCACGAGCGCAGTAAGTGCAATTGCAGAGATAAGCAAGATTATCGATCGAATCAACGATATCTCGAGCACAATTGCAAGCGCGGTAGAGGAGCAAAGCGCGACAACTGCGGAGATGAGCCGTAACGTCGCAGAGGCTGCCCGAGGCAGCACTGAGATATCGAGCAACATTGTCAGCGTCGCCCAAGCGGCGAGAAACACGACGGAAGGTGCTACGAACTCAATGTCTGCTGCTCAGGAGCTGTCAAAGATGGCTGCGGCACTGCAAGGCCTTGTGTCGCGCTTTAAAATATAGCAGCTACCAGAGGCCTCTCTGCGCTGTTTTTGGCGCAGTGAGGCCATGGTGGGCACTCTCTACATAGAGGAGCTTAAAATGAAGACGCTAATAATTGATGACTCAAGAGCCGCGCGCTTCATGATCTCCAAGATCATGCAAGAATACAGCTCGGAGATCTTGGAAGCCGAAGATGGGAAAGTTGCTCTCGAGAAGATTCGAGCAAATCCCGACATCGACATTGCATTAGTTGACTGGAATATGCCGGTAATGTCAGGCATTGAGTTTGTCACCGAAGTCCGTAAAGATTCTCGATTTGACCACGTAAAAATGATGATGGTGACGACAGAAACCGAGATGTCACAGGTCGTTCGCGCACTTTCTGAAGGGGCGAACGAGTATGTCATGAAGCCTTTTACAAAAGAAGTCATTGAGGAGAAACTAAAAATTCTCGAACTTGTTCCCTAGGAGCTTTACAGGTCGTGCCAAAGATAAAAGTGCTCATAGTGGACGACGCCGTCGTCATTCGAAAGATTCTCACAGACGTCTTGAGCACGGACGGTAGCATCGAGGTAGTTGGCTCTGCAGCGAACGGAAAAATTGCGCTGCAAAAGGTTCCGCAGCTTTCGCCGGACGTAATTACGATGGACGTCGAAATGCCTGATATGAACGGCATTGAGACTCTCAGAGAGCTCAAAAAACACTATCCCAAAATTCCGGTTATCATGTTCAGTACACTCACTGAGCGCGGTGCCAGTGCGACCCTCGACGCACTTCATAATGGCGCCTCCGACTACGTAGCAAAACCCGCCAATGTAGGAAGTGTTCAGAGAGCTCGAGAGATGGTGCAAAGCGAATTGATCACAAAAATTAAGGCGCTTGCTCCCATGGGTGCCGGCTTACCAAGCAGTCCAGCATCACCCGCTGCTCCCCCACTGACTACTCCAAAGCCTGCGCCGCACAAAAGTGCCGATTTCGGTACACAACATTATGATGTAGTTGCGATCGGCACTTCAACTGGGGGACCCAACGCGCTCGCAGAACTTATTCCCTCATTTCCGGCAAACTTTCCCGTACCAGTGGTTATCACTCAACATATGCCTCCGCTTTTCACAAAAATGCTCGCCGAAAGGCTTCAATCAAAGGGATCATTGAAAGTGTTCGAAGGCGCAGACGGAATGCCCGTGATCCCGGGCCAGGCGTACGTTGCCCCGGGTGACTTCCACATGGTTTTTGAGTCAGTAAATAATCAGACGCTCATTAGATTAAACAAAGAGCCCCCCGAAAATTCTTGCCGCCCGGCTGTTGATCCGATGCTGCGGTCCATCGTCGAACGTTATGGCTCGCACACGCTCGCGGTAATTCTCACCGGGATGGGGCAGGACGGAATGCGTGGTTGTGAGATTGTAAGAGAGCGGGGAGGTCACGTCATTGCGCAGGATCAAGCTACAAGTGTGGTGTGGGGGATGCCCGGTGCCGTTGTTGAAAGGAACTTGGCAAACGTAGTCCTGCCATTAAACGTTATTGGCAGAACAGTAGTGGACTTAGTTCAAAGGAGTATGCGCCCCATTGGAGTAAATATATGAGTCTTACAGAATTAGACTTTCAGACTGTCGCGAAGATCGTAAGAGACGAGTCCGCAATCGCGCTCGAAGCGGGCAAGGAGTATCTTGTCGAATCGCGACTTGCGCCTATTGCTAAAGAAGCAGGTTTTGAAAATTTAGTCGCTCTCGTCAACGAGCTGCGTAAAAATACCAACCGGGTGCTTACTAAGAGAGTCGTCGAAGCGATGACCACTAACGAGACCTCTTTTTTTAGAGATCTCGAGCCTTTTGAAATTCTCAAGAAACATGTATTGCCTCCATTAATTAAAGCTCGTGAATCCTCGAGAAAGCTCTCGCTGTGGTGTGCTGCCTGCTCAACTGGTCAGGAGCCTTTCTCAATTGCAATGATGCTACTAGAGCATTTTAAGGAATTAGCATCATGGAAAGTAGAGATCCTCGCCACAGACATCAATGAGTCTGTGCTCTCCCGTGCTCGCGAATCTCGCTTTAGTCAGCTCGAAGTCAATAGGGGATTACCCGCACCGCTCCTGATCAAATATTTTTCCAAGGAAGGAATGAATTGGTGCCTTAAAGATGAAGTGCGGCGCATGGTTACTTTTAAGGCGCTCAACTTGGTCAAACCATGGGGACCAATGCCGCGCTTTGATATCGTGCTTATTCGGAACGTCCTCATTTATTTTGAAACCGAAACTAAGAAGGAGATCTTGAAGAACATAAGATCGGTTATGGCTCAAGACGGAGTATTATTTCTCGGGACCGCAGAGACGACGATCAATATAGACGAGAATTTTGAGCGTTGTGCATTTAATCGTTCATCCTGTTATAAGCTTAAGGGACCGAGTCGATGATCGAGGAAAAGGTAATTCGAAGCGAATTACAGCGCGCGATCGCACAGGTATGGCGAACATCTTTGCATATACCATTGGAGCCTTCGATAGCGTGCGAGTGGCTGCCTGAAGATCGTCTCTCAATTGCAGGTGGGGTGACCATCGACGGCGCTTGGACTGGCATGCTTGTCTTGGAGACAAGCCAACCTCTTATCAACTTAATGACGCAAAAATTATACGGAAGCGATTCTTCCGAGCAGATCGCTCCTGATATTTGCGAAGACCTGCTTCGAGAGCTAAGTAACATGCTCGCAGGGAATGTAAAATCCTTTCTCCCCGAACCTTGTACTCTGGGACTACCAACCATCTTTCATACCGATGTCCAGCGCTTCGATGCGAACGGCTACGCACCGCTGGTTAAGCTCTGCTTCATGTATCAAGCTGAACCGATCATCGTTACGATGTTCCGATGTTGTAAATCTTAAGATACTGGTCGATGGAAGCAGAATTCTTATATAATCCTGGCGATCATGGGTCGCACTGTCATTGTGCGAGCATGATTTTGACCGGTGAAGGTGAGCTGCTTGCTGTGTGGTATAGTTACCCAAGCGAGGAGCACCGCGATGCACGGCTGGTCTTCACAAGGAAGCCAAAGAGGTCGAGCAAGTGGGAGCCGAGCCGCGGAATTATAAGTACGCTTAAGTCCTCCGCTGGCAATCCTACCCTTGCTGAAGACTCTCAGACGCATGACATTATTCTTTTTTTTGTAATTCTTAAGGGCCCCTATTGGACCGACGCAGTACTGCACCGTTCAATATCCAACGACACGGGCCGGACCTGGACTCTCCCAGAACCGATTTCGAGTGAGCGTGGATTTATGGTTCGCCATCCTCCGAGAGAGGTTGAAAGTGGCGTCATGCTCGTCCCTGCGTATCGAGAACGCGAAAGCGTCTCTCTCCTGATGAAATATTCGGATGGCAAATTAGTAATGCAAAAGGAATTTTCTGGATTCAGACTAATTCAGCCCGTTCTGGTGCAGGGCCAAGACCGGTCCTTTACTCTTCTCTTCCGCCCTGAATCGGAACCTTGCGTAATTTGGCGAAGTGGCTCAAGCGATGGCGGTTCGCAATGGGCGACACCGGTAAAGACCACGCTGCCATGCCCATATTCTGGTGTTTCTGCCTTTCAAGCAGGAGCCAAGTTATGCGTCGTGTACGATCACACGTCCAGTACCTCGCGAACTCCACTAAGCCTCGCAACCTCAATTGATGGCGGAATCACGTGGAGCGCCCCGAAACATATTGACACCATTCCGCATGAAGTTTCATATCCTTGTTTCCTTTCGGACGAAAAAGAAGAAGTGGTATACGGAATATACACCTACAATCGGCGAATGATGAAAATCGTTACGCTCTCGTATGATGAGCTGCCATGAGTTTGACCACAATTTCACAATTTAAAGGAATTCATGATGGCAAACGGCTATTCATTCTCGCTTCAGGCCCCTCATTGGGAACGCATGACCTTACATGCCTTCAGCGCCGCCTGGTCATGGGCCTTAACCGTTCTTTCTTGATTTATCCCTCGACCTACTACCATTGCTGCATGGACCAGCGCTTATTTGACCTCTATCCAACCGAGATGAAAATGACCCGATACCTCTTCACCATCGAAGATCGACCGTGGGGAATTCCAATGAAAATGCTTGGTGCCGAAGGGTTTAGCGAAGATCTTAGTGTTGGGGTTTACTCTGGCTATACGATTTCATATGTCGCACTTCAAGTCGCCATGTATCTTGGGTTTAAAGAGATCGTATATGTCGGCCTCGATCTTTGTCATCAGGGCAACAATACCCATTTTTTTGGTCATGATTTTCACTCGCGCAATCATCCGACGTCGGAGTTTCCCAAGATGAAACGAATGTTCGAATACGCCGCACCCTTTATTTCTAAGGCCGGAATGCGGATCTACAATACCAGTCCGGTGAGCGAGCTTTCGTGTTTTGAGAAAATTGAATTTGAGCGCGCGGTAAAGCTGTAACAACAGTATTCCCATTGAGCAGCGCCGCTCTCGTTATTCCAACCATACTCGCACGGTTTTGTTCGCTTCAACAAGCGAGAACAAATCTCCCGGAGGACACTCCTGAGCGAGCGCTCTGCCAATAATTGCACTGATATCAATTTGCCGCTGCTCAAGCTGTGTAAGAACTTCGTCCGGAATAAACGTCTTGAGGTTGGGTAGTGCGCGAACGGCGAGAGTTACCTGCGCCTTTAGCTTTCCCGCCTCTGTAACCTGGATACATATCTCCTTAGATTTAAGCGGCAGAGAATCAGGTTGCACCTTGCGCGCTAGCTCTGTTTCGCTTCTATGTTGAACAGTGTGTGAAGCACATTCGAGATAGAGCGCATTCCAGTTCACAGAGACATTGAGCAGGTTAATATATTGAACCAGACCGGAAAAAGCCCTTACAAAAAGAAGTAAGTCCGCGGGGCCGGCGAATCGGAAATTCCAACGATGATCTCCAAGACACTGTGACAACCGCTCAGAGAGGCGCCACGTAGTGACATCAAAGAGGCCGGCGACGAGGAAAGGTTCTAGGATAAGTTGAAGCGCTGCGGGAAGTCGCTGCGCCATTGGTTCAAGTAGGCACGCGTCAAATCCGAGACTCGTAAGTAATGCCACCGCCTCGTCTGGAGCTATCCGATCCGCAGAATCAAGCAGCAATCTCAGATTATCGGAGAACTCGCGCGGAATCTCCTTGATGCAGCCAAAATCGTACAAAACAAGCTCGCCAGTTGATCGGCAGACCCGTACGTTTCCCGGGTGAGGATCCGCATGAACCTCACCCCATTGCAGCCACCCTAGGAGAAACAGTCGAATAAATTTTTCTGCCAGCGCACGACGCGATTCGGCTTCCCATTCCAGTGAAGTCTCAAGTAGCTCGCCCTCAACCCATTGCATCGTAAGGATGCGTGATGTAGACAGGGGCGCATAAGGCCTGGGACAAAGTAATCCGCGAAGCTCTTTTGCATGTGACTGAAATCGCGAAAGTGCGAGAAGCTCGCGATGGTAATCTGTTTCGGCTAGAATAGAGCGTCGAAGTTCACTACGGTAAGCGTTGAGGTCAAACCCCTCATGCCGGCTCGTTAGCGGTTTTGCAAGCCAGCCAAGCGCCGCCAGGTCGGTCTCCAACACATCGCGAATGTGGGGATATTGCACTTTGACTGCGACAACCTCGCCGTCGATAGTAGTTGCTCGATGAACCTGTCCTAGCGACGCTGCAATTCCAGAACTAGCGAAATCTTGAAATAACGAGGGAAGAGGTCTCTGCAATTCATGTTCGACAATTGCTCGGATCTGATCAAATGGAAGCTGCACGGAGCCATACGACAGCCGCGAAAATGTCCCCTCTCCCGTTCGCAGTTCACGCATTCCGAGAATTTGACCAATCTTCTGCGGAAGTCCATGCAGTGAACCAAGCCGTTCAATCACTCCGGAATAATCCGAATCGGAAAATATCCTTTTCTTCCCTAACTCGGCGCCAAGAAGTGCAAGATCAGCGGCACGACTTGCCTTGTCGATTATTCCCATCACTAGGACGGTACCATGACGAAAAGATAAATGAATAGCCCCTCTTCATTTCCTCAGAGACCGCGCGCGACGAGATTTGGAACTGAGTCTGGGAAAGTAGAAGAAAGATTG
>CAZEAC010000099.1:0-17034 GCA_964510065.1 uncultured Bdellovibrionales bacterium | reverse complement strand
ATATAAAAAAAAAAAACCCAATTATCATGGCCTTCCCCGGGGGGGGGGGGGGGGGGATTGCCCGGGGTTAATGAGTAGTTACAAAGGAGCGAGATAACCAACTGAAATCGATTAGGAATTCCCCTTCTTTCCGCTTACATCTCTGACTAACTACTGCCTTCTGTAGCATCCTGAGCCAGGATGTAGCCGACACTTCCACTTTTCGAACGAAGCTTAAGCCAATCCCCTACCCGCGACTCGGCAGATACCCGATCGCCCTTTCGAAGCGTGTCAACAACTTTGGTTCGTAATGAAGGGTACGCCATAACACTAGTCTCGTGAGCCACGATCACGAATTTTTTCGCGCGTTGAAACTCCTGATAATCCGCATTAGCACCAGCCGCGGGGACTTTGTCAAAGAGCGGATTGTAAGATTGCTGCGGTGCGGGATCCTGGCGAACTTCGCGCGGCTCCGGCGGCTCGATAGGCGAAGTCGTATCAATTTTCTCCTTGGTGGTCGGCTGTACCACGACTTGGCTTACCGAGCTCGCGCCACTGTTTGGGTCCGGTTCGGCCTGCCCCTTGCGGCTTTCAAGATCATAGAAAACAGCATTGAGGCTATTAAAATACAAAATTCTCTCTACTGCGGGAGTACGGATCTCAGCTTCTTGAACGGATAGGGCCAGTGGCCCCGATGCGCGAAGCTCCTGGGCACCGTAGCTCTCATATAAAAAGTACGATCCTATTAAAAAGACCAAAAACCCAGCAGCATAAAGCGCACGGCGTTGTCCAGAAGGTCGCCTTGATCCTTGGTTCTCCGAGCTCACCTGCGCGGCACTCGGCGTATTCGTTATCGGGCTCGTTGTCTCGGCTTTTGAAACCTGCGGCGACTCTCCGTTTACTACGCCAAGTTCCTTTTCAAGCGCGCAAAGCTGCTCAAAATCACTTAGGAGATCCGGGCGTACTTTTTCAAATTGCGGTCTCGCCACATACAACGCCCGCGCCACCGCGAGGCGCTCTTTTAGATAAGCAACACCATCTCCTTTTAGTCGATATTCCCTCTCCAACAGATCGATTGCACTATCTTCTTGCGAAGCAGCGCTTAGCGTTTGCGCAACCTCAATTAACGTTCGCGACGCAAGTCCCACAAGCTTCGATTTGGGATCGAGCCCCCGCGCGACCTGCTCAAGAGGCGCAACAAGGATTGTCGCCGGAACACTTTTCATCCTGTTTTGAGACAAGATCCACCAGAGTCTTGCCTCACCGCCTTCGCCGTGGAGCTCAATTTCGCGCTCACAAATCTCGGAAAGCTCGCCCCACTTTCCTGCCTGAGCTAAGCGCTCATACTCGCTTACTTCAGGGACGGCGGCGACAGAGGTAGCTTCCCGCGGTAATTCAGATTGTGCCGGTGGGACCGCCTCCAGTGTGCTGGCGTCGGCGCCCTTGAGCAACTCGGCCAACCCTAAATTAAGAGAAGAATGCTCCTTTTTGTTATCCACGGAATCCTGGCCCCCGGCTACACAATCAATCGACAGGCTACTACCCAGAGTTATTCAAAATTTGTAAGTTGTTGAGACCTAACAACATTGTGCGCACGATTATTCATTATTTACAATTGGTTACCTGCCTGAACGCAGCATTGGCTCTTGTTGGATGCGTTTCCACTCAGGTTGAGCTTCGCGAAAACTACGCTGGAACAGCTCGACTCACGAGCCTTGCGCGGCGTGTAATTACGGTTTACCTCTGCGCCAACTCAAAATTCGAACCATCGCAAAGTATCGGTAATCAGTTTCTGCTACTGGCTATTCCATTCGGCAATGTTTACGTAAATTACCCTGCGCAAACTTGGCTCGGCACTCAGCTTTCCCAAGAGTTCGCAGTGCGCGGCTTCCGCGTACGTTTTGTGGAATCGCCTGAAAAAGCCCAGGTCCGCGTCTGTCTTCAAGGCTTATCGCTTAATGCATTCGACCTTCTTTTTACGCGAATAATCGCGGCCCGACTAAGTGCAAATCTGATTTTACGGGATGCAGCAACCGCCTTGACAACAGAACAGGATCTTGAAGGCAGCACTACTCGCTTTCGACGCTTTGGATTCAGCGAACAGCTTCAATCGGCACTGTATGCGGCAAGTGACGAGCTCGTTTCAAAGATTGTAACAGCCACGCTAGCGCAGTAGCACAAGCGCTGCCACGGCATCGAACGAAGTTCTTGCGTTATCCGCTAAAAAGCAGGAAGATCGCGCGATATTCGAACCTTTTAATGAGGCCCACATGAAATTAAAAAACCTTTGGTTAATCCTTCTTGCATTAACCATTCCGCTTCTCTCCTGCTCGAAGGATAAGGCCGAGTCGTCGAGCTCTAGCGGCCCATCACTTTTTGAATCGGCGGTGCTTGAACGGCTGCCGGCGGCCACGTCCGGTTTTGTGGTGCTGAACTTTGCCGGAGAGGCTTATCAGCGCTACGAGAAAACGCCTTTCGGCGCAAAGAGCACACAGGTCGTTCCCGCCGAGGTCAGCGGAATGCTGCAGGGCGAAGAATTCGAAAAGGGCCGGCAGGTTCTCAAGGCAATCGAGAAATCCGGAATACTTAGCCGTGAAAACAATAAGGATCTGAAACAGGCCATATTTTTTGTTGCGGCACAGTCTGGCGGAGCGGTATTGCAAGTTGATGATGCCGCAAAAAAGATTCAGGCGATTACCCAAGCATTGAGCACCGAGGGCATTTCGGCGAAGGCCGAAAAGGTTGAGGGTTTCGAGGCTGTAGTGGTATCGGATGGCACGACGCCGATAACAATCGCCGGCGATCAAAACATTATTGCAGCGAGCCCCTCGCGCGACCTAGTGGTCAAAGTTCTTAAGAAACAGGATGTTGGGACTAGCGCGCTCCGCTCCACTGAAGCCTATAAGAAAGCAGTATCGGGACTTACTAGCGGCGATCAGATCATTGCCGGTTATTTTGACGTTTCAAAAGCGATCGATTCTTTTGTCCCTGAACTCGAAAAGCTTGCGGCTTCGCAAGGTGAGCAGGTCAAAGTTTCCTCGACCACCAACCCTTTCCTTGCGCTTGCTTTTTCGCGCACGATGACCACGGAACTTAAAGATCATGGTCAGCTCGTCATAGACCCTAAAGACGACCAGCAAAAGAACCTGGTAAGCGATATTGAGAAGGGCTCTCGCTCCAATCTTCTCAGCAAGCTTCCCTCAGATGCAGTAATCGCTGTATCGCTCGATGGAAGCGTCGTGCAAAATCTTATTAAACAGGCTGGGCCTATGGCAGGCGCCGCCGGGATTTCACCAGAGCTTCTCGATTCAGTTGGCACCTTGGCGCTTGGCGTTCGCAATGCTGGTCCAACGAGTGCCTTTCCTGAGCTTTTTGTCGTCGTGCAGAGCTCGAAGGCAGACGCACTACGCGCAAGCTTGAAAGATAGCATCGGAAAGACCCTCGCCTCGCAGCTTCAGAGCGAACCTACTTGGCAGAAGAAGGCGCTGAACGGCGGTGAAGTCGAGTACTTTCTTACCCCGCTCGGTGTCGGTGCGTTCATTGGATCGCTTGGTGACAGTGTAATTTTAGCCAGTTCGGAAGGCGCTGTTCAGGCGTCACTTAGTGCCGGCGCCGACAAGAGCTCGTCACTGCAGGGAACTCTTGCTTCAAAAGTAAAACAGCTCCCAGGGTCAGCCCCGGGAATTCTCTCAGTCTATACCGACATGCCAAAACTCGCCGTTCTCGTTGAATCGGTGCAGGGGAATTTGGCGATGTTTACAGGCGGCAAATCCGCAGTTGACTCCACCCGCACCGCGGCGATGAGGTCATACGGCTCTTCGGCGGTATTTGTGGAGCTCAAAGACAAATTGCTCACCATTGATGCTCAGCATTTAATTGGGCTTGAGGCGAAGGGCTAAAATTTCAAGCTCTTCTGAGTGGTCTCCGCGCCCTCCTCCGCGGCTCCTGTGTAAATTAGTAATCACACCGGAGCCACGGAGGGCGCGGAGTGGCAGGACGACTGGAAAAGTATCAGGAGTCGGCATCCAAATCGTACGCATCTTAACCCTTCAAAGCATGCGGGTTTTAGAGGGAGCGCGTAATGGAAACTGTCGATAGACTGATGGAGATATCTAGTCGAATTGAGCACTTAGAAAATATCGCTGAGTGGATTGCTCGAGAGACCGTGCATTCCGATAACTCGATCTCACAAACTGGGACTCTCATTTGCGTCCTTGCCGAAGATCTGCGAGAAAAGATCTGTAGTCTTGTTAAAGACATAGAAAAGATTAAGCGCTTCCCCAGTCTTAATTAGCTTCTGTCCACTTGATAAAAAAATGGCAGAAGCTAATTAGCAGCAAATTCAAACTTGTCTAATAAATTCGGTTAGTTACCATCCCCGTTGGTAATTTTTTTCCTAACTCTGCGACCTCCGTGTCTCTGTGGTTCAAATACTATAAAAACCACAGAGACACGGAGGTCACAGAGTTAGGGAAAGAATTCTCGGGTTTAATGAATAGTTACCCCCCGTTCTGCGTTCAATTTCCCCTGGAGCAATTTCTAACCAAGCCCTGAATAGAGTATAAGAGCCTCGCGGAACTGCCTGTCCGTTGCGCTTCGTAAACTCGTAGAATTAGGGATTGGTAAGAATCATGCAGTTAGCATTCGAATATCCGACCGGAACGTTTCCTAACGAGCTTCGTCTGGTACCCGCGCTGCCGGCTCGGCCTGAAGTCTCCCGTGAGATTAAGATTCTCGGATTACTTCTCATAGCAATTCAGGTTCTCGATGGCCTGCTTACTGCGGCTGGCGTTCTCAACTGGGGAACCGCGGCGGAGGGCAACTACCTCATTCGGACACTCATGGATTCGATCGGACTTGTCCCGGCGCTTATAGTAGTTAAATCGCTTGCGATTTTGATCGTGCTCACGCTTTGCGGCCTCTCAAGTCGGATTTCTTGGGTTGGTTCGGCGCTCAAGACAGTAATTGCTATTTACCTCGTTGCGGCAATCGTGCCGTGGGCGCTGCTCCTTGCTTTTCACTCGGCATAACAGAATTTATTGTAGGCGCATTCTTGTTACCTATCTGCGGATCTTTGGCCGTTGCAGCGGCTGAATTTTCTCGCATGACTAAGAGCGTGAGCGCAATCGCAAGAAGCGCCACGCTTCCCACAATCCAAACTAAAAAAAACATTTGGCGGGCAAGGGACCGGCGTGGCGTCGCTTGACTATCTACCTGGCCGGAGACCGCGGGAGCGGGCGCGCCTTTGTCATCCCAAGGCATTATCTTGCCACTATTGGCGATTGTTTCAGGAAATTCGCCAGCGAGGCCTGCTTTCATGTCGCCTACCGTTTGGAATCGGTTTGCGGCTTTATACTGAAGCGAGCGCTCCAAGACTTTCATAAGCTTCGGCGAGAGATCAGCAAGCGTATCTAAAGGGAATTGGAAATGGGTCTTTATAAGATGCTCAATAACGCGATTCCCCGGCATATCTCGCAACCAGCGGTCACCGGATACAAGTTCGTAAAGCATTACCCCGAGTGTGAAAATCTCCGAACGCTGATCGTATTTCCCCTCACGCACATATTCAGGGGGGAAATAATGCGCGGTTCCGAGGAGCACTCCGGTACGAGTAAGATTGCGCTGCCACTGCTTCATTAAACCGAGATCGCTGAGCTTTACCACTCCGTCTCTGCGCACCAGCACGTTTTCCATCTTGATATCGCGATGCAACACATCATGCTGATGCAGCTCCTCTACCGCCGACAAAAGCTGCTCAAAGAGGACTTCGATCTGACCGACCGAAAGCTTACGCTCCCGAAATATTTTCCCAAGGTCTGCACCATCGACGAACTCCATGGTAAATGCGGCAGTATCCTGAAGGTCAAAGAAGTCATATGCCTCAATAAGATTGGGGTGGCGGATTTTCTGGCATATCTGGAATTCGTTCTTAAAGCGCTCGATTGTATTTTCATCGAAGGCGCCATCGCGGGCCAAGAGCTTGAGAGCAACCGGTGTCTCTGGATTTTGGCGGTCACGCACGAGATACACAACGCCCGCCGCCCCTTCACCAATCGTTTTGAGTATATCAAAGCGTGATGCAAGCGCCGGGCGCGCAAGCAGCTCGCTCATCGAGCTTGATTTTATTTGAGACGGCACTTCGCCTCCCCGGTTATTGTTCCCCAGAGTAGGGTCGGCGGAAAATAGGGCCAGCTAAAGCGAGAAAACAGTGAGAAATTGCGCAGGAAGAGCTGCTAATTGTGCTTATAAGGCGTCGGTAGCCCCCCCCCCTCTGTGACCTCCGTGGTTTTTAAAGGAATTAAACCACAGAGCTCACGGAGTTAGTCCGGACTTAATGAGCAGGTGCGTCAATTGGGCCTAACCCGAAAATCTCACCAGGATTGTGCTCCGCTCAAAGATATTTATGTAGGACTAACGAATCTTATATTTTAAGATTAACGGCTCGCCCTCACGCCGCACCTCAATAAAGGCGCTTTTTTCATTAGGAAGAAGCCCTAAGTACTGCACAAACGCGACCGGGCTTCGCACAATGTAATCGTTCGCCGCAACAAGGACATCAGCATTCTGCAATCCTAACAGCGCATACGGGCTGCCCTCAGTAATTCCAAAAAGGCGGTACTCCGGAATCTCAGTTTCGAACTCGGCCACTGACTTATAGAGCTGAATCATACGAAGCTTGCGCACAAGCTCGCTGCGCGAAAGCGCCTGCGACAGCTCTACCGAAGAGATACTCAGATCATGGGCTTTCGTGCCGGGCAAAGCCGGCCTAATACTACTCATGAGCAATGGACCACTGCTCTTACTAGCCGTGCAACCACACAACCCAATAGTAAAAAGAAAAATTCCAAATAGCAGCGTACCTTTCTTCATACTCCTCCTAGCCAATGCACAACGATTCAACATCTTTGTCAGAAATCCGTTCAATTTTATTTCGCTCTGCATGAAGCATTTTGCGAAATTCCGCCGAAGCTTCCTGCACCTGTTCGTTCACCAAGAGATAGTCAACCAGCTTCTCGCCTCGGCAATCCTGCAAAAGCCTCTCATATTCATCTCGCGCAGTAGCAAGGCGCCTCTTCACTTCGTCCGGTAACGCCCCGCCACGCGACGCTATTCGTTTTTCTAGCTCACGATGCGAGAGCGGTGTCACAAACACTATACAAGCATTCTTCGGATACGCCTTTTTCACGTTTCGCGCACCCACTATATCTATTATCAGCAAAAGGTCGACCCCACCAGCAATTGTTTCCTCAAGCGGCTTACGCGGAGTACCATAACAGTTACCGTGAATCTCTTCCCATTCAAAGAAATCGCCATCTGCAGCCATTTTTTTAAATTGCTCGGGTGAGACAAAATGATAATGCACTCCATTAACTTCATTGTTTCGCGGCGTGCGCGAAGTCACCGAAATCGACTGCCGAATCGTGCCCTTTTCTAAATGCAAAAGGTCCTGACCAATCGTAGTTTTGCCACTGCCCGCCGGTCCGACCAGGCAAAGCAACACCCCTTGCCGTTTCAAGCCGCCACGACCCGATGTAACATCTACCTTTGCACTCATGAGATATTTTGCAGCTGCTCGCGAATCTTCTCTAACTCTACCTTGGCCTGCACCACACCATGCTGAATGGCAGTATTTTGGGCCTTTGACCCAATCGTGTTAAACTCTCGCCCTAACTCCTGAAGCAAGAACTCTAGCTTACGCCCCTGCGCCGTGCCTTTGAGAATTTGGCTTAATTGCGCGAAGTGACTCTCGAGACGCACAAACTCCTCGGTAATATCTCCACGATCGACAAGATAGACTACTTCACTGGCAAGCCGTGCCTCGTCCGCAAGTACCTCCGGCGCCAATTTCTTTACCCGCGCCACCAAGCGCTCGCGCACTGCCTGCGGGTCGTGAGACACATTTCCTTTCATCTGGCTGACAATATTACTTAACGTCGCTGCTCTTTGCGAGATATCACGACCAAGCTTTGCTCCCTCAAACGCTCGCATTTTGTGGTGCGCAAGAAGTGCGGCATCAAGCGCCTTAAAAAGTGGCTTCTGCTCACGCGCGCACTGAACCTGATCCTCCGGCGCGCCGAGAACTTCCTTCTTAGAAAGAATATCACTGACCACTCGCGCCTTGACCGCTGGTTCGCGCAAAGCTTTTTCGCCTAGAAGTTTTCGGTATACTGCCCAATACTGCTTAAAGCTTTTTTCAGAATAAACTGCACCCGTACTGCTTTCGGCCTGGCGCTGAACACTGAGTTCGACTCTTCCACGATCAACCCACTCGGCAACCCGTGCGCGGAGATCTGCCTCGAGCTCCTGATAACCACGTGGAAGTTTACAGCTAAGCTCAAAAAATCGGTGATTAACACTACGAAGTTCGACTTCAATTGAGAGGCTACCGTGTACAGCACGGCCTCGGCCAAATCCGGTCATGCTTAAAAGTTCAGGCTTCGGCGCCATTACAGTTTCTCCACCTCTTGGCGAAGTTTCTTTGGATCGACCGCGACCGTACCAACTTCGGACACGACAATACCCGCAGCAATGTTGGCCAAATCTCCGGCAACACGCGGCACCGCACCCGCTGCAAGCGCCAGGGTAAATACCGCGGTCACCGTATCGCCGGCGCCACTCACGTCGAACACCTGCTGCGCCCGCGTTTCCAAGTGTATTGGTTCAGTACCATCGGCAAACGCGATCACCAGTCCGCCCTCTCCAAGAGAGATGAGCATTATCTCGGCCTTCCACAAGCGAAGCAGCACTTCAGCAGCTTTGATCGCAGAATCACGGTCACGAATTTTTACCCCTGAAGCAATTTCCGCCTCCTTTCGATTCGGTTTGGCCACGGTCATGCCGGAGTAAATTCCGTAATTGCTAGGATGCGGATCCACCACTAATGGCCGAGACTTAAGCGAGAATTCGCCACTCTCCCGAAACTCTTCGAGCGCCTGCATGACTTGTGGCGTGACAACTCCTTTTCCGTAATCTGAAACTATTACCGCTCGGTTCTTTTTCATAAGCTCGACGAGCTTTTTGAGCATGCTCTTCGCCGGAGCTCCATGTTCTCGATCAAAAAGTTCTCGGTCGATGCGCACAATCTGTTGCTGCCCGGCAACAACCCTGGTCTTGACTATTGTCGGCATCCCCTGAAACTCAAAGACTCCTTCACAGTTTGCACCCTCGTCAGTCAAAAGTTTACGCACCTGCTGCGACTCATCATCTTTGCCAACGAGACCGTATATTGAGACCTTTGCACCAAGGCTTCGAAGATTCCGCGCGACGTTTCCACCTCCGCCAAGACGATCTTCTGTGGAACGCACTTCCAGCACCGGCACTGGAGCTTCGGGCGAGATTCGCGACACACTGCCCCAAATATAGCGATCGAGTATTAGATCGCCGATAACAAGGACCGGAATCCCACGCATTTTCTCAAGCGTGTCTTGAAGCTGTACTTTCGAACTTAACACAGCCTAAGACTATCCCATACCTACCATCGCCGCTTCAAGCCTCTGGATTACCGCATCAGAGCTATGCATGCGCATGCATAAAGTTCCCAAGCCGGGACAGCGGCGGCGGTAGCAGGGCGAGCATCCAAGCGCCGGCGCCAGGCTCAATTGCTCGTTGCCATAAGGCGCGACAAGTCGCGGTGAAGTCGGCCCAAAGAGCGTTACGAAGGGAAGCTTGACGGCGGAAGCGATATGCGCCGGACCCGAGTCGGGACCGAATCCGGCCAATGCGTTTTTCATAATCAGCACTAGTTCCGGCAGGGTTGTTTTTCCAATAAGGTTGTCAACTCGGTCCGCCAGGTTTTCGGGAATGAGCCGCGCTCCGATCGTAGTAGAATCGCCCACACCGACCAGGACAATACGCCTTCCAGAATTTGCAAGGAGCGCCGCAATTACCTTCTGGTATCCTTCGAGAGGCCAATCCTTTGTGGGCCACGAACTACCCACCGATGCGACGAAGTAGTTCTTGGCGTGTTTCTCGACGAGCGAACGCACCGCATCACTCTCAGCAGCCTCGGGGAGCGCAAATTCAAGAGGCCTTCTCACTTCACCTCCCAATTTCTTCACGAACGAAAGATACGCTTCTAACTTCGATCCTTTTCCGCACCAGGGCTCTATTTGCTCAGTGCCGAAAATCCAGTTCCCTTCTTTGCTGTCAACTCGCGAAAAGGTAATCCTCCGCTTCCCTCCGGAGAATTTTGCAATGAGCGCACTCTTTAAGATCCTCTGTAGATCAAGGACGATATCGAACGACTGCTCGCGAAGCTCGCGATAAAGAGGGCCAATCGCCTGAAGGCCTTTCTCACGTTGAAAAATAATTACTCGATCTATATAGCGCTGTCCTTCTACGAGCCTGCGCCATTTCGCGTCAACCACCCAACTTAGATGACTATTCGGTAAATAGGACTTAATTTGATGCGCAAGACAAAGTCCCCGAGTTAGGTCGCCGAGCGATCCCATGAGCACGACAAGAATTCTCGGGCTCTTCGCGATTTCTCCAGCCATCATGAATCACCGTGACGCTTCAAAGTTACGTCGAAGTCCATGCGCCACGTATTCACTAAGAATTTCGGGCAAACCATGCTTCAACACAGCGCGACGCCAACGCACGAGATAATTATCACGTAGTGTATTGGGCCTACCGGAAAAACTGGCGGCCTTATCGAAATCCAGCAACCATATTTTCCCCTTGTCATCAAGGAGCACATTGCCTGGATGTAAGTCGACATGAAAAACGCCGGCTTGAATAAGAACACTTACCTGTTCAATGAACGAATCGGTAAGCGCACGTATATTTTCACCATGAGTTGTTGCCCACTCGGCGAGCGATACGGTCCGCGGAATTTCTCGAGTAATAAGCCAATTTCGATAAAACATGCCACCGCGGGTAATATAACCGATCGGCTCAGGAGCCGCGATTCCAAGCGCACGAACTCGCGCCAAGCAATTAAATTCCGCCTCCGCGCGCGATCGACCTAGGCGAAAATAGTTTCGAGTCATTAATCGGCTCAGCAATCCGCCGCGAAAGTAATGTTTTATAACCACGCGGCCAAGCCCTTCGAGTGCGAGCGCGGTGATCGGACGGCGGCCCACGGCGGAAGTTTCACTTGGCTGCCGCGTTGGTGCAGTTTCGCAGGCTTCGAGGACTCGTCCCAGCTCTGATTTCGAGAGCATATACGCGGAATTTATGGCGCAATCATAGGCACCTTCGCGACTTCTGACGCATGCAATTGTGTCTGGTTGTCTATCTGGCTGCGACACGGGCGGTGCTCTCTTTTAAAAGTTCAGTCGCAGCGCTCAACACCTTTAACGGCTCGAGCTCCTTCATACAGGCATCGGTTCGTTCCGGACAAATCTTACTACCATGAGCGCGACACGGCTTGCAGGAAAGGCCTTCTTTTTCAACAATTCGTGAGAGATTTCGCCACGGGCCAAATCCAAACTTGGGCGAAGTTGCACAAAAAATTGCGACCGTCGGCACCTTAAAAGTCGAAGCAAGATGAAGCGGCATGCTATCGTTGCAGATTAATAGCTTTGCGTGAGCAATGACAAACATTAATTCTGGGAGGCTCAGCTTCCCTGAAAGATCATCTACCTCAAGTCCCGCGCACACCGCCCCGCAAATCTCCGCTTCGGCGGGTGAACCGACGACGACGATACGCTCACCACGTGCGATTAGATCCTGGATCACGCTTCGATAGTGCTTCCAGTACCAGCGCTTGGTGGCCCATACACTTCCCGGCGCGACCGCGATGACTGCGCTGCCGCTGACAAGAGTAGCTATTTCCGGTTTTACCTCCGACTTTTTCGGCGCGACTAGTCGCAGCGCAAATCTTTCGGCACGCGCATCAGCGTCAAGCAGGGATAAGTTACTTTCAACGGCATGACCGCCCTTTCGATTTTTCTTCTCGGTATAGACCCATGAAAGTGCTGCTTGCTTAAATCCTATCCGTTTGGGAATTCGCGAGAGCCAAAGCAGAAGTGCTGTGCGGTAACTTTTATGAAGTGAATAAACCGCATCGAACGAGTGCCGCTTGAGCTCCGCAGCCTTTCGAATTAACCCACTGATTCCTCGCTCTTTGACGCCCTTGTCAAAGGTAATCACACCCGAAAGTTCGGGGATCGCCCGCACAATATCGGCAGCCTGGGAAGTAGTAAGCATCCAGATTTCGGCCCCCGGGTGAATCTCTCTCAGCGCTTCAATAAGCACCGTTGAGAGCACAACATCACCAAGAAATCCTGTCTGAACGAGCAGTATTTTCATGCTCAGAGCGATTTCTCCATCCACTCTATCTCGCGGCGCAAGCCTTCTTGCAACGAGACTTTGGGCGCGAATCCCAGCTCAGTGCGAGCTTTTTTGGTTTCTGCGGATGTGTGCCGCGCGTCGCCGCGCTGCGCAGAATGACGCACCACGTTAAGCTTTCCAGTAATGCCTTCGATAATCGCCAGCGCCTGATTCATCGTGGTCACTGCGCCACCACCAAGGTTATACACCGCGCCACGTGGGCCACGCTCGGCGGCAAGTATATTAGCTGCCACAATATCTTCGATAAAAGTGAAGTCTCGAGACTGTTCACCGTCGCCGTACAGCGTTATCTCCTCTTTCTTGAGCGCAGCGCGCGCAAAGCGGTTAAATGCCATGTCAGGGCGTTGTCGTGGCCCATAGACTGTAAAATAACGAAGTGACACGGTCGGCACATTCGACTGACTGGCATAGAGACCCATAAGATGCTCAGCGGCGAGTTTTGTGACGCCATAGGGACTTACCGGCATTGGCAATAGATCTTCGGAGGTTGGAAAACGTTCGGCATTGCCGTACACCGAGGAGCTTGAGGCATACACCAATTTTTTAAGGTGCTGGCCACGATTTGCTCGCTCAACAACGGCTTCGAGCAACCGCTGAGTGGCCAAAATATTATTCTGGGTGTAGGTGTCAAAATAGTTTCCCCAGCTTGCGCGAACTCCAGCCTGCGCCGCCTGGTGAAATACCCAGTCGACTCCATCAAGCAGCGGATCGAGCGCCGTTTGTAATAGGTCCGCCTCAACAAAGCTAAAATTTTTGTTGTCGCGCGCTACGGCGAGGTTACTCTCTTTAATGCTCCGCGCATAATATTCGGTAAAACAATCGATTCCTCGGACCGTATGGCCGAGCTGAAGCAGGCGATCGCAAAGGGTCGACCCAACAAATCCGGCCACACCCGTGATCAGACAATGCATCTTATTGATATCCTTGACTTAAACTACCCTCTCGCGAGCCTCACTATAGTCAAACTTGCTTCAAATGCCAAGCCGCGGCCCATTATTGGATACGAGATAGCAGAAACCAAGGGTTGTCCAACCGTAAAAGTATTGGTACCAGATGTTGACACCTCCTTTACACCCGAGAGAGGAAGGAATTTCCCGAGCTGGAAACCTGTTTTCGAGGGGACATTACCCCATTTCAAAAGATGGGCAAGCACACGTCATTGTTTAGGTGCGGTATAACCAAATTTACCATCGCACTCCCGCCGGATGGCGCAAAGTACAGATTTGGAACATGATGACCGGCGTGACGAGATGCAGGTAAGCGTTATATCCCAAATAAAAAATGCATTCATACTTTGTGCTGTATCGCTCCTCATGGCTGCGTTAGGCCCATTTGAATGTTTCAGCTGTGAAATACAACCCGAAGAGCAGAGAGTTCCTTACCAGGACTTAATTCGACGAACAAGCCGAATTGCTATCGCTTCGCCTGTACAAGTTGACGAAAAATCCCCAAGTATTGTGACTTACAGATTCAAAGTGGAAAAAGTTTTAAAAGGAGAAATGGGGCTTTATTTTGAAATTCAAGGAAGATCAAAAGGATTTAGTGGAATGGACACCGATTGTGAGATTTATCCCGGATTTGATCTCAAGAAGCGGTATTTAATATTTCTCGACAAGCCATATCATGAACTGAGCTTTCAAGAACTTGTGGGCAACAACAACTCCTGGCCTTCTAAAGTTGCAGATGAAATTGCGAAGCAAAAATGAGATTCTCAAACTTAGCTGTGGAGCTGTCTAGCAGCTACGTTTTAGGCAATCGGCGGTGGCCACCCACAGGAAGTAATCATTATATCGCTTGTGCTAAATAGAAGGAAGATTTTATGCAGAGATGTGTCTGGCAGGCCCTGCTCCCGATTGTATTGGTGTTAGCAATTAGCTCCAGCCGTCTTTTGGCTGCTCCTAAAGACGAACCGATTCTTATCGGTGCTGTGCATTCACTTTCGAGTTGGGGTGCGGTCGCCGGTCAGGGCGAACTACATGCTATTACGCTTGCTGTGGAGGATATCAACCGTGCTGGCGGGGTGCTGGGCCGCCCATTGAAAATTATTTCGGAAGATAATTCTTCACTACTAAAGGGCGTCGTCACTGCTTTCAATAAACTTGCTAACGTGGATAAGGTCCCTGTGGTTCTCGGGCCGAATTGGTCTGAATTCGCGGAAGTGATGGCGCCTCTTGCGCAGAAGAAATCAGTAGTAATGCTGGTCTCATCGGGATACAGCAAGGCGCTTACCTCGGGAAAAGAGTACGTTTTTACTTTACTGCCAGGCTACGAGGTAGTCACTAAACCGCTTGCTGAGCACATTTACAAATCTAACTTTGCGAAGATAGCATTAGTAGTTACTGAGAATGCTTATTTTGAGGGCCTATCGAAGGCGTTACAGGATCACTTACGAAAAAGTGGAGCTCCAGTATTTCGAGTTGAAAACGCGAAGTCTGATACTCAGGATTACCGCACAACTATTTCTAAGCTGAAGAGCGACGGGGTAGACGCCGTGGTAATGCTATTATCCGAAAGTGGCGAAAATGCCGCGTTCCTGAAGCAAGCCCACGAACTGGCGTTCAAAGCTCAGATATTTGGAAGCAATGCAGTTTCATACGATTCAGTCCTCATGAAAAATCGCGCTATTGGCAATGGTATCATTTATTTTGACTACGTTACTGTCGCAACAGATGAGTTCATCGCGCGCTATAAAGCAAAGTTTGGAGAGAAACCGTATTTTTCTTCTCCTCAAGCATACGATAGTGTTTTCCTAATCAAGGGCGCTATCGAAAGGTGTGGGCTACGAGCTAGTGAGATAAAGCAGTGTTTGCAGAATGTGCAATATTCGGGAGTGTCGGGACCTATTCAATTTGATAGCCAACGACAAATTATCAGAGTCGATGAGATTACAGCCCTGTTCAGAATTGTGGATGGGGAACCGAAAAAGATTCAGGTGGATAGATAAGGCGATATAATCGGCAGAAGGTAGCGGCCGTCAAATGAGGTGTAAGCCTAGCCCTCAGCTTTCTCGCCCTTTATTTTTATTCCCCTGAACCCCTTTACTTATGAAAGTCCCCTGTTACCGCCGGCGTGCCACTCAAATTACGCACTACAGGCAATCTCAGCACTAAAGATGCCTTTTTCTAGCTGCACCAATTCTTCGAGGGCCTCGCTATTCCGTGCCACGCTCGCGCGGAATTCGACTTCGCCGGCTTCAAAGAGTTTCTTGGTATCAGTCCAAAGTTTTGCAAGCTCACTTTTGTACTGCGCAGCTTTGACTTTTCCAGCACGATGTTTCTCGGCAGCGTTCTTATAAGCATCACGAAACGGCACGCCACTGACTACGAGTCGATTTGCTTCGTACGTCGCGTACAACTCATCGTACATCGCCGCTTCACAGCGTTCGCGATCTACCTTAAAGCGCGACATCAGCAACTCCGTCATCTCAATCATAATCGCTGACTCTTGCAGGGCTCGGATAAGCGGTTCTTTCGTCCCCTGAAGATCGCGGTGATAGCTTGAGGGGAGCTTCGCACTCAACATCGAAAGCTCTAGCGAGGCACCGCGAACCTTCGAAGCCCGTCCACGCAAGAGTTCGACAAGATCGGGATTACGCTTTTGCGGCATAATCGATGAGCCAGTGCAAAGTGCCTCGTCAAGCGCGAAGAATCCGGTTTCACGGAGGAGACCAAAAGCGAGATCACATGCGCACTTTTCCAAAAAAGCACCAAGCTCTTCGCACCAGCGCACTACGACAAGATCGTACCATCCCCGGCTGTTCATCACATCAATCGGGCTTCGCTGTACCGAGCCGAAAAGTAATAGCCGCGCCGTCTTTTCCCGGTCGATAGGCAGCGAAGTCCCAAACCCTGCGCTCGCCCCGAGAGGACAGCTATCAATTCGTCTCAACAACGATTCAGCCCCAAACATGAGCGTGAGTATGCCCTCCAGAATCGCATGCAGCCACATCCCAACGTAACTCGGCATAGCCGGCTGTAAATGAGTGTAGCCGGGAATCGGAACCTCTCCGACTTCTCGAAAGCGCTCAATCACCACGTCGCCCACTTTCGCGAGTTTCGCGGCAAGCTCTAAGACCTCGCGTCGCTGATAAAGACGCAGCGCCAAAAGAATCTGATCATTTCGCGAGCGGCCGGTGTGGATCTTCTTTCCTATGTCACCAAGCTTTTCGGTCAGTCGAAGCTCAAGCGCGGTATGAACATCTTCATGCTCGCGCGCGATGGAGAACTCGCCACGGACACTTTCCTGATACACTTCGCCGAGTACCCCAAGGATTTTCTGGACCTCATAATTTTTTAACAATCCGACACTTCCCAGCATTCGCGCATGCGCCGCCGAACCTATGCAGTCAGGGCGTACCAATAGCAGATCAATCTGCGGATCGTTCCCCGTGCAGAGCTCCTGCATTCTCGAATGTACCGTTGTGCCCTTATTCCAAAGCTGCTTTGCCATTACTGCCATTCTAGCGAGAGCCACACGCAAAGTCGAGGCAGATAAAAAATCAGATTTCTGACTTCTAGATTCCTTGGCTTTTGGAATTAGCACCAAATGAGTTGCATTCTTGAGCCAAGGAATCTAGCCGGCCAGGACGGCCGGTCAGGCGCGGTAGCGCCTGGCGCGACGCGGAGTTTCGCGCCTTTTCCCGCGCGAAACATAGCTTGGAGCGGGTTCGACGGAGGGCAGGAGCCCGCAGTCGAACCAGACGGCACAGACTAGCGAGGATTCGCGGCACTGCTGTTAGAACTTGGCTCGATGGTCTGA
>CAZEAC010000098.1:0-17063 GCA_964510065.1 uncultured Bdellovibrionales bacterium | reverse complement strand
GTCGAGGGCACCTCACAGCAGGTGGCCTTCGCCAACCTCGGCGCCGCCTTGGCCGAGGCGGATACCGCGCTGCGCCTGTTCGGCAAGCCGGAGGTGGACGGCCAGCGGCGCATGGGCGTGGCCCTGGCCCGCGACGAAAGCATCGAGGCGGCACGGGCCAAGGCGGTGCGGGCGTCCGAGGCGGTCAAGGTCGAACTCGTATGTCGGTAAATCAAATTTCTGGTAGCGAACATCCTCATTCAGCGTGAGGCCGGTATCCCACAAATCGTTTTGTGCGTAGCCCATTGAAGCGACGCCGTGTGAAATCTGGCCTTCAGTTGGATCGTAGTAGGCGTCGAGCCGAAGTGACAATGTTCGTCCATCTTTGAAAAAAGAGCGATCAAGAGCCTCGGAGAAAGCATGAAATCCATATTCCGAATTAAGACCACCGCCAACTTCAAGCGACGTAAGCGGACGCTCGGTAAGCTTTAGCGCAACATTTTCTACGTCGCTATCGAGCTCGCCATCGAGAGGTTGAATTGCGACCGATGAAAAAAGCCCGCTTCGCTGTAATTGACGGTGGCTTTCTTCGAGGAGATCCATGCGCCAGGCTTCGCCGGTTTTAAGTTGCAGCATTTGTCGTACGGTATCTTCGGAAATCGTCTGCAGTCCCTCGATCGTTACCGCTCCGACTCGAGTAAGCGGACCAGCCACTACTTCAATCGCAATCTCGTTGCCGTCATCAGATACGGCGGTGCTTACTGTCGGAAGGAAGTAGCCGGCGTCATTAAGCGCTACGACAAGCGATTGAATCACCTTATTTGCTTTCGGTACGGAGTATGGAGGGTTAGGTAGTTCAGGCAATCCAACTTCTTCGGGCAGTCCAGCAATTGAAAGGTTCGAGCATTGAAATCCTTCGCCCTCTCGAACATCATAGACGATGTTGACGTTTTCGGAGCCATTCTCTTGATCGATACGATGTGCCACCTGTGCGTCAGGAAAGCCGGAGTCTTGAAATAGTTCGGTGATAAGCTGCGCTCCAAGTGCGATATTTTCCTCGACCGCATAAGATGGTGCAAGTATCTGCGAGGCTTCCTTAGGGTAGTGCGCTTTGAGCGATGCTGCGATCTGATCACCACTCAGCGCATAATTACCCTCGAAAGATACCCCGTGGACCTTGACTCGACGCTCTTCGTTAACGCTAATGGCATATGTCACGCGACCAGTCGTTACGTCGGCCGAGCGTGAGGCCTGTATCGTTGCATAGAGATAACCCGCTTCACGATAGAGCCGATCCATGTTTTGAAGCAGAATATTTATAGTATTGTTGCCGAAAGGCTGGCGCCGCTCGAACACCTGAATAGTGTCGAGAAAGTCTTCAGCACTGAAAACCTTATTACCGCTAAAAGTGAAGCTTAACGGACTGCCCGACTTTACTTTAAGTTGAAGTACTTTCCTCTGCTCGGAGAGCGTTGGCAGGTAGTCGGAGTCGATTCGGGCGCTTAAGTATCCTTCGCGGCGAAGAAGCTGCACGAGCTGTCGCTCCACTTTTTTCTGGAACCCGCGAGTCGCTCCATTTCCTTTCTCGATACTGTCGACGTATTTTTGTGTTTCTTTCGTCGGCAACTCGTCGCCCTCGATGGCCAGATCCTCAATCGTCGATTGTTTTCCTTCCTGTACGGTAATTGTAAGCTGGTGGCACCATTTGTCGCCGACCGGGCATTCAATGTGGGCGCGTGCGCTGAAATAGCCTTCGCTTTGATAGAAGTCCTCGATTTTTGCTGTGAGCCGATCGAGTTCCTCTAGGGCGATTCTTGATTCACTTCCAAGGCGCAGCTCTGCAAGGAGTCTTTCGCGCGGGATTTCATCTACTCCCGAGGTGCTGATGCTCAAAAATGGCGACTGCTCGGCAAGGATCGTGTAGAGCAGATCGAGTCCGAGCGCACTCTGATTCTGCCCGCTTAGCGTCTCCACCGAGCCAACAAGATTTGCAGCTGGAAATACGTTGAGAATGACCTTGCCTCGGGCTGATGAAGCGCTGCTCCCAAATGAAGACTCACCAACAAGACTAAGTTTATCGAAGACTCTCTTTTTGGCGACTAGTGACGGTCCGACGACGCCAGTTCGAGGATCAAGCGTTGGTTCGATCGAAATGCTATCAATTCGCGTAAGCCCGCGCAAAATCTTATCAAGAAGAATAGGATCGCCCTCTTCGGGAGTCTCAAATTGCGAGTAACTTCGCCCGGCCCGGTTAATCAGCGTTTCTTCATCAACTCTGCCGCCGGTGGTGAGTAAATTGAACAACTCGCGCTGTGAATAACTTCGGTCAGAGCTGAGAGTAATGCGCGGAGCTGAAAGCGTGCCGCTTGCCTGGAGATATACTGTCACGGTTTCTCCAGTTATCGCGCGAATCGGAGCTTCGCTAAATACTTCAAGTTCTGGATCTAACGAGCCCGAGCGGAATCGGGCAATTCCAGAAGTGACCTCAAATCGACGGTCACGAAGTTCAAACCACCCGGATAAGGTCTCGACCTGACCTATTAAGATTGGATCTGAAAGCATGCCCACAACTTGAAACGATGCACGTAGCTCGGCGTTGAGCCAATTCATAATGACCAGCAAGTTTTGTGGCGCTTCGACCTTGAGATCCAGAGCAATATCAGGAAGTTTCTTACCGCCGAGCGAACTAAATTTTGTCGGCGCAGAAAAAAGCAGCTGCGTGAGTTCTTTGAGCATGGACTGCAAGTTGATACGCTGTTGGAATTCAGCGCTTTCCAATCTTACGGTCCCCCGTACCACGGGCTTTCCAAACTCGCCACTTGCAAGAGACAGGTCTGCGCTTGCCACAATTGAAGAGCGCTCGTCAGGCGCGAAAAAGAGATTGTTGCAGGAGAGCTTGAGCGTCGATTGATTGAGGTTAAAGGGATCGATTATCCCCTCAATTCTCAGATCGCCGTCGTTAAGCACTCCGCCGAAATCTTGGAATGTGACCTTGTCTTGGTCAAAGAGCAAAGTGCCCCTGAAATCATGCAAACTGATATTTGCCGCATCGGAGGCAATTAACGCATCTTGGAAATGAGCGCTACCTCTCAGTTGCGGTGAAGTGACTGGACCGCGAATAGTAAGCTCGGTCTGCAATTTCCCTTGTAGCTCGTCGACCACGGGAAAAACCGAAGCAAGCGTTATTAAATCGAGCGCACCTCTTGAGGTAAGATCAAATCCCTTGGCGATCGAAAACGAACCTTGCACGTTTACCGTGGAATTCTCCCCTGTAAAAGTGAGTGCGGGAATCTGCATTGCGCCGTCTCGAATCACAATCTTTGCTGGTGAGCTAAGTGCAAGATGGTACGAATCACATCCGGCATCAAGTTTACTAAAATTGAAACTACCACTACCGGCGCGCCAGGCGGAGGGCGAGAACTGGTATGTGCCATCAAAAGACGTCGAGACACATTCAACCGAGGGGAAGAGGCCATGCAGCTCGAAATTGTCCGCAGAGTAAACAATTTTTGAGGGTTGACGCTCAAGCAGGTCGAGCTGACCGTCGATGGTAAGTCGATTGTTAGCCGAGACAATCTGCACGCTCGCCGAGCCGCGTTCGAGCTGTCCCGAAGCTTTTATTATATTCTGATCCTTGTTGCTTATTGTAATCTCACCTTTGGCGTTGAGCGCATCAGGAGTGAGTGGTCCGTCAAAGTCGAAACTGCCGTTGAGCAGCGGAAACTCGCTTCCCCCGGGTATTCGTAGCGGAACGTTAAGAACACGAAGTTGGAGCTTACGCGCCCGTACCGCATCACCAGGAAAAACATCTCCGCGAAGTGTTATCAATTCTTGATTTTGCGAGTACCTGCCTTCGACAAATAGGCTGTCTTGTGACGACGGTTTTATGGTCAACGAAAGATCGTTCAGGCTAAGCCCCGCAGTCGAAAGCGTCCTGACGTCAATTGCCGAAGACCACTGTGGCGCACTAAGCGTCCCGCCTAAGCCGAGCGTCCCGCGAACTCCATTCAGCGTAATCCCGCCCACAGTAAGTGAATCAAGCGAAAACGTAATTGAGCCTGCGAGCTTTTCCGGCTGGAGCACTAAGGGCTCTTTGCTCGCAATTGCGAGCCCCGGACCATACGCCGTGAGCGACGGAATCGCCAAGGTGAGTGCTGAGTCTATCCCGCCACGGAGTTTCCACGATGTCTCTAAACTTTCAATGCTGAGGGCAGGATCGCTTGCGAGGTTAACTTTAAGCGGTGCAGTTGGCGGAACAGTCAGCGTACCTGAGAAATATGGATTATCGAGGTTGCCTGCGATAGAGGCACTGCCATTTATCAGACCTGAAAGGAGCTTCTTATGAAGGAGATCCTCGAGGTCAATAAGATACTCTGTGCTCCCATCGAGCACCTGCGGCGCATCTCGACCCATCGTACCCTTTGCCGAGATCCGGGATTTGTTTCGCTCTAAGGTCAAGACGCTCATCGCGGTAAAGAGCTCTTTTACAAAAAGTGACGCTCGAAGTGATCCCAAAGTGACTTTGGATTCAGCGGCGCCGACGCCGCGGCGCAAGGTAATCTCGTCGATCCGCGGAATTATCGCAAAGTCCTCTTCTCCTTTGCGATCCACTGACATCGATACGCCGCGCATGAAAACTCGTGTATCACCTAAATCTTCGATAGCTTGAGCCCGCTCGACTTTCAAAGTACGAAGTTTTGTGCGCCAACGATCGGGCCGGCGTCTTTCCGGGGGCGGCGGTGTCGCCATAAAATCTATAAAGCGATAGGTCGCGCTCTTTGGAGTTACACCGATTGAATAACCATCGTAGAGATTTACATCGACAAGAAAGGTATGGCTTTTGAAGCTCTGCAATTCAAATCCCGCCACGATTTTTTCAAATCGAAGCTTCTCCTGACCACTCTCGATGAGTCGTGCGTTGCGTGCGCGTGCTTCAAGCCGGAGCAGCGAAATGGTGAGCGAGTCGTATTCGAGATGACAGTCACAACCGCCACGCGCTTCGCCCTGCAGAAGCTCTATGAGCGTATTCGCGATGTAGAGTTTGAATGCGTTGATGGCAATGCCGAGACTCAATCCCGCTACAAGACCGACAAGCGTAAGTCGAAGACCTCGTGGCATCGTGTGCTACCGTGTTACGAACCAAATGGCTGTATGCCGAAACGGCGTATCGGTGCGACAGTGTGGCGCCGAGCCGCCCTGCTCGCCGGCATTGGCTGCAGCAAGACAGCGGTGAAAGATGCGGGTTGATAATTCGGAGCGGGGTGACATCCAGAATATCCTACCCCAGGGTGCTAGAGGAGGCCAAGTACGCGTAAAACTTGAGAAAGACCGGCTTCTCTATAATCTCGTTTTAGCAGATCGCCGCCTCAAGCGACCAGTTTTATTTGCCGATAAACTCTTTGGCCGTACTTAATCAGCGTAAGGGGAACATTGTAAGGTGCAAGAGGAAGTTCTAGAAACTCAATCGGGTAAGACTGACCCGCTTCTTGAGCGGTTACAGGTCTCGTTGCAGATTCAGAGATTCCTTTCTCGCGTCCTGAATGAAGCTGTCCACCTAGGCTCGGATTCCATTCAATTGCGGGCAGACGCGCAGGTGCTCTCCGTGAATATCCTTGCCGAAAAGAAAATACTCAAAACAACCACGCTCAAAGCCTCATGGTTTATGCCGATTGTGGGATGGCTTGCTGAGCGTGTCTCGTGGTCGTCTCCACGTCAACCGCCGCCCGATCTCACGTCAATGTCGTATTCCTTTCATGCGGCAGTCCGCGATCGTGAAACCGTGAGTAGGTTCAAAGTAAGCCGCGAGAACGGCCTCAATAAGGCGCGCGAATTGATAATAGATGAGCTAGTCTCGCGCTCGGTAAAGAGTGTGCTGGATGAACTTGAAGTGACGCAACCCGGTTTCGAGAAATTGCTAAGTTATGAAAGTGGAGTGCTTGTCCTTGTAAATCCCGCTTCAAAGCCGCTGGTCACTTCGCTTGCTCCGGTGCTTTCGCTGTCTTTTGGACACTATGCCGGCCAAATCAGTTCCGGAATTGACAGTGGTAGTATAGCTGATTTTGCCAAGAGTAATCTCGTGATCATGAGCACTCCTGGCGATGATGCAACTGAAGGGTTGCTGAAGGTGCGCGACTGGGCAAGGGACCCTCGGCCATTGCTTCTTCGCGGTGCGGTAGCGCAAGGCGCGGTAAAACGAGTGTGCCCTAGCTGTGGGCGCGCTGCGCCGCTAAGTACCGATTCTTTAAAAGCAATTCCCGAATCAATTCGGCCCAAAGGGAGCTACACGTATCTCGTCGGACGCGGTTGTGCGCGATGCAGTGATTCCGGTTATCTGGGGACAATTTTGGTGCAGAGCGTTGCCGAAGTGGATAGTGCTGTTCTCGCCGCGTTGCATGATGGCGTGGGGCAAGAACCTCTTCTTGAGTTACTCTATCCTAAGGGCACGCGCTCGCTGTTCGAGGATGGAGCACACAAGTGCCTGCGCGGACGCACCACGTTTGAGGCGCTTTTTCCATTGGTACAATCTCTCCCGGGTGCGTATTCGGCAGTTATGAGCAAAGCTCAACCCGAGGAGCCTGACAGTTTGAGCGATATGCGAGGCGACTTTTTCGAGTCTAAGGATGGGTCATCACCCAAGCCATTGCTAGGAAGGGGAGCCTATACCGGTAATCCCAGTGACTCGCTTATAGAAGACGGGCCGCTTTTCGGTTCAGTACGCGCGAAGAAACGTGAGAAGCCGCTGGTGCTTATAGTCGAAGATGATAAAGACCAGCGCAGTATTCTTGACATGGTACTTCGTTCGGCTGATTACGATGTTGAACTTGCCTGTGACGGTGTCGAAGCTCTTGAAAAGGCAGGTCAGGAGTGTCCCGACCTTGTGATTACTGATCTGATGATGCCGAATATGGATGGCTCAGTCCTTGTTACGACGATGCGAGCCGATCCCCGTTTTCAGAATCTTCCGATTTTAGTGCTGACTGTGCTTAATGACACTGATAAAGAGTATAAACTCCTCGACCTTGGCGCGGACGAATACTGCGAAAAAACCATTCAGCGAAAGCTGCTTTTGAAGCGGGTGCAAAATCTTTTGAAGAGGAAGGAGCGTTAGGAGCCTGCGCCACAAATAATTCAAGCTACGACAGGTAGTAGAGGCGAAGGCTTCGGCCCCTAGGGATTGTGCGCGCCGCGTACAATCCCTAGCTCCTCGCAGCTCGTTGAGCTCTCGGTTGTTTCAGCTGTCTTCCAATGTGGTTTGCTTCGCAATACTAAGCGAAGACTCTTTATGCCGATATATTGCCGACACACGCTTCTGGCGAGTGCGCGATAGACTCGCGGCTCTGGGATTGTCGGTACATTAAGTTCGCCATAGCTCCAGGCATTAAAAGGAAGCGCCACTGTCGTAGTACCGGTCAGCGCTATGGCCAGTCTGCGAAGTGGCGGCGCAAGTTTTTCTCGTTCGCCTTCGTCGAGTCGCAACTCTCCATACACTACGTCCGGTGAATAAAGCGCGAAGGAGAGATAGCTGTCCCAGCGGTCCACAAAGCTGAACGCCGGCATTATGACAAAAAGAGTCCACACCACAAGATTCAGCGCGGAAAAATTTCTCGGATGAAGCGCAGGCAGAGCCGGAGCCGAGAACACAAATATGCGTGCAAGCAGCAACATCATCGCAATATTCCAGGGCCAGATTACCGAATTGAAAGAACGTCCAAACGGTCCCAGACAGACCAGAATCATCGCATGCATAAGCATTAAAAAGATTGCGGCAATGCGTTGGTAACAGGGAACAAGTAGGAGCAAGCCCGCGCCGGCCTCGAATAGCACCGCCGTAATCGCCGCTTCGGGCAGCATTTCAGGCGGGATAGCTGACATGAAGTTGCCCATGACCAGAGGAAAAATCTGGAAAATGAAGGAGACGTTTAATTTGTGAATGCCGCTCCAGAAATATACAGCGGCGAATATCCAGCAGAGCATCGCACGGTACTTGCGATCGTCAGTCTTGGGAATTTGGAGAAGCAGAATGAGGGAATAAAGATAGGCCCAAGGCTGCAACCGAGACTGGTCGGCGATAGCAAGGAGTGAAAAGGCAAGAAATTGAAGCGCTATAAAAAGATTTCTAGCCCGTGTGAAAAACAGTAAGCTTAATAGACTTCCTATAAATACCAATACCATGCCTACGGAGACGATAGGTGCGGGCGTAAACTGCGCAAACAGTGCAGCTTTTGGATAGAGGCGATTGTCACTCCAGAGTGGAAGGGACATTAGAATTGCGACGAGGTACGCTACCGCGCAGACAATTCTGACAAAACTGCCGAGCGCTGATGAATTACTCTGCGACGACCTGCTGATTAACGGTGTGCTTCCAGGCATGGTACGAGCTTCGCACAAGCGGTCCCGACTCGACAAAGGAGAATCCACGGGCGAGCCCCTCCGCCTCATATTCTGCAAACTCTTCAGGGGTAACAAACGCGCGTACGGGAAGTTGGCGCTCGGACGGGCGAAGATACTGGCCAATTGTCATGATATTCACGCCGCTTGCGCGAAGATCATCCATGAGCGCAAACACCTCATCCTTAGTTTCGCCAAGGCCGACCATAATTCCAGATTTAGTGAGTGTCTGAGGACTCGCCTGCTTTGCCCACCGTAGAATGCTAAGCGATCGGATATAGCCCGCGCCGGGGCGAACTTTCTTATAGAGTCTTGGCACGGTCTCGACGTTGTGATTTAAGACATCGATTCCGCCTGCCATGATAGTAAGCAGATCCTTCTGCGAACCTTTAAGATCCGGAATTAATAATTCAATTTTGCAGCCCGGTGCGTTTCGTCGAATCGATTGCACAGTTTTGACGAAATGCTGCGCTCCATTGTCGGCGACATCATCTCTATCGACCGAGGTTATTACCGCATGTTTAAGTTTAAGATCGCGCACGGCAAGACCGACGCGATCAGGCTCATAGGGATCGAGCGCTTGCAATGAAGAGCTATCGCCCTTCTTTACCGCGCAAAAATGGCATTTGCGAGTGCACAGATCGCCCATAATCATAAAGGTGGCGGTGTGATGGGACCAGCACTCGCCAATATTTGGACAGCGAGCTTCTTCGCACACGGTGTGCAGCTTAAGTGAGGTAACAATATTTCTTGTTTCTAAATACTCGGGCGAGCCAGGCGCTTTCACCTTAAGCCAGCGCGGCTTTATTAGGGGCGTTTCCGAATTTCTAGGAACATCAATGGCCATCGATTCTCCGTGGGCTTACAGCAGCAGAAGTGCTGGGGTTTCGAGCGCTGCCTTGAAATGCTTAAGGAATGTTCCGGCCATCACACCATCTATGATGCGGTGATCTACTGAGAGGGTTACCTTCATTTGAAGGCCGACAACTGCTTGTCCTTGTTCGGCAATTACCCGCTCTTTTACTGAGCTGACTGCGAGCACTGCGCCCTGGCCTGGATTAATTATTGCGGTAAAGCTGTCGACATCAAACATCCCCATATTTGAAATGCTGAAAGTACCGCCACTTAAATCAGTTGAATTTGGGCGTCCCGCGCGGGCGCGTTCAACCGCAGCGCGTGCTTCGAATACAAGATCCTTAAGGGGCAGCAGATTAGCGTCACGCACAACTCGAATAAGGATGCCATCATCGACAGCAGTGATAATGCCAATATTTATCTGTGCAGGCTGGTACAGCTGATTTTCACGTACTGCGCAATTAACTCGTGGCTCATGTTGTAGCGCATACGCTGCTGCCTTAATTACTAAGTGATTAACACTAATGCCTTTAAATTCCTCGCGCTCCTTTAGAAGCTCGCGCAGTTTCATTGCTTCGCGCATTGAAATTTCGCTCGTCATGTAGAAATGCGGTGAGGTGGTAACGCTCTCCTGCATCCTTCGAGCGATGGTTTCGCGCATCTTTGTAAGTGGCGTAAGCGTGCCTGTACCAGAACTCGCCGGCCGCTCGAGCGCGGCTGGATGTGCGGCGCCTCTTTCCACTGCAGAGCTTAAGGCGGCATTTGCAGAGATCCCGGATCGGCCAGGTGTGGCCGATTCAACATCTTTTTTGACAATGCGACCGAGGGGGCCTGACCCTTGCACGATGCTCAAATCAATATTCTTCTGCTCGGCGATTTTTCGAGCGAGCGGTGAGGCCTTGATTCGCCCACTGCTTTCGCCATGTGCCACAGGAGCCGGGGGCATAGAAGGTACGGGAGCTGGCTGCCGATGGGCAGGCGTGCTGGCTGCTGCCTGCGCGGTACCGTTAGTGAGGGATGGACTTACCGTTGGCTTCGGCGTGGCAAGAGCGGTTCCCGAAGAAGCGGCGACACTTTCGCCGGCCTGACCGATGTATGCAATCACCGACCCGACATCCGCGGTTTGATTGACCGGCACTACTATTTTAAGAAGAGTGCCCTGTTGAAAGGCTTCAATCTGCAGATTGGCTTTGTCAGTCTCAACTTCAGCGAGCACGTCGCCTCGATTAACCTGATCGCCTTCTTTCTTCATCCAGCCGAGGATCTTCCCCGAGTGCATGGTATCGCTAAGCTGGGGCATCTTGATTTCACTTGCCATGTGCCAAAGGCTCCAATAAAAGTCGCAAAAAAACGCCGACAAACTATAGAATAAACTGCCGAAATTTTCAAATCGAGTCTGTTCGTTGTTCTATTCTTAGCACAATTTAGATAGTACGGCTTAGCCGGGTTCGCCGGTTCCAATCGGCAAGCCCACTTAAGAATTCAAGATCAAGTTCCGGGTTGTAGAAATGTCTAGCGAATTCGTGAGAAGGCGGCAGAATCGTTAAGAGTGCACGAAGTACCCCCTCGGCACGACAACGTGTTGAAGCAGCCGAGAGCGCGCCATCGGTAAGCTCTGACTTCCGCGACGAAAATCTTTCGTTCATAAAATAGCGTTGAAGCACAGTCGCGGAATGATACAGCCCCTCACATACAATTTGGCATAGCGAGAGCTCAGGGCGTGAGACCAAATAGTTTTCAAAGTGGCACATGTCGGCGTTGGGGATGGAGTGGGCTAGCGCCGGAGCAACGGATTCGCACGGATTAAAATTCGGGTCATTAATTAATTCGCCACCAAGCTTCGCAATAAAAACATCACGCAGCTTTTCACGCAGTACTCGATCCCCGTTTTTGTCATTGAGCGCATTTTGCCAGCTATAGAGAATAGCACCACGAATCGTATAGCGAGCAGTTGGAAGATCCAGACCGTGTAACCTCGGATTTGAGGGCGCAATTGCCGGAGGGGCACAAAGTATCTCAAGACTTCTCTCGGCAATGACCAGGGACGCCACTATCATCGTGCTTAGCTCTTTTGCAGCGTGAGCCCATACGCGGAAGTCAGGATCGGAGAGGGCGAGTGTCATTCGATGTAAGCGTGCTTCGGCGGGTTCGCGCAGCTCCTGAGGAGCTCGCGACGCACCTTGCCGAGCGTCATGATCGGGACTTTCACGAATTTCGGTGGCAAGAACTGCTCGAGGTACTACGGTACTCATTATCTCTCGAAAGCATTGTAAGCTCGACTTGTTGCCTACGCTAGTACTCTGGAACATAAGTTTTCCGACTCTTCTCGCCTCTGTGGCTTTTTTGGGAAGCAAAATAAACCACAGAGACACGGAGAACACAGAGATGGGCTGCCGGAGCAGAACCCTGGTGAGATTTGCGGGTTAAGTCTTTTCCTGGATTTGCCGATACCTTAAGGGGTACATGTATGCGCTTTGAAATCGGTAAAGACATCGTCACGCACGTCTCCTTTCGGGGGCACCGCACGAGAAATTCGACGGTTATTATTCGAATGGGAAGCGTTGCACTTTCGAAGAAAGCGATGCTCTTGGGCATAGCGCTTGTCGTCTGCCAAGTTTTTGATGGACTCCTTACCTTCTTAGGTCTTTCGTTTCTCGGCGTAGAGATGGAGGGCAACGGATTCCTGCGTGAGCTCATGCAGGCGTATGGTGCGGCGCCAGTGCTCTTTGCGATCAAGACAGGCGCGATAGCGCTCATAGTGATGCTGACGTTTCATGCACATCGGCGGCGTTGGGTTCGTCCACTCATTTTTCTTCTCGTGTCGATTTACCTCACTATGGCAGTGATACCTTGGGTCTACATAATTTCTTCGCACATTGCAGAAAGGCCCTACTCACAATCCGATAATGGAGAGCCTAGTTAAGAGGTTCGTTATATAATTACCGCGGCGACATAATACCCTATCATCGCGAAGATAATTCCTATTTTTAGCACCGTGCCGACCAGCATTCCGACCCATGTTCCAAAGCCTACTTTGCCTGCTCCTGCAAAATCACGCTTTGCGTAATATTCACCAGCTGCGGCTCCGACAAAGGGCCCGAAGAAGATTCCGATAAGCCCGAAGAAGATTCCGATAATTGATCCTGCCGCCGCGCCAAAGAGCGCATGGGCACTTGCGCCAACCCGTTTTGCGCCCAGCGCTGAAGCCGCGACATCAACCGCAAGGGTTAGGACTGTAAGGATCGCGAGGAGCGTAAGAGAGAACCAACCCACTTGGCTGAAATCCCCAATCCAGGCGTGGCAGAGAAGCCCGACAAAGACGAGAGGCGCGCCGGGAAGCGCGGGCACTATCGTACCAGCAATCCCCAAAAGTACACATGCAATCGAGGTAATCCACAATAGAACCGTAATCATCAGTGAATCTTATCGCAAAAGATGGCTGCTGTCGTGATCTCCGGGAATGTAGTACAAATAAGTTGTTTTAACCGAGGATTTTGTGGCGAGCGTTCCAAAGCTTAAGGTTCTTTCCGACCAAGAACAGCCAGTGCCGCGGGTAGCCGCTGCCGGACCATCTAGTTCCGCAGAGCACGTGAGCTCGGTAGAGCTATTTTCAAAAATTAACGAACTCCGCGATCGAAAAGCGCATATTTCAGAAGTAGCTGAGTTTTTTCAGCAAGTGTTTGGTGATCTGTTGCAGCGCAAAACGGGAGTACGAAAATTCGAACTCTGCGCCGGATTCTTGCCGAATGTATTCCAGGGGGCTGACCTGATGCTGGCAACCATGGCCAGGTTTTTCTTTGACCTTACGCTCGCCGTGCGAAAGCCGGCGCGTGTCGATCGCGAACAGCTCCTCGACCAGGGCGCGACGCTTATTGCCTGGTGCTTACGTCGCTTTGCGGTGCTTGAGCTTCTCGAGTATGAAGGGGAGGAGCGCGATTATCTACTTCCACTTGCCGTAAATGAGGACGCGACAGTATGTGGCGCTCCGGGAATCGAGGTGGTGTGCGCGGCAAAGCTTGTTCATCGAGTAGGCCAGAGTTTACACGCGATGCTCTTCTTTCGAGACGAAGGCCGCCCACTACATCGCGTGAGCTCCTGGCTCGAACAACGTGGGCATGAGTTCTCAGGTCAGAGTTGGCGCGGAGAAGTGTGCGCGCTGTTACCTTTGGAGGCGACGCATCACCACGAAGTTATTGATCAGGTGCGTCTTGGAGTGCCGTACGCCGCGCTTCAGCTCGAGCCCGGATGGCACAACCTTGATACGATCTTGAAAATTGTCGATGAGCGCGGCGAGGTTATTGCGGAGCGCGAAGAGGGCAGGGTGCTATTTGTTGGCGCTACTTCGCATCAGCGCGAGCCGATTTCGCCGCAGAGTCGTGGAATCTGGGAATGTGATCCCTGTTCCGAGAGCAAGGTAGAAGATATCTCGGTATACCAATCTGGTACCGATAAGGTGAGTGTAAGTTTCTCGGTTGTGGCGGGAGCGCTTACGAGCCAAGCTCTCGCAGTTCGTTGCATTCCGCGATCGAGCGAGGGCTTTGATCTGCTCCGTGAAGAAACTCCGCGAAATAAAATTCTTTGCGAAGTTGAAACCTCGAAGCCCTATCAGAAGCTCGGTACTTTTTATTGGCATTTTTTGCTCTCAGAGCTTGAGCTGAATAAGCTTGAATCGGAGATTTACTTTGATATCGCCGTACTCGGCGAACGTGGCCGCGTGATAGTTGGAGCGCTTCGACGCTTGGAAATAGATTCGTTTCCTTAGAGCGTGTTCTGAACTTTTTTCCTGCTGCGAGCCCCATTCGCATTAAACTGCTTCGTTGGCTTAGTCGCGAGTGCTCGCAAGCCTACCAGGCTTGCTCCGCGCTCGCTCCGGCGGCTACTTTCCATCAGAGATCCAGCGCTCGCGGCCCGGGTTCCAGCGTCGATACCCTGAAAAAATAGGTTTGAAGTCATGGTCATAAAGCCAGCTTGCGCCGATGTCGACCGAGACTCGAGGGACCTGGCTCAGCCGAAGCGTTCCATCGACTGATAGTGGTTCAGCGACAATATCGATTGGCTTTTCGCCACTGCAGATTAAACCGGCGTCGAGCATATCGGTTATAACAAGCTTGGCAATGTCCATGAGTCGGTCGAAGTCTTGACGATGCTTATCGCCGCCATCTAAATCTATCGTTTCAAAATCGATGTAGGTAACCGCGATATGCAGCCGTGCGTTGACATCGATGCATTCGGGATAGGGAAGTGATATTTTGAAATAGCCTGGATTTCCCTCCATAATTTCATAGCCTCTCGAGCGATAGAGCGACCAGTGCGCGGTTTCGCTCGCGCTAATCGCGGGTGTTCCTGACTGGATACCAACGTGGCTTGATGCCGCGTCTTTACCAAATAGATATTCAACGCCTAGAGAAAGCTTTCGAAGATCAATCGATTCTGGCGATTTCGGAAGCTTTGAACGGTAGAGCTGCATATCCGGCCAGTGTAGCGGAGCTGCAAACGCTAGTCCAACTGGTTTCTTCTAGAAGGTCCGGTCAGCACAGCAGGCGTAATTTCTTACGGTTCCCGCAAGATCGTAGTTTACCACTGCGTCGTTCGGGTTAATGGTCGCCGGCCCAAAGCAGCGTGTGCCAAAGCGGCGATACACTGCATAAGCAACGAACGTATTGTTCGTGGATCCGCCAGTGCTTCGTAACATTACTGAGCCTGTGTGCATCCAGGTGTTATCTGGAAAGTCCAATCCAAGTGAGTCGCGCCTCATACAGGCGAACGCGAGCTCTTGATGTTCGCAGATTCTCGCGCCGCGTTGAAAACAGTCGCTGATTGCATCTTCAACAGTCCCCGAAGAGCTGAAATTCGGCTGGATACAGGTTGGTCCAAGATCAATCCAGCCCGCAGGGCAGCTAAGCATGGGCATAGGACCTTGCGGTCCTTGAGGTCCGACGGGGCCTTGGGGACCAACTGCGCCGGCTGTTCCTGTGTCACCTTTCAGCCCCTGTGGACCTTGCAGTCCGGCAGGTCCAGTTGCGCCGGTGTCTCCCTTGTCGCCCTTTAATCCCTGCGGACCTTGAGCGCCGGTCGCACCTGCTGCACCTTGTGGTCCGGCTGGACCAACGGCACCGCTATCACCCGTGTCACCTTTAAGACCCTGTGGGCCTTGAGCGCCTGTTAATCCGGTGTCGCCTTTAAGGCCTTGCTCACCCTGTAGACCTTGGGCGCCGGGAGCACCGGTTGCACCTTGTGGTCCGGCAGGTCCAGCAGCGCCTGTGTCACCCTTGTCGCCTTTAAGACCTTGCTCACCTTGTGGACCTTGGGCGCCAATTGCACCGGTTGCACCTTGTGGACCGGCTGGCCCAGCAGCACCTGTGTCGCCCTTGTCACCTTTCGGGCCTTTCAGATCAAGCGCCTTTAAAAGATCTTCAAGCGCAACTACGGAAACAACCGCCGAGAGGTCGATGTCACGCCACTTGGAGAAATCCTGCTTACTGGTCATCACCTGAAAGTAGATTCTTCCGCTGCTACTTTTTGGAATTGAAAATTTGAAACTTGATTGGCCCTGACGATCGAGTTTATTAGTTGCGATTGCCTTGCTACCGGGAGCCAGCTCGACCTTATCGCTATTTGCGGATTCAATAAAAACCGAAGCCTTCTCGTTTATTGCGACCGAGTAGTTTGCCCACGGTCGCCCGCGGACCGATATAGTAATCTGCGCGCTTTGGCTGCCGCCGGCGACGAGCATGTCGCTTATCTCCAACTGAGGGACTTCAAGAAAGTCAGGAGCCGCCGAAGCCTTGGATACTGCGGTGCTAAGAAAAAGCGCGCCGAGTAAAAGTAGTTCTCGATATCTCAATAATAAGTGATGCATAATCCTCGCCTACGCACCATCTCTCTGCGTACTAAGTAGAAAGATCGGCGTCTCGATGCAAAAAAGTGACAGTCTGTGCCGAAAAGTGCCTACGCATTTCTTGGATTGAGGTTCTGAAGCGATCTATTACCGACCGGTAGCTTCAAAAAAGTAGCAGCGTCATAATCACCCGAATGCAATTAGGTTGGCCGATTAGTCCGCAACTCTCACCATATTCTGTTCACTTTATAGGCGTCAAAAACCGCATCGGAGCTGACAATATGCAACTTTTCGATCTTAGCCTGAGCCGCCAAAAGTCTATCAAATGGGTCACGATGAATGAAGGGAAGTTTTTCTACCGCGCAAACATGCTCCAGAGATATCTGCAACAATTGCACACGGTTTATTGAAATCTGCTTATCAATTAATTCAGGCAAGGACTCCTTAAGCTTAATCTTGCCGAGGCTAGATTTAATTGCGATTTCCCAGATAGAAGCTACGCTGAGCAATAGCGTGTTTTTGCCATCGACGACACTTTGTAGAGATTTTTTTGATAGCTTAGAATCTCCTTCTGCAAACCAGAGTAACGCCTGAGTATCAAGAAGGATGGAGCTCATTGATACTCCTTAAAATCTCCAAGAGGATCATTAAAATCATCGCTCACCCATATCTTACCTTTAGAAAGTCCGGCTTGGCGCTCAAGGTGAGGTGGGTCAAAGCGAACAATCTTTGCCACCGGTGTATCGCCTCGTGCGATAACTATTTCTTCGCCTCTTTCCACCGCCTTCAGAAGGCGCGAGAGCTGAGTTTTTGCTTCGTAAATGCTGAATTGCTTCTTGGCCATAGACTTATGTTAGTCTAGTTACTTGACTAAGTCAAGTATAAGACCTTACAGCTCCGCAGCCCGGCGCCGGAGTCCCCCAGCTAATTTTTCCTCAGCTAGTTTTCTCAGGGCGCGCGCGAATAGATTCAATTCTCCCGAGTTGAAATGGGCTTTTTCTCG
>CAZEAC010000097.1:0-17616 GCA_964510065.1 uncultured Bdellovibrionales bacterium | reverse complement strand
CAAAAAACCACAGAGGCACAGAGAGCACAGAGCTAGGAAAGTAAGAGTATTTTGGCTACAGTGCTCTACGCAAGCCTGCCAGCAATAATTCTCTCACAAACAATTCCGTAGCTGACGTAAAAAGCCTAGTCCAGCAGCTTCAATATGGTCGCTGATGAGGATCAAGTTGGCGTTTACGGATACGCACCGATTTTGGAGTAATCTCAACCATCTCGTCATCGCGAATGAACTCAATCGCGCGCTCAAGATTCATCGGCATCACCGGCGTCAATATTATGTTCTCATCACGGCCCGCGGCTCGAATATTCGTGAGCTTCTTTGTTTTCGTTGGATTGACATTTAAGTCATTGTCGCGGCTGTGCTCGCCAATTACCATCCCTTCATACACTGGATCTCCAGGCTGCACGAACATAATACCACGCGGCTCAAGATGGAAAAGCGCATACGCCACGGCTTCACCCTGCCTATCACACACAAGCGATCCCGTAACACGCGAGGCGAAATCACCGCGATATTCCTCGTATCCTTCGAGCAGCGAATTTAGAAGCCCAGTTCCCTTGGTGTCGGTCAAGAATTCATTTCGGTAACCGATGAGAGCACGCGATGGGACCGAGAACTCGAGACGTACTCGCCCATATCCGTGATTGACCATATTTGTCATTCGCCCTTTCCGGATGGAAAGTTTCTCAGTAACAACTCCGACGAAGCGTTCATCACAATCAACGAACAGATGCTCGATCGGCTCAAAACGCTTGCCCTCTTTCTCCTTATAGATAATCTGTGGCCGGCCAACCATGAGCTCGGCATTTTCGCGGCGAAGCGTTTCGATGAGAATTACCATTTGGAACTCGCCGCGACCCTTCACAATAAAGCTGTCACCTTCTTTGGTCTTCTCCACGTGCAGCGCCACATTTTGCAGCGTCTCTTTGTAAAGCCGCTCACCAAGTTCGCGCGACTGCAGGACCTTCCCTTCCCTTCCTGAGAATGGCGAATTGTTTACCGTGAACAGCATCGAGATTGTCGGCTCATCGACGGTAACACGGGGAAGCACGCGTGGTGACTCACGAGTGGCAATTGTGTCGCCAATTTCGACATTCTCAATTCCGGCAAGGATGATAATATCTCCAGGATCAACACTATCGACCTCACGGAAACGAAGCCCTTCATATGCTTGAAGCTTTACCACGCGAAGCGGTTGAGGAACTCCTTGCTTATTAATGCATACGAGACTTTCATTCTTGCGCGCGACACCGTGAAAGATCTTTCCCACTGCAAGCCGGCCCAAATAATCAGAGTAAGCAAGATTTGTCACCAGCATCTGAAAAGGCTCGGATGGATCATGTTGCGGAGCAGGAATTCTTTCGACTATCGTATCAAAGAGCAACGCAAGATTTTCACGCTTTTCGGTAAGCGACGGCTGCGCAATACCATCACGGCCAATCGCGTAAATTACCGGAAAATCTATCTGATCTTCATTTGCATCGAGATCGATAAAAAGATCATAGATCTCATTCAACACTTCCTGTGGCCGCGCGTCTTTGCGATCAATCTTATTAATGACCACGATAATTTCGAGATCAGATTCGAGCGCCTTTTTCAGCACGAAGCGGGTCTGCGGAAGCGGCCCCTCGGAAGCATCGACTAAGAGAATAGCGCCATCTACCATCTTAAGCGCGCGCTCAACTTCACCACCAAAATCAGCGTGACCGGGGGTGTCGACGATGTTAATTTTCGTGCCTTTCCATGAAACCGCGCAATTCTTCGCGGAGATAGTGATTCCGCGTTCGCGTTCAAGGTCCATATTATCCATGACCCTTTCATTCATCTCCTGGCCTTCGCGAAACACTCCGGCCTGGCGCAGCATGAAGTCAACGAGCGTGGTTTTACCATGATCAACGTGGGCGATAATCGCAATGTTACGAATAGAGTTGTTACCGACTAGCTTTGACATAAATCTTAAATCCCTTCACCACGAAGACCACTAAAAGCACGAAGTATTAACCCTCCGCGGTTCTAGCCTCGACTTCAAAGGTACTTATACTCGCGCTTACGCGAAGGAGTAGTGTATCACTCCTCCCACTCTGTATGGAACACCCCGGGCTTATCAATTCGCTCATAGGTGTGGGCACCAAAGAAGTCACGCTGCGCCTGGGTAAGATTCTGCGGCAGAGAAGCTGTACGGTAACTATCGAAATACGAAAGCGACGCCGAAAATGCCGGCACTGGGATACCCTGGCGCGCCGCGGCGCAGACTATTCTTCGAAGCCCTGGCACTGACTTTACCACCTCTGCCCTAAGTATCGGATCCAGAAGCAGATTTTTAAGCCCGGGGTCCTTACTAAAGGCAGCCCGAATGACATCAAGGAACTTCGCTCGGATGATACATCCGCCACGCCAGAGAGCCGCAATCTGATCAAGCTTCAGATCCCAAGAGTACGCATTCGACGCGGTGCGAAGCATCGCCATCCCCTGCGCATAAGACATAATTTTCGAGCAGTAAAGCGCGTTATGCACATCAAGAATAAAGCCATTCCTGTCGCCCGAGAATGCCGGATCGCCCTTGAACTCGGACTGGTCAGGACCGTTTAGCGCCTTCTCTGCGCCGACCCGTTCGTCTTTCATGCTGCTCAGAACCCGCGCATCCACCGCCGCGGCCATTGTTGGTATCGACACACCAAGCTCAAGTGCGTCATCTACAGTCCACTTGCCAGTGCCTTTTTGGCCGGCTTTATCAAGAATCTTATCGACGAGGTAGCCACCCGCCGAATCCTTTTTCTTGAAAACCTTGCCGGTAATTTCAATCAAGAAAGAGGAAAGCACGCCCTCATTCCACTGATCAAAAATATTCGCAAGTTCGGCTGGCTGACAGTCACCGATATTTCGAAGCACATGGTACGCCTCGGCGATAAGCTGCATATCACCGTACTCAATTCCATTGTGCACCATCTTCACATAGTGTCCCGACCCATCAGGGCCGATATACGACGTGCAAGCATCATTACCAACCTTTGCCGCGATTTTTTCAAGAAAAGGCGCGACAATCTTCCATGCGTCGCGAGGGCCTCCGGGCATAAGGCTAGGTCCCTTCAGGGCACCTTCTTCGCCTCCAGATATTCCAATTCCCAAGAAGTTAATCCCCTTCTCTTTACATTTTTTCTCCCGGCGCTGCGTGTCTTTGTAATAGGCATTTCCACCATCAATTATGATGTCGCCTTTGCTCACTACATTCAACAACCCATCGATGACCGCGTCAGTTGGAGCGCCTGCCTTCACCATGATAATAATCTGTCGCGGCGCTGCCATTGAATGGACAAACTCTTCTATTGTTTTTGGTCCGATGAACTTCTTACCCTTCTGATCGGCAAGAAACTTTTCGGTAGTCTCAAAAGTCCGGTTGTACACGGCAACTTCATAACCGCGGCTTTCAATGTTACGGGCAAGATTTGAGCCCATGACCGCAAGTCCGACCACGCCAATTGAGGGCTTTCCCATGATTGTCTCCTAAGGCAAATTTACTCGTTAATTTTAGGCGTCATTAGTGAATTACGTCAATTGGTTCGTCACCTAATTAGGCTCTGTCAACTTGATAAAAAATGACAGAAACTAAGGAACCTCTTAAATACTAGGCATTTCGTCTTCACTGGCCTTTCGCGCAAATCTCATCCAAAATTCCAACAAATCCAAAACGCCTAGTATTTCAGAGGTTCCCTAACTAACAATGGCGAGACTCAATAAGCTGCCGCACTCGTTCGACATTCTCCTCCGAATCCCACTCGCGGGCACCTACGATCCTCTTTGACTTGGCCTTTAGTTGCGAATCCCATATATCGAGGCTTCGCCCCCTGCAATCGAGTGCAATTGTCGTGGGCAATGCCGAAACCGCAAACAATCGTTTTGCGTCGCTGTTTCGATCGAGAAGCAGCGGAAAGTGCAGCGTGGCACTTTGTTCCGCCCGCAAGAGATTTGCTTGCACATCGTCGATCATTACTCCGAGAATCAAAAGATCGTTTCGAGAAAAGTGCCCCTGCAGCGTATCGAGTTGACGCATCTCGGCGAGACAGCTCACGCACCAGCTTGCCCAGAAATTTACAAGCACGACTTTCGCTGAATAATCCGATAATTTTTTTTCCAGTCCTTCAGCATCGACGAGCCGCACCATGCCCAGCGGCATGTGCGAAGCACCGCGCACTGCAAGCTCACAGCTCGCGCCGATAAATGCTAGTAAGACTAGAAAAATCGCAATTGCAACAATTCGCGGTGACGACTGTTTCATTTAACGCGACGCGGAAAGAGTTACCGTCGAAACGCCGACCCTCTGCTCCGATATCCGTCCGACATCATCACCGAGGCGCACAGTAACTTGCTCACCTTTGAACGTATCGCTCGAAAGCGGATAAAAATCGCCGATATAATGTCCGGGATCAAGTTCGTTCATGGGGATATCGACAATGACCTTACCGATCGAAAAGCTTGCGTTCTTTCCTGCACTTCCAAGCATCACGACAGTAAGCGGCTCATTCCGGGAAATAGTGCCAGAGACGGCATCATGTGACGATGCCAATATTGTCGGTGCCGCAGTCTTTAATGCTTCAGGCCTGGTCTTAAGCGAAAGTGGCGCCACCAGCTTCTCCGAAACATTGCGCGCCAGATCTTTGATAATCTCATTATCGAGGCCGAGAATCGGCTCGATAACTATCGAAGAAAGTCCAGTGGGAATCTTGGTAATGCCGCGCGAAGTTTGATCATGACCGATGGCATTGTAGACCACTTTCCCATCGTTGGCGCGAATCATCATTAACTCCACGCCAACTGTGGTCACACTTTGAATCGCGTAGTATGAGCGGTCCCACTCGGTGACCTTACCGTACAACAGGACATCGCAGAGAAGAATTTCACAGAGCGCCTTAGGGCTTACTTTCAACAGTTTTTGGAAATCGGTGACTCCCTTATTACGATAACCATGGTGGCTAAGTTGAGTATTTACATAACCGGTCGGCACGAGATCCAAGCCAGAAGAATCAAGTGCCGTTTCCACCGCGTCTTTCACATACTCGGCCGGGGACTCTTCAAGGCGTACCGAAAGAAGCGGGATATCATCAAGTAGCGTATTCGTGTCGGTTGCTGTGACATGCCTCCCTTCCGAAACTTGATAAAATGGAAGAATCGCCACACGAAGCGGTTCGCGAGGATTGAACCGGAGAGCATGTTCGTAGCGGCCCGCGCATCCTGCAAGCAGAATCGAGGCGCTGACGCAAAGAGTTTTTAAATAATGATTAAGGAAGTTATTCATTGATCGTGTGCTCCTCGATTCAGTTTATATGGCAGATGACGACTGCCGCGCCACGCTTGTCGCATTAACTGGAGTACCACCAACATTTACTGTCGCGCGAATCGCTTGGCCGAAATGCGACCGAACCTCAACCTGCACATTCGCCATAAACTTCGGATTGAGCCAGTAGATGCCGCAATAACGTCCCGGCGTTACTTCGCGAAGCGTCGTTCGCGCACCTTGAATCAGGGCTGACGCGAGGACGCCACTCGAACCTTCAGCACAGATCTCAAACACGTCATTTCTAAGCCGTCTCGAAGTCGAGCGCGAAAGCACTGTCTCGGCAACAGGCGCTACGTTGCTCTGCGCCTGTGGAGTTGGAAATTTTGCAGCCACCTCGCGGGCGAACTTTGCCGCGAGTATTTCAAATGGCGCCTCGCCACTATGCTGAACCTGAGTGCGTAAAGCTTCAATTATCTGGCCGGAATTGAACAGAAAACCACCACGTTCTGTTTCGAGGTGCGAGACTTTAAAAAGCTCCTGATTTTGGGGATCTTTCAATGTAAGTTCGCCACGCAGCTCATCGACATACCCGGCAAGAAATCCATTTTTTGAAGCCGAAGATACCGACGTCTCGACAAAGGCATCAACTCCATACTTCTTTATGAGCGCCGCTCGATTCGGACATGCCGCAGTTCCGCAAAGCTTATCGACCACATCCCGCTCGACAAGCAGGTATCCTACATTTGAAAGTTTAGATTCAAGTTGCGTCCGAATTATCGCGGCACGCTCCTCGCGCAGAGATTCTGGAAACATCGGTGGAAGAAATGCAATTTTTCGGGGTGGCAAAATCGAGGTATCAAACGAACGTTTGATTGTCGGCCCGCAGGAGGCCAGCCAGAACGTAAGCAGGACAAACAGTGCTATTCTCATACACGCTTACTCCACTACAATCGTACTTTGTATTATCGAGCCCTTTCCGCGCAGGCCACTGACTTTGAGCGGATAAGTTCCACGGTCGTGAAAACAGACTGAAGCAAAATCACGAGCACCAATTGGACGCTTTGATTTGACTACACCCTTATTACCAACAACAAGATTCGAGGTTGCGCAGTGGGTCTCTTTGCTCCCGTAATCGATCTCAATATTGACTGCATTGCTCTTACTCTTATTGAGGAAAAAGACCACGCTATCTTCGACCTTCATGTGCAGCTCCTTTGGTCTCAGTCCCGCATCAGCGAGGACAATTACCTGATTTTTTGACTCGACTGGCTGCTCAAACATCGGCACCTCTTCAGCAAGTGCGCCTGCGATGAAAACCATGCTCGCGAGTAATCCTGTGCGGTACATAATGTCTCTCCTGCATGTAGGTCGATGGAAACTGCTGTTTGTTACAGGTTAACAGATACTATTATTAAATTGGAGGGAATAGTAAGTGCAGAATCCGAGGCTGTTGACATCCTCAGACTTCAAGCATTCAGCTTGTGGCTTTTTTATTCCTTGGGAAACACCCCTTCCGCGACCTGTTGAGCACCGCGCGAGACCTGTAAAACTCGTTTATCACGTAGTTCGACGCAGCTCAGCTTGTTACCAAACACTAGACCGGTATCGATACCAATCTTAAAAGGCCGGTGAAAGATTATTTCTTCGTAGGGGGTATGACCAAACACCACGGTTTTGTCGAAATGATGAATATTGAGAATGAATTCATCGCGAATCCAGAATAGATCATCATCTATCTGCGCGCTCAATGCACGCAGCGGATCAAGCCCGGCGTGCACAAAGACATACTCCTCACCAACAGCGTATCGCTGAAGTTGAAGATAAAACTTCATATGCTCTTCGCCAATTGTCTCCTTAATTTTATCGAGCAGATCGGTGGCGCTTACTCCATAACTTTCCAGGGTGGTCTCGCCACCGTTGACCATGTACACGTCACCAGCTCTCCCCGGGTATCCGAGATAAGAGAGCAACATGTCTTCGTGATTACCCTTAAGAAACACTGCGCGCTCAAACTCTTTTTTAAAATCAATTAGCTTACTAACAACCTCTTTGGAGGAGGGGCCGCGATCGATATAGTCACCAATAAAGATGACACAGTCATTTTTGGTTAATTTTTCCGAATTTCTAAGATGGGAGAGCAAAAGCTCGAGCTCCGCGGCGCAGCCATGGATGTCGCCAATCGCATATAAGCGCTCGATATCACCAGGTAATTCAAAAAATTCGGGCATAGTTAGAGCTCTCGCACAAGTGGCTCACAGTAATAATCGGCAAATCGAGCGATTAACTTTCATTTAATTTGCCCGCCAGAGGGCGCCTCCTCAAATGCACAAACAACTTTTGAAGTTGCCGCCAACAGCTGAATAATATCATCTTTATATCGCTTAGTGCATGTTATGCACACAGCCCGGCTGTGGGTAACATGAACATAAAGGGAGTACGTGAAAGAATCCATTCTTCTTCGCTTGATCGATCGCTATTTGGGCGTGCTGATCTGTTTTTTTCTCTCGCTGTGTAGGCGTCGCCGCGAACGCGGCTCAGTGAAAAAAATATTGTTCATCGAACTTTTCGAAATGGGCGCCTCCATAATGGCCTACCCTTCGCTCAAATTCGCCCGCGATCGTTATCCGGATGCGCAGTTGTATGTGCTCACGGCCAGGAGCAACCAAGAGTCATGGGAAATTCTAAATATTTTGTCCCCAAACGGAGTAATCGCGCTCGACGGAAGTAATTTTGTAAACTTTATAGGTTCTCTTTTCCGGCAGATCATTGCACTACGCGCAATGCAGATTGACATTGTCATAGACTTTGAAAAATTCACGCGATTAGCAGCGATTATTTCCCGTCTCGTAAGTCCGGCACGCGCGGCTGGATTTTTCCGTTACGAATTTGAGGGGCTTTACCGTGGGAATTTATTGGATGTGCGGTGTGCGTTCAATCAGAATGCCCATATCGCCAAGAATTTTTTGGCTCTCACCAAGGCCGCGCTTGATGATGTTCATGAGTATCCGAATTTCAAAGGTGAAATTAAGAATTCCGAGCTCGTACTTCCTCGCTACAATTCGAATCCGATGATTCGATCGCAGCTTCGCGCAAAAGTTGACGCGCTCGCTCCACATTCCGAAGCTGGGCAGTTAATCGTGACCGCTCCTGATGTTGGCGCCAACCTTTCGGTGCGAAATTATCCACTTCCGCACCTACGTCAAGTGCTCGTAGCGCTGCTTGCAGCCGATCCAACACGCACCGTAGTAATTGTTGGAACGCCCGAGCATGAAGCAATTTGTGCGAAGCTTCACGGAATGGTCAATAATGCACGCTGCATCAATCTCTGCTCACACATTGGAACTATTTCCGAATTGACCGAGCTTATTTCGATGGCCGGCCTCTACATCGGCAACGACAATGGACCGGCGCATTTTGCGTCACTGACGCCAACTAAAATCGTGGCGCTCTTTAGCACTGATACTCCTTATATGTACGGGCCACTTGGAAATTGCGTGGTGCTGTATACATTCTTACATTGCAGCCCCTGCATAAGTGCGCTCAACCACAAGCGCACGCGCTGCACTAATAACATATGTCTGCAGTCGCTCGATCCACAACGGATCCTCACCGTCGCCGAGGACTTACTTTGCGGGCGGGATATTCCACTCCGCACAATCAATGGAACGCTGCACTACCTCTAACTTCAAATAGGTAGCATCTTAAAATAGTAGGAAACTTTTGAGATATTCTCACGAAAAGACCCACGTGAGTAATCCCCTAAGAAACAAAGACCCGGAATTATTCTGGTTGATAACTCTCCGAACGGACGGAGCTTTCCTCAGGCTCCGTCCCTGGTACCTGTCTTTCTCTTTCAAGCACCTCTTTCAATCATTGTAGTATTACCATCGTTGGCGCTCCGGGCACCGCAAGCGGGACGGAGAAACGGGCAACGACATTTGTGGTTCCGTTAATAGTAAGGGTGCAGGTTGGGACATCGCCACTACACGCTCCGCCCCACCCCTGGAATGTAGCGGGGGCTAGCGGATTCGCGGTGAGAGTAACCGTAGCACCATTGTATAGTTGGTACTGACAGCTTGGATCCACGCACTGTATCGAAGGCGCACTGACGCTGCCACTTCCTTCTATTTGAATGGTCAGGCTCTTCTTTGCGTCGCGGTAGCGCGGAACATATGTTTCAATCGGTCCGCGCTCAATTGCGCTCAAATTCTCTGTAAAATACTGAGACCCGAGAAGCCGCTCGCCCTCGGTAACAAAATAGTCGATAGCATCAAATAAACGGTGCGGTTGGTGCAGCGCCTCAGCAAATTCCGGCGATGAGAAGTAGAGCGCGAGAGAAATATACCGCGCCTTCACAAAATGCTTGGCATATCTGGACATCGGGAGCGAATAGCCGTCAAGCGTCACAAGAAAATCGTTCAGACGTTGCGGATTATCAAACATCTCACGCGCTATTTGGTAGAATAACCTTCGGCCCTCGTCTTTACGCTCCGGAGGAAGAGCCTCAAGGGCTGCGATAGCTTGCCCCGCGAGGATTCGATTTTGCTCAAACGACATAAGGGAAAAATCGAAATCATTAGGGATAGTACGCCACTTATCAAGCGCGAGATCTCGGCCGTAGTCTTCGTTTTTGAAGGGACCACGATCCTCAACTGCCAACATATCAAGCGCTATAAAGTGACGAATCGCACTCGCTAAGTCGAGGTCAAGTCGCACAGTATTGCCGTATAAGTTGTAGCTTACAAACGTAAAGCTATCGCCGGTGACTGTAAGCCCTGGCATGGGTTGGAGCGCTTCATAAATTCGAGAATCCATGTTGAACTGCCGTGTAAATGGAACCTCATCGTTTGCCGAGTTGTCGCGTTGCAGCATCAAATAGGGAGTAAATGTCGCGCCATATCCGTTAATTGTACTTTCTCGCGATTTTATCTTGAACGCTCCGACTCCGGCCACGTCGAGCACAGGAATGCCGAATTGGCGGAAGAGCTTATAGCACACATATTCACGAGCAAGTGCATTTGCGTAACCCTCCAATGGCTCCCATGCATCAGTCGCGGGATTAATTCGAATCTTCGCGTAGTTGAGAATTCCATCAGCGCCAGCCCCAGTGAGCGCCGTCGTAATCGCCGAAAATGCATCGCCGGCGGGGAACGTAAGATTAAAAAGTCCCGGCTCCAGGTCGGCGCGATTTACGCCCTTTTTCTCGTATTGGATACTCCATGACTTACTTGGAGCACCAGCATTCAGTTCTTGTAGCTGGCCGAGCTGTTTGTAGTCAAGATTATCGGCAGTGCTGCCCTGAGTATCAATTTCAAAAAACCGAAGAGGCTGTCGTATCGAGAGCGCCAGACGTCCGGCGACAAATTCCTGGAGCCTATAGTAGTCATAGCCATCGAGAATTCCATCGTCATCAACATCGAGCTCGGCACGGTACCTTCCAGGAGACAGGCGCATATAATCGCGCATGAGATCTACGTCGGCCCCACTTACCACACCGTCGGAATTCGCGTCACCTTTCATTGCAGAATGGAAATTGGTCACGAAGCTCTGTGTCGTCGAGAGCCCTGGCCCGTCAAATGCCTTTACCGAGATAGTACTCGTTCCGTCTCGGATGCCCTGGGCAAGTGCAATTCGATACTGGCCACGTTGACCCGACAGCTGCAAATCCGCGTCCTTAAGTACTGATTGATTCGATGAAGACAACTCGATTCGAAAAGGTCCCGCGAATTCTTCAAAATCACCAACTCCGAACTCCACATTCAACGGCAAATTTCCCCAAACGTTTACTTCGTTGAGTGCGCTAACCACGGGAGGATCGTTCACGTCCAGAAAATCAACGTCAATCGTACGCTGAACCATGAAACCCGAAGACAAAAATGAAAGAGTAATTGAAGCCTTTCCCGACGCGTTTGGAAATGGGACAAGCGTCAAAGTTCTGCGTGCAGCGTTGGCTTGAAGCGTATACCCGGGCTCTCCATTCGCTACCGGCCTATTGACCCAGGGCACTATAGCCGTCGAATTGCTGAAAACATTGACGTCAATTCCTGTCACATCGGAATCGACATCAGCGAGAGAGAATTCAATTTTAATCGGCTGATCTTCGGTCGCATCATAGTGTGCGGCAAGTCCTACAAATTCAGCGCGGTCGTCTAATTCAGTAATTGTCACCGCTATCGGCTGAGTTTCGGAGCTTCCATCCTTTGCATCACTAACCTTTATGTTAAATGAATCAGCTCCTGCGAACTCGGGACTGGGAGTATAGGTATACCATGCAGTAGCATTTCCCGATGCTTCGGGATTTGCGTAATCGAGCACAAGAGTGCCATGCAAAGGAGCCCGACTAACCGAGAATTGAATTGGATCGAGATCCGAATCGTAGGCAGCTACCGAGAAGCGAACGGGATTATCCTCGAAAATATTGAAACTCGTTGGGGCATTTAGAAAGCGTGGCGGCTGGCTAACTTTATTGACTGTTACGGTGAAGGTAATTTGAGATTGAAGTTGCCCATCGGTCGCCACTATTCTCAAGGGATACGTGCCTACCGCCACGGTATTTGGGGACCATAAAAGTTCCTCAAATTGGTAAGCCGCACCCTCGGGAAGTCCAAAGATCTCGCTCGTTACGGCGTCGCCATCTGGATCTCTGATCAGTATGGCGATATCGACAAATTGATCTTGCCCCACTGAAAAATCGGCGATTGGCTCGAAGATTGGCGGCCGATTCTGCGCATGGGCCGCTGCGAGCGGAGCAAGAAGCGCGCAGAAAAATAAGGAAAAGGCTATTCCAAACCACCGCGTACACATACCTGCCACAAGAAGACTAAACGATCACTTTCGAAAAAAGTCTAAGAATAACACTCTCTAGCAAAGGGCGTGCCAATACTAACGAAGCCGCTGCAATAACACGGAACCGCTCTTTGATAGGCCGTAAAAAGTTAGCGCGCCGAACCCGGCAAGATGCTCTCGTCGTAGCTATGTCGATTCTACAGGGCAACTATCTGGCCGCGCTGCCGAATAAGGCAAGTTATTTATGGCAAGTCACTCACTAATCTTTACGAAGAAGCACAGGAATCAATCCCCAATCTTCAAAACCGCGAGAAAGGCCTCCTGCGGAATCGAAACTTTTCCTACCTGCTTCATGCGTTTTTTGCCTTCTTTCTGTTTTTCGAGAAGTTTTCTCTTTCGAGTAATATCGCCACCGTAACATTTGGCGGTTACGTTCTTACGAAGCGCCTTCACCGTGCTTCGTGCAACTATTTTAGCGCCGATCGCAGCCTGGATCGCGACTTCAAACATCTGCCGGTCAATAAGCTCTTTAAGCTTTTCAGTTAGCTCACGGCCTTTATGAAACGATTTGTCTTTGTGCACGATGACGCTCAACGCATCAACATTTTCACCATTAAGCTTAATGTCGAGCTTCACCAGGTCCGCCGCCTGATAGCCTTTCAGTTCATAGTCGAAAGAAGCATAGCCTTTACTAATGCTCTTTAATCTATCATGAAAATCAAGCACGATTTCGTTCAGTGGAAGTTCATATACTACCATTCCGCGCTTTGAACCGTGGAAGGTCAAATTAACTTGACGCCCGCGTTTATCCTCGCAGAGCTTAAGAATCGCACCCAAGAATTCCTCGGTGGTATGAATCGTCACGGTAACTATGGGCTCTTCGATGTACTCAATTAAATTAACCGGCGGAAGCTTGGTTGGATTGTCGACATTCTGCATTTCGCCATTAACCATCTTGACCCGATACACCACGGTTGGTGCAGTAGTGATCAGCGACAGGCCGAACTCACGTTCGAGCCGCTCCTGCACAATCTCCATATGCAGCAAGCCAAGATATCCGCAGCGAAATCCGAAACCCAGCGCCGCTGAGGTTTCCGGCTCAAACGAAAAAGAGGAATCGTTGAGGCTAAGCTTCTCTAGCGCCACGCGAAGCGACTGATAATCATCAGCGTCGACAGGGAAAAGACCGCCGAAAACCATCGGCTTTATTTCTTTGAATCCTGGTAACGCTTCAAGTCCTTCGGCAGGAAACGCCGCAACTGTATCACCAATCTTTACATTCTTAAGGTCTTTAATCGAAGCTGAGAAATATCCGACCTCACCAGATCTAATCTCCTGAAGCTCGCATGAATGCGGATCGAAAACTCCGAGCTTGAACACCTCATACACCGCGCCCGTCTGCATAAAGCAAATCGTATCGCCCGGACGAATTACGCCGTCTATGACTCGGACCTGCACGACCACGCCAACGTACGAGTCGAACCAGGAGTCATAGACCAACGCGCGCATTCTTTTCTCCGGCGAGCCGCGAGTAGGCGGTGGAATTCGTTTTACTATTGCCTCCAGAAGCTCGCCGATTCCCAACCCGGTTTTCGCACTTACCAACAGCGCGTTACTCGCATCAAGACCGATCACATTCTCAATTTCAAATTTGACACGTTCCACATCTGCGGTCGAAAGGTCGACTTTATTCAAAACCGGTATAATCTCGAGCCCATTTTCCACCGCCATATAAACGTTTGCCAACGTTTGCGCTTCGACCCCCTGGCTTGCATCCACTACGAGCAGCGCACCCTCGCACGCGGCCAAGCTTCGCGAAACCTCGTAGGAAAAATCTACATGTCCCGGAGTATCAATGAGCTGAAGCTGATACTCGACACCATCTTTAGCTTTGTAGCTCACCCGGACAGTCTGCGCCTTAATTGTAATTCCGCGCTCACGCTCGAGATCGAGTTTATCCAAAAACTGCGCCTGCATTTCGCGCTTCTCCAGCGCGCCGGTAGCTTCAAGGAGTCTATCGGCAAGCGTCGACTTACCATGATCGATATGGGCGATAATCGAGAAATTTCTTATGAGATCTCGTGACACGGGTTACTCACTGCCTTTTCGCTATTTGTTCTGATTTCTGCGCGTATGGTCCTTAAACCAAGCCAAAGTTTGGACGATTCCCCGCTCCAGGTCAACTTCCGGGCGCCACCCTAGCACATTCGCGGCACGACGCGGGTCAATACAGCTTCGCATCTGCTCCCCCGCCTTGGCGGGCACGCGCTCTGCGCTGCTATTCGCGCCGCTTGCGCGAACAAGCTCGCGAAATATCTTATTTACAGAAGTTTCGCTTCCCGTACCGATATTAAAGGTACCGGGTAGCTGCCGAGTTGCCGCCAAAACAATCGCGCGCGCCACGTCACCCACATACACAAAGTCACGGGTCTGCTCTCCGCTGCCATTAATTACCGGGACCTCCGACGCAAGCAGCTTCTTACAAAAAATGGCCACCACACCCGCTTCGCCGTGTGGATTTTGCCGAGGTCCGTACACATTTCCTAATCGGAGCACCGTTGAGCGAAGTCCAAACGCACGCTCCCACAGTTCGAGGTACATCTCACCTACCCGCTTGGCAAGCCCGTACACACTTTCGGGCCGTATCGGATGACTTTCATCGGCCGGAAATTTTTCCTGTTCGCCATAGATTGCCCCGCCCGTCGAAATAAATACAAAGTGCGGATTGCAATCGGACTCTTTGAGAGCACTCAAGAGATTCACAAGACCAAGAATATTAACTTCTGTATCAAAGAGCGGCCGATTCATGCTTTCGCGCACAGAGATTTGTGCCGCCGCATGTACGATGGCTTTCGGTTTAAGCTTTTTTATCAGCTCCGCCGCTTCAGGCTTCTGTATTCCGACTACCTCAAGCCGAACGCCGCGAGGCAAGTTGTCGCGAGACCCAGAACTTAGATCGTCAAGCACCACGACTTCTTGGCCCGCCGCAATGAGTTGATCAACTACATGCGAACCAATGAAGCCGGCCCCGCCGGTCACCACGATACTCATTAAAGCTTCTCTCCTTTCTTGAGCCGCGCTTCAAAATCAGCAATCGTCTTTTTTAATCCCTCTTTTAGCTCAACCGTCGGCATCCACTGCAACCGTTTCTTTGCAAGAGAGATGTCGGGCTGACGCCGAGTAGGATCGTCAACCGGGAGTTTTTTAGAGGTGATTTTCGACTTCGAACCGGTAAGCGTAACTACCAAGTCGGCCAATTCGCGAATTGTCATTTCATTGGGATTTCCAAGATTTACCGGCCCCGCGAATCCCTTTTTGTCCATCGCAGCGATAATCCCTCGCACAAGATCGCTGGCGAAGCAAAACGCGCGGGTCTGTGTGCCCTTGCCATACATCGTCAAGGGCTTCCCGAGCAACGCCTGCACGATAAAATTTGAGACAACTCTTCCATCATTGAAGAGCATGCGCGGCCCATACGTGTTAAAAATCCGCACGATAACAGTGTCGAGCTTGTTCGATTCGCGGTAATTCACGGTGAGCGTCTCTGCGATGCGCTTCCCTTCATCGTAGCAACTTCTTGGGCCAATGGGATTTACATTGCCCCAGTAGCTTTCCCTTTGTGGATGCTGCAGCGGGTCGCCGTATACTTCAGAAGTCGACGCAAGCAGAAATTTTGCCTTCACACGCTTGCACAGGCCGAGCATATTCATCGTGCCCATCACATTTATTTTGACGGTCTTCACCGGATTATACTGGTAGTGCGTGGGCGAAGCCGGACAGGCAAGGTGGTACACCTGATCGGCCTCAATCAAGACTGGTTCGATAATATCGTGGCGATAGAATTCGAATCGTGGATTGTCACGATGCGCCGCGAAGTTCTCTTTCCGCCCGGTATAAAGGTTATCAACAACTACTACGTCATCGCCGCGCTTCAAAAGCACATCTACAAGATGCGATCCGATGAATCCGGCACCACCGGTGACCACTATTCTCGCCATATTCTGCCCTACGGTCGCCCCATGCAAAAATACGTAAATCCTTGTTCACGAATCCGCTTTGGATCAAAAATATTGCGGCCGTCAAATATGAGTGGAGTCTTCATGAGTTGCTTAACTTTACTCATGTTCGGTCGGCGGAACTCATTCCACTCAGTGCAAATCACCAACGCATCAGCTCCTTCCAGCGCCGCGTAGTTATTATCGGCGTACTGAATCGACGGATTCTTGCCTATTTTGGCTTCAAAAGTCTCGCGCGCTTCAGGATCAAACACACTCAGGGTAGCCCCTAACTTGGCCAGTTCGCTGCACACTACCAACGCTGGCGCATCGCGCACGTCGTCAGTCTTCGGCTTAAAAGCGAGTCCCCACACCGCAATCTTTTTACCCTTGAGATCGCCTTTAAAATGATTTCTCAGCTTCTCGACAATCACAAACTTCTGGCGCTTGTTAACTTCTTCGACCGCAATGGCAACTTTTAACTCTACACCAAAATCGCGTCCGGTTCGGACCAACGCTTGTACGTCCTTCGGAAAACACGAACCTCCATAGCCAATGCCCGGGAAGAGAAAGCTCATGCCAATTCGCGAATCGGTTCCAATCCCAATGCGCACCAGGTCAATATCCGCACCAACTTTTTCGCAGAGATTCGATATCTCGTTCATAAACGAAACACGAGTTGCCAGCATGGTGTTCGCGGCATACTTGGTCATCTCCGCCGACGCGACGTCCATGACGAGGATCGGATTATTGGTGCGTACAAAAGGCGAATAAAGCTCGCGCATAGCCTTCGCCGCCTCTTCGCTGGCAACGCCTACAACCACTCGATCAGGCTTGAGAAAGTCATCGATCGCCGCGCCCTCTTTCAGAAACTCGGGATTGCTGACCACTTCAAATGGATGCTTGGTGCACGCCGCTATCGCTTTTCGGACCCTTTCGGCCGTACCCACAGGTACCGTCGACTTGTCGACAATAATTTTCTTTCCATTCATGTGCTCGCCAATTCCCTTCGCTACAGCGAGCACATGAGTCAGATCGGCTGAACCATCTTCGTCTTGAGGCGTACCAACAGCAATAAAGATAATCTCGGATTTTTCAACGCCCTCTTTGAGCGAAGTGCTAAAATGTAGCCTTCCTTCTTCGGTATTTCTTTCGACTAAGTCAGCAAGACCTGGTTCATAAATTGGGATTTCGCCACGACGAAGCGCCTCGATCTTCTTTTGGTCATTATCGACGCAGATTACGTCATTTCCTGTCTCGGCAAAACACGCTCCGGCAACTAGTCCAACATAGCCCGAGCCGATAACCGCAATATTCATGAGTGTAACTCCTACCCTAAAAAACGAGAGTTTCGAGTACTATAGAACGCTCGCGGCTAGGATATCAATCGGGGGAACATAGGGAACCTCTGAAAAACTATGCATTTCGCCTTCGCTGGCCTTTCGGCGATCTTTGCGAGAAAACATGCCGGGAAAATACTCGAAATAGCCCTGCTATTCCTGCGTTTTTCCCGGCATGCTTTCTCGCAAATCTCATCCAAAATTCCAGCAAATCCAAAACGCC
>CAZEAC010000096.1:0-17875 GCA_964510065.1 uncultured Bdellovibrionales bacterium | reverse complement strand
GCCGGCTCGGGAAGCTTTTCTAAGAAAGGAAGTCCGAGGAGCTGCGCCATGACTTGCGGCGGCACCCGCTTTTGCGGAGTGGGTGCCGCCTGAGTTGTCGATTGAGCCGCTACTGTTGCCACAATGTGTTCATCACAAAATTCGTATTACCTTAATGCCGTCGAGTCCAAGGACTCTTGCCGAGATTCATAAGCTCGTAAGGCGAGAGCGAATACCACTGGCTATTAAGATCAGTATTAAAACTAAGTGCCTCTTCGGCGCTGCTAAAAATTCCCATCGCGGTGATCGGGACTTCTTTGTCTTGGATTCGGTAGGCATACGTTTCGCCCGTGCTAAAAAAAGCTCGAGCCTGCGCCACGTTTTCGGCGGGAACGGAAATACCGAAGCTAGAGCGATTAATATTTGTGGCGAAGGGCAGCTTCTGCTTCAGTTCCGGCGGGGACTTTATCTCCATAACAAGGTAGAGCGATCCTGGAGTGCCACGCATTGAAGCTCGAGGCGAGTCCGACTCCATAGTTGCACTGCTATCTTGCTTGGTCGGTGGCGAGAACTCCGGGGTGATATTGAATTCTAGCGCCTGTTCCGATTTGGTAGTCGTCTCTTTGTGCTGGGGGGCCGGTTCCATCGCGCGCGGCGGATCGATTTTTGCTTGCCTCTCCGCCGGTGCCGCAATCTTCTTATTTGGAAGGATCGTTGAGGGCAGATCGCCGTCGTACGTGTTTGATTCTGTAACCTTGTCTATTTCAGGACTGTTTAAGACATCTTCCCGGTCAGGGAAAATCTCGCGGGACTTAATTGTTTGCTCGAAATCGCCGGCCTGCGACTTGGTCGCATCGCGCGCGTCAAATTGGTCACGAATTATCTGAGGGGTAATAAAGATAAGAAGATTACGCTTGATTCGTGCCTGTACAGAGCTCTTGAAGAGGTGGCCAAGAACCGGTACGTCCTTCAAGTAAGGGACGCCTTCATCAGACCCTGTGGTATCGTCATCCATCAGACCGCCAATAACCACCATTTGCGCGTCTTTTGCAATTACGGTTGTTTCACTTGATCGTTGCTGAGTGGTTGGACCAAGCTGAGCAGTTGCGGGCGAATCAATTACTTTCGAGACCTCGGTAAAGATCTTAAGTGTCACATAATCGCTTGAGCTAATTTGCGGAGTTAGGCGCAGCGTGATACCGACATCCTGGCGCTCAATCTGGTTAAAAGTATTATTAAGATTTGTCTCATTAGTCGACACGCTTGAGATAAAGGGTACGTTCTGGCCGACAACTATTTCGGCTTCTTCATTGTCGGTGGTAAGAATATTAGGCGAGCTCAATACGTTGACGTTTCGATTAGAGTGGATTGCATTCATCAGCACGGACTGTGAGGGGATAACAAGCTTGTCACCAATGCTGAGCGTTCCTGAACTTGCAACCGCGACGGAGAATTTCCCAAGTTTAGTCGGGTCGGCGATAATTTCGGCGAGATTGCCACCGAAGGCACCCTGAGTGAAAAATCCACCGTTGTCGTTTCCGCCGGAAGAGATGAAGCTGGCCGAGGTTTCTTCGCGATCGTCGATTGCGACCTCGAGAATCATCGCTTCAACCAATACCTGGCGCCGCTTGATGTCGAGCTTGTCGATGAGCGAACGAATCTTTTCGTAGTCTGGTCGGCTCGCCCAAATTACCAAAGAATTTGTGGCAGGGTCGGCGGTGATTGACATCTCTTCGCCGACGTTAACAGTTCCGGGATTCGTCGAACCTTGACTGCCGCTACGAGATTGTCCAGGGCTTCGAGTTTGACTCGAAAGTCCGCTTCGCGATCGGCTCCGTGAAGAGCTCGACGAGCGGTTAGTGCTTGATGAACTGTTCATCCCACGGCCAAGAGAACCTTCCGAATCACCACCAAATCCCGTGGAGCTGCTTCTGTTTGAGGTGCCTCCTGAACTGCTGCCCGATCCGCCCATTAATCCCGAGAGTACCTGAGCGAGATCTTCTGCATTCGCGTGTTGACAGCGGTATACGTAGAACTTGCTTCCGGAGCGGTCGACTTTACTATCAAGTTGCGCGACAAGGCCACGCACGCGTGTCGTGGTATCTTCATCGGCCACAACAATGATTGCATTGGTCCTTTCATCGGCGATTATTTTTGGCCCGCGTGAGCGGTTTGAAATCGTCCCAGTCGAAGCTGCCATCATTGCAGCGCCAGGCGCTGTCGTGACGCCAAGCGGAGCGCTGTTTCCGGCAGGGCGTGCCGAGCCTGAAACTGCGCTTTCCCCAATGCCAAGACGTGCGCGTGGTTGATTGGTATTTTCCTTTTCATCTTCGCCGAGGATCTGGTTAAGCTTATCGGCGATATCGGTGGCCTCGGCATGCACGACCGGGATTATGGTCATGTCACGATCAGACGCGGGAACATCCAGCTCATGAACGATGCTCTCGATTCTCCGGATATTGTCTTCGGAGTCGATCAAGATTAGAGAATTAGTACCGGTGTAGGCGTTGACTAAACCTTCGGAGGAGATCAGCTGAGCGATCAACTGCTTCATCTCTTCTGCGCCAATGTATTGAAGTGGAAGGAGTCGCGTAACCACTGCGGCGGTCGGCGTGCCCTCCTGTTCGTCCACAATTGTCGGAATTGTGGTCTGTTTCGCCTCTCGTGAGGGGACTATCTTCCAAAGATTTTCACCGATCGGCACCGTTGTGAAACCTTTGAATGCGAGCACGGACTCGAGAATTCGCAACGACTCTTCAGCAGACACCTTTCCTGGAAGGTATATCGAGACTTTGCCTTTCACACGATCGTCGAGGATATAATTGCGCTTGGTCTTTTTGCTAAATATCTTTACGACAGCGGCGATGTCGGCGTTTTTGACGTTAATCTCAGTGCTCGCATCTTTGGCGTACTCTTGATCGGCCGGTGTGCCCTGCGGAGCTCCAGCACTGGGTTGATTCGCGGCGCCAAGCGGACGGGCGCGCGGTCTTGGTTGGGCGAGCACCAGAGAGGCACAGCAAAAAAAGACAGCGAGTGAAAGTGTAGTCGCGGTTTTCATCTATCGAATTTCGTAACGAAACTCCTTCTCTTCCATATTCCGTTCAAGTCTAAGACCAAGCGAACGTTCCTGCTTGAGCGTCTCAAAAAGCTTCATTGCTTGAGTAAGATCGCCCAAGTTATTGCCGTTCACTGATTTTAAAATGTCACCGTTTTTCAAGCCGATCTTCTCAAAAATACTGTCGCTCTTTATCGCGAACAGTCGCAACCCCACCGCAACGCCATCTTTGAAATAAGGTACTGCGCGAGCTTGCGTCAGGAGCAGCGGAAGATTTTCAAGCGCCTTATCTATTTCGGACTCGTCTACAACGTACAAGTTGCCCTCGGCCACCGCAACACCGCCTTTCGCGTCTGACTTACCATCAGAAAACTCATCAAGTACAAGCCGTTCGGTTTGACTGTTGCGCTCTATCTCAACGTAGTCAGAATGCACCGCCTTGAGTTTGGCTTCCCCAAAAATGGTCTCGCCTACGATAAAGACTTCCTGGTTACTTTTCTTCTTGTCCTCAATGATCGCGTAAGGCTCTTTAGTTCCTGCAATAAAAGTCCCGATGAGTGCGAGAGAGAGCGTAGATGTCGGCTGCACCGTCGGTTTAACTTGTGGCTTAGTTTGGGGCTGAAGCGATACAAGCGGCTGCTTAACTAGAACCTGATAGTCGGGAACAATCTTTTCCGAAGCCTCGGAAGGGGCGTTCGCTGCCGAGTTCCGCGCGGATTCGAGATCGGCGATATCAGCTCGAAGTGTAAGTAGAGAGAGCAGTACCGAGCGAACGGCAATAATCAAACAAAGAATCGAAATAGCAGCAAAAGCCGCCTTAAGACCGAGCACAGTACGATCAATAACCGCCTTTCGCAGCAGTTTGCTTACGGTAAGGGCATCAACTCTGGGCAGCGATAGATCGAGCGACATTAAGCTTAATTGTATAAAACTTTGAAATTACTCACAATGAGGGCATTGGCACCGCTCTTACAGCGACTTCCAGCACACACTCCCACCGTAAGCGCCTCGCCTACGCCAAAAATCAGGCGCTTACGCATTTTAAGGACGCCGCATAATGCGGCGCGCTATCTCTATTGGATGTTAATCTTGCAATATAAGAAGCAATCTAGGTGGATAGTTTAGGCTAATTGCTCGGGCCTGTCTGGTGCTTTTTAGAACAACTTCTCCATCTGGAGTGATTGAAAGGTCATCTGCAGCGAAACAGGGGACCGTTTTTCGGCTACGAAGGGAATCCGAGGGTTCGGCATTCGGCAGCTTTACACGAATCTGTTCAGCATCCGGCACAATGCTTGAAGGGGGCTGATTTTCGGCTTCGATCATTCGATTGAGGTGGATGGTCACGGTGTCTTTCTCGCAGATCATCCGTTCGACTACATAGTGAGGATTTTTTACATTCGGCTCGGGAGGCTCAGTAGGCAGCGGTTCTGGTTTCTTAAGTTCTCCGTCTTTGCGTCCAAGAGCGACGAAATAGGGTTCTGACACAATACTTGTCGGGCTATGCGGATCGTTTGCCGGGGGCACGGCCGGTTCCACTGGCTTCGCGATGAGCGGCTCCCAGCGTACTGCGACTTCCTTCGAGCGGGCAGTGGAGGCCTTCTCCATACCGCGCCGTTCGTAATATGAGCTAATGAAACGGCCATGCTCCGCAAGTAATTCCACAACTTCCATCTGCAGCTTCTGCGCAGGTGCGATGTATACGGAAGAGGGGTAAAGTGAGGCGAGTTGCCTTATTGTGGAGAGAGATTTTTCAAGAGGTGAGGGATCTCGCCCGACACCGCGATTTGCCTTACGATAGCTCTCAGCTTGGCGATAAAGCGCGTAATCCGCAGATACAGAAGCGGGGTGCGCCGCGACGAAAGATTCATAGCGCCCAGCTGCAGCGGCGAATTCACTTCTGTCGAATTCGATGTCAGCAAGTTTCAGTTCGGCAAATTCAGCGTAGGGGCCAACGGGATAATTCGAAAGCAGGAGTTCGAACGCATCTTTCGCTACTGCAAGTGAGCCGGCGCCGTAGAGTGCTTTCCCACGAAGAAATAGATCCTCTTCCGACGTGCTGGCGTCAAATCCACCCTCCTTACTTTTTTGTACGAGCTCTTTTGGTGGCGTTTCTTCGGGTGATTCCGGGTCCGAGCTAAAGCAGCCCGTAAGGAAGAGCGCGAGAAGGGTAGAGTGAAGAGCTATTCTGATTGATCGGCGCATACACTCGGCAATGTAGCGTATTCTGTAGGCAAAGAGAAAGCGTAATTGATTACAGCGTTCTCCCGCCCCTAACGCGCTGTAAACAAAATAACTTATCCTCGCTCTCGGCTCTACCTCGGGGATCTCTGTGTCTCTGTGGTTTTTTATGAAAGATAAACCACAGAGACACCGAGATCACCGAGGTAGGGAAAAGTGAGAAGTCCGGGTTAAAATTACTTTGATATTCTGATTTAGATAGCTTAAACTAAGTGCTTCCTCTAAAGGCAATCCAAAATTATTGCAGGCAGCTTTTTCTAAGCGCTGTCCCATGAGACCATGTGTAGGTTTTTTGCTAACCATAACAATTTGTCGCGGGTAGAGCGTTACGTGTGTTTCCTGAGTCGTCCATCTTGCGCGTGCGACTTAAGAGGGAGGATCCAGGAAACAGCGATGTGAAATAGTAGGTTTTTCATTCGCGTAATATTTTTCCTGCAATGAGTTCTTGCATTCACTGCCCTACACCGAAGCGGCGCCGCCCCTTCGGTGTAGGGCAGTGCACATGCTCTGCGACACGGCCTAAGTCGTTTTTGTCGTGGCAATCCAGTGCAAGAAAATGAAAAGCAAGAAACTAGGGAAAAAAGGGAAGAATAAACGTCGGTATATCGTAGGCGTTGATCTCGGAGGGTCGAGCGTAAAGTCAGTTGTCATTAAACTCCGTAGTGGCAAGACCGTATGCGACACAGAAGTGCAGCTCGATAGCCTTGCCTCCAAGGGAGATCCTAAGCGAACGCTGCGACAGATGTGTCGGGTCGCTGATCTGGCGCTTGAAAGGGCCGGAGTGAAGTGGTCCGAAATTAGAGGTGTCGGGCTTTGTACGCCTGGACCGGCAAGTGAGCAGGGGGTGATATATCGCTCCTGCAACATGCCGAACTTCGACAATCTCCCAATTCGCGCAAAGTTTGAAAAGATGATCGGACTTCCGGTTGTTTACTCGAACGACTGCGATGCCGCGACGCTTGCTGAATACTGGCATCGACGCACTCGTGGCATTGAGCGCATTGTGGGTGTTTTCGTCGGGACCGGTCTTGGCGGCGGCAAGGTGCAGCGTGGCAAGCTTGTTGTGGGAACTCATGGCGCGGCAATGGAGGTGGGGCATCTCTATCTTCCGCCGCAGCTTTTGGGTGAAACGAGAATGCCTAAATGCTCATGCGGTGGACTGGCCCATGCTGAAGCATCGATTAGCCTGAAAGGACTGGCGCGGCATCTCTCCGAGCAGCTGGCTCTTGCGCGCAATCGAACGCATACATTGCACGGTGTCAAAGATGAGTATCTTGCTCGTGCGAAAAAATTGCTGGCCTTAGCCGGCGAAGGTGACAAACTTGCATATAAACTTCTTATGGCTCAAGCGAAAGCGCTTGGTCATTTGTTGCATATGCTTGCCTGCTCCGACGATCCGAATCTTTTTGTGATCGGCGGCGGAATCACTCTTGCCTCTGACAAGATTAAGAGTGACTACCTCGAGATCGTCTCTAAGGTTTTCAAAGAAGTGACGATGGAAAGCTACCGCGGCCGCATCGGCATCGAGTGGGCCATCGGCAAAGACGCGGCTGCCGCACATGGCGCCGCGCTTCATGCACGAAATGTCTTCAAGGCAATGGAGAAGGGGAAGCCTTAGCGCACCTTTCTCTCTTGCCCCTTACGGTTGGGCAGATTTCACATCGGCTGTTTCCAACCACATTTCCCTTCGCGTCCTTTACCACTTCGCGTTAACACTAATCGTGATCGTCGCAATAGGGATAGGCTGAACGGACGCCAATATAAAATCCCGAGGCGGCAAAATGTCGTAACCGTTCACGGGTAAAATAGATCATGATTGAAGCATATTAGATGAGGCTGAACTTCATCTATTCTGCAAGCGGGTGGCCGTCCGCTGATCGCGGACGACTGATTTTGTGAACGGTTAGTGTCTTCACCCCCAAAAAGCCCCCTTAAGGGGGCCTTTGTCCGTACATGAGCTACTATGATCCGCCGAAATCGTCGAGACCGCCAGAGCGGATACAAAATATCGAAGCAAAAAAAAACCAGAGGTCGCCCTCTGGTTTTTCACGTCATATCTTCGAGCGAACTCGCAGCTATGAACGTATCTGAACTTGTAACGCTTTAGAAGTTGCTCGAGTAAGCGTTGCCGTTGCAGTCTGAAGTGCGGAGGGCATTAATCGCCGCACGAGCTGCAGTGAAAAATGCTTTTTGGTCGCCAGCGCCAGGCTTCGGAAAATACTTCAATCTTTCGCGAATCAGGCAGGACTTACGGGCGCCTTTCTTGGCATTTCCGCAGCATTTCTCGATAGCGATATCTTCGACATCCGAGATCGTAAGAGCGAGAGCAAGCGGGTTGCAATCAGTAGTGGCGGCTGCGCAATTGGCAACGCCAGAATCAATACAATCACGAAGTGTATCGGACTCGCTAGAAGAGCATGACTGCGCCATCACAGAAAGCGGGGCAATAAGTGCTATTATAGAAGCAACAACAACAAGGTGGATTTTTCTCATAGGTAAGGTTTCCTCACAAAAAAAGTGACTCGGTCTATGATGACCAAGCGCACTATAACGAAGCAAAGATCGGAACGACAAGCCGAAAGTTTAAATAATTTTCGCAGAACGCTATTTTGAATTGCGATGTATTATGATCCACCGGTTTCCGAGATCCAAACAGCGAGCTAAAGTAAAATCTACGCTTGATTGTGCGGGAATACACTCGGGACGACGTGAGCTTCGACGCATCAATTCAAAGTATGGACCCTTTGCCGGGTAACGCTTAACTGCTTTGCGATCAAGGAGATAGCTCGCCACAAATTGAATCCCATGGTCGGCGCGGATAAGATCATTTGGTCCAATCCACTGCTTTAATAGTTTTTGATTCTGGATGATTGGCTTTACTGGAAGTTCTTTGGCGCTGTAACTTCCTGCCGAGAAGATCAGGCTCATTCCTAGTAGTAGTAGAGAATAAATCGGAAAATATCGCGGAAATGCGAGTAGCCCCGCAGCTACCAGTGGTACAAGGGCCGAATAGCTTAGACGGGCCGAAAGAAGTCCCTCATTATCCCATATAGGCAGCACAAATATGAAGTAGCACGCACAAAGTAGCAGCGCCTTTTTTCGCTCTTGGCAGGAGCTACAAAAAAGCAGCGTCGTCGCAAGTACCAGCGCTAGTACAAATCCAGATATAAATTCCGCAAATTCAAGAGCCGAGCAGCCGACCTGATGGCAGTCACCGACCCAGCTCGGAAGCATACTAGGGTTTTCAGTGCGAAATATCTCCTTCTCGCCGGAGACAATTGAGTAGACAAGTACTGCTGCGCAGCCACCTAGCGCCAAAATGACGGCAATTTTTCGGGAATTGCTAGCCTTGGCGTCTGCGAGAAGTAGCAGTGCGCCAAGTGCCGCGCCTAGTACATGCATACACGTCGCTGCCGCTATCAGCAGCCATCTCCATAGCTGTGAAACGCTGGTGCGCCGGGTAACGAGCAACGCCGCCGCTGAGAAAATCGCCATCGACAAAGCTTGGCGCGGGAAGGCGTAGATCCGAAAGAAGAGCAGGTCGGAGATCCAAGGGATCATCGCCGCAAGCGGGCATAAGTGAAAAAGCTCCCTCGAGAGTAATGGCAACACTAAGGCGCATGAAAATAGCGATGCGGTGAGGAAAATGATGAGAGGATAGAGTAGCCCTTCATGCATTCCCAATAATTTCCCGAGCCCTGCAACCAGCGTGAAGTAGGGAGAGAACGTGGTGTAGTAGCCATGTCCGCCGCTCAAGCGCGAACTAATCTCTTTGAGATAATAAAAACCATCTGTGGAGTGCGGGTAGGGCACGAGCATCCACATAAGCCGCTCTTCAACGAGGTAGCCCAGAAGCAGACTTGAGAGAAGAAATATGAGCGCTCGCACGATACTCATGAGGCGAGTCCACGCGCTTTAATCCGGCGGGTAAGGAATGAGTTAAAACGGGCGGCGCGAAGCTGTAAATTCCTTTCACGCGAAAGTATCGCCGGAGGAGTGGGCGTGATTCCGGGGTTAAATGCTCCCGGTTCCGGGATAGAAAGTGCCAAAAGGCGACACTGCTTCGCCGAGAGCTTCTCTGGCTCGGTGCCGAAGTACGCCGAAGCAGCAGCAACGATCCCTATTTGACCAGGACCAAATGGTATCGTTGCAAGATAGCTCTGAAGGATCTGCGCCTTGGTATATCGAAGCTCCATGTACCAGCCCAAAATAAACTGCTGAATCTTACGCCATGCCGTGCGCTCATAGTAGAGCCACTGCACCTTTGCGACCTGCATCGGTATGGTACTGGCACCACGTTCGAAGCGTCGAGTGCGGAGGCTCTCGAAAGTAACCTGTTTAAGTCGTGCCCAATCAATACCGTGGTGTTCGGTGAAAAGCAGATCCTCGGAAGCAAGAATTGCCGCTACGCAATTGGTCGAAAGGGGGGTGGGCTGTTCGAGGCCCTGCAGCGGCCGGGCTTTCGATAATGCGCAGATAATAACCACACTTATTGCGAGTGCGGTGATAGCTGTGCCAACTTTAATCGAGGCTGGCCATGACGCGTGACTTTCGCTCTTAGGATCTTTCGTGGCGAGCAGATACAAAAAGCTTACGACTACCGGAACCGAGAAGCCCCCAGGCACTAAGCAGCATACTGCCGCAACAAAAAGCCCCTCCCTGGGGCGCTGAGTCCTGTTCCACGCCAAGGCGAGTAGCGCCGAAAGTCCCGCCAATCCGAACTGCGCGCATGCAGCGATGATGCCGGGCAGGGGCAGTTCGGCGCCTTTGAGATACTCTTTTGCATCCGCGCTTGGTTCAAAAAGCTTTGATGGCTCGCCACCGAAGATCCATTGAAGGGATCGGGTCACGAGTGTTGGCGGCGACCGTGCGAGCTCCCAAGTTCCGTAAAGCGAGGACACACGTGGAAGAAGCATTGAAAACAAGAGGAATAAGATAAGTAGGCCGACACAGCGAATCGGCCAGCCATGCTCGCGACGAAATAAGGAACGGACATGAATTAGGGTTATAAGCAGCAACCCGCCAATTAACTCCGGATGCGCGACTTTCTCGGCTGTCCCGCCATATAAATAAAAAACCTGGTCGAAGTAGATTCTCGAAAAAAGGAGAACTAATCCAATTACTACAATAGACGCTGCACCTTCACCTGTCACAGACCGTTTGGGCCTTGTCGAGAAATGAAGTGCTGCGAGTACTACTGCGATGGCGCCCGCTAGCTGCGAAAGCGCGGAATCGAGGGTGGCGCCGCCCATGCTCACGCCTAATTCAGCGCCAATCAGCGCGCACACGAGAAACAGCGATTCAGATTTTCCACGATCGGAGAGCCGCCCTGCAGCCGGCATTGCCACAAGTGCCCCAATGCCAATCGCAAGTACACCAAAAAGGCTGGAATGTCCGTAATTGAAAAGCCAATCTAGAAACCCTGCCACAAAGCAGATCGTGACAATCAAAGCGAGTCCTCATCAAAAGCCGAAAAGTGTTGCGAGTGCGTCATTCATGCTCCTTTCGAGGCGATAAATATCGTGAAACGCGGATTGGAGTTGTCGACGTCAACATTGGTGAAACGTGAGCGCAGTGACCTTTCGTAGCCAAGGTGAGCATTCCCGACCATGTAGAGCTTTCCCTTGTCGCGGAGAGCTTGATACGCCCGCTCCACAAATTTTTGGCCTAGTTCCATATCAAGTTCTCGAGCGTCGTGGCAGGGCGGGTTCATCAAAATCCAATCATATTGCTGACCGGGGGGCTCCTGAACAAGATCTGACCAGTGGTACGAAAGTAGCGCGTGACTCGCAAGCGCTTCAAGATTCTTCCTCGCGCAGTCGAGCGCGAGATACTCGGCTTCATAAAGTGCCAAAGAGTCTACTTGCGTTGTCCGGCGCAACGCCGCCATGCTTAGATAGCCAGTCCCCGCGCCAAAATCTGCGCCATGTCCAGACAGAGTTGCTGGAATCTTTGCTGCAAGCAGCGCGCTGCCTTCGTCTATCTCATTCCATGAGAAAACTCCCGGCTGCGAAAGGTGTGAGGTTTCCGGAATATTTTGCGGACGTCCGGCGCGTTGCCACTCGTCGGCAAGCTTTTCGTCGAAGCGTGTCGGGTCCTTCCGCGCCCATGCTACAATGCAGTGGTTCTTACTCCAGGACTCGACCTCACCAAAGAGATCGTGAAGTGCCTCGCGGTAGGAACGTGCACCGCGATGGTTTTCGCAGGCGACGACAATGACGCCGCTCGTTTCGAGGAGCAGCCCAGCATTGGCTATCATTGCAAGACTTTCACGTTTCTGTTTTGTCGGAATGGCGAGCACCATAGCAGCGCGCTTGGGGAGTTCATGGGTAACGTCGAATCCCAGCGTGCGAAGCGTCAGTGCCAGCGGCTTAAAGGTTTGATAGGCATAAAGCCTTTCCATCGGAAGCACGCAAAGCCCCGGATCTGCCTCGGCGCGGAGAAATGCAATCGTTCCGATTTCTGGAACTAGTTTCGCGTTAGCTTTTAGGAACGCAATAAGAGTAGACAGCGCAAGGTTCGCCATGGTCAGGGTATTCTCGAGCCGCAGCTTTCAGTGCACGCGGCCATTACGCACAGTTTCTCGCAGCCCAGATGATAAAGCCCAGGGAACTTTCCGTCAAAGCTAGTACTTCCGGCAAGGCAGCCGCGTTTACAATCTTCAAGATTTCGCTCGCGACACCGCTCGCAGCCGATAATGCCAGGATCGGCCGCCTCCTTGGTAAGTTCAAGTGGAGCTGCCTCTGGACACCGCGATTGCAAGCAGCTACGCCGGCAGCGGCTTTCGTACGCCGAACCCTCTCCGCTACAATCCTTTTTGCAGCTTGCTGACTCGAATTCGACGCATGAACTGTCCTGTTCGGCAAAATCCGAGCTTTGATCTTTTGGCGGACTGGGGTCGCAGCGCTTTGCGAGGCACTGTCGAGTGCAATGGGTGAATGCATCAGCGAACTCTTTTCGACACTCTTCCTTGCACTGGGAGCTGTCGCTGTCGGTGCAGCGAGGAAGTGCCTCGGCAAAGTCGCCGGCCAAAGCGCTTTGTGCAAATACGGCGGCAATAAAAAGTATCGCCCACGTCGGCGACGAATGGTAGCGATTTGGGCGAACGCGAAATCTTAGAGGCATAATATGTACTTTCCTACAGCGGGTAGGGTACTCCTTTCTCGTGGGAATAGCAGACTAGCACAGAACGAGGCTTATTGTTAACAAGTGCGCAGGTAGGTTTTCTCTGGAGAGTTGTCGTTATTTTTATTGAATGGTGCCACTAATGCTAAAGTTTGGATCAAAAGGACCTGTCGATATTGTCATTTCAACGTGATTGCTTGTGTAGCTGCCTTTAATTGACCAGTTAAAGCTTGTTGTGCGGGCTAATTCGCCGCGGATGGTACCGTTTTCCACCGTGAGATCGAGCGTGTGATCAAACTTAAAAAGCGCCCGTCCAATATTCCAGCGTGAGGGGGAAGTTTGCGTGACTTTCCAGTCCCATTCTGATTTATCGACTTTTCCGTTCATTGCTCCAATTTCTCCGTTCGCGTTGAAACTTGCGCTTGAAAGTGAGAGGTCCACGGTACTTATAATTGAGTTCGAGCGAGTACTTCCATGGACGGTGGCATCGCTCCACCCCGGTTTCTGCACGGTAAGATGGAAGTTTGAATTAGTGGCGATCTTCTGCGCCACAATCCCAGAGATTACCGCCGAGATCCCGTTAACGGTCCTTCCAAAATCGTTTTCGCTGGAGCCTGGAGTATCGCTGAACTTGGAGCACCCGGCTACGAGCAGCCAAGTGGCTCCAAAGGTAGCGCATCTAAGCAAGCTTCGGCTTGGTGCGTGTTTGCCCCGCTGCGCCCCGGAGGTACGGCCCATTTCGGTTTTCATGAATGTCGTTAAGCAAGGTAGCCTCGCAACAGTCAGTTTGGCCTCACATGCTTTCGCCCAAGCGCCAGTCGTATCGATTATTCCGCGGTGCTGAATCTGTAGACCTTCCCGCCCGAATAATCTGCTACATAGAGCTCGCCACTGGCGTCTACGCCGAACGTTGAGATTGCCAGGCCGGACGAGAGCAAATTTGATACCTGATAGGTCGCACCTATTTTCTCAAGCGCGAAGATCTTCCCGCTCCCAAAATCGCCGTAAACATAGTTGCCGACAAGGCTGGGGATGGCTGAGCCGCGGTAGACATAGCCACCGGTGATGGAGTTGCCGACGGCGTGTGTGTAACTGGCGATCGGCAAAGTGAGCCCTGCTTGATCGCAGGCGTCCGGTGGATCGTAACACTGATCGCCTTCCATGGTGTTCCAGCCGTAGTTTTTTCCTGATTCGATGATGTCAACCTCCTCAATCCTGCCTTGTCCAACATCTGCGGCATAGAGCACACCCAAAAAACTATCGAAACTGATCTTCCACGGATTTCGAAGTCCGTAGGCATAAATCTCCTCGCGGAACCCGGAGCTGTTGTTGGCATAGGGGTTACTCGCGGGAATTGCGTACTCGCGTGAGTCGCTTGACGAATCGACATTGATTCGAAGAATCTTTCCGAGGAGTGTCTTACGGTTCTGGCCATTTCCCTGTGGATCTCCGCCACTTCCTCCATCGCCGAGCGCAATATAGAGAAAACCATCCGGGCCAAAAGTAATCTGACCCCCGTTATGGTTTGAGAAAGGCTGAGATTGAGTGAGAATAATTCTTTCGCTACTCAAGTCAGCTTGATTAGGATCCTGCGCGCTGGCTTTGTATTCTGCAATTATCGTTGCGCCGTCGCTTTGGCGTGAATAGTGCACGAAGAAGCGGCGATTATTCGCGAATTTCGGATGGAAAGCCATTGAAAGTAGCCCCTGTTCTCCCGACGCATTGGTTTTATTGCCGAGATCAAGAAAGAGTTTGTTCTGCGCGCCTGCGGTCGTGTTGCTGAGTACGCGAATTGTTCCCCCTTGTTCGACTATAAAAAGCCTTGCGCTGTTGTCCGTAGGCGACTGAATGTCAATCGGCGCGCTGAATTCAAGAGCGGGAAAAGCATCAACAAGCGAAAGCGAAAGTGCGGTAGGGCCGAGTTTATGCCGCAAATCTTTAATCCAAAGTGCCACGCTGCCTTTGCCGCCACGTGCGCTCACCGCAAGGCGAAGCCTTATTTGAGTCGAAGCTATACTTGAAGACGGACAGTCAATCGAAGCGGTGAAATAAGCGAAGACCTTTGCCGAAAGTCGTGCGCGTTTAATTGAGGCGAGACGCCGCGCAACAAATTCATTTTCTCCAACTGTCGCCTTATCTTGAAATAAAAAATCTCCCTGTTTGACGCGCGTAGCCAACTGATCTGGGCTCCCTGCAGCAAAGAGCTTGAAGATGCAGCCGTCTTGGCTGTTACTGAAACGAAAGGTGAGGGTGCGCTTACGCTTGGCAAGGTTTATTTCAGGAGCAAAGCTAGGACTCTGGCTCAGAGTCGGAGAAGGTGCATTAAACAGGGCGATTACGAGGACAACCGCGAAACACAGCCAGGGCCTTACGTAACATGCGAGGAAGGTAAAAATTTTAGAACACATAAAATTATAGTAAATAGGCCGAGTCTAGAACGGTATCTCTCAAATTGGTAGACAATTCGCGCCGCTTCAAGATTTGCTCGTCCCCAGAGTTGCTGCCGATCATCTTATTCACAGGAAATTTCTCGCGCAAATTTTTCTTCGATGCATAAAATTATAGTCTTTTTCCTTTGCGGAATTACGTATGTGGTCCTGTTTATAGGCGCCGCCGTTTTCCCTTTCTCCGCGGTAGCGCAAAATAATTTGCTAAGTCCAGTCCACGAGGAATTTGGTGTCAGTGCAGGGGCGAGATATGGCGCGGCTCTTGCCTGTAATGGTCCGCAAATAGCGGTGGGAAGTCCTGGCGTTTCAGTTGTTGCAACCACCGATGTGGGCGAAGTGAAGCTTTTTGATGCTGTTTCGCGAATGAGTACCGCTACAGTTTCAATGCCGGGAAGTGTCTTTGTCGGAAACGAACGCTTCGGTGCTGCGGTTACGTTTGTGAGTGATGTTTCGGGCGATAGCGTTCCTGATATTTTCATCGGCGCCCCGGGAGGAGCCCAAGGCGCCGTGTATCTCGCTAATTCCGTGACTGGCAGCATCCTCGCTACGCATCCGGCACCGGCGCTAGCCCTGAACTTTGGGTGGGCCGTTGAAGAGCTTGGAGTAGTTACCTATGGTGGTATCCCGCGACGGACGCTTATGGTTGGCGCACCCGATACCCTTGGGTTAGACGGCGCAGTTTACTTCTACTATTTTATCTCGCCAAGCTTCGTGCTCTTGCGACAACTTGATGGTCCCGCCACGACGAAGGAGGGGCTTGGCTATTGTATTCTTGGATTTCCTGATCTCAATGCTGATGGCGAGCCCGAGGTACTTGCTGGCGCGCCACGCCGCAAGAACGGCGGTGGGACTTCGGTTGGTGGTGTTACGATTTACTCGCCGTCAAATGATCTGGTGATTGGAAAGATTGATGGCTTGGCGCCTGGGCTGAGATTCGGCGAGTCGCTTACCGATGTGGGTGACGTAAACCTTGATGGTGTTCACGATCTTCTCGTCGGTGTTGTCGATCCGAGTACTCTCGGTCCGGGGCACGCGATGTTATACTCCGGGGCAAGCCTCACGTCCGCGAATCCACAACTCCTATGCGATATCGTCGGGTCATCCGGTGCGTCGCAATTTGGCGCTATCGGTGCAAGTTTAGGCGATCTGACAGGCGACGGCATCCCTGAGTTCGCAATTGGCGATCCTACGTGGCGCGCAACAGACAGCGTAACAGGCGCGGGAATCGTTGATGCAGGCGCGGTTCATATTCACAGTTACGATTCGGTGAACGCTGCCTGCCCGCGACTTCAGGTGCTTCAGGGCGCCGTTACTCCGCCGAATTCAATGCGATTTGGAAATGGCCTTGCCGCGAAAAGCTGCAATTTCAACTCGGATGGAATATCGGATCTTGTCGCGGGGAGTTTGCGTAATGGGTCCGGTGCGCTCTCTGGTAGCATCGTGCTTCTTCAGGGAAACCCATTGCCGACGCCAACGCCGAGTGCAACTCCGCTGCCTCCGTCTCAGCTTGATCTTAGTTTTAGTATTTCGGAACTTGGCACATTGCGTGGGCGCGTCGAGCCAGATGTTGCTGCGCAGGCAGGATGTGAGATTTCGCTTGACGCCAAGATCGTCGCAGGGAATGTCGCGGTTCCGCCCAGAGTTATTCGACGCGAGACTGCTCAAGGAAGTAGAGAGCGCTTCCTGTTTTCTGCGCCGAATATGCCGAGAATCTGTAGCGTAGAAGGTGCGGTCCCCGCGTTGTATCTTCGCGCGAGACTAAGCTGCGCGGGCAACGAAATTCGCTCGAATATTGCCGGGCGGTATCTTAACTGTGGAGTAGATTCGAGCGGCCTGAGCCTTGAGCAGTGGCTCGATCTTTTCTCGCAGGTCATTTCTGAAGAGCCCTCGGTGCAGCATATTGCCAAGCATCGTCGTAGGAGAGCTCGGGCACTTATCCGCCGGCGTGCGCCTCAGGTACGATGTTCGGGATCGATTGCCTTCAAAAACGAGCGACAAGCTGTTCCTGGGTAAGTGTAAGAAACCGGTGACGTGCAGCTAATGCGACGTCGGCACTTCCAACATAGCCCCAAAGTGCGAGCGCCAAAGAAAGATCGGTAAAGTCAGGAAATCCCTGTTGTAATTCAATCAGATTATGCACATTGTCGTCGACAAATGTTTGCGCGTTGCGGCCAAAGCGCTGGTGAATCGCCTTCAAATTTTCGATCTTACTATGTCCTCTATCTCCTGAATAAACGTTGGCAGGGTCAACTTTGAGGGCGAAATGCCGACAGATATCAACTACCGCGGTGCAGTTTTTGTGCGTGAGGATTATCAGTGGATCGGATGAGCGGCGCTGAAGTGACTTCCAAAGTGGCTGATAAGGCTTATTAAGATTTACCCAGGCCTCGGGGAATTGTTCTACGATCTCGTTTCGAATTGAGAAAAGCTGCTCGCGGCGTGTCTGTGCAGCTATCGGGTCGGATTCAAGGAGTCCTAAGAACTCTTTCTTGGAAAGGGGCAGTGCTCCCGCGTCGGATCGTTGCGTGAGGCACCACTTGGCAAGAACCGGAATATCGGAGGCTGATTGAACTAAGAAGCGGTACTTGCGGAATAGCGCAATGTAATCGGGTGGAAGCGCAGAGAGCTCGGCGGTTATAACCCCTGAAAGGGTGCAAAACGCGGAGACTAACACCTCGTCAACCGAGTTAATCAGCACTCCATCAAAATCAAAGATAATCACGTCGGGAACCTCGGCTTGATTTAATCCTGGGGCACTATTATACTCCGCCCTTAGCGTTTCGCTAATCCCTACTTATGCGCTAGTAGCTCAGTTGGTAGAGCAGCTGACTCTTAATCAGCGGGTCCAAGGTTCGAGCCCTTGCTGGCGCAGTTTTATTTCTCACCTTGCTAGGAAGTTAGCACGCGCCTGCACGTCAGGTTTGCTCGGTTGATTTCAGCCATTGGTTCTGTCAGCCGTAATCTGAATACCGATAGCTGACTCGTCCTGGTTATTGTCTACACATTTACGGGAGGTAGTAGATATGGCAAG
>CAZEAC010000095.1:0-18574 GCA_964510065.1 uncultured Bdellovibrionales bacterium | reverse complement strand
CAAAGCGGTACCGCGAAGGCGATCTCACTGTTGATTTTCCAGACGGCACCTATCGTCCTCCGGCTTTTACGGTAGCTTATGCCGGAACTATTTGTTAACGCGCGCGAGGTTCATTTAGCGTATTCGAATAACTGGGTTTCTCTTAAGGCTGTTGATTAATTCAGATCTCGAAGCTGGATGAGAAGAAACGTATAACCACTTCCGCACTCAATAGTTACCTCTCATTCGTTCCGCCCATCATTCCCCGACGCAATCTGAAATCTCGTCGCGCGCCGTCTCCGAGAGAATAAAGATGAATAAAGATGGGCGTATAACCACTTCCGCACTCGATCATTACCTCTCATTCGTTCCACCCATCATTCTCCGACGCAATCTGAAATCTCTTCGCGCGCGGTCCCCGAGAGAATAAAGATGAATAAAGACGGGCTCCTTTAAATCCTCGAATTAATAAAGAGAGCGCAAGAATTAGCAAGCTTGGCAAGCGCAGGATCGGCACTCGCACTTTCCGCGCGAATCTTCTGATACAGATCTTTTAAATCACCAAGCGCTATGGCGCGCTGGCTGTTCTTTGCCTCTGAATGGTAGCGCTTACATTCGTAGATTTGTTTTGCAGCGGCACTCAAAAGTTCGACGAGTCCAAGCACCTTGGTCGGTTCTTCGCTTTGCATCTCTAACGCCGTTGCATAGAGATTAAATCCTTTGGCAACATCAACGTCCCATGGCAAAAGCCATTGAAGCCGAATCAGTGTTGCTTCTCTGTGATATTGAATGATCTGCTGCCCATCAACTCGGGTCTGAGCAATAAGATCGTGCAGCTCAGCTGAAGTCCGACGATAGTCAAGCTGCTGCATGCTCTTTCGTACTACTTCAAGTGAGGTGTTGGCGATACCTTGCGCGGAAATGAGGTCCTGCTCGAAAAGATTGTGTTTAATAAGCTTCGATGATTCTTCTGCAAACGACTGCGAAAAAGCAACGGAAGAACCCGTGTTCGAAGTAAAGGAAAATGTGTACCCCAACTCGACTTCTTCGGTTTCCATCACACCGTGAACCTGGCGCGGCACCCAGCTCCGAATGGTCTCAAAATGTTCAATGATTTGAGAGGGAAGGTCGACCATGCTGATTGCTCGTTCGATCTCGCGCAAAAAAGCATCATCTCGTTTTGCCATTTCTACGCCACGGAGCACTCGCCGCGTCAGAGGGAAAAAAGCAACTTTCGCAAGGCCGCGCTCGATCATGGCGATGAGATCGTCTCGGGTATTGCTCGCAATCAGGAGATCGTGACGTCTACTTGCGGGAAGCTGTTCAAGAAGCGAACAAAAGACACTGAGCGGTGCCTCCTCTTTCGCCAGTTTCGAGAGAATCGAAGAGACGGCAATTTCAGTCGCGGAGCTTCCATGGAACACATCGGGCCCAAAGTAGAGCGAAAGTCCACGCGCCGCCGATGAAGTACGAAGATATTCTTCGAAATCCCCGACTTCTATCTGCTCAAACGCTTCGAGAAGCGCCGCGCGAGTCGCGGCGATCGTTTTCGTGAAGGTAAAATCCTCTCCGAAATGTTCGTTGCAGAAAAGCGAAAGCGCGCGCCTACGTTTCTGAAATCTAACGCTCTCGAGTTCGCCGGGCTCTTCAAGGCACAATCCACAGGACTGTAATGCAGCGGTAAGAAAACCGAGATAGAGAGTAATCCCTTCAAGATCCCGGGATTCAAGGTGAACGCGCATGCCGTCGGCGAGAGCCTTGTGGTAGCGCGGATCGTGTAGCGCACTTTTGAGCGAGGGAACGCCAAAAAAGTAGTGCATTGCCGCGGCATCATCGATGCCGCGGCTGAGCAATCTGTAGAACCCAAGCTTAAGATACTCGGCGACCTCGGCGGGAAGGGCGCGATGGCTCGTATAGTGGCGTGCATATGGCTCGTGGTGCAAAAGCTCGAGCAACCCTGTCGCAACGGGAGAGCCCGATTGCGCTCGCCGAATAAGGCATTGGTCAAGAGAGCGCTGCACCCTATCCGAGAGCTGGCACCCTTCATGAAAGAACATGGCGAAATAGGCTATCTCGACCTCGTTTCCATGTTCGCAAATATAGTAGAAACGATCAGGATTGTGAGCCGAGGGTTGTGTACGGATTGTATATAAAAGCTTCGGCTCGATAAGCTGGCGAAGTCGGAAGGCCACCTGTGCACCGATAATACGCCTGTTTTCATCTCGCTCCTTGGAAAGGAGCGGGGCCATAACGTTCTCGCCGATGCTTGCGAGAACTTGCGCTCTTCCCGACAAAGTAAGCGCTTCGAACAAAGGAGCAATCTGGTTAAGACGTTTTTCTAAGAAGCCGGGCAGCTTTTGAATCAGAAATTCCGAGAAGAAAGTAACTCCATCAGATTGGCCTTTAAGTATCTCATGCACCACCTCGACCCCTACGAGCGAGAGGGCTGTTTTGGTGCATCGATCGATTGCATCGTGCTCAGATATCGGATTTACCGCTGAAAATGAAATTTGCATCACACTACGTCCGAAGTAGTTCCTCGAATACTCTGGAGTTGGCTTAAATAGCAATGATACATTGATTTTTGGCGTAACAAAGTAGCGTGGAGCCTTCCGCGAAAAGTCAAGTAGTGGATTTTGTTGGTAAACCCTTTGCCAAGTGGATTTGGTTCGTGCTACTCTTGGTGCTCATCTTTAAGTACATCTATGTCAAAGACCAAATCGAATAAGAAGGAATCGCAGAAGAGAGATCTCAAAACAAAACGGTCGGCGAAGCCCTCGGCCGCCGCGAAAAAGGCATCTGGCGCTCGAGTGGGCACGGGTAAGGCAGCTCCAGCAAAAGCCATTCCGTTTCAGAAGAAGCCAGCCAAGGTGGTTGCGGAAACTGTTGAACCGCCCCCAGCTGTTCCAACGCGCGCGCCGGTACGAAAGATCGTTGGGGAAGGAAAGGTACTTCAAATCGTCGCGAAGGCGGCGGTCAGCGAGCGATCTCAGACCACCGAAAGTCAGCCGGTCGAAGAGCAGCAGGCTCCGAAGCTCGAAGTGATTACTTCACAAATGACTTCTGCTCCAAGAGCAGCGGCTATTGCATTGCCCACAAATAGCAGAATGAGTGCTCCGGCGCTTGAAGTTGCTGCAAGCGCGATTTCGGAGCGCGAGCTTGGTGAAAAACGCTCGTGGAGTGAGCTCCCAAAGAGCTTCCCGCCTCGAATTAGGTTTCTAATGGCAATTACTCTGAAAGAGTGCGAGCAGGCGGGAGCGTGGCCATTTTCTTTCTCGAAATGTATCGCGTCGCTTCCAAAGGAGATCTGTGGAGTTGATTTTGGACTGCTCCTTTTGAGTCTGGATTTGAATCTCGAAGAGGTAGCGCAGTGTGTCGAGTTGGATTTGAATGAAGTTGTGCTCCGGATTAAACGTGCATCAGCGGCGATTGACGCCGGCTTTGCCAAGCATTGTCCGGACCTTTATCGTAAGACTATCGCGCAGCTCGGAAGTGTTGGGAAAAGCGTTGAGTCAATTTTCGAGCAGTATCTCGTGGCGAAAGTCGACACCCAGTTCCAGTTTATGATTGGCGAAGTTCTATTAAAAGCGCTTGGCGCCGAAAACTCAGTCGTTGATGGGCGCCTACAACGCGATAAGTGGAGCTTCAACGCAAAGTCTGCTCATTGATCTGTTCTTAGAGTTCTCGGCGTTTGGATGCAGTACTGAATAAATGGCGTCTTTGATGCCAGAAAGGCACCGCCCTACGGAACCAGTTCACTAAGCGACGCTATTACCGGAAACCCGGTCGAACGCAACATCGACTCAGGACAGAGACCGTTCGCAACCAGAATACAGGCGATGCCAAGCTCACGAGCAACATCAGCGTCATTATTGCTGTCGCCAATAATAAGGTGAGCGGAGCTGCTAAGATTATGGCTCACTTCAAGACGACGAAGTAGCGCCGCGCCAAGTTTTACTTTGCTGCCGCCGCCCTGACCGGGCGCGAGTCCGCAAATCTCAACGAAGTGGGGGTGAAGGTTGTGGCTCGCAACCGCCCGAGCAAGTTCAGGAGCGGTATGCGCGGAGAGAATTGATTGATGTATTCCGCGTGAGGAAAGAAGCGAAAGTAACTTTTTCGCGCCGGGCTGCAATTCGCAGCTTTCCATCCTGGTTTCATAACGCAGTGCCCACTCACGCATGACTGAGCTCACGACCTCTTCACTTACGTCGCCAAGCAGTCCACGATAATAGGAGCGCATTGGAGAATATATCGTATTTCGCCACTGTTCGAAGTTAGGTACCTCTGCTTTGGTAACCTGGCGCACCGTCTCGACCAGAATTTGATGAGTGAGCGGAGTATCGTTGAGCAGAGTGCCGTTCCAATCCCAAAGGATATGCTGATAGTCGAATATATTTGGTCTCGTCACGCAGTATTGGGCTAAGTAGAGTTTTATTGCAGCCACTGTAACAAAGTGCCCGCGAAAAGTACTCAGTGTTGGGAGTAATATTCTAGAGAGATACGGTATGAAGAGCGATAAATCACTAATTGTTTTAATTTCAAATGGTTACCAGTGCTTAATCAGAGGTGGTGAATATCTGCAGAGCTTTATCTTAATACTTTTTAGGATCTACTGGGGCTGGAAATTCTTTCTGACCGGGAAGGGCAAGCTACTTAATCATGAAAGAACGGTTGAATTCTTCACTTCGCTTGGAATCCCGGCAGCTGATCTAAACGCGTGGTTTGTTGGTGGCCTCGAATGTGTTGGAGGGCTGTTGCTGCTTGTAGGACTTGCATCCCGGCCAGTGGCATTTCTACTAGCCGGTAATATGCTGGTTGCCTACCTCAGTGTGAGTGCAGATCGCCAGGCGCTATTCGGTATTTTGAGTGATCCGATGGCTTTTATTATCGCCGATCCATTCTTTTTTCTTCTGCTCTCGTTAATGGTTCTTGCGTTTGGCCCCGGAAAGATCTCAATCGACGCGCTGCTTAAGCGTTTAATCATGAAGAAGTGGCCGGATGCCTGCTCGTGTTGTTCCACGAAAAGCTGCGAATAGGGCAGAGAGAGAGCTTCATTTTTGAAAGGGAGGATTTTGTATGTCAGAGAAGAAGCAGATCGTCATTGTGGGCGGAGGTTTCGGCGGAATTTACAGCGCGCTCGAGCTTGAGAAGTGCTGTCGCGACGAGCAGGAAATTGAGATTACTCTCATTAACCAAGATAATTTTCTGCTCTTTACCCCGATGTTGCATGAGGTCGCTGCGAGCGATCTTGACCCAACTGATATCGTAAATCCGATTCATAAGCTTCTTAAAAAAGTACGATTTTTCTGTGGCTCCGCGGACAAGATCGATCTGCACAAGAAGACTGTCACCGTCTCGCACGGCAACAGCTACCACTCTCATGAACTGCAATACGATCAGCTGATTCTTGCGCCGGGGGCGGTAACTCATTTCTACGGTCTTCCTGGACTATCCGAAAACGCCCTTACCATGAAATCGCTCGGTGATGCCATTCATCTTAGAAACCAGATGATTGCGCTTCTCGAAGAGGCCGACTTTGAGTGTTGCAAGGAGCTCCGCGGCCGACTGCTTACCTTTGTGGTCGCGGGAGGCGGGTTCGCTGGCGTTGAAACAGTCGCCGGAATGAATGATTTCCTTCGCGAAGTGCTTCCCTTCTATCAGAATCTTACGCAGTCGGATCTGAAAATAATTCTCGTTAATTCGGGAAAAACAATACTTCCCGAACTCGATCACGCACTTGGGATATATGCGGGTGAGCTTCTCACCAAGCGTGGAGTCGAGATTCATTATAATACTCGGGTAGCCGGGTATGAAAATAACGTGGTCACGCTCTCCGATGGCGCAAGCTTTGAAAGCTGTTCGCTGGTTTGGACCGCCGGAAGTATCGTCAATCCAATACTTGATGGCCTCCCCTGCAAGCGTGAAAAGGGCAAGCTCCTCGTCGACGAGACCTTGGCCGTTAAAGAGTTCCCAGGGGTATGGGCGCTTGCCGATTGCGCGGCGATCCCGGATGGCAAGGGCGGCTTCCATCCGCCGACGGCCCAGCATGCAATTCGCGAGGCGCGTGTAGTGGCGCGAAACATTAAAGCGACTTTAGAGGGAGGCCCGACTAAAAAATTCAAATTCAAGTCTCTCGGTCAACTCGCCTCGTTGGGGCACCGAAAGGGGGTCGCGCAGATCTTTGGTTTGCGCTTTTCGGGCTTCGTTGCCTGGTGGCTTTGGCGCACAGTGTACCTCATGAAATTGCCGCGATTCGAGAAACGGGTGCGTGTTGCAATCAACTGGACTCTGGATGTTATCTTTTCGAAAGATACTGTCCAGCTTCCTTCAGGTCGGGCGACGACATTACGAGTGCCGATGAGTATTCAGGGCGCTGAGTATTCCGGGGCAGTGCGCGGGTCGCTCATCAAGATTGCCGCAGGTTGATCTTTATAGCAAGAAAACGCTACCCGGGGGTAGTTTACCCAAGATACTTCCAAAGTTTAAGGAGCAGATACGCCGAGCCTCCTGCCATAGGCAAGGTGAAAACCCACGCCCATATGATTCGCTCGACGACTAGCCATTTGACCGCGCCGAAACGTTTCGCAGCGCCAACGCCAAGAATTGACGCAGTAATATTATGAGTCGTTGAAACCGGTATTCCGAGGTGGCTCGCGGTAAAGATTACGGCCGACGAGCTCGCCTCTGCGGCGAAGCCATGGATCGGCTGCAGCTTCACCATCTTGTGCCCCAAAGTCTTGATGATTTTCCATCCTCCAGCAGCAGTTCCCGCCGCCATGGTAAGTGCGCATAATATTTTTATCCAGGTAGCGATCTCCAAGCTTTTCCCGGCGCTCGGCTCGGGAGTGTGAAGAAAGGAGAACACCGGCGACACCGACTCAAATACTCCGGCCTTTGTTCCGGCCACGAGCGCCAACGCGATAATGCCCATAGTCTTCTGTGCGTCGTTCGTGCCGTGCATGAAGCCCATGCTCGCTGCCGAGAGGATCTGAAGTTTTCCAAATACCGCATTAATGATTCTAGGCTTAAATCTCTGAAGGGTCAGGTAAAGAATCGCCATTAAGAAAAAACCAAGCAGCATTCCGCACAGTGGCGAGGTAACCATTGGAATTACTACCTTCCAGAGCAGGCCTTTGCCTTCATACCAGTGCACAGCCGAAGGTTGCGACCAGATAATAACACTCCAATTGTTTTCGGCCTGCGCGAGCGCCGCCCCACAAAGTCCGCCGATCAGCGCGTGACTAGAGCTCGAAGGCATGCCAAACCACCAAGTAATTAAGTTCCAGGTGATGCCGCCGAGGAGCGCACAAATTAATACCTGCGAGGTAACAATGTCAGTTTGCACAAGGCCCGAGGCAACGGTCTTCGCCACCGCCGTTCCCCAGAGCGCACCAATCAAATTTGTTGTCGCGGCAAGAAGTATCGCCATGCGTGGCGTAAGCACCTTGGTAGATACTGAGGTCGCAATTGAGTTGGCGGTGTCATGGAAGCCGTTAATAAACTCGAATATAAGGGCGACGAGTATGACGGTAAAGATTAGCAGCATACGCCACAATAATTTTTAGGAGTTCTTAAGGAATACATGGGTAACAATTCCGCCGGCATCGCGGCAACGATCAACCACATCCTCAAGCAGGTCGTAGAGGTCCTTAATCGCGATTACCTTTAGGGAGTGGCGTTTGCTTCGATACAACTCGTGCAGCAGCTCTACCTCCAGTGCATCCGCTTCAGCTTCTGCACGCTGCAGCTTGGCGTTGAGCCTCTTGATCGTATCGATATGCAGCCCCTTTTTGAATTGTCCGACCATCTCAGCGACAATGTCAGTCGCACCAACAAGCAATGCGACCTGATTTGAAAACTCAACATCGTTGATAAGCTTTCTTGATATGCGATAGCGTTCGGCGAATTTTTCAATCGGCTTCGGAATTCGGTAGAGTGCGCTCGCAACCGACTCGATATCTTCGCGCTCAAGCGCGGTGACAAAGGTGTTTACCACCAGTTCATCGATGCGCTCACAGATCTCCTTATTTTTCTGACGTGCATGGCGTAGATCGTGAAGGGTGTTGGCCACCGTCGGATCTTTAATCAGCGCCGCGAGCGCACGAGCGCAATTTTGCGCTTCGGCGGCGGCTCCTTCAAAGAGTGTGAAGAAAGTCTCGTCTTTTCCAAGCAATTTCTGTAGTGATAACATGAGCGAAGCATAGGGTAATTCAAAGGCTGTAGCAACCGGGGCGAAATCTCTAAAAGACCCTGCAATTCGAGCGTTTCTGAGCGCTTCCGAGAATTTGCGACCGCTTTAACGCGGTCGCACGATCGTCTCGTGACTTTCGACCATTACATGTATTGCCATATCTGGACTGGCAGGGCGTCGGCGACAGAGCGGGATATGCACCGTGAAAGAGGAGCTTTCACCGTCTTGGCCAAGAAGCAGCCGCACCAAAGAATTCCATAGCGTATTTTTGACTGCGCTCACGGTAATACACTCGAGCGGACCACTTGCGTGCAGCGATAGTCCGCCGATAGTGCTCGAGATTGGTAGTCGGTGAGTTCCCGACTCATGGCCACCACCGTTCATCTGAAATCGAAATATTTCGGAGCGTCGTCCCGATTTTCGTACTGCGAGAAAGATTTTACTCTGTTCTTGGGTAATGTAAGCGTTAATGCCTGGAGCGATGCTCAAGGTGTGTAGAACTATTTCTTCCCCCGTAGGCGCGTAGCTGACGCCGGAATCCCGAATGTCGAGCACCTGTGAACGAGGGGTGGTGTTTGTCGGAAGATTAAGTGAGGGGTCGAGAGATTCGGTTTCGGAATTAGATTGTTTGGTAGGATCGAGGACGGGGACTTGCCTTGCAGTCTGCATAAAACCTTCAAAAAAAGTAGACGGCACCCTTTTCCTAAGTTCTGTTATTACATCTCGCGGGCCTGATGTAGCATATAATTTTAAGGGTCTAAGCCATTGAAATGCTTAGTTCAAGAACTTATTGTGTAGAAGCTAGTACACTGTAAACGAAGTTGTCTGACTCTTCTCATCTCTGTGCTCTTCGTGCCTCTGTGGTTTCTTGAAAGCAAAATAAACCACAGAGGCACAGGGAGCACCGAGTTGGAACCGAGGGAGGGAGAAAAATTGCGCAGCCTTATTGTTTGTAATGGAGTCGCCCCTTCAACGCAGCTTTTGACCCGGTTGTGCGCGGAGTCGCAGTATCGCATCGCCGCCGATGGCGGCATTTTCGCGTTCGACGCTGCGCAGCTTTCTCCTGATCTGGTGATTGGCGATCTTGATAGTTTTGATAGGGGCGCGCGCAAAAAGGACGAGACTTTGAAGGTGCTGCGAGTGCTCGATCAAAATTTCACTGATCTTGATAAGGCACTCGCGCATGCACGAACAGAGGGCGCCAGCACGATTGTTGTAAGCGGCGTCTTGGGTGGCCTGGTGACCCATGAGATCTCTAACTTTAATTCATTACAGAAGTTCTCAAGTGAGGTGGAAATTGAGATCGAAGAGGATTCTCTCTACGGAGTTTTTTTAACTTCGCCGGGGCCGCGGACACAGTGGAGCGCAGAGCTGCCTCTAGGCAGCACAGTTTCGCTTTTTTCATTTAGTGGCGCGAAGGGGGTCAGCACATCAGGCTTGCGGTGGACGCTTGAGAATCATGACCTTCAGTTTGGTCGGGGAGTGAGTATTCATAATGTGATTGATAAGTCTCCCTGTGAGATAAAAATAAAGAGTGGGGTGCTGCTGGTGTGTGTCGAGCGCAATAAAGAAGGGGCTGCGCCAAAACTTCCGGCGTAGCCCCTTCGTGGGTTTTTGCTGGAGATTTGTTAGCCTAGACCCAATCGTCGTAATCCGAGCCCTCGTCCAGGTCCTTTAACTTAATTGTGACGGAATCTGCTCTAAGAGTTGGATCGGCCCAGAATTTGACCTCCCAATACTGCGATTCGAGAAGATTAAGCGGATAACTCAAAGTTACTTGACCTTTTGAGTCGGTAGTGGCTGTCGCCTTGGCCTCTGCTTCGCTGTATCCCGCAAACAAGCTAATACTTTTCCCTGCAAGCGGCTTTCCATTGTGCGTGAGAGTTGCCTTTATCGTGCAGGAAGGCGAGCTCTGGTAGGGGAACGTCGTATGCTGCGTGATGCTGGTGGGGTCGTTCCGAAAATAGCGCGCGCAGCCGCCGACGACTGTCGCTTTGAGCACGGGGCAGTAATTTGGCGTCTGGCCACGTTTCCGTTTAAGCACCACGGGAAATCTCGATGAATTGTCGAGAGAATAGACGTCAGCTAAAATATCGCCCTGATTATTGATGTCGGTGAGTTCTCCCATCTTGATCCGTGACGAGTTTGGGAGCGCGCAGTTTAGATCAATAGTGCTACCTCTCCGCGTTTGCAGGGCATAGAACTCATGTCCATTTTTCATGACTTTAGTGAGATACTCGCCATTGTCGTTAGCTGCTAAAAGCTGCACTACTTTTGTCGATACTCGTCTGCTTTTCGTGCGTTCACCGGTGAGGTAATTATAGAGTGGAATGCGTCGCGAGTGTGGAAAGCGTTTTCCGAAAAGCGCGCTGTTACCGATTTTAACTGCTGAGTCAAAGGGCAGAGTCGAGGAGATCGTTTGTATGCCCGTAGCGCTCGTGGCGACGAAGCCAGCAGCGCCCTTTGGCGAATTCTCAAAGAATATATCTCCAACGGCGTTCCCCTGGGGAAGGAGGGCCGCAACAAATATCTCCCTCGTACCTGCCGGTGCTTCCGCAGTGGTCATCGTGCCATCTGGAGCGATGAGACTGACAGCTTTACGTTCCAGCTCGGAGCTATCGGTGTAGTACAGATTAACGGCAATCCACTCGTCGTCGGCAAGGTATACTTCGCCTCCGCAGGAACGAGCGGCAGTTATCAGGGTAAACGTCTCGACTTCAGCATTAAGGCGTTTTCGCGAAATTGAGCAGTGGTACGTTAGGGTGTTTGGGTCATATTCGGCATTCACATAAAAAGCCACGGTGCCGTTACTATTCATATCCGAGATGTCGTATGAATCTTCCGATGAAAAAGTAACTACTCCTTTTTTGGAATTTATAATCGTATGACGTAAGCCCTGTACCAGGGCATCACCGTTGTCGTAAAGGCGAACTGATTCATCGGTGGTTCCTAGCGGAAAGATGGTAAATTGATCGGCGTGGGCGCCTTTGGCGATAAGCGCGAGGGCGGTGATAAGCAGGGAGGCGAGAGTGGCAGTGAAAAAAGGCATAATATCTTCCTTTTGTAAAAGTGTGTAGTTTACACATTTCTAGTTTACAAGGGCGGCTCGTTCTAGTCAAGGAATTGAAGAATTAATATTACCTGCATGAATTTAATGAGTTAGGGTGATTACACTTGTCCCGAATGAATTGTTACGATAAACTATCTAGTGTGAATAAAGCACTTGGCGGAAAGAAAGAGGAGCAGGGCTTCACCGTGATGGTGCGGTTGCTTTTGCCGCTTGCGCGCTTTTACCTTAAGCGCGGCTTCAAAATTCAGGAGATGTCTGAGGCGCTGAAGCGCGCGCTTGTCCAGGCGGCGAGCGAAGAGATTAGCGCGCGCGCTGAGAAACCTAATGTCAGTCGGCTCGCTGTTATGACTGGGTTGCATCGCCGAGATGTCATGCGGCTTACCGCCTCGGAATCTCCGGCTGGAGGCAAGGAGAATCTGCTTACCAAAATTATTGGCCAGTGGCGAAGTGACAAGCGTTACTCGACGAAGCGCGGGCCAAAGGCGCTTTCACTCACGGATGAGTCGCCGAGCTTTTCGTCCTTAGTATTTTCGACGAGTCAGGATCTTAATCCGGGAACGGTGCTCTTTGAACTTGAGCGTTTAGGCGCGGTTGAAAAGAAAGAGGGCAGTGTGCTACTCCGCGTGGAGGCTTTTGAGCCGGTCGCTGGGGACACTTCGGGCGGACTTGCGCTCCTCGCCGAAGATGTTGCTTCATTTGTCGATGGTGTTGATAAGAATCTTTATGCCCGGCAAGATGTTCCAAATCTGCATATCCGAACCTCATATGACAATATCGTACGCGAGGCAGTTCCCGAGATTCGACGTTGGTTCTTAGCAAAAGGCGCTGAGTTCCATGAGCTAGCCAGACGATTCCTCTCGCAGTATGATAAGGATCTTAATCCAGCGCTTTATGACAAAGAAGGTGGAGGCAAAGTGTCGCTTGGAACCTTTAGCAATACCGCAGAGCCACCCGCAACTCAAAATGAGGATTCCAAAAATGTGGCGTAAATTTTCCAAAAACTTCATCTCTGTACTGGTAGTAGGATTGCTTTGCTCCTGCGGAGGCGGTTCGGCAGGAACGGGAACCGGAACCCGTACCATAGAAGGCACGGTAAGCGATAGCTCCGGTGCGGCAGTAGTCGGCGCCGAGGTCATGCTTGTGGACACCGGTGAGAGTACCATTACTGACAGCAACGGTGAATTTAGTTTAGCGACCGAAGCGGGTTCGACTGCAGTGCAGCTCGAAATTAAGTCTGGTGAAGTTTCATCGACCGTATCGGTCAACAATGTAGCGGCGGAATCACTGACTGTGCAGGTCGAAATTACCGTCGATCGAGATTCCAAGCAGATCCTGCTTGACGATCTAGAGATGCTGGCAAAGATCGTCGGAGAGTGTGATATCTATTTCGAAAACAATCGAGTAATTCGCCAGGCCAATAAAGCGCCACTGGGGGTTGAGTGTACCGCAAAGGTGTGGATCCGATCGGGTGGGCAGCCGGCTTCGTCTGTCCCTTTTGCGGTGCAGTATCGCGGGTGTAAACATGGGCAGCCGCTTACCACGATTGCGGTCGGTGAGACCCGATTCTCACCTGAGCCGGGTGTCGGCCAGGTGCAGTTCAAATTCAGTGATGACGAAGAACATTGTGTGTATCGCATCGTTGCGCCTTACGGTGTAGAGGGGCAAAAGCCGATCGTGTTTGAGGTCGATACCTTCACCAAGCAGGCAGAGAAGGATTGAGCCTTTTCCTTATCTATTTATTTGATTGCATGGAGGCGAGGCCTCTTCTAAGATTGCTGCGCAGTATTTATTGTGCTGCGCAGTGTTTATTGAGCTGCGCGGTGTCTAATGTGTATTCATTTTTAAGAGGTCGATCTATGAGGAAAATCATAGCCGTGATTTTGAGTCTCACCTTTATCATTCCGGCGCTTTGCTTCGCTGCGAGCGAAAAAGAGAAATCTTTTACGGATAGCTACAAAAAAGCATTTGAATCGAAGGATGAAGCCGGCCTCAAGGCGCTGCTCTATACCAAGGGGGCCGACCCTGAAATTCTTGAGTTTTATACGATGATGATGACCTCTGAAATGGGCAGCAAGATTTCGAGCATCGAACTTCGTGATCTCACTCCCGAAGAGATAAAGAAGGCGGCCGAGGCAATGCCTGGCCCAAGTGGGGCGCAAGCCAAGCTGCCCGTCGCTCCCTCTAAAAAGCTGGTGCTAAAAGTCAGTGTAGGAGATGCAAATGGCAGCTCAAACAGTACGAGCGAATCGTTTGTGGCGGAAATCGATGGAAAATACATGATTCCGGTTCCTGGGCCTGTAAAGTAGTAGGTATTTGAAAAGGGCCGCCCGAGAAGGCGGCCCTTTTAGGGCTTCATTCTCCTCGCAAAATCGCGGTGTCTTTCACTAAATCGATAAATTCACGGCGTTGCCCGCTTTCGTCGAGCCCTCGTCCTGACTCGGCAAGCCTTCGAATCTCCTGCATGCTGTAGCTCGCAGAGAACTTTCCTTCCCGAATTTTTTGCGCGTAGTAGGCTACTGCCGCAGCGAAACGGAAATCATCACTTGTGTTTTCGCCGCTGCTTCTGACTGCCGAGGCATTAATTGGGAACTCAAGCAGGTTAGATTGTGAACCGTAAGGTTCTTTGTAGCGCATTTTTAAGAATGCCAACTCGCTTTCATGGTCATTGTTATATTCTGGAGTAGGGCTTGGTGTTTGCCGAAAGCGATATTCGATCGTTTCGGGAACTCTTGAGCCGGCAAGTACCACTTCGTACAGCGCGGTCACCGTGTGGCCGACACCGATCTCGCCCGCGTCAGCTTGATCATCATGAAAATCGCTGTTTTGTAGCGTGCGATTATCGTAGCCGATGAGTCGATATTCGCGTACGTGCTGCGGATTAAATTCAATTTGTAGCTTTACGTCCTTGGCGACGACTTCTATAGTGCTTGCAATCTGTTCTTCCATGACTCGACGAGCCTCTTTCAGGCTATCGAGATAGAAGTAGCTGCCATTGCCTTTGTTGGCGATCTGCTCGAGCATTGCGTCGTTTAGATTTCCACGACCGACACCCAGCGCGGTCAGCGTAATGCCGCTTCGGCGCTTCTCCTCGATTATTTTGGTGAGCTTCTCGCGTGAAGTAATACCAACATTAAAGTCACCATCGCTTGCAATAATTACCCGATTAACTGCCGCGGAGCGCTTATGCGTTTCGGCAACGCGGTACGCTAGGTCGAGCCCGCCTGATCCATTCGTATTTCCGCCGGCGCGTAGGCTATCGATAGCTGAGAGGATTCGCGAACGATTGGCCACAGTGCTTGGCTCAAGATGAATTCCCGCTGCACCAGCGTAGGTGACGATGCCGATCCTATCTTCGCTGCGCATGTTGTTGACCAGTATTCTAAGCGCTTTCTTGATCAGTTCGAGCTTGTCCTCAGAGGCCATCGAGCCTGATACATCAATGAGAAATACTAGGTTCCAGGGAGTCTCACGGAATTCGCTGTCTCGTGCTTTTATGCCGAGTTTAAGGAGGTGACGACCGGAATCAAGCGGTGCTGGTGCGATTTCATAAGAAACGGTGAACAGATCGCCCTTTTGCGAAGGGTAGTTGTAATCAAAATAGTTCACAAAATCCTCCACGCGAACCGAATCCCTTGGCGGAAGCTGTCTTGAAAGCACGAAGCGCCGCATGTTGGCGTAGCTCGCGGTGTCGACATCAAGGCTGAATGTCGATAGTGGTGCCTCGGCGACGGAGAGCCGATCGTTTTCACCAGAGCTCACATAGTGGTCGCCGCTCCCGGGAGTTGGTGTAGGCGGAATGTATGGCTGCGGAAAGTAGCGCCACGGCTCGCGAGGAAAGGGGCAGCCGATTTGGTGAGGATACATGCAACCATAATGAGAGAAGTACGCGGATTCGTCCCGCGAAGCGATACGAGGAACGCCGACGAATGTGTCTGCGCTGACTGCGTATGATTTTTTTAGATCCGTAAAATATTTAGACTTTGAATTGTCTTGACGGAGGCTGTTTGGTGCTTCTGAAAATCGACCAATTTGGTCGGTTTGTGTTGCTCCCTTCATGTCGTGGAACGAGCTTCCTGTGGTAGAAAGGCCATCTCTCTCTTCGAAACTTCGGTTCACGATTGCCAATTGTTCTCTGTCAACTTTGGATGCTCCGCTCCTTGCGTCCTTGAATCCAATTGCCTGGGCAATGGTCGGCCCTGAGGCTTCGTGTGTCTCGTTGTGCGGTATCGAAGATAGTGGAGTCTTCGCTATTGGCCGGTCAGTTAAATCGAGGTCGTTCCGTAACACCAAAAATACGGCGAGAATTCCAATCCCGATTGAAGCTGTGGGGCGTAGTGCCAAAAGCCATTGTCTCCAGTCGCCCCGGTTGTCGCGAGCTATTTTCCGCATTACCAGTGATTCGAGATTGTCGCCGAGGGAACCGTCCGATTCAGCTCGGAGCTCGTCTTCAATCTTCAGGAGAGCTTTGTAATCATTGAGTGATTCGCCGAGCTCTTGATCGGAACGCAGGGCGTTTTCTAGCGCGGAACGCTCGGTCGAGCTAAGGTTGCCATCGATATATTCAAGAAATTGTGATTCGAACTCCGTTCTTTCCATATTATCTCCTCAATACGTCACGTCCTATTAGTGATTTCATTTGTAGCCTGGCGTTATTTAAGCGAGAGCGTACGGTGCCTACCGGAATCTCCAGCGTATGCGCGACTTCCTCGTAGCTCTTGCCTTCGAGTGCGCAAAGTACCAGTACCTCGCGAAGATTCGGGCGAAGTTCGGCGAGCGCCTCTCGGTACACCTTGAGACGCTGCTTTCGTAAGTATTCCTCTTCCATACATTCCACTCCTTGTTCGTGACGTTCAGTTCTAAATTGATCCTGCTTTCTCGATTCGCGATAGCGTCGTGAGTTGAAATAGTTATGTGTTGCGTTGAGTGCGATTCGCGAAAGCCAGGTCGAAAGACGTGCTTGAAATCGAAAGCGCGAAAGTGAGAAGAATGCGCGGGAAAAAGTCTCCTGCAAAATCTCCTCGGTGAGGGCCTGATCTCCTACCTGTCTCTGGATTATTCGTGAGACTAGTCTGCCATATCGCTGCACAATCAAGCGGAAAGCATCCTGATTTCCGGCAACTGCTGCGGTAACTAGTGTCTCGTCGTCTGTGTTCTCGTCAACCGCCATCTGTTCCAAACCTTTTGAGCAGTACGTTTCAGGGCGGCTGAGAGTTTCAACTCTTGGCGCCGTAGTCCCTTGGGTAAAGCTAAGAGTTTCCTCCCATGCATAATCAGACCTGATTGGCGGAGAGAAGTTCGAATGATAGGAGTGCTAGTAGTTATAGGTACTTAGTAGTGGCTGATGTATCTACTCATCAATTGTAGGTAATCCGTGACGTGCACCTGCACGTAAATGCACTGCTGCGCCAAAAGATAAGAGATATGCGCACAAGCAGCGAAGGTCTGCCCGATTAATTGCAGCCGTCAGTTCCGTCAGCGGTGAGCAGAAATCGGACAGCTGTTTTTGCGAGCATTAGCCAAGACCAAAAAAGTTTGCCTTTTTTCGAGATCACCTGAGTGGGAACACCGGACAGTCCGCGACCCTATTATGTATTCTGGAATGCATAATAGGGTCCTATGTCCTGAAGTCGCTGAATTTACGAAATATTTTGGTCGATTTGGATTGGGTTGGGGATTGGGGTAGAATTAGACGAGCGTATTATGATCTTGTTAGGTGGCCGATGAAACTTTCAATCAACGCCCTTCTCTTATGGGCAATGCTGCTTTTAGCATCGCCGTACTTACGAGCTGAGACCGAGATGAAGGGCGTAGAAATCTGGAGCTGGCGCTCGGAGGGTACCTTGGCGTACGCCGCACTATCAGGGACAAACCGCAAAAAAACTCTGGACGAGGTCCAAGCGGCCAGGCTGGGTGGAATCGAGGAGCTTGAATCGCGACTTGATCATCTGGCCATAGGCGAACATGTGATTTTGGTGGGAATCACCTATGTGAAGGGCTTTACTTGCCCTGACGCGAAGGATATTGAACGGATCGAAGACATATCGAAGAGAAAGGGGCTGATACTTTCAGGTTGTGGAACGCGGCCACCTAACCAAACCTAGTTGCGGAGCGGCTAGAGTTCGGAATTTAATTTACGCTTTGTTGACCGCCCGCAATAGGTAATCATTATAGGCGCTACAAATTTTACAAAAGCTCAAATGCATAAAATAATAGCTGTCTTTCTAATAGCTTTGGCATTCGCCGTTCTTTTATGGTTCGTAATCTTATCAAGAGTGCAGGCGGGATTGTCTCCACGTGATATAGGATTCGGAAAAAGCGCTGTGCAATAGATTGTCCAGGATCATATCTTGCAAGACGAGGAAGTAATTCTAGGCATTTTCTTCCTGGCGATCCCATTCGCAATTTTGCTCGCTCCTATTTGGGGCCGGTTTCTCCGTCGGAGCTACCTCATTCGTGCATGTTTAGTAGAACCGGTCTCAAAAGGGTCAAAAAAGATTAAGGGTATCTATAGGTTACGAAATGAGCAACAGTGGGTGAATGAAACTCGCGCACGATCAATGGAAATTTATTCTCAAGCGCATACCCAAAGAACCCCAAGGAGGTCGGCGTCGACATGGCGCCAAGCGAATTCTGGAAGGGATCTTTTGGATACTGAAGACCGGGGCGCGATGGCGGGATCTACCGAAGGAATACCCATCGTATCAAACGTGTCACCGGCGATTTCAAGAATGGCGTAAGGCTGGAGTAATGCGGAAGATCCTTGAAGATCTCGTCCAGCATCTGCACAAGCGAGGCAAGATCAATCTTGCTGAAACGTTTATCGATGCCTCCTTCGTAGAGGCAAAAAAGGGGGTCAAAAGATTGGTCCCACAAAGTGCGGGAAAGGCACTAAAATCGTGGCAATCGCTGACAATTCGAGTCTTCCTGTCTCCCTATCCATTGCAAGTGCTTCACCGCATGAGAGTACGCTCGTTGAAACAGCGATTCGGCTCCGACATACAAAAAACCTTCCTCGTCGAATTATCGGAGACAAAGCTTACGATTGCGATCCCTTGGATGGAAGACTTGCAAGCAGATATAAAATCAGGCTTATTGCTCCCCACAAGTCAAATCGAAAACGTAAGCCTACTCAAGATGGAAGATCTCTTCGCCGCTACAAAAGAAGATGGAAGGTAGAGCGTCTCTTCGCTTGGCTCCAACACTTTCGAAGAGTCGAGACTCGATACGACTATCACGATGAAAACTATCTCGCCTTCGTGCAGCTCGCCGCTACTGACTGGCCCCCTTATTTAGTACCACTTCGCATTAGAGGTTTCTCCTTCATTTGCATATGT
>CAZEAC010000094.1:0-18655 GCA_964510065.1 uncultured Bdellovibrionales bacterium | reverse complement strand
GATAGGCTTGCTCCGCGCTCGCTCCGGCGGCCGCCTCGCATTCTAATGCAACTTGGGTCTCTCGCGACGGAGAAAAGTTTACAACACGCTTTAAGTTATCCACAAGCGCCGCTCAGCTCCTTTCAAGCGGACCTTGGCGCGTGGCAATCAAGAAAAGGTGGCACTTCTCGGATAATAAAACACTCCTTTTGGATGTTGAATGATTACCTATCCAGTTATAATCTTTGTGAGTGGTCAGCGGGCTAGCCCGCAACTGTCGCTTAGATTTTCAATTAGAACGAAATGAGTCAGATTCGCGAATTTTATTCATCCACTGTCGGCAAGAAAATTGTAATGGCCGGAACGGGAGCGGTACTGCTCTTCTTCGTGCTTGGTCACATGGCCGGAAATTTAAAGATGTTCGCTGGTATCGATCCGGTGTCTGGCCGCTACAAACTCGATCTCTACGCTGAATTTTTGCGGGCGATTGGCGCCGAACTTATGGGCCACGAAACATTTCTCTGGTTATTTCGTGCAGTGCTCCTTTGTTGCCTCGTGCTGCATGTTCGTGCAGCAATTCAGCTCTCTATGCTTAACAAGAAGGCGAAACCGGTCAAATCGCATGGACAGTGGTTCGGCTCCTCTAATCCAGCTTCGCGCAGCATGGTATACGGCGGACTTTTCATCTTATGTTTTGTTGTGTACCACATCTTGCACTTTACTCTAGGTTCAGTGCATTACCGTGGCTTCGTTCATGGTGCGGTGTACGCCAATGTGTTTCAGGGGTTTCAAAGCGTACCGATCACTGCGTTTTATATAATTGCGATGATCTTCTTAGCGCTTCATTTGTATCATGGAACCTGGAGCCTCTTTCAAACGTTAGGAGTCGATTCGCCAGCGTGGAACGGTGGACTACGTCTCCTGGCAAAGGCAGTTTCAGTATTAATTTTTATTGGATTTTGTGCAGTACCAATTGCGTCGAGCTTTCATCTGGTTCCGGCGCCGGTGGTGCAGCAATCTCAGCAGCATAAGGGTTAAAGAGCTATGGCGCTTGCACTCGAAGCAAACATTCCCGGAGGTCCAATTGAGAACAAGTGGTCCTCGCACAAGGCACATATTAAGCTGGTTAATCCGGCGAACAAGAGAAAGTACACCATTATCGTGGTCGGCTCAGGACTTGCCGGGGCCTCGGCCGCTGCGTCCCTGGGCGAACTTGGCTACCGAGTAAAATGTTTCTGTTCGCTCGATAGTGCGAGGCGCGCACATAGTGTCGCGGCACAGGGTGGCATCAATGCGGCTAAAAACTATCGAAATGACGGTGATAGCGTATTTCGGCTGTTCTATGACACTGTAAAAGGTGGAGATTTTCGAGCGCGCGAAGCCAACGTATACCGCTTAGCAGAGCTAAGCACGGCAATTATCGACCAGTGCGTGGCCCAGGGCGTACCCTTTGCGCGAGAGTATGGCGGCTTACTTGCAAATCGATCTTTTGGCGGCGCACAGGTCGAACGCACGTTTTATGCGCGTGGTCAAACAGGTCAGCAGCTACTCTTGGGGGCATACGCCGCGCTTAATAGACAGATTCATGCAAAAACTGTCGAGATGCATACTTCAACCGAGATGCTCGATCTCATTATGGTCGGTGGTCAGGCCAAGGGCATTGTCGTGCGCCATCTAAGGAGCGGAAAGATCTCAAGCCATGTTGCTGACGCGGTCGTGCTCGCTACTGGCGGTTATGCCAATGTGTTTTTTCTTTCGACAAACGCGAAAGGCAGCAACACAAGTGCAGCATGGCGCGCCTATAAACACGGGGCAGGATTCGGAAACCCCTGCTACACTCAGATCCACCCGACCTGTATTCCTGTACATGGTGAACATCAGTCAAAACTCACGCTAATGAGTGAATCTCTGCGCAATGATGGTCGTGTGTGGGTTCCCAAGCAAAAAGGTGACAAACGCGCGCCAGAGCAGATTCCGGAAGCCGAGCGCGATTATTATCTTGAAAGACGCTACCCAAGCTTCGGAAATCTCTCTCCGCGAGATATCGCTTCGCGTGCCGCGAAGGAGCGTTGCGACGCCGGCTACGGTGTTGGAGCGATGGGGTTGGGGGTGTATCTCGATTTTAGCGATGCTATCAAACGGCTGGGACAAAAGGTCATCGAGGCACGCTACGGCAATCTCTTCGAAATGTATGAAAACATTACCGACGAGAATCCTTACGAAGTACCAATGCGAATTTACCCGGCACCACACTACACGATGGGTGGGCTCTGGGTTGACTACAACTTAATGACTACGATTCCTGGCCTGTTTGCTCTTGGTGAAGCTAACTTCTCGGATCATGGCGCAAACCGACTCGGGGCGAGCGCGCTGATGCAAGGCCTCGCCGACGGATATTTTGTTATCCCCTACACTATTGGTAACTACCTCGCTTCGCAAAAGGCGGGGTCGACTAAAGAGGACTGTGCCGAAGCCAAGCAGTCGGAAGAGCAAAGCGCCTCAAAGATAAAGAAACTTCTGAACCTTAAGGGTACAAAGCCCGTCGATCAGATCCATCGTGAGCTAGGCCATCTGATGTGGGACAAGTGCGGCATGGGCCGCACGGCCAGCGGGCTTCGCGAGGCGCTCTCTAAGATTCCGAAGATTCGTGAAGAATTTTGGGGCAATGCCAAGCTCGTCGGGGGAGCGAGCGAGCTAAACCAGGAGCTTGAACGCGCAGGGCGTGTCGCCGATTTCATCGATCTCGCCGAACTTATGTGCATGGATGCCCTCGAACGAAACGAGTCATGCGGCGGCCACTTCCGAGAGGAGTACCAGACTGACGACGGCGAGGCTAAGCGTGATGACACTAATTACTGCCACGCCGCGGTATGGAGCCTGGGTGCGAATGGCACGCATGAACTTACAAAAGAGCCATTGAAGTTCGAAAATGTTTCTCTTGTGCAGCGAAGTTATAAATAGCTTTAGGTAAACGAGCGATGAATTTGAAACTAAAGATCTGGCGACAGAAGGACTCGCAAAGTAAGGGTGAATTTCAAACCTACGAAGTGAAGGAGGTGAGCTCCGATGTCTCGTTCTTGGAAATGCTTGATCAGCTAAACGACGGTCTGGTGCGAAATGGCCAGGAACCGGTGGCATTTGAGCATGATTGCCGCGAGGGAATTTGCGGCTGTTGCTCAATGACTATCAACGGCAGACCACACGGGCCGAAAAAGCTCACCACAGCTTGTCAGCTACATATGCGCAACTTCAAAGATGGCGACACTATATATATCGAGCCCTGGCGCGCCGGAGCATTCCCTGTAGTAAGAGACCTGGTGGTTGACCGTGGTGCACTTGACCGAATTCAACAGGCCGGCGGCTATATATCGGTGAACACCGGGGCCGCTCCCGAAGCGAATGGCACTCCGATCCGTCAGGAAAATGCGGAAGAAGCTTTTGATGCGGCAGCCTGTATCGGTTGTGGCGCCTGCGTTGCGGCGTGCCCAAATGGCTCGGCGATGCTCTTTACCTCAGCAAAGATAGCGCATCTTGGACTTCTCGCGCAGGGGCAGCCGGAACGACACCAGCGTGTGAAGAACATGGTCAAGCAGATGGACGAGGAGATGTTCGGTTCATGCACAAATCATGGCGAGTGCCAGGAAGCTTGCCCCAAGGGTATTAGCATTAAGTACATTGCCCAGCTCAATCGCGATTTTATCTCCGCCGCAATTCAAAAAGCGCGAAGCCTTCGCGGAGCGGTGAAGGCGCAGTAGCCGCCATCACCGGCGCGCTACGCAGTCACCGTAACCCACGCCGAGTCTTTCTGCCTCCACGATCGAAGGTGCAGCTCGCGGCGTCTACTATCTGCAATCAGCTGCAGTAATGTCGCATGGCTGAATGACTTTTCGATTAAAATGTTCGGCTGGCTAATAATTTTCTTAACGCTTTCGAGATTCTGCTTTTGGCGCACTCGCAAAGATGTACGAGCGAAGATCCGACTTCTCTTTATGCTGTGACACTTAGAAGCTTGAGGAAGATTCTGATTAGCCGCCGCAATTGCCTCCGGAGATTCAAACACATTGGCGCGGTGTGCGTAGTCGCTATATGTCACAAATACTTTTCCGGGAACGGCTTCGACGACGGCGAGCTTCCCACGGCCATCGCCAAGAAAAAAGATAAATGCTCCAGCGTTATGAACTCGCTTAAGATACTGAATCGCACCTGTTACATCTCTCTTTAAGAGCGTTTCAAGGACGAGTGCATAGGTCGGCACTCCGACTTTCGGATTCAGCGCTGGATAATACCCCGATCCAGTCCACAAGAGCGACAAGCCTGACGAGTTCATGCCTGCGCAGACTGGTAGCCCGGGATACGAAAGCGCTACGATCTTTGGCGCACCCTTAATTGCAAATCGATTTATCGAAGACCAGGGATAATACGAAGTGTTCCAATCCCAATTTTGTCCGACGATAGCGCTGCAAGACTTCCGCGTGCGCGCCAGCACTCCTACGACGCTACAGTGAGGTTTCTTGCTCCGTAACTTTCGATGGTAAAGCTCCTCTTCCTGCAGCAAGAGCAGTGCGTGCTCCTCAACCGACAAGAGCGATCGATCCGCCGCGCCGCGGATAAACATGGCAGCATGCGGCGCTTCGCTCTTCATCACCCTCAGGCAAGCGCGCACGAATTGTTTAGAATACGAATACGTACCAAACTCCTGCGAAAAGAAGCCGGCCATTTCACGTTGATACCTTTCGGCGTACGCAATCCCGCACTGGAGTGAAGTCCCGCGAAAGGTATATACACTTGCCATAGGTGATACTCTTTTGCTTTTGCAGACTACAATGTAGTCCCAATCAGTTTTCCGACCAGTGCGGTAATTCCCATAGCAAGCGCTCCCCAAAATGTTACCCGCAGTGCACCTCTCATGACCGAGGCTCCCCCGGTAAATGCAGCAAGCGCTCCAAGAACGGTGAGAGTTACAAGAGTCGCCGCAGTTGTCACAACCCCTACCAAATCAGCACTTACCGCAATCGCCGCAAGAATAGGAATAATGGCGCCGACGGCGAAGGCCGCCGCCGAGGCAAGTGCGGCCTGTATAGGTCGCGCCCTTAGCTCGTCTGTTATCCCAAGCTCATCTCGGGCGTGTGCCGCCAATGCATCTCCCGCCGTAAGCTTAACAGCCACCTGTTGCGCGAGTGCTTCATCGAGCCCTCGCTTCATATAGATTAATTTAAGCTCTTCAAGCTCCTTTTCAGGCTCTTCGGCAAGCTCTTTCGTCTCTCTAAGCAGATCGGCATTTTCGGTGTCCGCCTGTGACTGCACAGAGATATACTCCCCCGCTGCCATTGAAAGCGCCCCTGCCGCTAAGCCAGCAACTCCGGTAAGAAGAATGGTACTTTGCGAGGCGCCACCAGCAGCAACACCAACAACGAGACTAGATACCGATACTACACCATCATTCGCGCCAAGAACGGCGGCACGCAGCCACCCTATTCTGTGCCCGCGATGCCCTTCAAGGTGAACATTTCGCATATAATTAATTCCAAACTGCTTCTTTCAAACGTCGAATCATCAGCTTCTCCCATGCCCTCATTGATTTGCTCGCGAGAGGTCATCGCTCTTGGGAAGCATAAGATCTTCAAGGAAGTACGCCGAGAGTTGGTTCTTATTCTCGACACCTGCCTTCGCGTACACCGACGCCGCCTGTTGGCGAACAGTTCTTTCGCTTGTTCCCCTCATGTGAGCGATCTCCTTATGCGAAAATCCCTTGAGTACTAGTAGGCCGATCTCCTTCTCGGAATCACTAAGGCCCCACAGCTGGAATTGTTCATCGATAGCCTGCCCTAATCCCGATAGATACTGAGCAGCCTTCTTCCTCCAAAGGTCACGATCCTGTGTCATGACACTTAAACTCACCGTGATTGACTTTTGCCTATCTAACAGTCGAGACACTATCTTTCGAAAGTATCCGCCCAACATCAGCGCGCTGACAAGTAATGCCAATCCTTCAAACAGGACATGCGTCAGATCCGCGCCGTGACCCAGGTCGTCCGACAGATCGGCCCCAAGGAATAGCGCGATAAGCAAAAAAGCGAAGATTACCAGACGTTCGAAACTCATCAGCCGATGGCCACTCTTTATGTAATTACTCATTAAGCCCGGGGTAATCTTTCCCTAACTCTGTATTACTATCCGTCAGAATCTTTGAATTTTATGAAGATTTTTCTGACGGAGGGTAATACTGTTTCGGCGGAGCCGAAACCCCCCGGAGGGATAACACGGGAGACACAGCGCGGCCCAGTGGAGGCGCGCGCCCTTCCTCGCGCGTGCCGGAACGGCGCCCCCCTTCGACATTTGGTTGCGGCGACGCCGCGCTGTATCCTCGGTGTCTCTGTGGTTTAGGTACTTATAAAACCACAGAGACACAGGGGTCACTGAGTGCGGATAAAAGCTACCCAAACTCAATGGGTAGTTACTTCTTTATAAACTAACCCCCTGAAATCTAACAAGGAAACGCCAATCTGACACCTGTCGGATTTAATAAAAAGGCAACCGAGCCCATTATGTAAATCGAAGCAGATAATATTTCGAGGTTTAATGACATGAATCAGGCACATATTCACTTAATGATTGTCCACATTCCTATAGTACTTGTTCCCCTGTCTCTCATACTCTATTTGATTGGACATCAATGGAAGAGCAGGCCGATTAAGCTGGTGGCGCTAAATACCTTTGTTGCGGCGGCGGCATTTGCCGGACTTGCCTTCTCGTTTGGTGAAGGCGCCGAAGAAATCGTGGAAAACGTCGCGGGGATAGCTGAATCCGCTATCGAGTCCCATGAGGAGTCGGCAGTGGTAGCGCTGTGGCTCACGATCGCCCTTGGCCTTACAAGCCTTGCGTACCTCCTGTCTCTGAAGTACGCGGTGCAAAAGGCGCGGCTCTTTGTAGTTCCCGTACTACTTCTTGGATTCCTGTCGAGTGGTGCTTTGGCCTACACCGCGAAAGAAGGCGGAAATATCCGCCACCCCGAGGCTTTCGGCCAAAAAGGCCCTCCTGGACATTCAACGCCAATCAGATCTGAAGATGACTAACGTGAGCGCTACGTCAAATTAAGCTTTGCATTGCAGGGGGCACACCAGGCATAATTTGCAACAAATGGCATTTGATGATCCGAACATAGCGCCACGCAAGAATGTGCGTCGGAAATTACTTGTGGAGCATGCAGATGTCTCTGGTTCAGATTAGTAAGAAGCCACTCCCCACCAGCAGTTTTGCCCTATTCAACCTCGGCTTTCGCCCTTTTTTCTTAGGGGCTGCAGTATTTGCGATAGTTTCAATTGGTCTATGGGTGCCGGTCTTTTTGTCTTACATCGCGCTACCGATGGGCACATTGTCGCCGTTTCAATGGCATTCACATGAAATGATTTACGGTTACGCGATGGCCGTAATTGCTGGCTTTCTGCTTACTGCTGTTATGAATTGGACGGGAATTAAGACCACCCATGGCAGGTCACTCATTCAGCTGTTTTTGTTATGGCTCGCGGCAAGAATGCTCTTCCTTTTTGGCGTGCAGTTCCTGGAGCTGGCTGCCCTCTCCGACATGTTGTTTATGTTTGGGCTGCTTGGGTCAGTTGCAACCCCGATCATCAGAGTCAAACAGTGGCAGCAACTTGGCATTTTGGCGACTGTGGTGCTTCTCACGCTGGGGAATCTTTCTTTTTATTTGGGCGCTTTCGGGTTGCTTAGAGATGGATCTCACTTCGGGATTTATGTGGGACTGTACACTGTCATTGCACTTATCGTCATAATCAGTGGCAGAGTATTTCCCGCCTTCATCAGAAACGGAGTTGCGCATAACGTGGCGGTCTCGAATCCCCGTTGGATAACAAACGCTACCCTGGCACTTTTTATCGTGTTCTTTGTTAATCAGCTGTTCATTAAAAACCAAGCCGCCCAAGGCTTTCTATCTATTTCTTTGTTCACCCTAAACACCATTCGATTGATATCCTGGTACTCATCAGGAATATGGAGCAAGCCGCTTCTATGGAGCCTCTATCTTTCCGTGGTGTTTATAAACATCGGGTTCCTTTTGTCTGCCATTTCGGTTTACGCAGCAATCTCGCCTTATCTTGCCGTTCATGCCTTTGCAATTGGAGGCATCGGCGTGGTGACCCTTGGCATGATGGCGAGAGTCTCCTTAGGTCATACTGGAAGGGATATTCGTAGTCCACCATCGCTTATAACGTTCGCATTCTTACTCTTAGTTCTGGGCGGAATATTTAGAGTCGGATTCCCGTTGGTCAGCATGGCCTATTACACTCATTGGATCGTCCTCGCGCAGGTCTCCTGGATCACAGCATTTGCACTATTTCTGATCTCGTTTACAGAAGTTCTTTATTTACCGAGAGCTGACGGCCAACTAGAATAGCTTGTCAGCCGCTCAAGCGGGACTCTCGTGAGCCTTCCCAGCTTGCTCAGGAACAACTGGGAACAATCGTTCACGATGGCGGTTAGCAGTCGAGATCCCTTCCAAGATCGCTGCTAACCATAACACCATCTCGCGATCATTTAAGATCCGCGACAGATGCTCCAAAATTAATGTGAAACACCTTATTGTCCAGCACCAAGGCTGGAACCGACTTCACTCCCGCACGTTCCGCATTTGGAATCTGATCTTTATTCTTTCCTAAATGAACTACCTCTACTTGATAGCTCTTCGAATCTATCGCAGCCGCAAGCTGCTGCTCAGCTTCCACACAAACGGGACATCCAGCGTGATAAAAGGTTCCTTTCTTCATAATACAATCCTTTTTTGTTACTAGTATCGACTCGATACGATATATAGCATAGCCAGGCATATATAATTGTCAAGGTAGTATTGAATCGATACAATCTGATCATGAACGACTTGAACCAACTCGAGAATCTGATTGAGCGAATAGGCCATCTGCACCGCTCACGCTTGCGAGAGTTCGCCTATTCGTCCGGATTAAACCTTCGCCAACTTGAGAGCCTGATTTATCTCACCAAATGTAATCATTATAGCGATACCCCATTAGCCCTTACTGAGTACCTAGGCCTTACCAAAGGCACAGTGTCGCAAACGGTTCTCTCTCTGGAGAAAAAGAAACTACTACGAAAAGTAAAAGATAAAAATGATGCTCGTATTCAGCACCTTCAACTTACCTCCACAGCTCAGAAGCTAGTCGAGCGATGCACGCAGTCGTCAGATACTATTCAAGCAGTAACGGCACTCCCCGATCTCAGGAATCAATTGAATCAAATCTTGCTTGTCTTTTTAAAAACAATGCAGAGAGCGCGCAAATCACGAACTTTCTCGATCTGCTATACCTGCGCTCACTTTCGCAGAGACGCACTAGAGCAGTCACATCAATGCGGTCTCACGGGAGAGCCATTACACGAGAGGGAAAGTCTAAGAATTTGCAGAGAACATACTGACGTCACCTACCGAGACTGATTGAACTAGCCAAGTCCTACAATCATATCCATTCGAGTGGCTCTTGAGCTCGCATGTGCGGCCAGAATTTTCACTTCTTATCTGTCGACTCTTCCTGCCGAATCACTGGTTTTCGCCATCTTCTAAATGCTCCATATCCAATCAATCCTGGCGCAATAAAAATGCACAGTGGGCAAAGCGCCCCCGTTAACGCCGCTGAAGCCGCGCCAAGAGCGCCGACACCAGCGCCAAGCGCCATACAGGTATTGCCTTCAAACCTTCTCTTATTCAGGTCGCCTGAAAGCTCTTTTTCATCCATATCGCAACTCCCCTTTCACCTTAGCGAATTAAAAACTGCACAACAATCGCCACTAACAAGAACGCCCAGACTATGAGACACGGCGGACAGCTGATTTTATTCTTACAGCAAGAAGCGCCGGGCTCTTGCGAGTTGCGACACTTTGCATTCATTGTTTTCATACATTCCTCGGCATTGACTGAAGTACCTAGAGCGCATCCGGAAATAGAGTCCTAGTACGGTCGGCTGCAATGGGACGGGAGCTGCGTCAGAGAGAGAAAAACGTTCTCAAAAGCCTGATAGGCTGCTTCCGAGCGTTTTTCTCTCTCTTCCTTGACCCGTCGCATTTCGCCCGACCTCCCTACGGACCTTATTTCCGGATGCGCTCTATATATCTATGTAGTGATGCAATTGCGAGAAAACAAGGGTCTACTCATAAACAAATAAGCCCCTATCAGGCACGCCGTTGAGGTCGGTAGGCTTTCAACGCCCAGTACCCCGACCACCGAATGCAAGCTTGCGCCACTTCGCCATTTATCGTATACTTACGATATACGATTTATGGCTCGATCAAAAGCTGAACAATTTGACGGAGATTTAGTTACCTTGGCGCGCTACGCGAAGGCGCTCTCGCACCCTGCACGCCTGGCAATCCTCCAAACTTTGGCGAAAAAGAACTCATGCATCTGCGGAGAGATAGTTGAGGTACTGCCCCTGGCACAGTCGACTGTTTCGCAGCACCTACACGAGCTTAAAGATGCCGGTCTTATTACTGGTGAAGTAGAGGGAATGAAGTCCTGTTACTGTCTGGACGCCCGCGCGGTAATGGAGCTTGAAAAGCTAATCTCCGGATTATTCGGCTCGCTGAACAGAAGTTTAAAATCAAGAAAATGTTGCTCAAGGAGATACTATGGAAAATGAGAACCTAAAAAATATCGTCAAAGAAAAATACGGCGAGATTGCAAAGAAATCACTTGCGGAGCTCAGCAATTCAACCTGCTGTGGGACTCAATGCTGTGGAAGTGAACCTCATGACATGACCTGCTTTAACGACGATTACACTCAGCTCAAGGGCTACAACAAGGATGCAGACTTGAAACTTGGATGTGGCATACCTACAGAAGTGGCCGCAATTAAGGCTGGCGATACCGTGCTCGATCTTGGTTCCGGCGCGGGCAATGATGCTTTTGTCGCGCGCGCACTCGTCGGCGAACGCGGTAGAGTCATTGGACTCGACATGACCGAGCAGATGATTGAAAAGGCGCGAAAGAACTCCCAGACACTCGGCTACTCAAATGTCGAATTTCGTTTAGGCGATATCGAAGCAATGCCGATCGATTCAGATTCAATCGACGTCGTGATAAGTAATTGTGTGTTGAATTTGGTGCCTAATAAGCCCAAGGCTTTCAGTGAAATGTATAGAGTACTGAAGAAGAACGGTCACTTTTCAGTCTCAGATATCGTTCTCGCGCGAGAACTGCCCACGGATTTGCAAAAAGCTGCCGAAATGTATGCCGGCTGCGTTTCGGGAGCAATTCTAAAGAGCGAGTATCTTGAGTTAATAGCTAAGTCCGGGTTTACAAAAATAGAGGTAAAAATTGAAAAGCAAATTAAGCTTCCGCTTGAAGTTTTGGAGAAATATCTCACACCCGATGAGGCAAAGTCCTTCAGTAGTAGCTCGGCGATCCTTAGCGTGACTGTATATGGGCAAAAATGACGCCTAAGGTCCTTTTCTTATGCACTGGGAACTCCTGCCGCAGTCAGATGGCCGAGGGATGGACTAAGAAGCTGCTGCAAGGACAGGTTGAAGCTTACTCTGCAGGGACTAATCCACATGGGTTAAATCCCCTGGCAATAAAGGCAATGGCCGAAGTTGGTATAGACATCTCAGGCCATGGGTCAAAGTCTTTGGAAAGTCTTTCGTCCGTGCACTTTGATCTCCTGGTAGCTGTCTGTGATAGTGCAGCGGCTTCTTGTCCTACCACTCCCAACGCAACCAGAGCTATTTCCATTCCGTTTGACGATCCGCCAACGTTAGCCAAACAGCTTTCAGGCGAAGAGCAAAAAATGAGTCCCTATAGAAGGGTTCGTGACGAGATTAAGTCTTTCGTTCTGACTCTTCCGTCGCTCCTCGGCGAGCGTGCTTAGCCCAGGGAAGTTCGTCTGATCGGAGCGATCTAATACGACATTCTTCTTGGCGAAGCAGAGCCTAATTCTCAACTTTCTCAAAATCTCTGAGCAATTGCATTCTCTTCTTCGCAGAGGGTTCTACGAGAATCTTCTGCCTCTGAGCAATTTTTTCGTTCACTCTTTTTAATTCTGCGGGATCGTTTCGTTCTATCCACGCGATCTTGTCCGCATTGAAAGGTTGATACGTTGAGAGCTCCTCAAAGGGTTTGGTTGCATCCCAGCTCAGATTTGCGTCAGCATCCGGCAAGATCTCGCCTTTAATTTGAGCAACGTCAGAAAGCAACTGCAATTCTTGGCCTTCGAATCGCGCAAGCCCCTCGATCTGAACTTGCATCCCACCATCAGTAAGAGCGACTGCTTTTTCAATCTTGCACAGTGTGCCAATAGTATAAGCAGCATCGAGACTCGTGATCTCCGAGTCTTCGGCACGTCGTTGGGTCATAGTGACAATAGAGCCGTCAAATTTTCTCTGAGAGTCCACGATAGCCAGGCGCGATGCTTCGCGCCCTACTGTCATCGTAACTGACATTCCAGGAAACACCACAAGTTCTCGAATAAATACTACCGGTAGTACCTTAACGTTTTTCATTCTGTTCCTCCTTAAATTGCAAAGCTCCCTTTTTGATTTCTATCTCTTCCCAGAACGGGTGAAATGCCGGGATGTCACCTTTACTCGCGCAAAGGGCGTTAATTTGGACTAGCTTAGCTTTCTGTACATCTAGCTGTTCAGCTCTCACAACTGCATGTACCTCGGCCAAAAATTCCTTGCGGGTATACAGCAGCTCGGGCAATTCGCATCCGAGCGCGTGAGCAATCGTCATCAGCGTTGATAATCGTGGATCGACTATTCCACCCTCTATTTTTGCGATCTGCTGCTGAGACGTCTTACAGCTCTTGGCAAGATCGGCTTGAGTTAGCTGCTGTTTTTTTCTGAGTTTGGCAATTTTCATTTTACATCCTATAAGGCGTATATTGTCATACATCTTATAGGATGTAAAGAAATATCTACGATTACCTAAAAGAGCACATCAATAGGTAATGAATGGCTCGAGCGCGGATTCGCGATGGTGCTCGAAGAATTTGCTTTGCAGAAGTTTGGCAAAGCCAAATAGCGAACTAAAATCGCTACTTTATGAACGTGGTGACAAACGGCTCCCTGTATTCGTTGTTTTTCTCAGATAGCGCGATCGTCTGATTCTGCACATCTAGGGAAAGATACCATTCACTATATTTATCATCGTGTACTAAATCTATAAGCAGCAATTTCAGAGGCTCCTTATTGACGCTCGCTAATGTTCCATCGACGATTTGCGCGTCAAAGGTATGAGGACGTAGACTCAGGGATGTGGGGGAAAGCGATGTTTTCAACCGTGCCGCAAAGGCTCTAAAAAGATCATCATCGAACGAAATCGTGCAGGAGCTTTCCGTGCGAGTTACCCCATCTCTAGGCGCAAGTATATTAGGCTCTATTTGGAATTTGATTCTCTGTACCGAGCGCCCAAGCCGCCCTTCCGCCACAACTTCGATTTTGTTTCTTTCTACTGCCTTAAGCGAAAGAAGTGGGATTTTTAAGGAAATAAATCCATTCTCTTCCTCAAAGTCTACTGCGCCAGCTTGAGACTCGGCCACAGCACATGACAGTAGTGGCAAACAAAGCATACTCAAAGTGATCAAAATCGCTTTCATGTAGAATAGAATCGTATGCCATCAAGTCAGTTAGAGAAAGAGGAGTGTGCAGCAAATATTTTCCTGATTTTAAGAAACGCTCGTACATTGGTTAATCGAATTTATTCGCGGAAGTACGCCTTGGACTGCAGGCCACAAATTCTTGAAATACTTCTCCTGCGCGTAGCGATATACCTATACGCAATTCGTAAAACTGTCCTAAAGGGATGCAATGATGCAATCCACGCGAAGGCCCACGTCCACCATATCCGCGATCCGATATTTATGAGAAAATCATCCTCACTATAAATTTTACCGTCGGGTGTATAGAGATGGATCGAACGCATTAGCTCTTCCCTTCCCCGTCCTGTCAATTGTGCGATCCCGGCAGATTGCAACGCTGCCACCGTAAATCCATATCGTTTAAAGAATTCCTTGTGCTCGCCTACAAATACCGAGCAGGCACCACAGCTACCATCAAATATAATCAACCCGTTTTTGCCAACCGACGGAGTTTCCATGGCTACTCCTCGCTATTAGCTCGCCAGCGCGCGCAGAGATCTCTTGAAGCTTCACTCCAGTTTCCAAACTGAAACTGAAATCCTGCGTCGAGAAGCCGTTTTGGTACGACCCGCCGACTCTTCAACACAAGTTCTGTCTCGGTACGAAGTAAGATCGCTCCCACTTCCAGCATCCAGACATATGCAGGAAGTCCGATCCTTTGACCCCACGCCTTGCGCAGCAACTTCATGAATTCGCTATTCGGAAGTGGATTGGGCGAAGTGATATTCACCGCTCCAGTCACTTGCTCATTTGCAATCAAGAACTCGATTGCCTTAATAAAATCAAGATAATGTACCCATGAAATATATTGCTGCCCCGAGCCTGCGGTTCCGCCCAGTCCGACGCGCACCAACCAAAGCAGATAATCAAAGATGCCGCCCCGATCATGACTCATAGTCATCGCGGAACGAAGAATCACTTTCCTTGTCTTGGGTGCCTCAACCAAAGCAAACTCACCCTCCCAGGACCGTGCAACGTCGATGCTGAATTGCCATGTATCGGGAGAATTAGCTTCAGCTCCTCCGATAATTCCGTCTTGCTCATCGTTAGGCGCGTCGAAGCGATGAGAGTAAATAGTAGCTGTTCCTGCCTGCAGCCAGACTTTTGGGGGAGAGCAAAGCTGCTTGATTGCATTCTCCAGAATTCGAACCGAGCGGACGCGGGATGACCAGATTTCGCAGCGATTACGAGAATTGTATCTGCAATTGACTATACGCCCGGTAAGATTAATCAAAACATCGGCATTTTCAAGTTCATTACTCCAACTGCCTAGCGTTTGCGCATCCCAAGCAACGCTACGCCATGGCGTTGGCCGTGGCTTTCGACTGAGGACGACTACCTCGTGTCCCTGCTTGTGAAAGTGCCGCGCAAGAATATTCCCGATTTGACCTGTGCCCCCAGGTATTACGATTTTCATACAACTTCTACTTCTTGAAAAACGCCATCAATGGCTTAAAAAACGTTGATTGATCCAGCTTCAAAACCAAATCAAGCAGGACTCCACTTTTCTTTCCGAGAGAGTGGATATCAGACAGAAGCTTTTTAAAGGACTGCCCGTCTTTACTCTGGGCCTGCGTAGGATGTATATCGTTTTGCAATTGCTCGAGCATCTTCATTAATGGATCGAGTTCGCGCTTCCGCCGCTCAGCGACTATGCGCTGGGAAACTTCCCATATATTCTTTTCGGCCGAGAAGTACTCTTTGCGATCGCCGGGCTTGGCCTGACGGTAGAGCAAGCCCCAATTGACGAGCTCTCGCAAGTTCTGGTTTGCATTTCCCCTTGAGATTGATAGCGACTCCATCACCTCCTCCGTCGAAAGCCCCTGTTCGCTCGAAAGCAGCAGCGCATGCACCTGTGCCATTGTTCGATTGATCCCCCATTCGACGCCCACCGTTCCCCAGATTTGAACGAACTTGTTTTTCGCTTCTTCAAGGTTCATATATCATTTCTATACTTTCAGTAGTTATTGAAAGTATAATATACCAAAGTTACGAAGTCAAATGCAACTTACGTGGAACACTCCCTGTCGAAAAAGCACAGAGCTCCGAACTCGCCCGAAAACACCCTGCTCCGACTGACGCTCCATGCAGTTTTCTTGGTGTCTGGGGAAGTAGAATCCTGAGAACGTTTTAATGTCGGAAATGTTTTAGCGTTTAAAGTTTGGCATCAACTCTATCGTGACAAAGAGGCGATAATCAGCGTTTGCACTTAACTCCACGTTTGACATGCGGCCGCGCAACGATTCTTCTAAGTCGTCGGCGGGGACGTATGCGACCCTTTCCGCGTGAAGCCAACGACCCTTAGTGTCGGGCAAGAAGAGCATCTCTCCGATGGTCTGTCCGACCCATGCAGCAGCTAATCCTGTACGATCGTTTGGGAGAACGTAGCGATAAATAATCTGTTGGTCGATGGGCTTCTGCAGGGCGCCCAAAGGGATCATGAGTCCGCCCTCTGTAAAACCGCTGGCATGATAGTCACGAGCGAAATTGAATGCTTCGTTTTCGTAAATGCTTGCCGACAAGAAGCTCTTTGAAAGACTGGCAGTGTACTGCATGCGACATCTTTGTTGAGCCTCCTCCAGTGTGAGGTGCTCATGACTTTCGCCTCGAAAAGCCTCCTTTAGCGCTAACGGAGGCGGAGGGGCAGATTTTATAGCTCGGACCAGCGAGCCTACGATCTCTTTTTGTTCCTGCGTTGTATTTACCTCACCCCCACTCTGCCGAAGATGCGCGTTAAGCTCCTTAAAGCCCCTTCCATACCAAAAACTAAACGCACCATGTTCTGATTCTGAAAGAGATTGCCTCCAGACACCGTAATAATCATTAAGTGCTTTTTTGAGCTCGGGTAGATGATAGATCCTAGGGCGAAATGGGAAGCCATCAGCAGTTATAAGCTTAGATTCAATTGAGTCCGCCTCGGGCACACGCTGCGCGCTCCTGCTCAATCGGCTTTGAATCTTGGGAAGTACTGCCCGCATAACATTTCAATATAGTTATGCAAGAAGCCGACTCGGTCGATTCATTCTATCTTTATACACGTAATTTTGGAGGAATTCTGAAGCGTCCTGAGGTTCTCACACAATTCGGACGATTATATTGGCACAAGGCTCATTTCGAAGCCGCATTCGGGCGCCTTTTCAGTTTGACTAACAGCACAATGAGAATCATTGCCTGAATCAAAAAAAACAGCGTAGTTAATAAGTTTTTTGTTGGGCTCAGCAAGAAGCCCCGCTCCAGCTCGCTGTAATAGAGATGGCGTTGAACATCTCTTAGCAAAAATAGGGCAACAAATCCCCAGCCGACGACTCTATTTCCAATCGGATCGACGACAGCGAAACATGCCAAAATACCGAGTGCAAAGGCAAACGAGCCCAGAACACGAATTAGATAAATTGTTTCATCGCTCCATTGAACGTGTGCTCCGTAAAGCTCGGAGAAGAATCGCTGCGCATCCACCGAGAGCATGAGGCTCCCGCCGATCGCGAGGTGGAATATCGCGATGAACACCATTATTGTTCGAAATAGGAACACCAATTTTCTGCTGTCGTCACGCACTATTGGAATGATATCTTAAGGTTTGTAACTCGAATAGAGAGTAACCGCCAAACATCATGCAGCTTGCTTGGAAAACCGCATTAAATTTTATGTTTGAATCACCGGTATTCAAACGCGCCTGGTATTGGGCCGGCATTTTATTGCTGCTTTTTCCTCATCTCGGCTGGGTAATTGCTTTAGGCTATCTCATTCTGGTACTACGGCATCTTTTGAACTCCGGCGATGTGCTTCAAATTTCCTTACCGCAGGAATGGCAAAAATGTTTTAGATCCGGATTGGGCGCGGTAGCTGTAATCTTCTGTTACTTCATTCCGTTCATGACTCTCTACTGGACACTTGCCGCAATTCGCCACGATCTCAGCGCACATATGTTTGAGATAATCACATTTTTTGCTCTGGTCTATCTTTTCATCCCTCTTTTTCTTCCTTCACTTCCAATGTTCTACGCCTTGTATTTTCCCTGGCTCGGGTTTTCCAATGAGGAGTCTTTGATCCTCGCTTCGTTGTTTTTCCTTACAACTTTTCTAATGCCTGCAGTGTTTATGCAGGTCTCTTTGAAAGGAAGTTATTGGGGAGCACTCAGAATAAAAGATGCTGCCGTTACTATTCTCAAATTTCCGCGCCAATATTTGGAAGCTTGGGGAGTCTCTTTGCTCTTGATTTCGGCATCATTTATTATTTTGCCACTTTTTCCATGGATTACCTTCTGGGCTTATCTTGCGATTGGAATGCTTTTTAATAATGTGTTGGCGTTCGATAATAATCCGGAAGTTGTAAAGAGATTGAGTCTGGTAAGAAATCGATACGCAGCGGATCCACGGTAACGTTATAAGTGTCGCCTCGAGAATGCTTTGGCCGATCCGGTATTGAAGCAAAGCTTCAATGCATGAGCTTCCTCATCATCGCTGAAATCGACGACGGCATCGACCTCCCATGGGCGTTTTTCGGAGGTTGTTCTGCAATAACCTGCGTTGTATTCCGCTCGGCGCTTCTTCACGTTTCCACGTAAGCTTACGTAAACACGATTGGCAGCTTTCCAGCGGCGAAGCAGGTATACGATGTGCATAGAGTCTCCGATCTATTAGTCGAAGGTCCCGCGGAAAGCTGCCTGGAATTTTTGCATTTCCTAGCTCGACTTCCTCAGCCAACGCTGACGTCGTCGTAGCCACCTCGGCTCCTTTGGGCACGGGCTAATTTAGGCTTACCTCTCCCGGCAGCCCCCGATGCGCGCGGAGGCGGGGTGGAGTATCTTGGCCCTCTAAGCCCCCTTTTATTATTGGGCTTCGTGGAACCGGGCATCCTATTGCATCCAATTACGAGTGAATCTTGAAATGCTTTGAAAGCTCCTGAATATAGATATCAAACCTCAATCAGCGAGCTAATCCCAGGGGAACCTCGGCTCTTTTTCCCAGGAGCCTGACCGAAAAGTAACAGTTAAGTCATTGAAAGGATAGATACCGGAAGAT
>CAZEAC010000093.1:0-18667 GCA_964510065.1 uncultured Bdellovibrionales bacterium | reverse complement strand
CCGGTATCTATCCTTTCAATGACTTAACTGTTACTTTTCGGTCAGGCTCCAGGGAGCGCGCGCAAAGACCTGGTTACGGAACCTAAGAAAGTCTTAAGTGAGACATCACCTGCTCGGCACGAAACTTCTCTAAGTCGCAGTTTCTAATCAATTAAATCTTAGAATCAAAGTAGGAACTATTGGGCCTTAACGAGCTTAAGTCCCTACTCCCGAGCCTTGTTGCGCGGGTTTCCAAGAAAATGGTCTTTGGTGAAGCCCTAAAGCACACTTTCGAGCAGTTCTTTAATAACCAGTTATTGAAAGTTAAATTATTTCGACTATTACCTATGCCAGAGCAGAGTTTTCCACCGAAAAGAACAGATCCTCTTGCAACATTGAAGCAAGTGCAAGAAGAAACCTTGAGAGAGAGAGCCTCAAATACGACAGTAGTTTTTCAGCGCGTTTGCTGTACCCTTGACGCGAATCGAACCTACTGTTACGCGATTTGTAACCGTGGAGGCGCCCCTACTGAGCCAGGGGCATTGCTAGTTTACTCGTTTGACAGGGCAGGGAAAATTGAACAAGGTCAAGAACTGTGGTTCGCGCCAGACGGGAGAATTGTCGGCCGCTCTGGAAATTCAAGTTGGTCCGCAGCCGAAATTCAGAGGCTTTTCAGTCAGTCTATTAAAGACGACCTCACTCGCGAAGCATCTAAAGATAAATCTCGAGCGGATCGGGCGATGGCAGTTATTTCCGGACTGTTTAGAGGAGAATCGGGAATAAATCGGTGCCCAACGGGATTAGTCTCTAATCACTGGCTATGAAATGTTGGGCAAGCCAAGTGATAAGGGATACCCGGCTTAGCACGAGACGCTGAGGAATTAGCCGATTTAGATTGCCTCCGTAATGTCGCGTTCGTGTAAGCAAATGTTATGAGCGCTTACTTTTTTATGCGTCTACAAAGAGTTTACGTCTTAATGGCATTGTTTATAGGCACAACAGTTGTTGTTTTTTCGGCGCATGCGTGTGATGAAAAATGTGAAAATGTAGGACCACAACAAGATCTACTGCTCAGTTGGACAATGAAGTTTGATGATGAAGACATTTGTACGATAATCCCAGGAGCAAAGGTATTTAGAGAAAGTCATAAAACATTTTGCATAGACTGCGCCTCGCGGCCGGAACGAAGTCTAAATTGCAATGGACCATCGGCGCAGTTGACAAGAATTGAGGGGGCGGTGAGCGTTCCTGGCGCAAAGACCTCAAAAGAAGTCGCTGCTGGATTTTTGCGGAAATTTCATGAGCTGCTTAATGTAGATGAAAACCTGAACGATCTTAGGATCACTGGTATCTCCAAATTTCAGGGGCAAGATTTCTTTCAATTGCAGAGACTTTATAAGGGCTTTCCCGTTCTGAAGGAGGGTCTTGCGGTGAAAGTCTCTTCCGGGTTGAAAGTCACGTATGTAAGCTCTGACATTAAGCTTACACGACTATCGGGAGATCCTATGCACTTGCCCCTGACAGATGCGCATAGACGCCGGGCGTATGAATCTTTGGGACTTAATTGCTGCCCCTATCAAGACCCACGTACAATCGAGAAAATGGTTGCTTTCGACGACAGTGGGATTCATTCGATTTATCGGCTATGGTTTAAGGAAGTAGGTTGGGATGTATTTTTTGACCCGATGCAAGAAAGGACCGTAGTGGTTAGTCAGAGAATTGGAGAGGATACTCCAGAGAGCTTTACTATGGCGGAACAGAGTGTTAACCGGCCGAGTCCCTAATCGCGAGGCTTGTTGCGCGCGGTCTCCGAGAAAATGATCTCGGATTTCGCAATATAATCCTCGAGCTTCGCAAGTCATGGGCCTGCATCGGCGCTCGCTTCACCGAAAAATCGCTAAGGATCCGATAAAGCTTAAATAAATCAAATGAGAAAAGTGCGACAATATGTCGCATTGATATAGTATTTTTCGCTGCTATCCTTACGTAACATAGAAGGAAGCATCTAAAATGAAATATAAAAGGTATCTTGTAACTTCTTGCCTATTTTTAATCTTCTCTTGGCCCGCTCTCGCATGCGACCTCTGCTCTATCTATAACGCAGTCGACGCGGCGCAGCTTTCTTCGAACTCTCTTCGAGTGGGCCTCGCTGAACAATTTGCGAGTTTTGGAAAAGTACAGAACGATGGCCATTATGTCGAGAATGAAGGTCATCAGCACATGGAGAGTTCGATAACGCAGCTATTCGGAAGCTATTCGCTTGATAGCAAACTTAGTTTGCAAGTAAGTCTTCCGTACATCAATCGAAGATTTAAGCGGATTGAAAACGGCGTGGTAGATCGCGGCACTGAGGCAGGAATCGGTGATATGTCGATTCTTGCAAAATACATACCCTACGAATACCGAGAGAACGCAACTATATTCTATGTGCAACTTCTAGGCGGAATTAAATTGCCGACCGGTGATAGCGATAGAATTAGAGAGGAACTGGAAGAAGATCATCATGATGAAAACGCCGAAGAACCGGCGTTGCATATGCACTCAACTCTAATTCCGCGTCATGGAGCTCATAATGACGATGAAGAAACCATTCAGAGCGCCGTTCATGGTCACGATTTGGCTTTAGGGACAGGCTCATACGATTTTCCAGTCGGATTCAATGTCTTCGCGGAACACGGAAGAGTATTTGGCGCTGGAACATTGCAATATGTTTTCCGTACTAGAGGCGATTTTGACTACGAGTATGCCGATGATCTTACGTGGGAAGCTGGACCAGGATACTATTTGAGCCTTGGTCATGAGCATACGCTTGCGCTCAAGGCTAATCTTTCAGGTGAATATAAACGAAAAGATAATCTTAACGGGGAAACTGCTGGCGATACAGGACTGCGTTCAATATTTTGGGGCCCTGAACTTGTCGCTACGGCAGGCAATTGGAATGCAGAAGTTGCATGGGACATTCCTCTTGATATAAACAATTCAGAATTTCAAGCTGTGCCGGATTATAAGATCCGTGCGGCGATATCTTACAGATTCTAGCGATTTGCTGAGTCCGCCAATTTTTTATTATCATTCTCTGCCAATTCTGCGCACGGCTTTGAGAAGATTTGGAAATTCCTTTATGGATTCTCTCGGAGACTGCGCGCAAAGAACCGAAAAATACGATTTGAACTCCAGGTATTTATTGATTCAGAACTGGGACTTAGATAAATTTTTTACCTAACGAATAGTGCCTCGCTTAGGACATTGTCCAAATTGATTTTCAATTGCTTGCGCGCGGTCTCCGAGAGAATTTACCTTGGAGAATTACTTTAATTCTGAACTTAATCCGATGTTCACTCAGAAGTACTTGTCTGGCATAAAAGGAATAAATGAGCACCAAGAAGAAAAGGCAGTCCAAGGAACGTCTGGCGTCAAAAGGACAGCGACCGGGAGGAAATCCGGCAGGAAGAGTATTTAACTCTATAGAGGATTTTGTAGCTGGAATGTTTCCGAAATTTTTCGAATCTGGCGGGTTTCCCAAAAGAGGATCTCTCGTTCAAGTCGTTACTGGAAATGCTTCTGCAACGACTCGTGAATAGCTATTTTCTCCGGTGTTTGTTATTGCATTTGCTCTTGCTGGCTAAAACAACTCTGATCAGTCCTAATCGCTAGCCCCGCTAATGACTACTTTTGGTGAAGAGACCCTTGCACCAGATTCAATTGATACGGCAAGTACTTTTGTTGAATAAGATGTCAGTTCTTTAAGGACTTCTATACGTTGCTTTACCGAATTTTCCGCGTTTATCCCCTCGCCTCGTATAAGTCTTTCATAGCTAGACCTGATCTCCGAAATTGCCTTAATTAAATTTATGTGGACTTCAATTTCGGCGTCGTTCGCACTGACCGTCAAAGGATCGTGATAACTGTGGTTGTGAATCCATACGCCCTTATTGAGGCGCGCCACATGTGCCAGGCCGCAGCGACCCGATTTCCATACTAGATCCGCTGCATCATGGAGTCTGGCTGCATCAGTGATAGTCCGTTTAAAAACAAACTCGAATCCGCGCTTAAATCTTCCCTCACTAAATTTTCCGCTTGAATCCTCATTTCCCTCGGGATTAACGACGTATCCAATACGCTCGAGCTGCACGAGAATGCACGTAGCCACGATGTAGCCTGCAAAGTTATTTTCTCTAGCAATCTGTTCTAAGGGATTAATAAAAAGCAGCTCGCTCGATTCTTTGAATTTCTCAAGAAGTGATTTCAGTTCTCTTTCCATGATTGATTCATTAAGAAAGCGTTGAGTGGTTCGCAAGTTAACTAGAGATTAATCTCCCAAGTCTCCTTCTCGATGCCTGCGCACGTACAAAGGGACAAGTCAAACCGACCAACGAGTTGTGATGATAACACGACTCCTTTACGGGTGTCCGCCCTTTGCGGTTTATAAACTTCCGATAAGTTCAGCTTATCGCACTCACAACCCTAAAGCAGATGCCCCATCTTCTCTTTTTTGGTTCTAAGATACCCAACCGAAAATTCGTCAGGTTGTACAATCACCGGAATCCGCTCGGAAACCTCAATCGCAAACTTTGCAAGGTGCGCAACTTTGTCCGGGTTGTTTGTTAAAAGTCTGACCCGCCGCACTCCTAATGAGTGCAGCATTCGCGCCGCAACCGCGTAGTCACGCATATCCGCCGGAAATCCTAATTTGATATTCGCCTCTACCGTGTCATGGCCCTGGTCTTGAAGTGCATAGGCCTGTAATTTATTTCCAAGCCCAATGCCTCGTCCTTCCTGCTGAAGATACAGCAGTACTCCACCCTGCTCCGCAATCTTCGCAAGCGAAAACGCAAGCTGCGCTCCGCAATCACAACGTCGACTGCCAAATACATCGCCAGTCAAACACTCTGAATGAATTCGCACCAAAGCCGCACCCTCTTTGGAATCAACAAGCGGCTCTTTTACAAGCGCTAAATGCTCTTTGCCATCAACGTCATCTTGAAACACACAGGTAAGAAACGTTCCATAATCTGTGTGAAGCGGAGACCGCGCAACTTCACGAAGCAAGATCTCCTCACGTACACGGTGTCGAATTATCTCCTCTACCGAAGAAATAAGGATATCATGGCTATCTGCAAACTCTTGGAGCGCTTTGCCACGTACGACATTGCCATCGGAACCCAAAATCTCACAGATTACCCCCGAAGGTGAAAATCCGGCAAAGCGGGCCAGATCAAACGAGCCCTCGGTCTGGCCCTGCCTTCCAATCACTCCAAGCGGGTTCGCAATTAAAGGGAACACATGCCCCGGGCTTACAAAATCCTCAGGACGCGCATCGGGGTCTACCAGCGCACGCATAGTCTTTACTCGACTCGACGCGGTTACCCCATCATTACCAACACTTCGATGATCAACACTTACGGTAAAAGGAGTATTAAACGGCGAATTATTGCTTAACACCTGAAGCGGAAGATTCAACTTCTGCGCGCGCTCACGCGAAATACTCACGCAAATTAGGCCGCGTGCCTCACGCATCATAAAACTTACCGCTTCGGTAGTAAGCTTCTCGGTCGCAATAACAAGGTCGCCTTCATTCTCGCGGCGTGCATCATCGACCAGCACCACCATTTTTCCGGCCCGAAAGGAAGCAATTACCTGATCAAAGGGTGCGCACTGAATCTGCAGCATAGCCCTCCTCAGCCTGGTGCGTTAAAACTCGGTGCGTAGTAACGCTGTGCGCATAACGCGCCAACATATCGACTTCGATATTTACAAGCTCGCCAATTTTCAAAGCGGAGAGATTCGTCACTGCAAGGGTATGTGGCACAATATAGACAGCAAATGAGTCTTCACTGATTTCACCCAAAGTAAGCGATACCCCGTTCACCGCGACCGATCCCTTGCACACGAAGTAACGAAGAAGATCAGCACTCGCGGCAAATACTAATTTTTCAGCATCTTTTCCAGTAGAAAGTCTGGAACGGAGACGCGCCGTGCCGTCGACATGGCCGAAAACAAAGTGACCGTGAATTCTATCACCTAGCTTTAACGAGCGTTCAATATTTACCCGAGCACCCTTTTTTAGTCTGCCAAGCGTGCTACGATGAACGGTCTCTTGAACCATATCAAACTCGAGCCGCTTGGCCTTCGCTGCGACAACAGTTAAACAAACTCCCGACACGCAGACGGAGTCCCCCACTTTAACTCCGGTCAATGCACGCTGAAGGTTCAGAACCAACCGAAAAGGCGCGCGCCCACGAGAAAGCGAGGCTACTTCGGCACTTTGCTCAACAATCCCCGAAAACATGACACTCCAAAAAGCTACGACGCCTACGTTCCACGCGCGGCGAGACGTCCGCGAAGCGCGCGACTGCTCGTCAATTTCTTTGATTTATCGTTAAGACTCTGAAGCATATCGACGAACTGACTTATGTCCGAAAATTCTCGGTACACCGAGGCAAATCGTACATACGCAATCTTGTCGGCTTTTTTCAGATATTCCATGACGAAGGTGCCGATATCAACACTTGGAATCTCCTTGGCACACAGCTCCGCAATTCTTCCCTCGATACCCTCTACCGCACGCTCAATCTCGTCCATGCTGATCGCAGTCTTTTCACAGGCTCGGACAAGACCGGCGCGGATTTTCTCACGATCAAACGTTTCGCGGCGCCCGTCTTTTTTCACCACCATCGGCAATGCGAGCTCGACCCGTTCATAGGTCGTAAATCGGAAATGACATTTGTCGCACTCACGTCGTCTACGGATCGTGGATCCATCACTTCTTGAATCAAGAACTGACGAGTCTTCGCCGCTACAGCGTGGGCAGCGCATATCACTCCTTTACCAACCTGTGCTTATACAACGGGAACTTCGAGGCAAGTGCTTTAACATCTTTCTGAATCGAAGCGATCTTGGCGTCATCGCCTCGAGAATCAATCGCCTGGCGAATAAACTGGCCAATCGAACGCATTTCAGAAACGCCCATACCACGTGTGGTAAGCGCCGGCGTTCCAAGCCGGATTCCACTGCACACTGTCGGCGGCTGAGGATCAAAAGGAATCGTGTTTTTGTTACATGTGATCCCGACTCGGTCGAGAATTGCTTCAGCGTCTTTACCGGAAATTTGCGCCGGTCGGAGGTCGACCACCAAAAGATGCGAATCGGTCCCGCCGGAAACAATCGCGAAACCAAGCCCAACGAGTGTTTCGGACAGTGCTCGCGCGTTGTCGACCACCTGTTGCGCATACTTTTTAAATTCCGGCGAGAGCGCCTCTTTAAATGCAACAGCTTTCGCAGCAATAGTATGCATGTGAGGTCCTCCCTGAAGTCCGGGAAAGACTGCTTTATTGACCTGCGTCGCGAACTTCGCCTGGCCCATTACCATACCCGAACGCGGCCCGCGGAGGGTCTTGTGTGTCGTAGTTGAAACAATTTCGCAATGCTTTACCGGCGAAGGATAAATTCCCGTCGCGACAAGTCCGGCATAGTGCGCGATATCAGCGAGCACTACCGCTCCAACTTCATCAGCGGCGCGACGAAACGCCGCGAAGTCAATCTTTCTTGAATATGCTGACGCACCACACACTATCAGTTTTGGACGGTGCTCTTTCGCCATCGCCAACACTTCATCGTTATCGATGAGCTGATCACTTTGACGAACGCCGTAGGCAACAACTTTGTAATGCTTTCCAGAAAAATTAACCGGGCTTCCGTGCGTCAAATGCCCACCCTGATCAAGGCGCATTCCCATCACCACATCGCCGGGCTTTAAGAGCGCTTCGTACACTGCTTGATTCGCCTGCGCGCCGGAATGCGGCTGCACATTGACAAATTCAGTGCCGAAAATATCTTTGGCGCGTTGAATTGCAAGCTCTTCGACATCATCGACTACATGGCAACCGCCATAATAACGCTTTCGTGGTAAGCCCTCTGCATACTTATTGGTCAGTACTGAGCCCATCGCCTCGAGCACTGCTTCGCTCACGAAATTTTCGCTCGGAATCATTTCGAGGCCGTATTCCTGGCGCTCGGTTTCATGACCAATCAGACGGAAAACTTCTGGATCAGACTGACGAAGTGGGGTCGTAAATGTCATTGCGGGCTTTCTCCTTTAGCAACTGTTCAGATCTTGCTCCGAACCAGGCACGTCCGATTTGGCCAACCGACAAAGTACTTACTACACCCTGTCGGAAAGAAAACTGAACGCAGCACACATTCAGGGAAAAAGCTGAGCAGTGACAAAATTATACTTAAACCGGCTAAAATTGCCAGAAATGGCAGAAAATAAAAAAGGCGAGCCTTGCGACTCGCCTTTCTCAATAAACACCTTACCCAGTCAGGTTAAGCGTTTTTGCCTTGAACGTAGTTAATGACGTCCTGAACGGTCTGAATCTTCTCAGCGTCCTCGTCGGGAATCTCCATATCATACTCCTCTTCGAGGGCCATGATAAGCTCAACGATATCGAGTGAATCAGCGCCGAGATCCTCAATAAAAGATGCCTCTGGGGTGACCTCTTCAAGTCCTACGCCGAGCTGCTCGACGATAATCGCCTTAATGCGCTCTGCTATCTCATCAGCTGATGCCATCTAGAATCTCCTTAATTGTTTTACTTTATTAAATGGTTGCGATTTAAACTCGATACTCTTCGAAGAAGCTGCGCTAATTTTGAGAAATTATTTACCCACAAGCGCGCCTACGACGAGCCTCTCTTATAAACTAACCCCGATAGTAGTCAAGCCAGCTAAGTAGCTTACTGCAACCGTTGAAGTTTCCATTACGCTAGAGGAAATAGACACCAAAGGCAAGTAGGGAAGAAGCGCGCCAAGCATGCGAAATCACAATACAATATAGCCATCCCCGAGCAAAAACTGCGGCGCAATTGTCAAGTGTGGCTGCTGCGGGATTCCGACCTTCCCAAGCGCAAAATTGCGCTACATGTACATTCCGCCATTAATGCCGATTACCTGCCCGGTTATATATCCGGCGGCCGGCGAGGCAAGGAATCCAGTAAGCGACGCAACCTCCGCTGCCTGGCCATACCGAGCAAGCGGGATCGCCTTAAAATGTTCCTCTTTCAACTTCGGATCGAGCGCGGCGGTCATATCGGTTTCAATAAACCCGGGAGTGACTGCATTCACCGTGATATTTCTCGAGGCAAGTTCACGAGCCAAAGCCTTAGTAAGTCCGATAAGCCCCGCTTTTGAGGACACATACGCAGTCTGACCGGCATTGCCCATTTCGCCGACCACCGAACTGATATTGATTATTCTTCCGTAGCGCCCCTTTACCATCAGTTTGGATGCGGCGCGTGCACAATAAAAGGAACCATCGAGATTTACCGACAGGGTCCGCTCCCAATCATCATTTTTAAAGCGAAGAAGCAGTCCATCTTTCGAAATGCCGGCATTGTTCACAAGAATATCAAGCTTCCCCTTCGCGCTCTTAATCTTTTCAAATGCCGCATCAACCGAGTCGCTCGAAGCAACGTCAAACGCCAAAAGCTCCGCGTCGCCACCCGCCTCCTTACAGAGCCTTACGGTCTCATTCGCGGCATCGGGACTCGCACTGAAATTTACGAACACGAATGCCCCTTCGGACGCCAAAGATACCGCGATTGCGCGACCGATTCCGCGCGACGCGCCGGTGACAAGAGCAATCTGCCCTGAAAGTGTGCTGGTCATACTCTGATTCTCCTTACGCTATTTTTTTTCTTGGGCGGCTTGAGGCGGCGCCTCGGAAGTAGCCGCGGATTCCGCCATCGGAGCGGCTTTCTCTTTGGCCTTGGGCTTGCGCTGCTTTTCAAACTTCTGCCCCATCCGGTTCCAGACGCCATCTTGGTATTCCGACCCAAATTGCAGATCGAGCCGATTTAGTGACGCTTCCATTTCCGAAATAAAATTATCATCAACGAATTTTTTGGCGACTCGAATGCCGTTCATGATTGCGCGGGCACTTGAAGATCCGTGGCACACAATCGCCACGGAATTGAGACCAAGAAGTGGCGCGCCGCCATATGCCGAGGGGTCAAGCTTTTCGCGGAAAAGCGATTTGAAAATAGGCTTTGCCAGCCACATTCCAATTTTTCCACGGACACTTTTTTCCACGTAGTGCTTTATCGAATCCACTACAAGCTCGACACTTCCTTCCATGCCCTTTAAGAGCACGTTTCCGACGAAGCCGTCACACACCACGACGTCGGCGACATTTTTCGCCAAATCGCGGCCTTCTACGTAGCCAATAAAATTTATCTCTTCCACTTCCGAAAGCATAAGCGCCGCCGAACGGGTGATGTCATTTCCCTTTGAAGGTTCCGAACCGTTGGAAAGTATGCCGATACGGGGTGAAGCACAGGAAAGCACTGAATGTGCGTAACAGTTCCCCATCAATGCGAATTGCACCAATTGATCAGCGTGGCAATCCACATTGGCGCCGCTATCAAGCAATACTGTCGGTTGATAATCCCGCGATTTGGGAATAAGCGAGGCGATTGCAGGTCGAGCAATTCCGGGAAGAGTGCCCGCAACATATATGCCTGCGGCCATCATTGCTCCGGTGTTTCCGGGGCTAACGACCGCCGAGGCTTCGCCGCTTTTCACTAATTCAAATGCTACGCGAATTGATGCTCGCGGCTTGCCTCGAATAGCCGACGAGGGACTATCATCCATGGTAATAACTTCAGGAGCGTGATGAATCGAAATTCGCGATTCCGAGGCGGCGCCAAATTTTCCGAGTAGCTGCTTAATCTGGTCTTCAGCGCCGACAATTACCGAGGAGATACCGAGATCGCGTGCAGCACTGATCGCTCCTTCAACGACTACCGGTGGACCGAAGTCCGCTCCCATCGCATCGACGGCGACTGGCTTGCTAGTTTGCGGAGGCTGCGGCTGCATTTTCGTCTTCAATCTTGACGATCTGCTTACCACGGTACTGTCCACATGCGGGGCAGGCACGGTGACGAAGTGTCATCTCACCGCACTTTGGGCAAACTACGGAGTAGGTACGGCCGAGGAAATGATGCGCCCTACGCATATCGCGCCTTGACCTTGAGGTGCGTTTCTTAGGAACTGCCATAATTCACCTAACAAATTGAAATTACTATACAAACTTTTTAGCGTTTAACTATATCAGGTTAGTTAAGCAAAGACAATTACGGCACCAACAGGTCCTGGAACCTGCTGTTCGCGTGGCTATACAATACCTGGAAAATAAAAGGACGGGAGGCTTTCTTCATAAAAACCTCCTTAAGTAAACGGTATGACCACCGCATACACCGTCTTGAGCGCCGCTTAAGAGAGCAGCACGGCGAAACTTCCAGTGAGGAAGCAGGCCAGGCTCGCCGCGATCATCGACTTTAAGCCGAGCGCGGCGATTTCAGGGAGTCGCTTATTGGCGATCACCCCCATGGCTCCCACCAGGATACCAATCGAACCGAAGTTCGCGAATCCACAGAAGGAGTACACCAACGCAATCTTTGCGTTGGCGCTGAACTCAACCGGAGCCATGCCATCAAACGGCGCAGCCCCTTTGAGGATCTCCCCGAGGTGGCCGAAGGCCACGAACTCATTGAAGAGCGTCTTCTCACCAAGCAGCATCCCCGCAGGCATGAGATCCGATCCGCTCATTCCGAGAAGCCATGCCACCGGAAGGAAGCAGTAACCAAGAATCTCCTGAATGGTATCGAAACTCTTGGTGTGAATCCCGCAAGCCTCAAGCACACTGCACACCGCCCCCCAAAGACTGTTGCCGAAGTAGATCAGCGTTAAGCAGACTATCAGGCTAAACAGAATATTGAGGACGAGAGGAACCGCGGATGAGGTTCCCTCGGTAAGCGCGTGGACGGCGCCCTTGTACTCTGAACTCGTATCCAACTTGGCACCGCCCGCCGTTTCAGGTGTGCCAGATTCAGGTACCATAATCTTGGCAAACATCACCGCGGCGGGAGCGCTAAGAAGCGAGGCAGTAACAAGATGGCCGGCGATGTTAGGAAACGTGCTATTCAGCATTCCCACATACGCCGCAAGCTGTCCGCCCGCGACTGTCGCCATCCCCGCAGTCATGACCAGCATTAACTCCGAGCGAGTCATGCGCGGAAGATAGGGGCGAATGGTCGTCAGCGCCTCGGTCATCCCGAGAAACACATTCGCCGCCGTCACGAGGGATTCAGCCCCCGAAGTTTTTAACAGCTTGTGAAATACGATTCCGAAACCGTACACCACCCGCTGCATGATGCCCCAGTAGTAGAGTAGCGCCATGAGCGCGCTCATCACTACAATTGTAGGAAGTACGAGGGTAAAAAAGGGAGCGCTTTTTACCAGATCCGCGCCGAAGGGCATTGCAGCTGCCCGTTCGACCGCTTTGAACAGCTGCATAATTGTCCAGTTGACGCCATCAAAGACAGCGGTACCAACCTTCGTTCGAAGCAGTAACACACTCAATGCCAGCTGCAGCAGCATACAATTGAGAACCGTACGCCACGGCACCTTACGTTTGTCTTCGGACATCAACCACGCAATCGTGATAAAGACCACGATGCCGAGCAATGTTTGGATGATCATATATTAACCTTTCGTTTTGATTTGTTTTGAAGAAAGTCCTACCCGATAACAAATTGTAAAAGACGTATGGACGCAAACATCTTCTGTTGCCGCCCATGGGACTTATCCAGGAGACAGAGATATCGAATGCAAAACCTCTTGTGCTAATTCTCTGAGAGACGGTTTGAAGCGTACACTATTCTCTCTAAACAGAGCGGCTCGCCCCGGGTCTCTCGCGATACCGACAAAGTCAATATTGGCGAGGGTCGCTGCTTTCGCATCGGAGTCGCTATCTCCGACATACATGACCTGCGACCGCTGAAAACCGGAAGATCCCAAGAAGTTTAAGACCGAATCAAAAACGCGAGGATCGGGTTTATGAAACGAACAATCTTCCTGACCGAATACACGGACGAAGCGATTATCATTCCATCCCAAAGCCTTAAGATCGTTAACAATGACCTCGCGCGATGCCGATGAGAGAATTGCCAAGGTGTGACTGCGCGAAAGCTTCAGGGTAATCTCCCCTACTTCATCAAAAGGACGCATCGGGAATCGGGCGCTCAAAGCCTTATACCTTTCGATATCAACCGGCTCCGGACAACCAAGCGCCGCAAACTTTTTCGTAAATGGCAGGCCCCAGACCGCCTTAATCATGTTCTCGTCAATAACGAGCCCATGAGCCACTTTGCAGTACTCGATTATTGCCGGCACTCTCGAACCGACTGTATCAACCAGAGTATCGTCGTAATCGAAAAGAATGACCTTCTTCATTAGGCAGCCTCTTTTCCTCGCGATCTTCCTAGAATCCGCTGAATATCTGCAGCCTCTTTCGACGTAATCGGCCAGCGCTCACCAAGTATCGCCTTAGGCACGCTCAGCTGCTTCCAGGTGATCTCCGCGGCGCTCGGTATATTCATCTCCGAAGCGACTCGCCGTACAAGGTTCTGCCAGGCCGAAAGGTGCGGCTGTTCGTGCAGCGGGGCCATTGATACATACGAATCACACAGACGTAAAAGCGCAAGCCATGCACGCGGTATTCTATCAGAATGAGTGAGGCGGTTTGGCATGTCCGCCATGTCGACCGTGAGAAAAGGCACAAGCGGAACACACGATTCGCGTGTCGGTATTCTCCTTAGCCACTCGGCATATTTAAAATCGAGAGGATCTAAATTCACATAGCGTGTATTTGGTACGTCATTTTCGTGCTCAACGACAAAACTCTTGAGCTCAGCAAAATAGGCTAGTTTTCGCCCGAGCTGTCGATCAATAAAGTCGTTGGCTTTCTTTTTGACAATTTTCCCTTCTAAGAGATCCTCGACATCAACAAAATAGATCGGCGCGTGCGCGTGGTGTCTTCGAAAATAAATCAGCTCTATGAGCGCGCCTTCCGGGACTCGGTCTAATCCCTTACTCGCGGTACGGGTATTGGTAAAACACCAAAGCTCATCACAGCGGCGCAGCAACGCGAGATCGTCCAACATGACGCCTTTTTTGATCTGGCGCGTATCAACAAGATCTCGATAGCCAAGAATGCTTGGCGGATTTACCGGGACATTTCCCTCAGCCAAAATAGATTGTCGCATGAGGCTTGCAAGCTGCTGGTGATCACCATCAAAAGTTGTGTAGGTCAGCTTCATAGCACTCAAACTTTGCGCAAGCTGCCTAATCTCGGCCTTGCCGTGTTGCACGTTGCGCAACTTCTCTCGAGGAAGCACCAAGTCGCGCTTATATATCTCGTTCATTTGTAATCCCATACGACATCCATAATTACTTACGCGGCAAAGTCAGTAGGCGAACCGTTGTGTTGATGGATTCTCTTCTCAGTATCTGAAAACTTATGGAAAACAAGGTTCGCCGCATGGCGCAGATCGGTAATCTCGTGATACCGCCCAGCAACTTCATTTTCGTGATTGGTGAATGCCCAGCTGTTAGGATTATTATAATAGACCGCCTCGAGGCCTAGCTCGACAGCCGGCGCGATTTCGAAGCCGATACTATTTCCGATTACCACAACTTTATCAGCGGGAACTGCAAGTGTATCGATGAGTCTCCGGAACGAATCTTTTGATTTTCGTTCAACAACCGCAAATGAATCGAATTGTGCGGCAATACTGAGGCGCGCAAACTTATCAACTTCAACATCAATCGGTCCCTGCGTAAGCAGCACAAGTCCGTGCCCCGCTCTTTTCAGGTGATGAACAAGCCATTCGCCCTCGCCGGAGGCACGCACGGGCGACTCAATTATTCTCGCGGCGACATCACTTAACAGCACTTCCGGGTACGCAATCTTCCCGTGGTGCTTGGTCTGAATTAACTCGAACACCTGACGCAACGACTTTTCAAAAACACGCGGGCCAAAGCCAATTGATTTTGCATTCGAAGCGGAGATCGAATCGACAAGCCCGCGAATGTCGGCGCGCGTCATCGCGTGCGCTCGCGCAGCAACCTGATCGATAAATTGCCGAATCAGATCTTGATAATAGATATTATCTTCCCAAAGCAGATCCTCACCGGCGAATATCCATACCTTTTCAAAGTTTCGGCACACATCCGGCGACCTCGCAATAAACAGATCACCTTGCTCTGGTAGTAACTCATCGAGCGCGTGCCGACCGCTTCGAATTTTGCCGTAAAGATGGCTGATATTTTGAGGCGATAGAGGCGCAATCAAGCGGCTTTCACTGGCGTGAATGCCTGCATTTCTTAACACCTCCAACTTCTCGCTACTATTGGTCAACAGCGTGACATTTCTTGCGCCTAAGTCTTTTAATATCGTCGGGACAAGCTCTAAAAGCTTCATTTCATCGCTACGGACTTCGGCATCCGGCAAATAGCTCGAAGTCCCGCCGGTCAATGCGGGAAGCCGTTTCGACGCATCAAAATGGGTTGAGAACAGGCGCTTACCGGCGGAATGATTGTAGAGATAGATCAGTATACCACCTTCTTTTTCGAGCGTTTGAATTGCTTTGCGAAGCTGGTAATCACAATCGCAGCTTGTGCTTTGCAAGACGCCTCCGAAAACACAATCAAATTGCGCACGCACTAATGTCGGCTTTTCACGATGCAACTGCACTAAGTCACCGAAGACAGCAACCAGTGCCGTGGCACTTCCATCTTCATAGACTCTGGTGAACGTGGGCTGCCCGCCCGACCTGCTTAACGAAAGAAAGGGCGTCTTAAACGCGGTGTGCGGCTCGCGGTGAGTCTCCGGTCGATTGTCGGTAGACAGTGCTGAGGCCGAGCTATCCGATCCCTCTGCATCACTGTTCGATCGAATTCCGAGCTTTAATTCAAGAATGTGTCGAAACTCGTTTAGCTTTGCAGAATCGGTGATGCGACAGTCTTCAACGTAAAGATGAATATCTTCGGCGCGAAGCAATGCTCGGTTAATATCAAATGCGACTGGTCCTTTGCGCGATGAGCCGAGATTACTTCGATGAAGAAGTCTCTTGATCAACGGCGAACCATCTGAATTAGTTCCAAACATGTCCAAGAGCCACACAGGCTGCTTATCCAAAGCATAACTTAACGACGCGGCCAACGATCCGATTCCACCTTCGAGCAATTTTGATGTCGTAGATATCGTTGAGGCACGATGCGAAGTGACTGCACGCAACAGCACCACCACGAGGGCTTGCACCGCCGATGTCCACTGAAAGGTTCTAAAGGTATCAAACACACCACTTGTCTTTCCTCGAACCGAGAGAATCGTTTCACGCACCAGGGGATGGGTGAACGACACTTTAAAAAGTGAGGGATCTTGCCACGAGACAAAAGAGAGCTCTAGCCGAGCTGAGTTCTTCATTTGGGGCAGAATTATACCACGATTCAGAATTTAAGCGACTTCTTTGCCCACCTTTTTATGCCTTGCAGAGAGTCCAAATGAGACGCCGCGCCTGACTGATTTCTTAGTCGGAGCCTTCAATTAAAATCACTGCTGTGAGCCACAAGAGACCCATAATTTTCGGTGGATTCTAATTGCCACCCCTGAAACCCTGAATAATAGGCGCCTGACACTACTTTATGAGGCCTGGCTCCTCGCGACGGCGCTGCGAAGCTGACTTCTACGTTGAATTCTTGAATCCTCCCTATCAGCGCCTTGACTACGCCGCCAAAGAACGCGCAGGAGTCGGGCAAGTCCGCGCACATCGTCCATGGAGAATTCCAGCACTCGCACTGAAAACAGGTACAGAATGTACCTTACAAAAACTATGAGAATCTTCGAGCGTCCGAACAACAGAGGAGAACCAATAATGTTACCAAAACTTATATTAAATTTTGTTTCGTCCGAATCAGAGCTGTCGCTCTTTTCGACAGAGTTTTTTCACCCGGCCATAGGAGAAAGTCGTCGTGCTATTCGAGGCAGAACCTCGGGCCCGTTTCAATCATTTGGATCGTATCCGTGGTCGGCGGCGGTGCAAGCACTTACGCTTCTCTGTATGAGAACAAAGTGCGGAGTGGCGACGATTCAGGGTGGACCTGGAAGTCTTGCGCTTTCATTAGACTACGCCATTGCGAAAGGCCCGGCGTGGCTCATAGACATATTCGGAAGCGACGTTGCGGGGCGGCCATTCGCGAGTCGTCTCTTTAAGAAGACGAATACTCAGCTCAAAAATCCGGGACCTGTAGTATTGGCCTTTAACGAGAGAGCACTTGATAGCACGCAAATATTAGTGACACTTAACGGCACGGAGATTTCGTTGCCGCATGAACTTGCAGCGTTAAGGGATCGTCTTGAATTGCAGCTAAAGGTGGCTGGGAAGTCCAGCTCTTCCGATACGATGATTAAGCAGATAGCCACCCGAGAAAGCTCTCCGCCGGAGCTGCTTCGCTTAGTGGCATAAGAGATGGTGAGTGATAGCCCCAAGGGCCCCGAGCACCCTGGATTTATTTCAGAAATCGGGGTGCTTTGGGGTGGCTCAACAATATCCTTAAGCCGCCCAATGACTTAGTCGATAAACCAGCTGTAATGAAGATTACACCGAATGAGGCTGGGCTAAGCGCGCAGGACACCATGGTTGCGGTCCTTATAGTGCTGCTTCTCTGTTTAGCCGGGGTCAAAGCCTTTATGGGCGATGATCCGAATAGTTTCTGTAGGGAGTCTGCGGTTACCTTTCCCGATGTGCGGGTGCGTTTTCAGGTAACCGAGCAGGGCTGCACCTATTTCCATCCGGCGTGGGGAACTGCCGAAGAGATAACCAATCCTGTGTATTAAACTACACACGAAGGGGGCGAGTGATAGAGCTTGGGCCTAATCAGAAGGCGCGATTGCTAACGCAGCTTGCGGCAACGCTGCTTGTGTCTTCGCTGATCATGGCGTTGGGATTTACCGCCCTTTGGGTGCTGCGCCCCGCCGAGAAACCGAAAGCTCCATCGGAAAACATGGAGATTGTCTCTGATATTCGAATCGAGCGTGACGGCACCGTTTCAATAATTGAGAAGATTAGGGCCAAAGTTGAGGGAACGCTCATTTCAAAGGGTTTCTGTCGAAAATTAAAGTCAAGCTATCTTGATGCAAACAAGAATCCGCATCCCGTCGTGCATACTCTTTTGTGGAAAGAGGAAAATGGTCAGGTCAGCTATCCGGAGGAGTCGGCGCGCAACGTGTCGCAGGTTTGTTTCGGACTTCCGCAACATGGCGCGGAATCGCTGCCGCGCGGACACTACGAGGTATCGTTTCAGTACACGGTAAGTGATCTTCTCACGGTGACCGAGAGTGGCGAGTCGAAGTTTCTTCTTGTTGCTGCGGGGCCGTTTGATGCACTTCCGATTGTAGGATATTCCGGTCAGCTTACGCTGCCGGTTGCGAATGCTTCGAAAGCGGTGGTGAAGGGAAGTATTCGTTCACTCAAGGTGCGCAAGGAGGATCCTCCTAAGCGATCCGAGAATAATCTTCTCGCGTTTTCGCTTGCGGAGGCCACCACTGAAGAGGTCACCTATAATTTTCGGACAAACCGCGCGCTGAGGGCTGGTGAGTTTGTGATCGTACAGGGACGTTTTCCAAGCGCCGAAAAGTCAGCAAAATAGATGCTAAAATAGCATAACTTATTAATCTTATTCGTTTATTTTTTAGCGCTGTTTTATTAAGGATGCAGCCTTGAGCGTCGATTAGTATCAGCGGATGTGCTTAGCTGCTTTACGGGGGTCTTATGCTCTCTCTCTCTTC
>CAZEAC010000092.1:13509-18772 GCA_964510065.1 uncultured Bdellovibrionales bacterium | reverse complement strand
GTTTAATGCGAATTGGGGCTCGCAGCAGGACAAAAGTTCAGAACACGCTCTAGGCAATAACAGAGCATATACGCATACGTCGAAGCAGCGCGAGTGGATCAGGCCCTCGAGCTTAGCGCAGCAAGGGGCGGAATTCGTGATGAGGAAACCTTATCAAAAAACCACCTTGATAGAGTCAGGCGAGAGTCTGTGCTCAGACTTGAAGATGCTCGGCCATCACAAAGAGCCGCTGCGCACCAAGCGCCAGCCGAGAACTCGCAAAGCGTGCCTTTTCTTCAGAGGGAGTCCGGAGCCCAACACCGCTCTTAATCTCAGTATAAAGAGGGGCAAGGATGTCGAGCATTGAAAACGCTCTCGCTCCTGCTTTGTTCACTAGCCCGGGAGCTCCAACTGGCACCGCAATACTTTTGCCAGGGCCAAATTCGGCGTCGAGCTCTCGGCAGATCGCGCCAAGATTGAAGTGCGCAAGTGCAAAGAAGGTACGCTCCGACTGAGAAAGCTCATAGCGCTCAATCTGGAGGTCAATTATCTTTGCATGAGCCTCTTCAAGTTCGAGCTGTACCTGGCTTGCATGTGGCCAGCAGGCGGAAGCTCCAAGGAACGCCGACATTCCAAGCATCTGCTTTGCGACGGCAAGCATGTGTTCGCGCGGCGTGCCCTTTCGACGAAGGATGTTCGCAATGTGCTCGAACCATGGGGCTTCAAGAAACTTGGCGTACTCGTCCCAGAACTCATCGAAGCAAGATCCGTTGTCGTGACACCTGCTGAGTATCGACCAGAATCTCTGCATATTACCGACGACCTCATCAATAATCATCTCGTCGTCGGCATGTGCCGTAAAATAAACCCGCGTAGCCATATGTTCCTTTCATTGGATGACTCGCTGAAGATAACCATAATCCTCACCACGAGTTCCGGTATCGAGATAGCAATTCTCGATGTGGAACCCTGGGTAGTTCGCGTTCTACCAATGCATCTTGTGAAGGAACCTTCGACAGTAAAGAAATAGCTCGGAATAGCCACTACAAGCAATAATTTGATGTGATTGGCGGATATCTTAGATCTCTGTTAGACTAAACCTAAATTATCGGCATTTTATGCAATCGCTCGACCGTCTCGATAGGCTCTTGCTCCACGAACTAGATCTGGACGCGCGCCAGCCACTTTCGAAAATCGCAAGGAAGCTCCGCCTAGGAAGTGATCTGGTGCAGTACCGCGTGCAAAAATTTCTTTCTACAGGAATTATTTCTCGCTTCTCGCCGGTGATTAACCCGAGTGCAATGGGGCTGACTATCTTCAAAACCTATCTTAAACACTCACTAAGCAAAACGGCGCTGCAAACTTTTATTCGAAATGCCGACACATTTCCGAATACCTATTGGCTGATGGAGGGATACGGTATTTGGGACATTCTCGTCTCAATTGCCGCGCGAGATGTGACTGAATATCAAAGCGCGCAGAACAAGCTTTTGGCGTCGGTAAGCTCAAAAATTGTAGGACTTAGCGTCGCAGTGAATGTCGAAGTAGTGCGATTCCCGAAACACTACCTGGTTGGCTCGGGGAGTTCGGCACTACGCTGGGGAAGTGTCAGGACCCGTATCGAGCTGGATACAATTGAACGCAAGATACTTGCTGCACTTTCATCGGACGCTAGAATATCCATGCACGCGCTTGCAAGCAAAGTTGGCACCACACCAAATCTCGCGGCGTATCGCCTTGCGAAACTTGAAAAGCAGGGTGTTATCCTCGGCTACCGCACACAGCTTAATTATCGGCTACTTGAGATGCAGCTCTTTAAGGTCTTCGTCACCCTACGCACGTGGAACGAGAAGCTACGTCGCGAAATGCTGCGCTATTGTCATCGCCATCCAAACATCACCTGTTTTATTCAACAGATTGGCGCTTTTCCGGTGGAGTTTGAGGTAGAGGTGGCGAATTTCGAGCAATTCATTGAAATAATCGACAGCTTCCGCGATTCTTTTCATGAGCACGTCGGTCAGATCGAGTACATGATAATCAAAAGAGACCATTATCACCGGGTTCCGGAAAGCTGCCCCAACTAGTATCTGTCCACTTGATAAAAAATGGCAGAAACTATCCGCCGTAGCCGTAATTACTCATTATCCCCGCGTATACTTTCCCTAACTCTGTGACCTCTGTGGTTTTTAACGTATTTAGACCACAGAGACAAAGAGGTCACAGAGTAGCGGAAAAAGCTATCTACACCTTAATGAGTAGCTACCCCTAGCCCGCGTAACTACTCGAGCCCTATCACTAACCATTTTATAGTTAAGTGTTTTCAGATAGATACCTGCATTAAAGGTAGGTCACTTCAAGTCGAAATCAGTACATAACAATGCTGAAGGTTACGCTCTTTGTAGTGTGGTACTATGAGAGCCAACCCCCTACAATGATAGAGGGATTTCGCTCAGGGTTGGGAAATGCTTCACGCCGTTGAAATAGCGCTTTTGCAATTGATTGGGTCATTTTACGGCCTTCCATCGATCGTTGCTCTTTTTACCCTGGGCGCACTTGGCGCGACTCTCGTGATGCTGCAGTTTTTTAAGCGCGGCTCAACCATCCTCCCCGGGGTGTTTGGACTTATCTTTGTTGCGCTTACGATCATTCACTATTCCGATTTTCGGCGCGCGCAATTTCTAAAGGCGGTCGACTCCGCCGTTGAATATCTGCAGACACCGAAGCACGAACTAAAATCATTACCGCTGGGTATCGAGCCAGTGTTCAGTACCTTTGTCGGAAAGCGCGCCTACCGTAACTGGTGGGAGGAGATGTTCTTCGTTGCTTTGGCGACCTACCTCATTCTCGTCGGAATTCACTCATTCCGTGAATACAAAAAGACTGGAATGGTATTTGGCGAATTGTCGCTCCTTGACGTGATGACGCCGAAAGCACGTCGACCAAAACGCTCGATGACCAACGAGCTTGGCTCAGGAGACTTCGCAACGACCGAGCAGATTGCGAGCTGGACTCGTCCTTCGGGGAAGCCAGGCGACACCGCATTGCACGTTACTGATCTTCGCGGCAGCGAGGGTGTTGCCTTCAAGCAGACCAAGCTATTGATTCCAACCTCCGAACGAAACCGGCACATGCTCTGTATCGCCAAGACCGGTAGCGGAAAGACCACCAAGCTGATTTTGCCAGTGCTTTATAACGATTGTCTCGATCCGGTGCGCTCGACCATCGTTATCGACTCAAAGCCTGAAATGTGGCGAAAACTCGCGGCGATGACGCGCAAGTATAACCCCGAAAAAAATATCTTCCTCTTCAATCCGCTCGATCGCGTGCGCAGCTTAAGCTGGAATATATTGGCGAAGATCGATGATGACACCGACTGTAAACTAATTGCTAATACTATTGTCATGGCGACCGACCAGCCATCAGCGAAGTCCGATAGCCCGTTCTTTAGAAACAACGCCTTGGCGATTTTAAATGCAATCATGGTCGGCTTGCTGCACGATCCGAAAGACGTGCTTTCAATGCCGAGAATACATGAGCTCGTGCAGTCAGGTATGAAGCCGCTCTGCGATTGGCTTGAGGCGCACCCACACGCGTATCGAAATTCTCGAACTTTTATCGAATTGGCGCGCTCAGGATCGCAGAACGCTGATACGATTATGTCTGAGCTCGGCATGCGCCTCAGTGCCTGGGACCTAAGCACGATTCGCGCGACAACGTCGCAAAATGAGCTAGACCTTGAGGAACTCATCAAGAAGCCAAGCCTTTTCATAATTGAGCTTCGTGAATCAGAGCTCGAAATGTTGCGCCCAATGGCCAACGTTATTGTGATTGAAATGCTGCGGTTTTTGACCAAACGTGCCGAGCGTTGTCCGGGTTCTGCGCTGCCACGGCCTGTAAGTTTGGTTATCGACGAATTCGCGAGCGCGCTTGGACGGCTTCCTGATATCCATGTAAAATTGAACACGCTGCGTTCACGTAACGTAAGTATCGTCGCCGCGATTCAGTCGATTGCGCAGGTCAAGGGCAACTACGGTGAAACGGCGGACTCTGTGCTCGCCGGTTTCAGCACAAAGATCTTCATGCCGACTCTCGACATTCAAGACTCCGAGTGGGCCTCAAAAGAAACCGGACAGATGACGATCCGTTTCAAAACTCAATCACTCGGCACAAACAAGAAGCTCATCGAGTGGTTTGCCAGCAAAAACGATAGCACTCAAGAACAGGTGCAGCAGCGCGCGGTACTTACGCCCGATGAAATTGGCCGCCCCGTCGATAATATTTCAACCTTTTTCCTCCCGAATTTACCGGTATTCCAGGGGCATCTTGTGCCCTGGTACAAAATACCGGACATGGCTAAACGCATCGCCGAGTTTGATCGTGAGGAAGACGAGCTCAAGATGCGCGATGCGGAGATCAAGTTCGAAGAGACTCTACCGGTCTCGCCAAGCGCTGCGGGCGGCGCTGGCGCAGCAGGCGGCTCTGGCGCGCCTTACGATCCGAATGCGCTCCCTCCGGGGATTTCCGATACAACTGGGTGGAGCGATCCGCAAATTGTCACCAAGCTTGAGGAGGTCCGCAAAAAGCTCGATTGGGACAATACCACCGGATCAGCACGGAAATGGTGGGAAGCGTTCGAAAACGAGAACAAACATCGAACTGCGCTGGTGCTGCGCTTAGCCGAGGAGCTATCAGTACGTAACGCGACCATTACCGAGTTTTTCCTGGCCTACGTTTACAGCAATACTGATAACATCCAGGCAAATCTGCATTATCTCGACTACACCCGCTTGAAGAAGGAAGAGGAAGAGCGTAAACGGCAGCAGTCCAAGGATTCCGGCTTCGATCCTCTACAGAATATCGATGAATTTGCCTCGGATCCTTCGGATTTTGCGGCATAACAGCGAAGTAATAAGTAGTTACCAACGCCCGTAATTACTCATTAACCCCAAGTATCCTATCCCCACCTCTGTGGCCTCTGTGGCTCTGTGGCTCTGTGGCTCTGTGGCTTAAATACTTTGAAAACCACAGAGACACAGAGTTTTCAAGGTAGCGGAAAAAGCTACCCCCCCATATCACCACAGCCAAAGCTAACCCCTTGATTTAATTACCCACCCCCCTCGCCTATTCGGTTGAGCAGTATTTCGCTCCCAAATCTCAACAACGCCACGTTACTGCCGTTAATGACATTAGCACTGACACAGGAAATGTCGCCGCCGGCTTTGGAGCCACGCGGAGTTGCAAGGATGTAAACGCATGGGCATATCAATTGCCTCAAATTCGGATT